>JANXWS010000028.1 GCA_025351005.1 Pseudomonadota bacterium | reverse complement strand
GGCGGCCGCGCTCGGCGGTACCAACCCGGGTGACTTCGCGATCAGCGCGAACACCTGCTCGATGGTGACGCCACTTGCGGCGGGCGCGAACTGCCAGATCAGTGTGACCTTCACGCCGACCGCGGCGGGTGCGCGCACGGCGACGCTGAGTGTCACCGACGCGGCGGGCGGCACGGTCACGCCGACGGTGGCAACGCTGAACGGCACCGGCCAGGTGCCCTCGGCGACGCTGACCGGTGCGATGGCGTTCGGCAACGAGACGCTCGGCACGACGAGCGCGCCGTCCGTGTTTACATACAACAACACGGGCATCGGCCCGATCACGTACTCGACGGCGTTGTTTACCGGCACCAACCCGGGTGACTTCGCGATCAGCGCGAACACCTGCTCGATGGTGACGCCGATCGCGGCGGGCACGAACTGCCAGATCAGCGTGACCTTTACGCCAGGGGCGTTAGGTGCACGCTCGGCGACCCTGAGCGTGACGGACGCCGCCAACGGTGCGCCGGTGCAGTCGGTGCTGCTCACGGGCACGGGGGTGCCGCCGACGGCGACCCTGGTCGGCACGACCTTCGCGCCGCAGCAGACGGGTACGACGAGCGCGGCGACGGCGTTCACGTACACCAACACGAGCAACCTCGCGCTGACGATTGCGGCCAATGGCATTGCGGCCTCGGGCTCGTTCGCGGTGGCTGCGGGTGGCTCGTGCGTGACCGGTACGCCGATCATTTCGGGTGGCAACTGCACGATCAACGTGACGTTCACCCCGACCGTCGTTGGCGCGAACGCGGGCACGTTGTCGGTCACCGACACGGCGGGCGGCACACCGCTGCCGACGACGGCGGCGCTCTCCGGAGCAGGCGTGGCGCCCTCGGCCTCGCTGCTGCCGAGCCCGCTGACGTTCTCGGGACCGGTCGGCTCGACGAGCGCGGCGCAGACGCTGACGTACACCAACACGGGTCTTGGCCCGATCACGTACGCGTCGGTCGCGCTCGGCGGCGCCGTCCCGGGTGACTACGCGATCAGCGCGAACACCTGCTTGACGACACCGATGCCGCTCTCCCCGGCGCAGTACTGCCAGATCAGCGTGACCTTCACGCCGACTGTGGCCGGTGTGCGCAATGCAACGGTCAACGTCACCGACGCGGCCGGTGGTACGCCGGCGCCGGTCTCGGCGGTGCTGAACGGCACCTCCGGGATCCCGAACATCACGCTGGGTGGTCCGGCCGTGTACAGCTTCGGGGCTCCCAGTGGAGGCAACCCGGTGACCGTAGCGTTCACGCTGACCAATACGGCGGGCGCGAACACGGGACCGTTCGTGATCGGCACGATCGTGGCGACGACGGGACCGACGACGGGCCCGACCGGCGGGTCCAACCTTGCCTCCTACGTGGTGGCCCCGGGTGGCACCTGCGTGGTCGGCAACACGGTCGCGGCCGGAGGTACCTGCACGGTTAACGTGCAGTTCACGCCGGTCCAGGACCTGGCGGATACGACGACCGGCACGCTGACGGTGACGGGCCCCGCCGCCGGGACAACTACGCCGACGTATACGGCGACGCTCAACATGACTGGCACAGGCGGCAACTGATCACGTAACGCCAGCGCACCGGCCCGTAGTCGCCGCGACTGGGGCCCCCGGCCCGATGGGGCCCCTCGAAGGCCCGCGCGATATACTCGCGCGGGCCTTGTCTTTTGGAGGGGTATGCGAGTCCGGGGAACCAGGTCGCAGAACCGCCCCTCTAAAGGCCGTACGCTATAGCGTTCCGGAGTCTCGCCAGTGCTGCCGAACGGATCCCGATGAAGCCGATGCGCACTCTGATGCCGCTGTTGCTGTTGCCGTCGCTGCTGGCGGTGACGGCGGCCGCCGTCGCGGCGAAGCCGCCCACGGCGAGCGCGACGGGGACGGCCGCTGCTGCGGCGAAGCGTACGGCAGATGCGGCCGCCGCGGCTGCCGCGTGGCGCGTACGCTACGGCGAGTACTACCAGCGAAACTTCGGCCTCGACATCATCGGCGTGCACCTGACCGAGTCGAACTGGATGCTCGAGTTCAAGTACCGCGTCACCGACCCGGCGCTCGCGAAGCCGCTCCTGGCCAAGGAGGCGAAGCCCTACCTCGTCGACCGGCCGAGCGGCGCGAAGCTTGCGGTGCCGGCGATGGAGAACATCGGCGAGTTGCGCCAGGCCGTGGATCCGGAGATCGGGCGCCAGTACTACATCCTGTTTGGAAACGCGAATCAGATCGTCCGGCGTGGCAATCTCGTCGACATCGAGATCGGCAGCTTCCGTGCGGAAGGGCTGCCCGTCGAATGAACCGGCTCGCAACGACAACGCATTCACGAAAGGACGAATGTATGCATAGTCTCACTGGTCCTGGCCGCCGGATCCGGTTGTTGTTTGGCGCGGGCTTCGCGGTCGCGCTGCTGGCGGTGCCTGCACTCGGCGCGGATGCCCCCGCCACGAACGCAGCGCAGATCGTCGCCAGGAACGTCGCGGCACGGGGCGGCGACGCCGCCTGGAAGCGCATCGAGGCGATCAGCTTCAGCGGCAAGATGGATGCGGGCCGCGTGCATCCGCCGCTGCCGGACCCGTCGACCCAGGCGCGGACCTCGGGCCAGGACAAGTTCAAGAACGTCCCCGTGACACCGAAGCTCGACGACGGCCCGCTGGTTGCGCTGCCGTATCGTCTCGAGCTCAAGCGGCCGCGCAAGTCGCGGCTCGAGCTCGACTTCGACGACAAGACCGCGGTGCAGGTCTACGACGGCAAGGACGGCTGGAAATACCGTCCCTACCTGGGCCGTACCGATGTCCAGCCGTTCACCGCCGACGAGCTCAAGATCGCGGCCGACCAGCAGGAGCTCGATGGCCTGCTGATCAACGCCGCCGCCAAGGGCAACAAGGTCGTGGCCGACGGCAGCGAGGCCGTCGAGGGCAAGCCGAACCTGCGGCTCAAGGTCACGCTCAAGAACGGCGACGTCAAGACGGTCTGGGTCGATGCGGCGACATTTCTTGAGACGCGCATCGACGGCCAGCGCCGCTACGACGGCAGGATGCGCACGATGTACACCTATTTCCGCGACTACCGCACCGTCGACGGTGTCTCGATTCCGCACCTGCTCGAGACCGTCGTCGACGGCACGCCGATGAAGGACAAGATCGTCATCGAGAAAGTCACGATCAACCCGTCGTTGCCGGACTCGCATTTCACGAAGCCGGCGCCCGCCGCGGCGCCGGCGGCGCCGCATGGTTAGGCGCGCGGTCAACGACGGCGCTTCGGTGAGGTCGATTCGCCACGCGCTGTGGGTGAGCGCGCTACTCGCGGTTGCGGGCGCGGCGTTTGCGTTGCCGGACTCCGGCAAGGCCCGCGACCAGCCGCCGGCGCCCGTGCCGGCACCGGCAGCCGCGGGATCACGGCCGCTGCCCTCGGCGACCCAGGTCATCGCCAGGAACGCCGAGGCGCGCGGCGGGCTCGCGGCGTGGCACGCGCTCCAATCACTGTCGGAGCTTGGCCATCTGGAAAAGAATCCGCTCGGTGTCGCAGCGCCGAAGAGCGCCCACGCCCACCGCCGGGAAGCGCAGTCACCGAACACGCCGAAGGTGAGCTACCGGATGTACCTGGCGCGGCCGCACAAACTGCACCTCGAGGTCCAGGTCGACGAGCTGACGGCCATCCAGATGTTTGACGGCGAGCACGGCTGCACGATCACGCCCTCTGCGCAGGGCCCGGTCGTGCGCGACTGGGGGACGGCGGAGGCCGAGGCTGCGGCCGGGCAGCAGGATCTCGACGGGCCGCTGATCGACGCCGTCCTGAAGGGCACCAGGGTCAGGGTCGAGGCGATCGAGCCCGTCCAGGGGCGCGACAACTACCGGCTCGCGCTGACGCTCAAGAGCGGTGTCGTACGGCACGTGTGGGTTGACGCGGAGACCTACCTCGACACCAAGATCGACGGCGCCCGCGTTATCGGCGACCGCCCGTGGCCGACGGAGACTTACTTCAGCGGCTACAAATGGGTTGGGGCCGTGCTGATCCCGCACGTGCTCGAGACGACAATCGCCGACGTGCACAGCACCGAACGGGTCGTGATCGACCGCATCCTCGTGAACCGGAAGTACGAGGACTCGTTCTTCACGCCTCCGGTCCGGGATCACTCCCCATGACGTCCTTCGGCAACGCTGGCATCGGATTCGTCGCGGAGCGCCCGGCCCTCGGGCGGTCGACGCCAGTCGGCTGGGCAGCCGGCGCCGGCGTGATCGGCTGCGTGCTCGCGATGCTCGCCGCCGCGGGAGCTGTCGCGGCCACACCAGCCGATCCGCACGCGCACCACCACTCCGAGCCGAGCGCCGGCTTCCAGCGATCGGAGGTCGACTACCGCACGCCCGACCTGTCGCTGGTGCGCGACGACGGCAAGCGCGTGTCGCTTCAGGGAGAACTCGACGATGGCCGGCCGGTCGTCATGAACTTCATCTACACCGACTGCACGACGATCTGCCCGCTGTCGAGCCAGGTGTTCACGCAGTTTCAGGCCGCGCGCGGCGCCGAGCGCGGCCATGTGCACTTCGTGTCGATCTCGATCGACCCGGAGCGCGATACGCCGGCGAGGCTGCGCGCCTACGCGGCGAAGTTTCAAGCCGCCGGTGAGTGGAACCACTACACCGGTTCGACCGCAGCGAGCGTCGCGGCGCAGCGCGCCTACGACGTCTACCACGGCGACAAGATGTCGCACACGCCGGTGACGCTGATGCGTCCGGCGCCCGGTAAGCCGTGGGTGCGGCTCGACGGCTTTGCGACGGCGCAGGACCTGCTTGCCGAGTACCGGTCCTGGCACTCCGGCAACTGAGCCCTCCCCGCGCGGTTGTCGCGCCGCCGATCCACTGATTCCCCTTCGCCGAGCGGCGCGCACCGCCCGGGTTCCGGGCGGGCGTCACCGCTGTGCCACATTCCGGTTACGGCGCTGCAATTGTCCCGGTTCAGGATCGCGGCGGTTCCACCACCGAAGATCCAGGGAGATTGCCCGTCATGAACACAAAACCCCGCGCCCGGCGCCCTGCCCTCGTGGCAGCCGTTGCCGGCGTCCTGACTGCCGCCGTCGCGGTCGCCGATGCCGATCACCCGGTCCAGCACGTCGTGCTGATCTCCGTCGATGGTTTGCACCAGTCCGACCTGCAGTGGTACGTGAACACGCACCCGGGCTCGACGCTCGCGACGCTCGTCCACGAGGGCGCCGATTACCGTAACGCCCGCACGCCGTTTCCGTCGGACTCGTTCCCAGGCATGGTCGGCCAGGTGACCGGCGGCAACCCGAAGACGACCGGTATCTACTACGACGACGCCTACAGTCGCGCGCTGCTGCCGCTCGGCACGACCGACTGCAAGCACACGGCGCCCGGCGCCGAGGTTTACTACGCCGAGGTCGTCGCCCTCAACCTCAACCGCCTCGATTCCGGCGCGAACATACCGGGCCTGTACTCGGACTTCTCCAGGATCCTGACGCTGACCGGCAACCCGATCACCCTGATCGACCCGACCCAGCTGCCGGTCGACCCGAGCACCTGCAAGCCCGTGTATCCGCACCAATACCTGCTGGTCAACACGGTATTCGAGGTTCTGAAGGCGCATGGCCGCCACACGGCCTGGTCCGACAAGCACGCTGCCTACGAAATCCTGAGCGGTCCGTCTGGCAAGGGCATCGACGACCTGTTTGCGCCCGAGATCAACAGCTCGGTCACCGACCCGTCGCTGCCGGCCGGTCCTGCCGCTGACTTCACCAAGAACAACCTCAACACGCAATTCTACGACAGCCTGAAGGTGCGGGCGGTGCTCAACTGGGCACACGGGCTCGACCACTCGGGCGCCACCAAGGTGTCGGTGCCCGCGATCTTCGGTATGAACTTCCAGACGGTCTCGACGGCGCAGAAGCTCAACACGTCGAAGTACTACGGCGTGTACGGGCAGGCGTCGACCAGGGCGACCGGCCTCGGCGGCTACACCGATGCCGGCATGATTCCGGGCAACGTGCTCGCAGGCGCGCTCGACTACATCGATGCACAGCTGAAGATGATCGTCGGCGCGATCGACAAGACCAACACGGCCGTAATCCTCTCGGCCAAGCACGGCCAGTCGCCGCAAAACCGCGCGGCACTGACGCTGATCAACGACGGCACGATGATCGACGCGCTGAACGCCGCCTGGGATCCGAAGCTCGCGACCGACGGCAAGCTGCCGCTCGTGGCCCATGCCATCGACGACGACGGCGTTCTGATGTGGCTCAACTACCGCTCCGACCAGGCCTTGGAGTTCACCAGGCACTTCGTGAAGAACTACTCGGCTACCGGCATCGGCTCGGACCCGGCCGGCAACAAGATCTCAAAGCCCGTCACGAGCTCCGGGTTGCAGCCGCATCGCATCTACGTCGGCCGGGAGGCGGCCGAGTTCATGGGTGTGAAGCCGGGCGACACGCGCGTCCCGGACGTCATCGGCATCGGCCAGTACGGCTCGGTCTGGGCCGGCGGCAAGTTGTCGAAGATCGCCGAGCACGGCGGCGACGCGATCCAGGACCGGCACGTGCCGATCCTCGTCTGGGGCGCGGGCGTCCGGCACCACAGCGTCGAGGAGCGCGTCGAGACGACGCAGATCGCCCCGACCATCCTCCGGCTGCTCGGCTTATCCCCGGACGAGCTGCAGGCCGTGCGGGCCGAGCACACCGAGACGCTGCCCGGATTGGGCGAAGACGACTGAGGGCAACGACCGAAACGGTGGGCCGGCAGCGCCCGGTTCAGCGCCGGGTGAGCAGGAACGCGGCCGCGCCCACGGCGGCCGCGGCGCCGGCCCACCAGGGGTCGGCCGCCGCGAGCCACAGGATGCCGAGTGCGAGCACCGCCACCGCGACAACCGTCTGGTCGCGGCGGCGTGCGTTTGCGCGCAGCTCCGCGAACAGCCGCTCGCGGTAGTCGGCCTCGCCGCCGAGCAGCGAAGCCAGCGACTCGGCCTCGCGGACGATGCGCCGGACGAGCGGCGGCGCCGCGCGCAGGGTCTGGATCAGCTCCGGCAGGTGGTGCCTCCCGTCCCGCAGCAGCGTCCGGAGGCTGGTGCGCTCGCGGTACCAGGCCCGCAGCAGCGGCTGTGCCGTCTGCCACAGGTCGAGCTCGGGGTACAGGTCACGCCCGAGCCCCTCGATGTTGAGCAGCGTCTTCTGCAGCAGCAGCAGCTGCGGCTGCACCTCCATGCGAAAACGCCGCGCCGTCTCGAAGAGCCGCAGCAGCACCAGGCCGAACGAGATCTCGGCGAGCGGCTTGTCGAAGATCGGCTCGCAGACGGTGCGGACCGCGCCCTCGAGCTCCTGCACGCGGGTGCCGGCCGGAACCCAGCCGCTCTCGACGTGCAGCTCGGCGACGCGGCGGTAGTCACGGTCGAAGAACGCGAGCAGGTTGCCGGCCAGGTACTCGAGGTCACGCGCCGCAAGCGTGCCGATGATGCCGAAGTCGACGGCCGCGTAGCGCGGATGATCGGGATCCTCGGTCAGCACGAAGATGTTGCCCGGATGCATGTCGGCGTGGAAGAAGTTGTGCTTCAGCAGCTGCGTGAAGAAGATCTCGACGCCGTTCTCGGCGAGCCTGCGGATGTTGACACCCAGCTCGCGCAGGCGCGCGATGTCGCTGACCGGCACGCCGCGGATGCGCTCGATGACCAGCACGTCCGTGCGGCAGAGCCCGAAATGCACCTCGGGCACGTACAGCAGCGACGAGCCCGCGAAGTTGCGCTTCAGCTGCGCGGCATTGCCCGCCTCGCGCATCAGGTCGAGCTCGTCGATGATGGTCTTGTCGTACTCGGCGACGAGCTCGAGCGGCCGCAGTCGGTAGGCGTCCGGCCAGTAGTGGAGCGCGAGCCGGGCGAGCGCGTAGAGCACCTCTAGGTCGAGCCGGATCACCTCGCGCATGCCAGGGCGCAGGACCTTGACGATGACCTCGCGCCCGTCCTTGAGCGTCGCCGCGTGCACCTGGGCGATCGAGGCGGCCGCTAGCGGCTCGGCCGCGAACGAGCCGAACACGAGGCCGACCGGCTGGCCGAGCGAGCGCTCGATCGCCGCCTGCGCCGCGGCGCCCGGGAACGGCGGCACGCGGTCCTGCAGCTTCGCGAGCTCGTCGGCGATGTCGCCCGGCAGCAGGTCGCGGCGCGTCGACACGGCCTGGCCGAACTTGATGAAGATCGGCCCGAGCTCCTCGAGCGCGAGCCGAAGCCGCTCACCGCGCGACGCACCGCGCCGCCGCTCGAACCAGGTCGACGGCTGCAGGAAATACAGGAAGCGGAGCGGCCGGTACAGGTGGGTCGCGGTAACGAACTCGTCGAGTCCGTGCCGGACCAGCACCCGTTGGATCTCGAGCAGGCGGCGGGCGACCTTGAGTCCCGGCACGGCTCAGCGCGTCCGGAGGCCTGAGCGCGCCTCGAGCCGCGCGCACCGCGCGTCGGCGCGGTCCACGTCGTCGCGGATGCGGTCGATGTCCCCGAGCAGCACCTCGAGCTCGGCCCGTGGCACGAGGTCGCGGGCTTCCTCGGTCAGGTACTCGGCCCCGCTGCGGGCGAGCGAGGCGGCGGCGCGCCGGCCCCAGCCGGCGGCGCTGCGGATCGCGCGCGCGGCGTAATGCGCGGGTCCGTCGCCGACCAGGCGCGCGAGCTCTTCCTCGAACTCCGGTCGCGCGTAGCGGAGCAGCCGCTCGAAAAGCGTCGCGACCTCGGCGTCGCCTGCCACCGTGACGCCCGCGGCCGTGAAGCGGCCCTGCGCGCGGCCGGCGAGCAGCGTCACGAGGCCGAGCGGCGTGCCGCTGACGGATGCGTCAGCGGGCTCCCCGCCAGTCGCGAGTGCGAGGCCGTTATCGCCGGCCGCAAGCCGCAGCCGGAGCAGCCGGCCGCCCTGCGGCGTCGCGAGCTCGATCGCGAACGATCGGCCGCGCAGCGACCTGAGCAGCGCCCGTGCCGGCGTCGACGCCTGCAGGTTGCGGTTCAGAAGCGACTCGAGCGGCTGGACGAGCGGTGCAGCGTTCATCAGTAACGCCAGCCGCGATGCAGCGCGACGATGCCGCCGCTCAGGTTGTGGTGCCGGCAGCCCCCGAAACCCGCCTCCCGCATCATGCCCCCGAGCGCCGGCTGGTCCGGAAACATCCTGATGGACTCGGCGAGGTAGCGGTAGCTGCCCTCGTCGCTGGCCACCAGCCGGCCGAGTGCAGGCAGAACGGCGAACGAGTAGGCGTCGTACAGGGCAGCGAGCCCGGGCAGCACCGGCTTCGAGAACTCGAGGATGAGTAACTGACCGCCGACCTTGAGCACCCGGAACATCGATCGCAGCGCCGCCGGCTTGTCGGTGACGTTGCGCAGCCCGAACGCGATCGTCACGCAGTCGAACGTGCCGTCGCGGAAGGGCAGGGACTCGGCGGAGGCCTGCACGCAGGCGACCCGCCCGGCGATGCCGGTATCCTGCACCCGGTCGCGGCCGACGCCGAGCATCTGCCCGTTGATGTCCGAGAGCACCACGCGTCCACCGGCACCGACCTGGCCGGCGAGACCGATTGCGATGTCGCCAGTGCCGCCGGCGACGTCGAGCGCCAGGCCACTGGCGCGGAGCCCCGTCTGCGACAGCAGGTAGCGCTTCCACAGCCGATGGACGCCGAACGACATCAGGTCGTTCATCAGGTCGTAACGGCCGGCGACCGAGTCGAATACCGCCCGCACGCGGCTGCCCTTGTCGGCCGCGGCAACCTGCTGGTAGCCGAAGTCGACGGTCGGGGGCGGGGGGCGCTCGTCTGGGGAGCCGGGCATAGCCACTGCATCCGCGGCGGGGAACGCGGAATTGTACCGTCCGGCCACCAGCGCCGCATGGCGGCCAGCCGCAGGCGGCGGTCTGCCGCCGTCTCGCTCAGCGCAGCCGCGACTCGGAGTCCCGCGGCCCGCGGGGCGGCGCGGGGCTGCCGGGGCCCCTCAGGAAGGCCTCGAGCAGCGGCGTGAACAGCTCGCGCTCCGTCAGGAATGCATCGTGGCCGTAAGGGGAGGAGAGCTCGACGAATCTGGTTTCGATGCCGGCGCCCTGCAGCATCGCCGCCACCTCGCGTTGCTGGCCAATCGGGAACAGCAGGTCCTCGCGCACGCCGACGACGAGCGCACGCTCGAGCCTGAGGAAGGAAGCGGCCGTGGCGACGTCGGATGACGCATGGCGGTGCACGACCGCGTCGCCCTGCGGGCCCGCGCCGTGGCAGCCGAAGTCGAACAGATCCATTGCGCGCGAGATGTACCAGTACGCCCACGGATCGAACTGGCGCACGAACTTCTGCGCCAGGTGTTCGAGCCAGTTTTCGACCTCGAATTCGGTGCCGGAGGCGCGGCCGGAGAACGGCTCGCTCTGGTCGCGCGCAAAGCGTCGCTGCAGGAGCTCGGTGCCGACGTAGGAGAGGATGCCGATCTTGCGTGCCCAGCGCATCGCCTGCTGCAGGGCGGGACCCTCGGTGCCGCTCCTGAGCGCCGTGCCGAGGATCTCGCGCTGCAGGCTGCGGGTCGCGATCGCGCCGGTGTTCCCGGCGAGCGCGCCTGAGATCGAGACGAGCGCGCGGGCCCGACCCGGGAAGCAGACTGCGTGCGCCAGCACCGTCATGCCGCCGAGCGAGGAGCCGACCACGGCGGCCAGGCGCTCGATGCCGAAGGAGTCGACGGCCGCCTGGCTCGCGCGCGCGATGTCCTCGACCCGCAGTTCCGGGAACCGGCTGCCGTACGGCCGCCCGGTCGCGGGATCCACCGACCCGGGGCCGGTCGACCCGAAGCAGCTGCCGAGCGAGTTCACGCAGATCACGAAGTGGCGATCGGTGTCGAGCGCACGGCCGGGGCCGATCATTGCTTCCCACCAGCCGGGGGAGGGGTCGCCCGGATGGGCAGCGGCGTGCGCCGAGGCCGACAGGCCCGTGAACAGCAGGATGCCGTTGTCCCGCCCCGGGGTCAGGCGGCCGTAGGTCTCGACCGCGACCTCGCCGTCGACCAGCTCGCCACCGGCCTGCAGCCGGAATGGGCTCGGCAGCCGCACCTGGCGGGCGGCCGACGGCGCCTCGGGCGGAAACGCGCTCATGGACATGATCTTCCGCCGATCCCGCGGGCGACGGCAACCCGCCGCAAGAACCGATCGTTATGGGCCAAGAGCAATCGGGCCGGCCGGCCGCCGGGCCCCGCGCTACACTCTGGCGCCTCGGCAGCAGCCTCGGACGGACCATTTCATGGCCATCTACAACAACATCCTCGAGACCATCGGCCGCACGCCGATCGTCCGCATCAACCGGCTGGCGCCCCGCCACGTCACGATCTACGTAAAGGTCGAGTACTTCAACCCGGGCGGCTCGGTTAAGGATCGCCTCGCGATCGGCATCGTCGAGGACGCCGAGCGGCGCGGCCTGCTGAAGCCCGGCCAGACGATCGTCGAGGCGACCTCCGGCAACACCGGCATCGCGCTCGCACTCGTCGCGGCTGCCAAGGGTTACCCGTTCGTCGCGGTCATGGTCGAGACGTTCTCGATCGAGCGCCGCAAGATCATGCGCGCGCTTGGCGCCAAGGTGATCCTGACGCCGGCGGCCGAACGCGGCACGGGCATGGTGCGCAAGGCCGCCGAGCTGGCCGAGAAGAACGGCTGGTTCCTGGCGCGGCAGTTCGAGAACGAGGCGAATCCCAGCTATCACCGCCAGACCACGGGCCCCGAGATCCTGCTCGACTTCACCGGTAGGCGGCTTGATTACTTCGTCACGGGCTGGGGCACCGGCGGCACGATGACCGGTGCCGGCCAGATGCTGAAGCGCGCCCGTCCGGATATCCGCGTCGTCATTACCGAACCGGCGGGCGCCCGCCTGCTCGCGGGCGCCGAGTTCAAGCCGCACAAGATCCAGGGCTGGACGCCCGACTTCGTGCCGGCGGTGCTCGACCGCACCGTGTTCGACGACAACATCGCGGTCACCGACGAGGAAGCGGTCGCGAACGCGCGGCTGCTGTCGCAGAAGGAGGGCCTGTTCGTCGGCATCTCCTCCGGCGCGACGTTTGCGGCGGCGCTGAAGGTTGCCGAGAGGGCGCCGGACGGCAGCGTCATCCTGGCCGTGCTGCCCGACACCGGCGAGCGCTACCTGTCGACCGTGCTGTTCGAGGGCGTGCCCGAAGGCTCCGATCCGGAGCCGGCCCTGCCGTAGCGGCCGCGTCGCGCGAGCGCACGAACCGGTCGCCTACGGCTTGCCGGGGTCGGGTGACCTGGGCTTGCGGACGTAGCCGATGCCGTCGAGGCGTTCGAGGTAGCGGGCCCACTTCTCGGCAAACGTCGCACCCAGCTCGCGCAGGTACTTCCAGCTGTAGAGCCCGGTGTCGTGACCGTCGTCGAACACCAGCCGCACGGCGTAGTGGCCGACCGGTTCGATCGCGAGTACCGAGACGTTCTCCTTCGCGATCTGCAGCACGTCCTGGCCCGGGCCGTGGCCCTGCACCTCGGCGGACGGCGAGTGCGCGCGCAGGTACTCGAAACTCAACGCATAGCGCTCGCCATCGGCGAAGTCCACCTCGACGAGCCGCGAGCGGCGGCGCAGCCGGATCGCGGTCGGCGGATTGTCGCCGGATGACGTCAGTTGCTGCGGCATGGGCGGCGGAAAGTGCGGCCTGGGGCGCGACAAGCGATGCGCCCGGTGGGCAGAATGGTACCACCCGGGCTCCGCAGGCCCGGTGCGAGGCCATGCCCATGACGAGACCGACGATCGCTGCCTGCCTGCTCTTGGCGACGTCGCTGCTCGTATCGGGTCAGGCGCTCGCCGCCACCGACGATGAGGACGACGAGAAGCAGGACGCGGAGTCGGACGGACCGTGGTCGCTGTCGCTCGCGACCCAGGCCGACCGCTTCGGCACGCGCGGATTGAACGCCGAGTTCGGCTACGATGTATGGCGCAAGACGACCGTCCGGGTGACCGGTGACTCCGTCGACGAGAGCTCGACGCCGGTCGGCGCGCAGCGATCACAGGGCCTCGAGCTCGGCCTGCGCCGTGAATTCGAGCGCTTCGACGTCGACGCCGCCATCGGGCGCTGGCAGGACACCGACGTCGTCACGGCCCGCGAGATCAAGCTCGGCGGCGACTTCCATCCCGAGCCGTGGTCGGTCGGGCTCCGCACCGGCTATCGGCGTGCGGATTTCGATCCGTTCACCGGCCGCGCGACGCTCAATATCGCCGGCGCGCCGACGCCGGTAACGGCGCTCGCGCGCTGCCGGCTCGACAACACGGCCTTCGGTGCCGACGGCCGCTACGTGGGCGACGTCTGGGGCGCCTACGCGACCGCGATGCACTACAGCTACCGCAGCTCCGACTGCACCTTCGACGTCAGCGGCGTCGGCCGGATCCGGGCGGCACAGGCGGCGGCCGAGTTCCGCCTGCTGGCCGCGACTCAGCTCGCGCGGCTGACGAATCTCGCGACCCGGCGCATCGGGCGGCAGGAGGCGCTGCTCGACTCGAGCCTCGACGCAGGCCTCAGCTGGAGGCACCACGACCTGACCCTCAGCCTCGATGGCACGCGCGAGAAGGCTTTCTTCATCGGCGCCAACTCGACGATCGTCTCGGTCACCGCCACTGCGGATCTCCGCTTCGCGACCGCCGTCGACGTCACACTCGGCGACACACGGGGCGGCAACCCCGGCACGCCGACCGGCGCGTTCGTGGGGTTCGCGCTGCGCACGCGCTTCTGACGGCACGGAGGCCCGGCCGGAAGAGAGAGTCCGGGCGCTCGCTGTCGAATCAGAGCGGCGGATCGTGCGACTCTGCGGCACCCGGCCAGCCGTCGTTCGCAATCGCGTCGCACACGGCGCGTCGACGCTTTGCCGGCGGTGGTCCGTGCACGGTCCGAGCGGCCGGCGCGATGTCACGAGAAAACGCCGGCCGGCATCGCCCGCTTGCCGCCGTGCTCGGGCCTGCGTCGCGCGCGCCTGCACGAACGCGCCCGGCCGCTCGCAAGGTTCTCAGCGCGGGCGGCGGCGGGCGCGTGGATGCGCCTCGTCGTAGACACGAGCCAGGTGCTGGAAGTCGAGGTGCGTGTACACCTGCGTGGTGGAGATGTTCGCGTGGCCGAGTAGCTCCTGGACGCCGCGCAGGTCGTGGCTCGACTCGAGCAGGTGGGTCGCGAAGCTGTGCCGGAACAGGTGCGGGTGCACGTTGACGTCGAGGCCGTGCCGCCGTGCCCAGGCGTCGACGCGCAGCTGCACGGCACGGGTGCCTAGCCGCCGGCCGCTGCGACCGACAAACGCCGCCCGATCTGCGCCGCGCACGAAGCGCGGGCGCAGGCCGAGCCACGCCGCATAGGCTGCGGTGGCTTTGGACCCGACCGGGATGATGCGCGTCTTCCGGCCCTTGCCCGTGACGCGCACCGTATGATCGGCGAGATCCAGGTCGCCGACGTCGAGCCCGACGAGCTCGCTCAGTCGCAGCCCGCTCGAGTAGAAGAGCTCGAGGATCGCCCGGTCGCGCGCCTCGAGCGCGTCTTCGGTCGTCGCTGGCGCCAGTGGCTCGAGGAGGCGCGCCATCCGGTCGACGTCGAGCGCCTGCGGCAGGCGCTTCGCACCCCTCGGCGCGCGCACCTCGACCGCCGGATTGTGCCGGAGGACGCCTTCGCGGATCAGATAGCCGAAGAACGTCCGCAATGCCGACAACTGCCGCTGGATCGACCGCGGGTCGAGGCCGTCGCGATGCGCTGCGGCGGCGAAGCGGCGCAGGTGCGCGGCGTCGAGTGCGGCGAACGACCCGAGACCGGCGCCGGTGCACCACGTGACGAACGCCCGCAGGTCACGGCGGTAGGCGGCGGCGGTGTGGATGCTGAGCCGCCGCTCGTTGTGCAGGCTCGCGAGCCAGGCATCGACCAGCGCAGTCTCGGACGTCGGCCAGCCTGCCGCCTGGCCGCCGGCCGGCCGGGCGGCGTCAACCGCCGCTGCCCGGCGGGCCATCGAGAGCCGTCGCGACGAGCTCGCCAATCCGCGCCAGGAACTCGGTGCTCATCGTCGGGTTGAAATGATCGACGTCGGGCGAGGCGATCGCAAGGATGCCGGCGTTCGCCTCGGCGCCCAGCGGCACGAGCGCGACCGACCCGACCGCGATGTCGGCCGCCGGGAACAGAAAGTCCCGCTGCGAGTCCCGCACCCGGCCGCAGCGCGGCCTGCCCGAGCCGCACAGCGTCGCGAAGGACCGCAGCCCCGGGTCATCGGCGGCCACGATCCGCAGGCAGCGCGCCTCGAGCGCGGCCAGCGAGGGCGCACGGTGCGTCAGCACCAGCACGAACTCGCGGGCACCGAAATCCTCGCGCAGGCTCTTCTCGATGATGGCGAGCCGCGCCGCGGCGTCCCGCGCGCCGACCAGGTGGCAGGCGAGCCGGTGGATCTTGTCCCCGAGCGCGTCGTTGGCGCGCCCGTTGTCGACCAGCGAGGCGAGCCGGCGCTCGGACTCGCGCGCGCGCTCGCGCAGCAGCTCGACCTGGCGCTCGACCAGCGACACGGTTGCGCCGTCGGCCCGCTGGTGCGGCAGGCGCAGCTCGGCAAGCACCGCCGGGTGGCGGTCGAAGAACTCCGGATGCCGGGCCAGGAACCCGGCGACCTGCGCCTCGTCCGGCTCGGCACGCGCGAGGTTCTTCGCCTCGATCTTCACCTGCGGATTCGTCATAGCTCGGCGTGTCCTTCGAATACCGTTGCCGCGGGGCCCGACAGCCAGATCGGTTCGCCCTCGCCCTGCCATTCGACCGCCAGACGGCCACCCGGCACGTCGACGGCGACCTCGGCCCGCAGCCAGCCGCGCCGCCGGCCGACCGCAACCGCGCCGCACGCGCCCGTGCCGCAGGCACGCGTCTCGCCGACGCCGCGTTCATGGACGCGCAGCCGGACGTGGCTCGCCGTCACTACCTCGAGGAACCCGACGTTCGTGCGACTCGGAAACCGCCGGTGATTTTCCACTGCGGGCCCGAGCCTGTCCACCGGCGCGTCGGCGACCGAGGCGACACGGAGCACCGCGTGCGGATTGCCGATCGACACGGCGCCGATCTCGATCGTCGCGCCGTCGACCTCTAGCGCGTAGGCGGGCGCTTCGGCCGCGGCGGTGAACGGCAGCGATGACGGATCGAAGTCGGGGATGCCGATGGCGACCGACACCTGCCGGTCGCCGCGCGTGCGCGCCCGCACGAGTCCCGCGGCGCTGTCCATCAGGAACTCGCCCGGTTCGCGACCGAGGCGCCCCGCCAGGAGCGCCGCGACGCAACGCGCTCCGTTGCCGCACTGCTCGACCTCGCCGCCGTCGGCGTTGAAGACCCGGTAATACACGTCCGTACCCGGCCGTCGCGGCGGCTCGAGCGCGAGCGCCTGGTCGAAGCCGATGCCGGTGCGCCGGTCGGCGAGCGCGCGCAGCTGCTCGGCGGTCGGCAGCGCGTCCGGGCGTGCGGCGTCGAAGACGATGAAGTCGTTCCCCGCGCCGTGCATCTTCGTGAACGCAAGCCGCATGGCGCCGATGATAGCGTGCGGCGTCGCCTGGCGCGGTTCAGGCGACCTCCGGCAGCGCGAGCAACGGCGGCAGCGGGCAGCGCAGCGTGGCCGCTGCCGCCCGCACGAGTTCCGCCTCCTCGACGCGGATCTTGCCGTCGTGCAGCAGCGTCCGGCCGAGCCCGTCGACCAGCAGCTCCTTGGCGGCCGGACGCAGCTGCACGAGGCGCGCGAGCGCCGCGTCGAGGGCCGCCGGCCAGTGCAGCGAGTCGGGACTCGCGTAGTCCGGCCGCTGCCGCGGCAGCAGCGTGCCGAGCCCGTGCTCGTAGGCGCGGCGCGCATCGACGGGATCCTCGCGGCCGGCCGCGGCGACGATCGCGAACAGCGTGCCGAGCTCCACGCCGCAGTCCTCGAGCGTCAGCGCGCCCGGTGCACGCGGCGGCTCGAGCTGATCGGTCAGGTAACGCGTCGCGAGCGCGCCTAGCAGGTACTCGAGCGGCGAGACGCGCGCATCGGCCCGCGCGAGCTCGGCGGTCAGCGAGGCGAGCGCTGTCCGCCGCTCACGAGGCAATGCCTTGAGCGCAGGCAGCGCCCGCTGCAGCAGTGGCAGCAGCTGGGCGACCGGCACCCGGGCGAGCAGGCCGGCGAGGGCCTCGACCGCTGCGCCGACCGCCTCGCCCTGGGAGGCACGTATCGGCGTGAGCTGCGCGCTGCGAACCGCCGGCGGCGCGGCGAGCGCGATGGCGAGCCACAGGCAGGCGGCGGTCGAGCCGCGCGCGAGCGTGGCCTCGATTTCCGGTGGCAGGGCCGCGCGCAGCGCCTCGGCATAGCCGATGCCCGTCAGCCCCGGGTTGCCGACGTGGGCGCTCAGCGGTCGCGGTCCTGCCGCGGCGGGCGGACCGGCGACGAGGGGGGTCCCGGAGCCCTCGATGCCGGTCTGCGGCGGATCGGAGTCGATCCCTTCCAGCAGCGCGACGTCGAAGCGCGGATCGAGCCTACGGATCCGGGCCGCGAGCGGC
>JANXWS010000022.1 GCA_025351005.1 Pseudomonadota bacterium | reverse complement strand
GAAGTTCCTGTTCGGCACGGGCGCGGCGAAACCGGAGGGATTCGTGGACCCCGGCAAGGCCGGCCCTGATTCTTGACGCCCGTGGCTCGGCACCGGTCTAATACGCGCCCTGCCGGGACGACCGAATCCAGCAGTACCCTTCGCAATCAAGACCTTGCAGCGGCCAGGTAGCTCAGTTGGTAGAGCAGCGGACTGAAAATCCGCGTGTCGGCAGTTCGATTCTGCCCCTGGCCACCATAAAAACAATTGCTTACTGAGTATAGGTCGCCAGATTCATATCGAAAGTACACTCGAGGTACAGTGCCAACAAGAGCACGGACGCGGGCACTGCGATCGGTGAGAGCAGCGGACAGCAACTCCTCGTGAATGCAGATTCCACGGCATGCCGGGCCACCGTTCCACGGTAAACCGGGCCGGGTAAGGGGCGACAGGACAACCCGCTACCGTGACCTTTTCGGGCCGTTCCCGGGGAGGTCGACGGTGGCGCAAGCGAGGTTGTCCGTGCGCAAGATCGGCGAGGTGCTGAGGCTCAAAGCCGAAGCACGGTTGAGTGACCGCCAGATCGCCGCCGTAATCGGTTCGGCGCGTTCGACGGTGCAGGAGTGCCTGCGTCGAGTGCGTTCTGCGGGTAGTGGCTGGCCAGTGCCGCCCGAGCATCGACGAGGATGCGCTGCTCGAGCGCCTGTATCCGCGGATGCCGACGGCGCCGCGCTACCCGACACCCGACTTCCCCACGATCCAGGCCGAGCTCGCGCACAAGGGCGTCACCCGGATGCTCTTGCGGCAGGAGCGGAGGACTCCGTACAGATAGTTAGGGGGCTCTGGCGACATTTGCGCGCGGACCACCGCGCCATTTCGCGGGCCTCAATTCGCCCACGTCCGAAAGTTTTTGTGGCGCATCGCCAGCCAGTCCATAAACCTCAATTCCCCTCAGAGTTCCGCCCGAAGCGTAATTGAAGATACCGCTTAGGTCGGCTTCGCCTCCAACCTAGTCGCCGAGGATGTGAACTCCAGGCGGCGGCTGTGGCCGGTCCGGGATTTCGAAGAAGAAGCTGGCGCAGCCGCAGGGGCATCGTAACGGTCTGACTGCGGCGTTTTCGATTTGCGCGAGGTAGGCAAGAGCTTCCGAAGTCCCGTTCCGCAGCATCCACAGCGCAAGATTTCGCTCGGCATCGGTGAGACGGCGGTTCATAGGGACGCGGCGCTCTGAGCCGCATAACTACAATTCGACGATATGGCTGTCGCAGAACTACGGGAATAATTGAGACATCGTCGGTCCATGACGTGTCAGTTCCGTGTCGAGTCGCGCGGCTAGGATGTCGTCCCGGCTATCCGGTCTTTCGGCTGCTGCGCGCGACACTGCTGGATGACGCCACTTGACCAGGCACGGTACGCGATAGCTTCGCCGTGCGTGCAACCTTGAGCAGCCCCTTCAGTGCATCGTTCACGGCTGTGGCTGTTGGGAACGCCGCGGCAACGTCCGGCTGCAGGAGCACCAGGTTCGTGCCGCGGATGTAGGAGGCGTAGTGCTTCCCGCGAACTCCTACGCCCAGATCCTCGCGTCGATACTGTTTCCGCATTTGCTTCATCCATCCTCGTAGATGCGGCGTTCCGATGCAACCATCTTACGCGCGCCGATGATTCGAGTGAGCTCGCTGCGATCCGTATGGTTCACCGCAAAAGCCGATGCTTTCCGGATCGACCAAAAGCCAGAAGTCGCTCCTCATTTTCTGAATGGTCCGGATCCGGAAACGTAAGTGCGATTCAAGCAGATTGCCTTCGGTTCGACCCCGCCATGACCCACCATCCCGCGATCCGCCATCACGCGCTCGAACCGCGCCTTGTGCCGTGAGGCGGTGGCGGCGATGATGGGACTCAAGCCGCCATCCGTAACGGGGCCGATGCCCACCGGGCGTTCCGATGTTCAAGCAGAGTCATCTGCTGCAAAAGAAGGGCGTGGTCCACCGCGATTTCGCGGCGCGCAGCGCCACCCCGGGCTGCGCCGCCGGCGTCCCCGATCCGTTTTGCCGGACCGGCAAGCCGCACTCCACGGGGCCGGCTTACGGCAAGAAGGACGGTGCCGCGATGCCGGCCTGCCCGTTGCCGCCGCCGCACGCGGGCGGCCGATAGACGGACCATTCCGAGGGCGAACACGTGTTGCGACGGCCGATTCACAGCTGCTGGACGAAGCGATACGAGCCGCCGCGTGCGTCCGCGCGCGTGCCGTTCGTGGCCAGACTGATTGCGGCCTGCGCGCTCGCGAGCCTCTGCGGGTGGCCAGGCGACGTCCGAGCCGACCCGCTCGATGCGACGGCGATCGCAGCGCAACCGCTAACTGACGCGCTTGCCGAGTTCGCCCGGAAAACGCGGCTGCAGTTGATCTACGTCACCCAACTCGCGCGGGCGCGGACGTCGGCGGGGGCGCCGCCGGGGCTCGCGCCCGCCGACGCGCTGGCGAAGTTGCTCGAGGGAACCGGACTCCACTTCGAGTTCCTCAACCCGCGAACGGTGCGGGTCTTTGAGACTGCCGTCGCGCCGGCCGCGTCGTCGACTTCCGTCGGCGCGTCGACGAATCGAGCCGGGAGCGTCGCCGAACGGACCAACCAAATGAAGGACGGCGGTGCGCTGGAAGATACCGTTGTCACTGCGCAGAGACGCAGCGAGAACGTCAGCACGGTGCCGATGAGCATCGCGGTCATCTCGGCCACAGAGCTTGGGCGCGAGCACATTACGGATATTCCTGACCTGTCCCGCTCGGTCGCGAACGTCTCGTTCACGACGCAGGGCGGAGCGGGCCTCAGTACGTTGGAGATCCGCGGCATCAGTTCCCAGGCGGGGACCGCTGCGATTGGCGTCTACCTCAATGACGTGTCGCTCACGACTCGAAGCCTCTATAGCCAAGGCACAGCGGAACCACGCTTTTTCGACCTCGACCGGGTGGAGGTGCTGCGCGGGCCCCAGGGCACGCTGTACGGTGGCGGCGCCTTGGGCGGCGTGATCCGATTCATCGACAAGCAACCGGATATGGGCCAGTTCGATGCCACTGGAACCGTCGAGGTGTCGGATACGAGCCATGGCGGCACGAACTACAACACCGAGGCTGTGCTCAACCTGCCCCTGGTCGGGGGCAAGCTCGCTTTGCGGCTCGGGGCACAGGAGGGCCGCGACAGCGGCTTCATCGATCAGGTCAGCCCCGCGGACCTTAGCGTCATCGCGAAGGGGATCAACGGCGACCGCTGGACCGTCGCGAAGGCCGCCCTGAAGTGGCAGATGAGCGACGCATGGTCGGCGACCCCGGCCATTTTCCATCAGGAGTTCGAGTACGACGACGTCGACATGTTCTACGAGGTGGCACCTGCCAGTCAGTCGGTGGCAGGCGCGGCACTGCAGCCCTTCCAGACCTCGAAGACCGTTCGCGAGCCCGGGACCGACCGGATCACGATCCCCAGCCTCACCGTCGAAGGCGATCTCGGATTTGCGGACCTTACGGTCGTCGGCAGCCTGTATCGGCGAGATGCGATCCGGATTCAAAACGCCACGTTTACCAGCGTTCCGTATCTGGTGACGCTCTTCCCGGCGGGATCGGCGATCGCAACCGGGCTCGCGGCACTCAACAACGTCGAATACGAGACGACCCGGCAGTCGCAGAAGTCCTTCGAGGCGCGACTCGCATCACGTCGGTATGCGCCCGGCGCCGGTCTGCCAGTCAGCTGGGTCGCCGGCGCGTTCTATCGCAACAGCAAGACCGAATTGTTCGACAACGAGCCGATCGTCGGCATCTCCAGTCTCTTCAGCCAACTCGGCCTCGACATCAATGACCAGAACGTGTTTCCGGGCAGTTGGCCGGGGGCGTGGACCGGAGGCGACTCGGCCTGGTACGGCCATCGCGATTACATTTCCTCGCAGCGCGCGCTGTTCGGCGAGCTCACCTATTACTTTGGCCCGGATATACGCGCCACGCTTGGTCTGCGCTACGAGTCGGCGAAGGAAGGCGCCGAGTTCGACGGCAACTATTACTTCAACGGGTGCGGCCGACCCGATGCATTCGGCTATACGCCGGGCTGCCCGCTGTACGACAGGCCTCCGGACTCGTTCTTCCGTGCCACGACTCCCCGCGTGGCAGTGAGCTGGGACCTGGACGAATCGAAGCTGGTATACGCGAGTGTGGCCAAGGGTTACCGGGAAGGGAGCGTCAATCGGCCGATTCGGCTCGATTATGGGGTATTCGTCGACCTCCAGAATTTCGGTCTTTGCGACGGCAGCGCCGCGAGTTGCGCCGCCGTCCTGCCCAAAGCCTTTCCCAGAGTGCTTGCGCCGGACTCGCTGTGGAGCTACGAGGTTGGCAGCAAGTCTCGATTCTTCGCCAACCGGCTGTCGGTCGAGGCCTCCGGGTATCTCCTCAGGTGGAACAATACGCAGCAGAACGTGGTGTTTCCGGGCACTTTATTCGACACAGATGTGAACGCCGGCCACATCGATTCCTACGGCGTAGAGATCGAGGTCAAAGGACGGCCAACAGGGAGCCTCGCCCTGACGCTGGCCGGCGGCTACAACCACGCGGCGTTCTCCGACGGTGTGCCGGCGCTCGGATACAGCAACGGCGTCTTGAATGTGGGGAGGGGCGCGAAAGTGCCCGGCGTTCCCGAATACAATGCCCTCGTCAGCGCCGATTACGCATTTGCGTATTCGGAGCGCGTACAGGGATTTGCTCGCGCGGACGTCAACGTTGTCGCGAAGAGCCGAGGTGCCTTCACTGCAGGGGTTCCCGACTACTCCCGGTCAGGCTACGTGACCTCGGATGCGAGCACGGGTCTGTCATTCGGCGCGCTCGAGGTCTCGTTGTTCGCCAAGAATCTCAACAACACCCGGACCGTGTTTCAGCGACCAACCATAAATTATGCGACGCAGGCTTACACGATGCGGCCGCGCACGGTCGGGCTCGAGATCCGCTACCAGCTCGCGAACCGGTAGCGGCAGTGGGTGGTCTGATCCGGGAACCATGGTGCCGCCACTACGGCAGCCCGGACAGAAGATCGCATTGCGCATTGCGATAACCGCCGCCGGGAAGCGGCCGGATGGGAACATCGAGCTGCATGATGCTCTCGTTGGTCGCATCGTAAGCCGGCCAGATCACCGCCCCCGCACCGTTCGGGTCGCCCGTCGCTGCGAAGCGGGTCCAGTAGCCGATGATCTCATTGGAAAGCGAAGTCTCGTCCGGCGTTGGCGTGTACGGCAGGCCCGTGTAGTACACCGATGCGAAATGGCCGGTGACGAAATTGAGCTCCGCCGTGTGGAAGGCGCGCAGGCTCTTCAGGTAGGGGTCGTTTTCGTACCGGTGCGTGAACAGATAACGCCACACTGCCGGCCTCTGTAGACCGCTTGCAGCGCGAGCGAGGTCGCGCGTCTCCCACGTGTAGTCATGGTCGGTGCCCACGTCGATGTGGGTGTACCTCGGCGTACTGTCGAAACTGGCGGGGTAGAGCCCGAGAACCCGGGTGCCGGCACTGGCACCGAACTGCGCATCGACCAGGGCGGCGTAGCCGTTCGCATCCAGGGCCTGGCTGGGATCTTCGGCGGCGGCGTCCTCGTCGCTGTTCGAGCCGATCAGGAGCGGCACGGGTGATCCTAGCCGCTGCAGCCTGCCGAACGGGTCCTCCGGCAGGACGCGCGGCTCGATGCTGGTGAAGAAGTACGGGAACTCTCCGGGCAGTCCCTGCGTCAGCACGATCGTGTTGGCCGGCAGTGCACGCAGGCACGCCAAAACGTCCGCAGCCGTGTCGCACTTCACCAATGGAGCGAAATTCGCATAGAGGCGGTAGGCGTCGGCGAGGCTCGTGCCGGACCAGCCGGCGGCGCTCACGCCGCTTTCCATGCCGGCGCTGGAAAACAGTCCCTGAGCCGCGGGCGAAGCGAGCAGCGACTGAACACTCATTGACCCCGACGATTGTCCGAACATCATCACGCGGGTCGGGTCCCCGCCGAAGAAGGCGATATTGTCGTGCACCCACTGCAGTGCGGCGATCGAGTCCATCAGGCCATAGTTTCCGGACGAGCCGTCTCCCTCCACGGTAAGCAAGGGTGGGCGAGGAAGCCGAGCAGGCCGAGGCGGTACTGAGCGGTCACGACGGTCACGCCGTTGCCGGCCAGCTGCGGGATGAGATCAAAAGGCGCGTCCTGGGCGCTGCCCAGTCTCCAGCCGCCGCCGTGAAAGAAAACCATCACCGGTTGGGTCGCCTGGGCGGGCGGATTGACCGCGTATACGTTGAGGGTCAGGCAATCCTCGTCTCCGAGCATGCCGCCGTTGAAATCGGTCTGCGGGCAGCGGTTGCCGAACGCCGTCGCGTTGCGTATGCCCTGCCAGCTTGCCGCAGCCACTGGCGGTCGCCAGCGGAGACGACCGACGGGAGGAGCCGCGAACGGAATGCCGCGGAAGGCGCGATAGGCTCCTTCCACGACGCCCTGCACCTGACCCGAGTTAGTGCAAACGACGGTGGCTGATGCGCCAGCGCAGCCGGTGAATGGCCCCCTGCCACCGGTACTGCTGCTGCCACTTCCACAGGCAGTCAGCGCCGCACATGCGCCAAGCAGCAGCGCGGCGAGTGCCGGTCCGGGAATGGCGGACGCCGGTTTCATTCCATTTCGGCGGGTAGCTCGCAGCCGATTTTGCTTCGCCGCGGAGCCGCTCCGATAGAACAGGCTGGTAAGGTCCTTGCTCGCCTCCCGTCACTTGATCAACACGGCGGACGACAGTGGCGTGGTGACCTGAATGGGCGAGCGGCAGCCGGGCGGAGGAGCCACGCCGATGGTGGACTGCGTGCCGCCAACCAGCAGCACGGTCCCGTCGGGAAGCACTGTCGCCGTGTGTCCGCTATCTCGTGGGGGACCGGTCGGGGGAGTGACGTAGCCCGCGAGCGTGAATCCTTCGCTCTCGGGTGCGAACAGGGCCGATACCGCGCTGCTGAGACGGAACTTGCCCGGACGCGGCGACTTGACGCACTGGAAGAATTGGTTCCGGGAGTACACGTCGAGGAATTGGAAGTCATCTGCACCGGTGATGAGCACGCTGCCATCGTTGCGCAGGCTCGCCGTGTGGCTGCCGGCTACAAACACCGGAAATGCATTGCCCAGCGACGTAAATGTCCCGGCCACCGGATCGTACAAGTCGGCCGTGGCCTCCGTACCCACGACCAGCACCGTGCCATCCTGTAGGCGCATCGCCACATGGCCTGCGCGTGCGACCGCCATGTTCCCGGTCGCCGTGAAGGTCCCGCTAGCAGGATCGTACAGCTCCGCGGTCAGGCCAGCGCTGGCGCCGGTGCCCCCGGCTACAAGCACCTTGCCGGAATTCAGCAGGGTCGCCGTCGGGCGCGTGCGGGCAGTGGTCATGGCCCCGGTCGCCGTGAACGTCCCGGTGGACGGGTCGTAGAGCTCGGCGGTCAGGTCATTGGCGACGGTGTTGCCACCCACGACCAGCACCTTGCCCGTGTTCAGCAGCGTCGCGACGGGAGCCGTGCGTGCCTGGGTCATGGGGCCGGTTGCGGTGAAGGTTGCGGCCGCCGGGCTGTACAACTCGGCAGACGCGTCAACCGAGCCCACGATCAGGACCTTGCCGTAGTTGGGCAGCGTGTGGTCAGCGACGTTGAGCAGCGTCGCCGTATGGTTCACGCGCGCCCGCGTCATGCTGCCCGTGTCGGTGAAGAAGCCGGTAGCGGGGTCGTAGAGTTCGGCGGAGCTGTCTGCACCGCCGGCCACCAGCACCTTGCCGGTATTCAGCAACGTCGCCGAGTGGCCGGAGCGCGGGATCCTCATGCTGCCGGTCGACGTAAACGTCAACGCCGGACGTGCCAGCGAGATTCGGACCGTAGTCGTTGCAGCCGGCGCAGTCCGAGTGAGCGCGTCCGTCACGTCGACCGTGATGGGGAAATGACCGGCTGTCGAGGGAGTACCCGACAGGAGGCCATCGACGCCGACGCCGAGCCCGGACATCGTTAATGCGCTGGACGGCGCTACGCTCCAGCGAAGCGGGGCGAGGCCGGCAGACGCCGAAAATTGAAACTGATAGGCAGTTCCGACGGTTGCCGTCGGCAGCGTTGTGTTGATGATTGTGGGCGGCGGCGGATCGCTGATGGCGATCGAAATTGAGCCCGACGTTGCCTGGTTCATCGCGCTGTCGGTGACGGTGACCTTGAATGCGAACGGCGAGCCGACAATCGTCATCGGCGTGCCGGTGAGCCACCCGACGGAGCTCAACGTGAGCCCGGTCGGCAGAACGCTGCCGATGGCGACCTTCCAGCTGAGAGGCAGGAACCCACCGGTGGCCGAGAAGGCAAAGGAATAGGGCGTGCCGTGCACCCCCGCGGGCGGCGTTGCCGCGTTGATCGCGACCGCTGCCGGCGCATTGATCGTGATATTGAACCACTGCGGCGGGCCGCTGGTCGGTGTCTGCGCGCTGTCGGTCGCCGTGACGCTGAAGGCGAACGGACCGACGGCGGTCGGCGTGCCCGAGAGCGTGCCGTTCGGGGCGAGCGCGAGTCCACCCGGCAAGGCGCCGGAGCCCGGGGTGACGGCCCACGTGTACGGCGACGAGCCGCCGCTCGCAGTAAACGTGTAGCCGGCGTAGGAATTGGTCGCGACGCCTGCGGGGGGCGTCGGTGCCGTGGCAACCACGATCGGCGAGTCGGCGATCGTCAGAGGGATGGGCAGAGTCCCCGTCAGGGCCGGAATCGAGGCGTCGGTGACGACGATCGTGACGTTGTAGGTGCCGGCGGTCACCGGCGTCCCGGCCAGGTGTCCGGTCGAATCGAGAGCGAGACCCGGCGGCATGGTGGGGGTAGTGCTCCACTGAAACGGCGCAGTGCCGCCGCTCGCGACGCTGAATGCGTAGCCGGCGTAGGCGGCGCCCGTAAGGCCGGACGGCGGCGTCCCGGGCGTGATCACCG
>JANXWS010000056.1 GCA_025351005.1 Pseudomonadota bacterium | reverse complement strand
CTTGTCCGGCCATACCCAACAGCAACTTGACCGAGTCGCCACCGAACTAAACGGCCGCCCTCGACAAACGCTCAACTGGAAGACACCATCGGAGTCGTTCGCCCGCGTTGTTGCGATGGCCGCGTGAGACCGCCCCCGCTTGCCTGGTCAGAATTGCACGCCGGTTTGCAGGGCCCGGCGTCGAGCGGGTTCTCCGGCGCGGGCGCGGCTTGTTGTGCGAGAGCCGGAATGCCGCCGAGCAGTGCGGAGCCGAGCAGCAGGATCTTCAGGCAGGTTCTTGCGGACATCGTGGTGATCCTCGTGGAGTGCGGACGGAACCGGATCCATTCATGCGCTGTGGATTCAAGTGCGCGCCCGAATCGCAACGACCCCGGGAAATGCGGGTGCATGCCTGGGACGCAGCGGCGCCTTCGGTTGGTTGCGCGTCACCGCCTCATGAGTCTGAGCGTGCGCAGGGGCGACTCGAGCAGCCGGCCATCGACGGACGACAGGCTGGCCGCGAGCAAATTGGGCCCGAGCCCGGTGGCCGCCGGGCAAGTCCCGCCCGCGCGGTAGCCCAACGCAGCGGCGAGACGGCCTTCCGCCGGGGCGCCCAGCGCGTGCGTGAAGTCGTCGGCGACCGAACAGCCGGGGATGCTGACGCCGGCCGCAACCGTCGCATTCTGCGGGGTAAAGCCGTCCGGGTAGTCACCGAACGCCATGGCATTGACGCCCTTGATCTCGATCGAGAAGTAGGTCGCGCCGCAATTGTCCTGCGGATAGAAGGCGTAGGGCTTGCCGCAGGTGGTCGAGCCGACCTGGATCACCTGCACGTTCACGCCGCGCAGGCCGTTCATGACCGCCTCGCTGGCCGAGCACGTGTCAGGCCCGGTCAGCACAAACACGCGTGGCAGGTTCAGGGTCGGCAAGGCCACGCCGGCCGTGGTCGAGAAACCCTGCGTCACGTTGAAAAACGGTGCGGGCACGATGGTCTGGCCGGTCACCGGATCGACGGTCGGATGCTTGCTGTTGAACTGCGGCAGTTCGAACGTCTGCCCCGTCGTCGGCCCGGCGCCCGCGATCATGTAGGCGACCTCGCTCGCAATGGCGAGGTAGCCGCCACCGTTGTAGCGGATGTCGAGCACGAGGTCGCTGACACCGGCCATCTGCAGCGTCCTGAACGCCGTGACCAACTCGCCCTCGGAGGTCGCCAGGTGGTCGTTGAACAGCATGTAGCCGACGGCGCCGCTTCCGGTCGCGACGGTGCCGACGTTCTGCACGGGCGTCGAGGTGACGTTTGCAGACGTGAGCGAGACGGTGCGCGCGCTGGCGGCCCCCAGGTCGAGGATCCCGAATGTGTGCGTCTGGCCGACGGCAGACGGCGACAGTCCGGCATTGAGGATACTGATTCCCGCCGCGGTATTGTCATTGATATCGACGCCGTCAATCGTCGTCACCGACGCGCCCCGCGCGAGATTGGCGGAAGCGGCGGTCGCCGGCGAGTTGGGCTCGGTGTATGCCACCACGACTTTCCGCGGCGGTGTGGGCGAGATGATCACCCACTGCAGTCCATAACCCGCCTGCACGCCGTTCTGCGACAGGGCCTCCCAGGCGGCCGTCGAGTAGGTGAAATGAAACTTGTCCTTCGGCGCGCCCGAGGGCGTCAACGCCGGCGTCTTCAGCACGGCGAAATACGTGAGCGTATCCGTGAACTGCGCCTGGGCGGGATCCTGGTCCGGCACTTCGCTGAACCACAGGTACAGGTCGTTGGTCCAGGAGCGCAGCCAGTTTTTCTCGTAGAGCAGGCTGCCGGGCAGGTCCGGATAGGCCGTGTTCGTGATCGGGTCGTTGCCGCTACGCGGCACCGCGCAGTGCGCGGCGAAGTTCGCCTCCGGACTGAAGAAGCCGGCCTGCCAGGGGGCAGGCTTCGTATTGCTGACCGGGAATGAGACGTTGGCCGACGTGCCCGTGAGGTTGCCGGAGTCGGTGACGACCGCACTCACCTGATGAAAGCCATCCCCAATGGTCGTCGTATCCCAGTTGATCGTGTACGGGGCGACGACGGGCGCGCCGAGCGCGTTCGCGTCGACCCGGAACTGCACGCTCTTGACGGTCGCCGGCGCGACGGCGCTCGGCGAGGCGGTCAGGGTCACGGTGCCGCTCACGCTTCCCATCGGCGCCGCGACGTTGACCGCCGGACCGCAGGCCGCGCCCATGCAGCCCGGCGTGCTGCTGCCGCCACCTCCGCCGCACGCCGCCATCGTGAGCGCAACCAGGATCGAGCCGATTGTGGTTTTCATCTGTCCGGTCCTCCGTACGACAGCAGCGCGGCGCGCCGTCACGCGCAGGGTCTCCCTACCCCATATCAAAGACTAGCGCTTTCCGGCGTGGCAGGACACCGATGGCATGTCCTGCGGCCTCGAGGGCGACGATTGCCACAGGGCCGGCCGGGTCATTCCACGCGGCAGGCGGCGAGTGACGCGGGCCTGCGCCTGCCACGACGGACGGGGCGCTTCAGTCTGATGCCGCCCGTCGTGGAGCCAGCGGTCGCCGCCCGGCGCAATCGCGATCCCCGCCGCGGCGGCCTCAGACGGCCGCGACCGGCGGCCCGACGGGCCTGTCCTTCGGCGTCGTCTCGAGCGCGAGGCGCTCGCGCGCCGGTATGCAGAAGATCGCGATCGGCGCTTCCCGCCCGCGGACCGTGAAGTCCGGCAGCGCGATCATGGCGGACGTGAGCGCGGCGCCCAGTCCCTTGGCGACGCCCGCCGAGAACAGCACCTCGCCCGCGCGCGCTCGTTCGCACAGTCGGGCGGCGACGTTGACCGTGTCGCCGATCAGCGTCCGACGCCGCAGCGCCGCCGGGCCGACCTCCCCGCAGGCGAGATCGCCCACGTGCAGGCCGATGCCGATGCCGGTGGCGACCCCGAAGCGGCTGGTCCAGCGCGCTGCGATCTGCCCGAACGCGGCGACCATCTGGCGGCTGGCGATGACCGCGGCGCGGTTGGTTTCGGCCGCCGCGCGACTCGCGAAGGAGCCGGGATCCGCGAGCCCGAAGCCGGCCATCGCCGAGTCGCCGGCGAGGTGGAAGATCGTGCCGCCGTGGGACTCGACGGCCAGGGCGATCATCGAGAAGAACTCGTCGAGGAGCGCCACCACCGCGGCCGGGTTGAGCCGTTCCGCGAGGGTCGTGTAGCCGCGCAGGTCCGCGAACAGCACGGCGCAGCGCAACGTCTGCGTCCCGAGCAGGCGTTCCTTCAAGATCGTGACTGGCATGCGGACCCTCCCCTGCCCCAAGGGTAACGGAGTTGGGCGCAGTTTTGCGTCCGCGTCGCCGCAAAAGAACGGCCGGAGCCGCTCGCGCCTGGCCCGCGGTCGCCGTGCTCTAATGCCGCCAGCCGCACCCCGGTGGCAGCGCCCGATGAACGCCCGACGACATCCCGACCTGCTCGACGACGGCACCGCAGCACCGGTGGTCGCGATCGCGCCCGAAGTCGCGCTGCTCCAAGGGTTCGTCGCGACCGCGCCGCTGCTCGCCGAGATCGAGGCGATCGCCGCAGCGGCACCGTTCCGGCGGCTCGAGACTCCGGGCGGCGGGCGGATGTCCGTCGCGATGACAAACGCTGGCCGCTATGGGTGGCACAGCGATCGCCACGGTTACCGCTACCTCGAGTGCGACCCGGAGTCCGGCCGGCCGTGGCCGGCGATGCCGGAGATGTTCGCGGCGCTCGCCCGGCGAGCGGCGACGCGCGCGGGGTTTCCGGGGTTCGCGCCGGACTGTTGTCTCGTCAACCGCTATGCGGTCGGTGCCCAGATGGGGACGCACCGCGACTTCGATGAACTCGACCTGCGTCATCCGATCGTCTCCGTGTCGATCGGCCTGCCGGCCACGTTCCTGTGGTACGGCGCGACGCGCAAGGGACCGCCGCGCCGGGTACCGGTTGCCGACGGCGACGTGCTCGTCTGGGGAGGGGATGCACGGGCGGGATACCACGGCGTGCGGCGGCTGGCCGGCCGGGGCGAGGCGCAAGAGGCCCTGCGCTACAACCTGACGCTGCGCCGCGCACGATGAGGCACGCCGGCGCTGCCGGGCCCGCGCGGCGTTGGCGCACGGCCGGATCGCGGTAGCATCACGGCATGCAGGCCGGCGAAGCAGTTCTGGTGCGCCACCCGCGCGAGCCGTGGCCGGGTCTGGCGCTCGCGGTCACGGCGGCCTGTCGCGCGCACGGCGGCGGCGGCATCGCGTGCGCCTTCGCAGTCGCCGGCGACCTCGCCGCGATAGTCTGGCCGCCCGCGGCGGTGGCGGCCCGAGTCGACGGACTGTGGCGACACACCTGCTTCGAGGTTTTCATCGGCCCCGCGGGACGGCCGGACTACCTCGAATTCAACCTAGCGCCGTCCGGGCAGTGGGCCGCGTACGCGTTCGCCGGCTACCGCGCGCCGGCGCCAGCACCCGCGTTGCGGCCGCCGTCGATCAGTACCACGCGCGGCGCCCGGCGGCTGTCGCTGAACGCCGTCGTCGATCCTCATCCGTGGCCGGACGAGGGCGGCCCGACCACGCTCGAGGTCGGCCTGAGTGCGGTGATCGAGCACGAGAGCGGGACGCTCGGCTACTACTCCCTGAGCCATCCGGCCGAGCGACCAGACTTCCACGACCGGCGCGGGTTCGGATTGCGCCTCGAGCGCGCACCGCGGACCGGGGCCACGGCCGGAGGCTATGCAGTATGACGAGCTTCGGCATCGACCGGCTGGTTGCGACGCCGGCGCTCCGCCAGCGCCTCGGCGGACGGCGCGTGGCACTGCTCGCTCACCCGGCCTCGGTCGGCGCCGACCTCTCGCACTCGCTCGACGCGCTCGCGGAGCTCGCGGACGTCCGGCTGGTGGCGGCGTTCGGGCCGCAGCATGGCCTGCGAGGCGACAAGCAGGACAACATGGTCGAGTCGCCGAGCTTTCGCGATCCGCGCCGCGGCATCCCCGTGTTCAGCCTTTACGGCGAGGTCCGCCGGCCGACGCCGGAGATGCTCGAGACCTTCGACGTGCTGCTCGTGGACCTGCAGGACCTCGGTTGCCGTGTCTACACTTTTCTGACGACGCTGCGCTACGTGCTCGAGGCCGCCGCGCAGCACGGCAAGGCCGTGTGGGTGCTCGATCGCCCGAACCCGGCCGGTCGCCCGATCGAAGGCCTCGCGCTGCGGGCCGGCTGGGAGAGTTTCGTCGGGGCGGGCGGCGTGCCGATGCGGCACGGCCTGACGCTCGCGGAGGCCGGCCACTGGTTCTGCCGCGAGCTCGGTCTCGAGCTTGAGTACGAGGCCGTGGCGATGACCGGCTGGCGCCCGGACGACGCGCCGGGCTACGGCTGGCCGCTGGGCGAGCGCAGCTGGGTCAACCCGAGCCCGAATGCCCCGGGCCTTGGGATGGCGCGCTGCTACGCCGGCACCGTGATGCTCGAGGGCACGACACTGTCCGAAGGGAGAGGGACAACGCGGCCGCTCGAGCTCTTCGGTGCGCCCGATCTGGACGGCGAGGCGCTGATCGCCGCGATGCACCGGATCGCCCCGGCGTGGCTCGCCGGATGCCGCCTGCGGCCGTGCTGTTTCGAACCGACGTTCCACAAGCATGCGGGGCGGCTGTGCGGCGGCGTGCAGGTGCACGTCGACGATCCCGGCTACGAGCATGCCGCGTTCCGCCCGTGGCGGCTGCTGGCCGCGGCCCTCAAGGCCGTGCGCAGCTTGCAGCGCGACTACCCGCTGTGGCGGGATTTCCCGTACGAATACGAGCGGGGGCGGCTTGCGATCGACGTCATCAACGGCGGCCCGCTGCTGCGCGAATGGGTCGACGACCCGGCCGCCTCGGCGGCCGATCTCGACCTGCTCGCGTACCGCGACGAGCAGGCGTGGCGCGAGCAGCGCGAGAGCCTGCTGCTATACCGTTGAGCGACCCGATTGGGCGCGAGTCCTTGTGCCGGACCCGCGACCCTTCGCGCCCGAGCGCAACCCGTTGGCCCATTCGATCGCGATCGACGCGACGCCCGGCGCGGTGGCGGGCGCGGGCCGCGGCAACGTCGAGCGTTACGGCGCGGCGCTACTGCGGTTGATCGCCGCGGCCGGCTGAGGACCGCTGCAGCCGTTGCCGCCGCGCGATCGCCGGAGCAGCATGCGGGGTCGCCTGGCCGATGTCCGGGCGGGAGGCGGCGATGCGGCACGCGAGCGGCGAGCAACGGGGCAGTGACGGCCAGCGGCTCTTCGTCCAGAGCTGGGAGCCGGACGGCGAACCGCGTGCGCTGGTCGCGCTCGCCCACGGCCTGGCCGAGCACAGCGGCCGCTACGACGAGCTCGTCGGGCGGCTGGTGGCGCGCGGCCTCGCGGTCTACGCCCTCGATCACCGCGGCCATGGCCGCTCCGGAGGGCGTCGCTCGTTCGTCGAGCGGTTCGAGTGGCTGGTGGCCGACTATGCGGCGCGAGCCGAGGCGGCGCGCGCTGCATGGCCCGGCCGGGCCCTGCTGCTGCTCGGCCACAGCATGGGGGGCGCGATCGCGCTCGCGACGGCGCTGGCCCATCCCTCGCTCGCTCAGGCGCTCGTGCTCTCGGCACCGGCGATCGGCGTCGATCCCGACGCGCCGCGCCTGCGCATCTGGAGCGCACGCCTGCTCGCAGCGGTGGCGCCCACGGCCGGTGTGCTGACGCTGCCTTCCGCGGCGATCTCGCAGGACATCGGCGTCGTCCGTCGCTACGACGAGGACCCGCTCGTCTACCGCGGCGCCGTGCCGGCGCGCACCGCCATCGAGCTGCTCGGAGCGATGGAGCGGTTCCCGGCCCGGGTCGCGGAGCACCGGATGCCGACGCTCGTGCTGCACGGGACGGCCGACCAGCTCGTCCCGCTCCGCTCGGCCGAGCTCGTCTATGCGCGGTTCGGCTGCGGCGACCTGACGATCCACCGCTACGAGGGCTTCTACCACGAGGTCTTCAACGAGCCGGGCCGATCGCAGGTCTTCGCCGACCTCGAGGCCTGGCTCGCCCGGTTCGTCTGACCCGACCGGATCCGCGCCGCGGAACACCGCCCGAAACCGGGCCGCCCCATGGCGCGGGCCGGCCTGCGTATCGCGTTGCAGCATAAACCGCGCGGAGCGCGGATCTCTCGATCTCTGGCCTTCGTCACCCGTCAATAGCCCGCGGAGCCACGCCTGCCGGCCCATCCGGTGCCACCGGCCCGCCTCGCCGACCGGGTCCGGTGGGCAAAGAGCCGGGCTCACGGGGGACCGGGCGGCAGCGCACGCCCGCCCCGCCAGGCGGCACCGAGCTATGGCCGCTCGAGCAGACCTTCGTGCAGCCAGCCCTTGAGCCAGGTCGCCGCCTGCAGGGCGGCCGCATCGCCGAGCCGCTCGCCGAGCGCCGCGCAGAGCTCGCCGAACGAGGCTCCCCCTGCCAGCCGGTCGAATGCCTCGGCCTCGTCCACTGGCAGCGACCGGAACTCGGTATCCAGACCAACGCGCACGACTAGCCACTCGAGCGGCGCAGTCCGAACGGCGACCGGCAGCCGCACAGGTCCCGTAGGGTGGTCGTCCGCGCGCGCCGCGGTCGCCGCGCGCCACGCGGCGACCGCGTTGGTGCAGGTCGTGAAGCGTCGCACGCATGGCAGCGCGCGGAAGCACAGCCCCTGCCAATCCTCGGCGGCGACCGTTGCGAGCCCGGCCACGGTCGCGGGGCGGCCGGCCTCGGCGTCGAAGGCCGCCGCCAGCTGCCATTCGAAGCCCGCCAGCTCGCCGCGGAGCTCGTCCTCTACGCCCGCCGCGCCCGTGGCGAGGAACGCGGCCAGCTCGCCGCCATAGTCGCGGATCGAGCGATAGACAGACGGGGTGATGGCGATGAACGAAGCGATTCGCGCGTCGAATTCCTCGCTCCCACAGCGGGCTGCGAGCGCGCGGTACTGGACGCCGAGCGCCTCGGCGAGCCGCAGCCGGTAGGCGTCGACGTAGATGCGCCAGCGTTCGTCGGCCGGTGGTTCCACGACGGCCGCGAGCGCTTCCGGCGTCGGGCCGCCCGCGAGCACGTGGCGCTGGACCGCACTCTGGAGTTCGGTGAGTCGCATCAGGCGGCCTCGCGCTGCGAACGCGCGGCGACCGCGCGCGCCTGGTCGAGCTCGGCGACCAGTTCTGCGAGCGGCGGGATATTGTCGTCGCGCTCGAGCAGGGTGCTGACGTTGCCGAAGCGCCGCACCGCGTGGGCGTAGAGGTCCCAGACCTCGTCGCGCACCGGATGGTCGTGGGTGTCGATGACATGCGTGCCGAGGTCGAGATGGCCCGCGATGTGCAGCTGCTGCACGTCCGCGACCGGCACGCCGTCGAGGAACTCGCGCGCGTCGAAGCCATGGTTGCGGCTGCTGACGTAGACATTGTTGACGTCTAGCAGCAAGCGGCATCCCGTGCGGCGCGCGAGCTCGGCAAGGAACTGCCACTCGCTCATCACCGAGTGGGTGTAGCTGACGTAACTCGAGACGTTTTCGACGACCAGCGGCCGGCCGAGCCGCGCCTGCACCTCGTCAATGCGGCCGGCAACATGCGCGAGTGCCTCCTCGGTGTACGGCAGCGGCATCAGGTCGTGCAGGTTGGCGCCGTCGGTGCCGGTCCAGCACAGGTGGTCCGATATCCACACAGGCTCGCAGCGCTCCGCCAGCCGCCGGACGCGGTCGACGTAGTCGAGATCGAGTGGTGCCGCACTGCCGATCGACAGCGACACGCCGTGCATGACGACCGGGTAGCGGTCGCGGACCGCGTCCAGGAAATGAAGTGGCCGGCCGCCGCCGACCAGGTAGTTCTCGGTGATGACCTCGAACCAGTCGACCGCCGGTGCCGTCTCGAGGACTGCGGTGTAATGGACGGGCCGGAGCCCGAGCCCGAAACCGAGAGGGGGGCGCATGGATGGAATGTATCCCGATGGCGTCAGGGCGCGGCAGCCGCCCCGCCATCCAGCCTGCACCGGCCCCGCGGCCGCAGGCAAGTCCGCCGGGCGCCGGTCTCGCCGGGGCGGCGGAGTTTTTGCGGCGCGGCAGCGCCGCCCGGCAGTCGCCGTGTAGGATCCGGGCGAGCCTTGCCGCCGCGCCGTAATAAGCCCAGCCGGGATCCGGTCTTGCTTCATGAGCGACTCGTTTGCCAACGCAGGTCACAAAGCGCGTTTCGAGGCGCTGTGCGCGCCGCTGCGCCCGGACCTGTTCCGGTTCGCATACTGGCTCGCCCGTGACCGGACCGTGGCGGAGGACGTGGTGCAGGACACGCTGCTCCGCGCCTGGCGCTCGTTCGCGAGCCTCGGCGACGAGGCCGCCGTGCGGCCGTGGCTGCTGACGATTGCGCGCCGCGAGTTCGCGCGCCGCTTCGAGCGCAAGACGTTCGCGACCGTCGACGTCGACGAGGTCGCGGACCTCGAGGACCCGGCGCTCGCGGCCGAGGACGCGCAGCAGGTGGTGGAGATGCGGGCCGCGATCTGGGCGCTGCCCGGCGACTACCGCGAGCCGCTGGTGCTGCAGGTGCTGATGGGATACACGACCGACGAAATCGCAGCGCACATGAAGCTCACGCCGGGCGCGGTACTGACGCGGCTGTTCCGCGCCCGCGACAAGCTGCGCGCCGCGCTCACCGCCTCCGGTGTCCGGCCATGAACTGCCTCGACGCCCGCCGCGCGCTGGGAGAGGAGCCCGAGGGCCGTACGCCCGAGCTCGAGGCGCATCTCCGCGGCTGCGCCGACTGCACCAGCTACGCCGCCGAGCTGGCAGCGCAGGAGGCGACGATCCGTCGCGCGCTCGCGGTGCCGGTGCCGCCGCCGGGGCGGCAACGCTGGGCTGATGCCCCCGCGCAGCGCGCCCGACCCCGCTGGCTCGCGCTCGCGGCCGGGCTCACCGGTGCTGCCGTGCTCTCTGGCGTGCTCTGGGTCCTGCAACCGCGCGAGGCGCTGGCGACCGCGGTCGTCGGCCACGTGGTCAACGAGCCGCAGGCCTGGGCCGCCCCGCAAGTGCCGGTTCCGCCGGAGGTGCTCGGCTACGTGCTCAGCCGTTCCGGGGTCGCGCTTGCTCCGGACGCCAGGCTCGTCAGCTACGCGAGCAGCTGCTTCTTCCGGGGCTGGTACGTCCCCCACCTGGTCGTGCGGACGCCGGCCGGACCGGTCACCGTCATCGTGCTGCGTCACGAGCACGTCGGGCAGCCGACGCCGATCGACGAGGGCGGCTACCGCGGCGTGATCGTGCCGGCGGGCCGCGGGGCGTTCGCCGTGCTCGCACCGGCCGCCGTCGATGCGGCGAGCATCGACGTGGTCACGGCTCGGGTCGCGGCTGCGGTCCGGTTCATCGACTGAGTTCGACGGCAGGGCGCCTCGCCCCGATCCCGCACGTCGCCGTCGACCGTGTGGAATGACCACCGGTAGCGGTCCGCGGCGAGCTCGAGTTCGAGCACGCCGTACACGCGGGCGAAGTCGCGGTGCCGCCGCGACAGCGACAGGTCGGTCAGGTGGGCGCCGCCGGTGCCGACGACGAACTCGCGGATGCCGGTGGCGCGCGGCTGGCCGTCGGCGTCCCGCGGCTCGAAGGATTCGTAGAAGTGGTCGTGACCGCTCAGCACGAGGTCAGCTCCTGCTGCATCGAGCGCGCGCCACGCGGGCTTCATCGGGTCGCCGTCGCCGGAGTGCAGCCCGGTCGAGAACAGGGCGTGGTGCCAGAGCGCGACGATGCAGCGGCCGTCGCCGGCGATCGCGGCGAGCTGGTGCTCGAGCCAGCCGAGCTCGCGGTCGAGCGCTTTGCCTCGAATCTGGCTGTCGAGGCCGATGAGCCACCAGTCGCCAAGCGCGGCGCGGAACCAGGTGCGACCGCGGTTGCGGCTGCCGAAGTAGTCGAGGAACGCCTTCGGACTGCCACCGACGTAGTCGTGGTTGCCGGGCACCGCGTAGGTGGTGGCGAGGAACCGGCCCCAGGTCGGCCCGTAGCAGGCGTGCAGCGTCGCCGGGTCGGCGATCGGATAGGCCGTGTCGCCGAGCACCAGCACCGTGGCGCCGTCGGGGATCAGCCGCGCCGTCGCCGCGGCGGGACTCGCGGCCGGCTCGCCGGCGCACTCGGCAATGTCGCCGGCCGCATAGACCTTGAGCTCAGCCGCCGCCGGCGTCGCGACGAACGCGAACAGCGAAACCACGACGATCAATGGCGGACGGGCGGAAGGCATCGTCAACTCCTCGAAGGCGGCCACTGTATCAAAGCGGCCGGCGCGAGCGCCGCGCAACGACGTGTGCGTCAGGAAGCCTCGATCGTGAGCACCGACTTGCCGATCGTCCGGCCGCCCTTGAGTTCCTCGAGCGCGCCGCGCGCGTCCGCGAACGCGTAGCGCTGCCCGACGTAGGGCGGCGGCAGCGCCAGCGCCGCGAGTGCCGCATACGCACCGGGCAGCCGGTCAAACTGTTCGAAGAGCCATATTAAGTTGAATCCCAGCAGCCCCCGGTTCGACGCGATCATCGCCAGCGGATCGAGACGCGGCCGCCGCAGCCACTGGCCCGCGAGGCGCGCCCAGCCGCGCCGCCGACCCTTTGGCATGAAGTCGGCGGCGCCGTACAGGACGTAGCGGCCTTCCGGTGCGAGCCGTTCGAACGCGGGCCGGAACCAGCGACCGAGCACCGCGTCGAACACAACGTCAAAGCCGCTTGCGCCCAGGCCCGCGACCGCCGCGTCGAGCCGTGCGTCGTAATCGGCGCGCCCGCGCACGACGATCCGTGCCGGATCGAGCGCGGCGTGCGCGCGGAGGAATTCCGCCTTTGCGGGATTGCCGACGACCGCGACCGCGCGGGCGCCGAGCCGGGCGAGCAGCGCGAGCGCGTTCAACCCGACCCCGCCCGCGGCCGACTGCACGAGTACGACGCTGCCGGCGCCGACGCCGCCAAGGCGCACGAGTCCATACCAGGCGGTCAGCGCCTGGACCGGGAACGCCGCTCCCGACTCGAACGACCAGCCGGCCGGCAGCGGCTCGAGGTAGCGCACGTCGACGTTGAATGCCGTCGCGTACCCGCCGAAACGGGTCAACACCATGACGCGGTCGCCGACGGCGACGCGCGGCGTGCGACCGGGCACCGCGGCGCCGATCGCCCGGACGACGCCGGCCGCTTCGAGTCCCGGCACGAACGGGCCCGGCGGTGTCGCCGAGTAGAGGCCGAGCAACGCGAGCGCATCGGCGAAGTTCAGGCCGACGGCTCGCACCGCGACCTGCGCCTCGCCGGCAGCGGGCGGCGGCAGCGGCTCCTCGACCAGCCGCAGCCGCTCGAGGGATCCGGCCCGCTCGATTCGCCAGGCGAGGCGCTTGTCCTGCATGCGATCATATTAACCATATGGAAGATCCGAGTGCCGCGCCGGCCGTGCCCAGCAGGGGGGAACGTGAATGGCCGCCGTGGCTGGCGCCGGCGCTCTCGGTGCTGGTCTTCGGCGCGGTCGTCTGGGTGCTGCACCACGTCCTCGGTACCTACCACCTGCACGACGTCGTCCGTGCGCTGAAGGCGATCCCGCGCCGCTCGATCGCCGCCGCGGGGGCGCTCGCGGTCGGCAGCTACCTCGCGCTCACGCTGTACGACTGGCTCGCCGTGCGCTACGTGCAGAAGACGGTGTCGTACCCGCGCACCGCGTTGACGTCGTTCATCGCCTTTGCCTTCGGCCACAACCTGAGCCTGGCCGCGTTCACCGGCGCGGCGATCCGCTACCGGCTGTACTCGGCGGCCGGCCTCACGGCCGTCGATGTCGCATCGATCGTCTCGATGTGCGCGCTCACGACCGCTCTCGGCGTCAGCATGCTCGCGGGCGCCGCGCTCGTGACGGCGGTGCCTGGCGCGGAGGAGCTGCACCTGGGTCACGCCTGGTCGAAGCTGACCGGCGTGCTGCTGCTGACCTGGGTCCTGGCCTACGTGCTGTGGGCGAGCGTCGGCCGCCGGCCGATCGCGCTCGGTGCCTGGGCATTCCGGCCGCCCGGCGCCGCGATCGCGGTCCCGCAGGTCATGGTCGCCGTCGTCGATCTGTCGCTGGCCGCGGGCGTGCTGTACCAGTTGCTGCCGCCGACCGCGGGCGTCGACTTCATGGCCTTCGCCGGTATCTACGCGGTTGCGGTCGTCGGCGGCATCGTCAGCCAGGTTCCGGGTGGTCTCGGCGTGTTCGAGGCAATCCTGGTGCTGGCGCTGCCGCAGGTGCGCGCCCCACAGTTGCTGGGCGCGCTGCTGGCCTACCGCGCGGTCTACTACCTCGCGCCGCTCGCGCTCGCGGCGCTCGCGTTCGCAGGCCACGAGCTGCATCGCGGGCGACAGCGGCTGACACGCGCCGGCGGGCTCGTCGACTCGCTGTTCGCGCCGGTCGCGCCGCAGCTGATCGGCGTGCTGGTGTTCCTGGCCGGCGCCGTGCTGCTGGTGTCGGGCGCCACGCCCGGGCTTGACGCCCGGCTCGGACGGCTCATGGGCTTCGTGCCGCTGTCGCTGCTCGAGGCGTCGCACCTCGCGGGCAGCGTGATAGGCGTCGGCCTTCTGATCCTGGCGCGCGGCCTGTTCCGGCGGGTCGCAGCCGCCTACCACCTGACGTTCTGGCTGCTGGTCGCGGGCGTCGCGGCATCGCTCCTCAAGGGCCTCGACTTCGAGGAGGCGAGCTACCTCTCGCTGGTGCTGCTGCTGCTGTGGCTCGCGCGGCACGCGTTCTACCGCCCGTCGTCGATCATGAGCCAGCGCTTCACGCCCGGCTGGATCGCGAGCGTCGCGATCATCGTCGCCCTGTCGCTCTGGATCGCCTGGCTGTCAGCGCGGCACGTGCCGTACTCGAGCGACCTGTGGTGGACGTTCGCGCAGGACGGCCACGCGCCGCGGGTGCTGCGCGCCTCGGTCGCGGTGCTGGTGGTGCTTGCGGCGTTCCTGGCTGCCCAGCTGCTCCGCCCGGCACGCGTGGCGCGCCACGATCCCGGGGCGCTCGACCGCGAGCGGGCGCGGCGCGCGATCGCGGCTTCCGACGCGAGCCTCGCGAACGCCGCCCTCGCCGGCGACAAGCGGCTGCTATGGCACGCGGCGGGCGATGCGTTCGTGATGTACCAGGTGAGTCGCGGCAGTTGGGTCGCGCTCGGCGACCCGGTCGGCCCGGCGGCGCGGGCCGAGGACCTCGTGTGGTCATTCCGGGAGCTGGTCGACCGCGGCGGGGGCCGGACGGTCTTCTACCAGGTCGGTGGCCGCGCGCTCCCGCTCTACCTCGATCTCGGGCTCGCGCTGCTGAAGCTCGGCGAGGAAGCGCGCGTGCCGCTCGCGGACTTCGGGCTCGAGGGGAGCGCGCGTGCAGACCTGCGGCAGTCGCACCGCCGGGCCGAGCGCGACGGCGCGTCGTTCGAGGTCGTGCCGCCGGCCGGCGTGCCGGCGCTGCTGCCGCGCCTGAGCGAGGTCTCGGATGCCTGGCTCGCGGACAAGGCTACCGCCGAGAAGGGCTTCTCGCTCGGGTCGTTCGACGAACGCTACCTCTGCGAGTTCCCGGTCGCGATCGTGCGTGCCGAGGGCGAGGTCGTCGCGTTCGCGAGCCTCTGGCCGACGTCCAGCCGCGAGGAACTGTCGGTGGACCTGATGCGGTTCGGGCCGGACGCGCCTCGCGGCGCCATGGATTACCTGTTCATCGAGCTGATGCTGTGGGGCAAGGCCGGCGGCTACCGCTGGTTCAATCTCGGCATGGCACCTCTGTCCGGCCTTGAGAACCGCGCGCTCGCCCCGCTGTGGCATCGGATGGGCAGCTTCCTGTTCAGTCACGGCGAGTCCTTCTACAACTTCGAGGGACTCCGGCGTTACAAGGAAAAGTTCGGTCCCGTCTGGGAGCCCCGCTATCTCGCCTCGCATGGCGGGCTCGCGCTGCCGCGGGTACTGCTCGACGTGTCGACGCTGATCTCCGGCGGCCTCAAGGAACTGGTGTCCAAATGATCCCGCATCGTGCCTCGCCGGCCCGCGCGTTCGCGCTCGGCCTGTTGCTCGCCACAGCCATTGGTTCCGGCGCGTCGCCGGCCGGCACCGCGAAGCCGGCCGCCGCGCCGCGGGCAGCCGACGGCCCTGCGCCCGGCACCGGTGGCGACGCGCCGGCGCCCGTCGTTGCCGGCGAACTCAAGCTGCGTTTTGGACCGTTCGGCGAGGTCACGATCTACCGGCCGGCCGCGAAGGCCAGGAGCGTCGCGCTCTTCATCTCGGGCGACGGCGGCTGGAATCTCGGCGTCGTCGACATGGCGCGCCATTTGCTCGATGCCGACGCGGCCGTCGTCGGCATCGACATCCGCCACTACCTCGCTGCCGTGAATGCGCCCTCGGCGAGCTGTCGCAGCTTCGCGGTCGACTTCGAGGGCCTCGCGCACGAGGTCGAGCGTCGCCTCGGGCTGCCCGAGTACCTGCCGCCGGTGCTGGTCGGCTACTCGTCCGGAGCGACGCTGGCGTACGCGACCGCGGTCGAGTCGCCGAAGGGGACGTTCGCGGGCGCGCTCAGCCTCGGATTCTGCCCGGACCTGCAGGTGACGCAGAAGGTGTGCGCCGGTGACGGGCTCCGCTATGAGTGGCAGTACGCCAAGAGGCCCTTGCCGCCGCCGGTGACCGGCCTCGTGTTCTCGGCCTCCGACAGCAACCAGACGCCCTGGGTCGCGTTCCAGGGGGAAATCGACCAGGTCTGCGACGCGGCCGGGACGCGCGATTTCGTCGCCAGGACGAAGAGCGCCGAGCTCGTCTGGCTGCCCAAGGTCGGGCACGGGTTCTCGGTCGAGAGGAACTGGCTGCCGCAGTTCCGGGCGGCGTACGCGAAGCTTGCCGCGCGCGGTGTGCCGCCGCCCGCGAGCATCCCCGAGGTCAGCGACCTGCCGCTCGTCGACGTTCCCGCGAACGGCGCGCCGGCAGCGGCCGCGGCGTCCCAGTTCGCGGTGCTGCTGACCGGCGACGGTGGCTGGGCCGGCATCGACCAGGAAGTCGCCGGCGCAATCGCCGCGAGCGGCATCCCGGTCGTCGGCTGGAACTCGCTCAAGTACTTCTGGACGCCGCGCACGCCGGAGGCCGCGGCCCGTGACCTCGAGCGCGTGATCGAGCGCTACGCGGCGGCGTGGCACCGGCCCCAGGTGCTCCTGGTCGGGTACTCCTTCGGCGCGGACGCGCTTCCGTTCCTTTACAACCGCCTTCCGGAGGCCGTGCGAAAGAGCGTGCGCACGGTCAGCCTGCTCGGCCTCAGTGACACGGCCGCGTTCGAGTTCCATGTCTCGGACTGGATCCCCGGCGCCGACGGGGCGGGGCGCCCGACGCTACCGGAAGTAAGGCGCATGCAGCCGGCCCGCGTCCTGTGCCTCTACGGGTCCGACGAGGGCGACAGCCCGTGCCGCCAGCTGGCAGGACCGACCGAGCGGAGCGAGGCGCTGGCCGGCGGCCATCACTTCGGGGGCGACTACGCCGCGCTCGCGCGGCTGATCGTCGCCTACGCCCGTCCGACCCCGTAGACCGCCGCCGGAGCGGTGCGGCGGGCCCGTCAGCGGACGCGCTTGACGCGGGCCGCCCGCCCGTTCGGCGCCTCGAGGAAGAACGAGCCGAGCGCGCCCGCGATCAGCGTGATCGTGTCGCCCGCGGCGAGCTCCAGGTAGCGGCCTGGGGGCTCCTCGATCCACACCTGGCCGCTGTCCAGCGTGACGACGAACTCGCCCCGCGGCAGCGACGAGACGCCGGTGACCTTGGCCTTCAGCTTCTTGGGCGCTGGTGGGGCCTTTTGTTGTGCAGCCTTGGCGGCGGCGAGCTGGCCGTTGAGGCCGAAACGGTCCTCGGCGCTCTGCGTCACCGGGGCTGGTCCTGGGGCGGCGGTCGATTGCTGTGGCAGCGCGGCGGCCTCGCGATCAAAACACGCGAGCCGGCGCACGTCGTCGCGCTCTGCGGCACAGGCACGGAGAGCCGCCGCGAGATCGCCCGCCGACGTGGCGGTTGGCACGACCCCGACCAGAGCCAGGACCATCACCAGCGCAGTGCCATCGACTGTTCGCATCGCAGCTCTCCACATGCGTCGGGGACCGGGCTAGATCTCCCACTCGGGCTTCTGGCCCGCATAGGCGTCGATGGATTCGAACAGCGCGACGACGAGTGCGCGCTCCTCGTCCGAGAGTTCCGGACGCCAGATGTCGAAGAGCAGCACGACGCGCGTCTGGTCGCTCGAGTTCCACGCCTCGTGCTCGATCGTGTCGTCGAACGCCCAGGCCACGCCCGGCCGCCAGTCCCGCGTCTCGTTGCCGACGCGAAACGTGCAGCCGGGCGGCACGAGCACGGGCAGGTGGCAGATCAGGCGCGTGTTGACGAGGCCGTTGTGCGGCGGAATCCGGGCACCCGGCTTCAGGAGCGAGAACAGGATCGAAGGCGAGCGATTCGGAACCCGCGCGAGCGGTACCTCTCGCAGCGCTCGCAGCGTCCGCGGGCAGCGGGCGGCGTTCTCCGGCACGGCCTCGCCGTTCTTCCACAGGTAGCAGGCGCTCCAGGAGGGGTTGTTGAGCATGCCCTGCTGCTGGTTGTACGGCCGGTTCGGGTCGCCCTGCACGTACGGCGCGAAAGTGCCGGGCTCGAGCAGTACCTCCTGCAGCTCCGCGCGGATCTCGTCGGTCGCGGCCTCGACAGCGTCGAGCCACGGCAGCCGCTCGCGATCGAAAAACTGGATCTGCGGCAGGCCCGGGAAATAATAGGTGCGCGGCTCCTGCACGAACACGCGCTTCTCGCCGAGTACGATGTCGATCGACTGCGCGAAGCGTGCGCTCGACCGGGCCGGGTCGAAGCCGTTCGCGCCCAGCCGCGCCCGCAGGAACGACTTGTACTGCAACGCGTACTGCTCGCAGATCTGCTGGGCGCGGCGCAGCTCCCGCGCCAGCGGCGAGGTCAGCTGCTCCGGCGCAGGGGCCGCCCGGAGCGCGGCGCGGTAGTGCGCCGCAGCCGAGCGCAGGTCGCCGGCAGCGGCGAAGTGGTCGGCTCGCAGGATCAGCGCGTACGGGTCCTGGGGGTTGAGGGCGAGCAGTCGGTCGATCGCCGCGAGGCTGCCGGCATCGTCCTTGAGGCGGAGGCAGGCCTGGGCGAGGCCGAGCAGCACCGCGGCGTTGTCACGCCCGTGCGCGGACGCGCGCGACAGGAGCTCGCGCGCGGACTCTGCGTTGCCCGCGCGCAGTGCCTGCAGGCCGGCGTGGGCCTCCGGGTCGATCGTGCTCATAATGGATTATTCTATCCTGCAAAGAAGGCGCAGCGGGCCGGCGGGTGGCCCTCACATGAACGCGGACGCAGACGCAGCAACGAACCAGACCGCCATGCGCGCCCTCGCTGCCGGCGACCTCGCCGGGGCGCACGCGATCCTGTTGCGCGTGCTCGAGCGGGACCACGGCAACATTGGGGCCTGGCTCAACCTCGCCGCCGTGCGGCGCCAGCTGAACGACGTCGAGGGGGCGTTCGGCGCGCTCCACGAGGTGCTGCTGATCGATCCGCGGAATTTCCCCGCGCTGCTGATGCAGGCCTCGCTGCTCGAGCGCGAGGGCCGACAGCGCGCGGCGGCGGCCGCCTACACCGTGGCGCTCGTGCAGGCGCCGCCCGACCAGCACCTCGACCCGCCGACGCGGCAGGCCGTCGAGCGCGCCCGCACGATCAGCGCGCGCCACACCGCGGAGCTCGGCGAGTTCATCCGTGCGCGGGCGGGCGACGCCGGCAGCCAGTGCTCGGCGGTCGAGCGCCGCCGCCTCGAGGCGTTCATCGGTACGACGCTCAGGACGCGGCCGCGGTACCAGCAGGAGCCGCTCGAGTACTACTACCCGGGCCTGCCGCCGATCGAGTTCCATGAGCGCAGCGGATTTGCGTGGTTGTCGGAATTCGAGGCCGCGACCGACGCAATCGGGCAGGAGCTCGAGCAGATCGTCAGGGACGACCCGGCGGGCTTCACCCCCTACATCCATTACGCCGAGCACCAGCCGCTCGACCAGTGGCGCGAGCTCAACAACTCGCCGCGCTGGACGGCGTTCGAGTTCTTCGCCGGCGGACGGCCGGTCGAGGAGCGCTGCCGGCGCGCACCGGCCACCATGCGCGCGGTCGGACTGCTGCCGCAGCCGCAGGTCGTGGGGCGCTCGCCCTGCGCGATGTTCTCGTGCCTGCGGCCGCGGACCCGCATTCCGCCGCACACCGGAGTCGGCAACTTCAGGCTCGTCGTCCACCTGCCGCTGATGCTGCCACCCGGTTGCCGGTTCCGCGTCGGCGGCGAGACCCGCTCGTGGCGCAGGGGCGAGGCGTGGGTGTTCGACGACACGATCGAGCACGAGGCGTGGAACGACAGCGATGAGACGCGCATCATCCTGATCTGCGACGTCTGGAATCCGGGTCTGTCGGCCGCGGAGCGCGCCGCGATCGTCACCGTCATCACCGCGACCGACGCGTTCAACGAGACCGGACCGGCCTCGCAGGTCTGAGGCCGGGAAGTCGCCGGCCCTGCGACGGCATCCGTCACCGAGGGGTTCCGCCAACGTGTTCCTGAAAATCAAGAACCTGCTGACACCCGCGGAGGTCGCCCGGCTCGCCGCGCTCGGCGGCGAGCTCAACTTTGTCGATGGCCGCGTCAGCAATGCCGCGAACTCGACCAAGCAGAACCTGCAGGCGGACACCGGCGATCCGAAGTACGCGGAGTCGACCCAGATCGTCCACCTGGCCTTCGCGCGCTCGCAGGAGTTCCTGGACTACGCCATGCCGAAGCGCATTGCGCCACCGCTGCTGTGCCGATACGAGCCGGACATGAAGTACGGGGCGCACGCCGATTCGGCGCTGATCCAGCTCTCGAACAGCCGGCTGCGGTCGGACCTGTCGTGCACGGTATTCATCGCGGATCCGGCCAGCTACGACGGCGGCGAACTGGCGGTTGTCGCGGGCAACCAGACGGTCGCGTTCAAGGGCGCGCCGGGTGAGGCGATCGTCTATCCGTCGACGCTGGTGCACGAGGTGGTGCCGGTGCGCTCCGGGCGAAGGCTCGTGTCCATCACATTCATCGAGAGCCTGATCGCCGACCAGCATCAGCGCCTGCAGGTCTATGAGCTGAACGAGATCGCGGCGCTCGAAGGCCTGAAGATGACCTGGGAGAGCCGCGTGCGCCTCGACGTCGTGCGCCAGAACCTGATGCGCATGTGGGCCGCGCCCTAGACGCCGGCGCCGACCACCGTTGCAACCCGGGCGTCCGATCGCGCGAGCGTCTCGAGCCAGGCGAGGCCGCGGCGGATCTCGGTCGCGTTGCGTTGGCGCGAGTCGGCCAGCACCTCGGCGCGGAGCGCCGGCGTGTAGGCGTGTTCGGGCGCCTTCGAATACCCCATCAACACCGGGCTGCGCTCGACGCCTGCCAGGTAGGTCGGGTCGGCCGGCAACCCGAGGTGCGCCAGGATCCGCGCCATGGCCGGCGCGACCGCCGCAAGAAAATCGTCGAAGTCGACGGCGAGCACGCGCCCCGGGTGGCGCTCGAGCAACTCGCGCTGAGTGAGCGACTCGGTGACCCAGCTCAAAGCCGCGAGCTCACCGACGGTGAGCCGATGGAGCGGCGTCACCGGCGCCGCCAGGCGCTCCTGCAGGCGCCGCATCCGTTCGGGGGCGTGCCCGCGCAGGTCGAGCGGGGAGTTCTCGCCGGCCAGCAGCGTCGCGAGGTACGGCTCGGCATGCAGGTTCATGGCTATGGCGCGCGAGCCCGGGCCGGCCGCCAGCACCGTGCCGAGAACCCGCCCGGCGCTGCTCGTTGCCTTGACGACGACGCAGCGGCTCCCCGGGTAGCCGCGGCCCCACAGGCGCAGGCACAGCGCGACCCACCCTTCGAACTCGCGATCGGCCCAGAGCGCATCCGGTCGGCCGAGCACGTCGTGTGCGTCGGCCAGCGTCCTGAGCGCCAGCGGCTCGCGTAGCGACAGCACCGAGTCCGTCGCGTCGAGCAGACGGCTGACGAGCGTCGAGCCCACGTGCCCGCTGTGCGCGATGAAATGGACCGGCAGCCCCTCCGGGATCCGGCCGGCGGAGGCCGCGAGCGCGTCCACGGGGACCCAGGCGCCCTGCGTTTCCGGCCGCAGGATCCGGTCGTCCAGGAAGCTCGCCTGCCGATAGCCGTCGGCGCCGAGGGCGACGAGCAGGGCCGCCCGCCGGACCAGGTCGAGCTGCTGCAGATGGATGTCCGGAGACTCCGGCACCCGGCGCAGCAGCTGCTCGACGAGCGAATCGGCCGACGGCATCGCTGCTCCCGCGGCGGGCAGGCAAAAAAAAGCGGCGGTCCCCGTTGGGACCGCCGCCATTGTCGCTGACTTCAGGCCTCGGTCAGAAGCCGACCTTGATTCTCGCAAAGATGAAACGGCCGAACGAATCGTACGTACCCGGGTACGTGTTGCCGTTGCCCACCGCGGCTGCCGGGACGGAGGTGATCGGCGGGTCCTTGTCGAGCAGGTTGTTGATGCCGACCACGATCGAGGTCTTCGGACTCAGCGTGTAGCTGCCGGAGAGGTCGAAGTAGCTCCTCGAGGGCAGGTTGAAGTCGATTGCCGCCGAGTTGCCCTGGAAGGCGCTGACCGAGCCGAAGTAGCGCCAGGTCAGGTCGAAGTCCAGCTTCCAGGGCGTGACCCAGCCGATTCGCGCATGGTGCCGCCACTTCGCGCTCGGGCCTCCGCAGCTCGTGCCGTACTGACCCGCGCAGTCGTACGCGGGAATGATCCCCGGCACGTTGTCGGTGACCAGCTCGGTGAGCTTCGTGCCCGTCATGTTGAAGTTCAGCGTGCCCATCGACCCCACGTGCAGCCCCTGGTAGTTGATGTTCACGTCAAGGCCGGAGGTCCTGAGCGCCCCGGTGTTGACGTTGGTATCGTCGATGAACCCGGTCCCGAACCACAATGCACCCTGCGCGTTGCGATGGATGCGCCCGCAGGCTGCCGCGTTGTTGTTCGTGTAGCAGGCGTTCAGCGTGTTCACCGAGCCGAAGATCGAGATCGTGTTCTGGACCTTGATCTTGAAGTAGTCAAACGACGCGTTGAAGCCGTGCGCGAAGGTCGGCGTGAACACGACACCGAAGGACGTCGTGTCCGAGGTCTCGGCCTGCAGGTTCGGGTTGCCGCCTTGGTTGAAGTTGTACTGTCCGGCCGGGCTGTCGAGGATCGCTCCGTTGCCGTAGTTCGCGGCCGGGACGCCGGTCGCGACGCACTGGGCGAGGCTCGCGGTCTTGGCGGCACCGCATGGATCGCCCACGGCGTTGAAGAGGTTGAACCCCTGCGCCGTGAACAGCTCGATGATGTTCGGCGCCCGGACGGCGCGCTGGAAGCTGCCGCGGAACTTGACGTCGGCGAGCGGCGCCCAGTCGGCGCCGAACTTGTACGTGTCGGTCTTGAGGTTGCCGTAGTCCGAGTGGCGGTAGGCGCCGTCGACGCCGAGCTGTTCGGCACCCGTCTTGCCTTGAACGAGCGGCAGCAGCATTTCGCCGAAGTAGTCCTTGACCTGGGTAACGCCGGCGATGCCGATCGTGGGGCCGCCGGTACCGGACAGCTGGTAGGACGAAAGCTCCAGGTCGGTCACGTTCTGGACCTTGTCGCGGCGGTACTCGACACCGAACACCAGCTTCAGGCTTTCGTTCGCCGTCGGGAGCTTGGCACCGTACACGCCAAGGTCACCGTTGATCGTGGCGTTGTAGATCTCCTGGTCGATCACACCCGTCTGGACGCCCGGCACCTGCAGGTACTTGAGCGCCGCCGGGGTGACACCGCCGATCTGCCAGAGGTTGTAGGGCACGCAGTTCGGATCCGTGCCGTTGACGACCGACTGGCAGGTCGGCACGCCGCCGACTGACACGACGTTGAGCGAGTTCGCGATGCGGGTCTTGTCGAAATAATTGTTCGTCGTCGGATCCGCGGACGTGGACGAGCGCTGCAGGAACGCGTCGTAGTCCCAACCTTCCGCGATCTTGCCCCTGATGCCGAGGACGCCGCGGAACATCGAGTTGCTGAACACGCTCTGGCGTCCGCCTCCCTCCACGTTGCGGCGGGCGATGTAGACGCCCTGCATCGTATTGGCCGCGATCATGGCGGGCGTGCAGCCTATCGTCGAGGACTCATTGGCCGAGAGCAGCGGGTTGCCGCAGTTGACGTTCTGGCCGCTGAAGAAGATGCCGCCGGGCGCGATCTGCGCGACCGAGCGATAGTCCGAGTACATCAGCTGCGCATAGACGTCGGCATGCTCGTTGGCCTCGTAGTGCCCCTGGGCCGCCAGGTTGTAGCGTTGGTCCGGGCGCAGGTAGTAGTTCAACGGTCCGAAGTTGTACTGATCGAGGTTGGCGTTGAAGTTGCGGAACGTGTTGCCTGTTCCAGCGGTGCTGACCGTCGAGTTGTACGTTGCAAAGTCCGTGAAGCGGCCGGGGTATGAGGTGCTCGAGCCACCGCACGAGAACGAGGTTTTCGGTGCGTTATTGTTGAGCGTGCAGGCGGAGTAGTCGTACTTCGCTTGCAGCACCGCGTCGTTCGTCTCGACGCCGGCGTACAGGACCACGTTGCCCTTGCCGTCGCCACTGTTCAGACCGACCAGCAGCGAGCCGATCTTGCCGGTGCCGGTATTCACGGAGCTCGACGGCAGCTGGAACTGCGCCGGGTTGGTCGCCTGGCGGGCGGCGATGACGTCGCGCAGCTGCTTCTGACCCGGCCCGTTGAAGGCGTTGTTGTGGTTGAAGAAGTTGTACTCGACGTCGACCTGGACGCCCTCGAAGTTCTTCTTCGTGATGAAGTTGACGACGCCGGCGATGGCGTCCGATCCGTACACGGCGGACGCGCCGCCCGTCAGTATGTCGACGCGCTCGACCAGCGCCGCCGGGATCATGTTGACGTCGGCCGCCGAGTTGGTCGTACTGCCATACGGCATGCGCCGGCCGTCGATCAGGACCAGCGTCCGGGCGTCCCCGAGGCCGCGCAGGTCGATCGTCGCCGCGCCGCTGGCGCCGTTCGACACCGTCGCGTTCTGCGCGGCAAAGGCCTGCGGCAGCTGGTTGAGGAGGTCCTCGACGCGGGTCGCGCCCTGGATGGCAATGTCGGCGTCCGTCACCTGCGTGACCGGGCTCGTAAACTCCAGGTTCGATTGTTTGATGCGCGAGCCGGTGACGACCACCGACTCAAGCTCGACCGGGGCGGCGGCGGCGGGTGCCTGCTGCGCAAGCGCGGGCGTGGCCACGCCGCCAGCCGAGACGGCGCTCACCACGAGGGCGTAACGCACCGCGCTCGCAACTTGGGTGTTTCTGTACATTGACCAGTTCCTCCTGCGAACGGCTGAGCCGTTCTTACCTAGGCCGTTTAGTGACCGGCTGGTGCCCCCCTGGAGGTGCACGCCGCGTTGTCTTTTCGAGACTTTGTGCCCGGATGGTATTGAATTACCCGATCCCGCACAAGCACCCGTTGTCAATCGGCAACAGCCGAAAATGCGCTGTGGGTTACACGTAGGCCTATAGCGGAGCCTTTCCCAAAGGATTTGCGGCACTTTCGCAACGCAAGCCGAGCTCCGGCCCCGATAGTTGTTCTGGAGCAACACGTGTCGGGCGCCCGACACGTAGGGCGACGCGGCGACAGCCCGCGGATCGACCCGCGCTGTTTCACGTAAGTGGTTGATGCGGCTTGAGGCACGATGCGCCAACAGGACGACGTCGATGCGGAGCGACGGTTGGGAGCTCAGTCCGGCGCTTCTGGGGTCCGGGGCGGCGGTCGATGCTGCGATGCACACCGCCGCGAAGGAGCGAGCACGCCCCGACAAACGACCGTCTCAAGACGGATCAGCGAGGGTGGCCCGCACCGACGCGAGGTGTTTCTCGTAGTTCCGCGCGCGACCGGACGCGCGCTGGTAGAGCGGCTCGCGGACCTGCCAGACGCTCTCGGTCTTGACCGCGTTGTCCCGCCGCTCGAACGACAGGCATTCCTCCTCCCACGCGAGCCCGCAGCCGGCCAGCAGGCGCTCAAGGGTCGGTCGCGGCGCGCGCACGAACTCGTCGTAGTCGAAGGAGACGATGTCGTCGCCGTACAGGGACTTCCAGTGCGCCATCAGGCGCTGGTGCTGGTGGTGGAAGTGCGCAGCGTCCAGCAGGTCGAGCGCGTAACCCATGCGGTGGTCCAGATGCAGGAAGTAAAGCGATAAACAGTTGTCGAGCGGGTCGCGGGTCGTATGGATGATCTTCGCCGCCGGGAACAGCCGCTTGATCAGGCCGACGTAGAGGAAGTTGTCCGGCCTCTTGTCCGTGACGAATTCGGCGCGCGGAAACATCCGCTCGACGGTTTCGAGATAGCGAGCCGCGAGCAGCTGCAGCCGACCGGCGCTGAAACGCCCCATCGCGGCGGGGAAGGGCGCGAGGTCGGTCGCGACGGAATTCGGAATGAAGTCGATCTCGCCGCCAGGGGTCACACGGGAATGGCCGGCCAGAAGCTGCTCGGTCAGCGTCGAGCCGGAGCGGAACATGCCGCAGATGAAGATCGGCCGGACCTGCGATGCGACCGCGGAGATCTGCGGCAGCTCGCGGGTGAATGCCCCGATCAGCTCATCGACGAACTGCTCGTGCTGGCGGCGGTCGTAGAGGGTAGTCCCAGGAGCCGCGCACGCGCGGCTGCAGTCGTTGGCTGCGACGTACGCCGCATAGGCCTCGTCGTAGCGGCCGCCGGCGTCGAGCGCGCGACCGAGCGCGAAGCCGACGGTCGCCTTCGCGGCCGGGTCGGCGCCGGCCCGCGCGAGCGCCTCCTGCAGCCGGCCGATCAGCGGGTCGTCGGCCCCGGAGACCCCCTTGGCGTTCGCGAGGCGTGCGAGCGCATCGAGCGAGTCGGGCGAAAGGGCGAGGATCCGCTCGTAAAGCGCCACCGCCTGGCTCCGCCGGCCCAGATCCTCATCGAGATTGGCGAGATTGAGGAGCGCCGGCACGTAGACCGGATTCCATGCGAGCGCTGCGCGCAACTCACGGCGCGCATCGTCGTTGCGTCGCAGGTGATCCGCGTAGATGACGCCGCGATTCAGGTGCACCTGCTCGGGTTCGCCGATGCCCCGGTCGAGCGCCTGCTGGTAGCAGGCCAGTGCCTCGTCGAAACGGCGTAATTTCTTTTGCAGGACGCCCAGGTTGTACCAGCAGTCCGCGAGGTCGGGCCTGCTTGCAAGCAGGCGCGCGTAGAGACCCGCGGCCTCGTCGACGCGACCGAACTCCTCGAGCAGTACGGCCTGCTGGACGGTGGCTTCGGGCGTGGTGTCTGGGTTCATCACGCATGCTCGCACGCCGGTGCCGGCCGCGGTGCGGCATCGATGGTTCTCGGTGGGCGCGCGCGACACAGGCTCGCGACGCGGGCGGCGGCGCCATGTTCCCATTCATCGCGAAAATCCCGCCGACCGTGCGACTGCGTCGCCCGGCCGCATCCGCCGGTCGCTGGCGTGGACAATGAAGCGCTCGCCCGCCAGCAGAGCGAACACAGGGCATCGACGGCGCCTGCCCGCACGGGCGGGACGGCCGCCCGATCCGACCGGCTCGCGCCACGCGCGAAGGCCCTCCCGCCCGCTGGCGCGGGTGCCGCTCGCGGGCCGGTGCGAACCCACGGTTATTTGTGGCCTCCAGGGAACAGTCCGGGGCACGAGGTCCAGCGCGCGCCAGGTCCGCCATCACACGCAGGGGAAGCCTGCGGTCAGGGCCGTATCTTATATATCTTATTGTTTTTAAACGTGTAATCTAAGAAGGCATGATCGATCCACAGCCGAATGCGGGCCTGTGGAGCCGTGTTCAACCGCATTTCCAAGTCGGGGCGACCTGTTGTGTACCATTAATACAACACTTTGGAATTGCGAATCACTTGCAAGTATGTAAGATTTGACGAACCGGGAGCGGTTCCAGCGGTTGATTCGGTCGTTAGTGGTGCACGGCAGAGGCGCCACGCGCCGGTCAACTTGTGTCAAGGGTTTCTAAACCGTTGGCGCGGTCGCCGCTTCAAACAGAATTGGGGATGCAACCGCTAGTGGGGAGTCTTAGATGAAAAACGAACAGTTGACCGCGGCCGTGCGCCTGGCGCTCGTCGCCGGTGCCGTAACGTCGCTGACGCCGGCCGAGCAGGCCGCGGCGCAGGCGCAGCCGGCCGCGCAGCCCGCCGAGACGTTGCAGGAAATCACCGTCACCGGTTCCCGCATTCGCCGCGTCGAGGCGGAGACGGCGAGCCCGGTGTTCGTGCTCGACCAGTCGGCGATTGCAGCCTCCGGCGTGCAGACGATCGGTGACCTCATCCAGCAGGTCCCGGCCATCTCGGGCTCCGCGCAGAACGGCCAGGTCAACAACGGTGGCGGTTTCGGCGAGTCGAACGTCGAGCTGCGCGGCCTCAATTCGAAGCGCACCCTGGTGCTGCTGAACGGCCGGCGTGTCGGCCTCGTGGGGTCGAGCGGCGCGGTCGACGTCAACCAGATCCCGATCGCGATCATCGAGCGGGTCGAGGTCCTGAAGGAAGGCGCGGGCGCGGTGTACGGCTCCGACGCGATCGCCGGCGTCGTGAACTTCATCACCCGCAAGAATGTCGACGGCCTCGAGTTCAACGCCGACTACGGCCGCACCGCCAAGAGCGACGGCCAGCACCACTCGCTGAGCGCCCTGTGGGGCGGCGGCAACGACAGGCTGAACGTACTGTTCGGCGGCAGCTACTCGCAACAGGACGCGGTCTACGCGTCGAGGCGCGACTACTCCAAGTATGCGCTCTACCTGTACAGCGGTGTCGTGACGCGCGGCGGCTCGAGCCGCATCCCGACCGGTCGCGTCGGACTGAAGGCGCCGCTGAACGGCCCGACTCCGGGCGGCTTCGGCTGCACCTCCGTCACCCGCATTGCGGGCCACGACGGCAAGACGCTTGCGGATTACCGCTGCTTCCACGGCTCCGACGCGTTCAACTACCAGCCGTACAACCTGATCATCACGCCGCAGGAGCGCGCCGCGGTCTTCACGACGCTGAACTACAAGCTCAACGACAGCGTCGAGGCCTACGGCCAGATCCTGTTCAACCGGACGTCGTCCGGCTTCGAGTACGCGCCGTTGCCGTTCGATGCGACCGCGGATGACGTCATCGTCTCGGCGCAGAGCATCTACAACCCGTTCGGCTACAACTTCGGCGGCTTCAACACGCCGAACCCGAACCTGCGCGTGCGCCTGCTGTCGCTCGGCGACCGCAAGAGCACCGCCGTCAGCGACAGCAAGCTCGCCAACGTCGGCCTCAAGGGCAACCTGTTCTCGACCGACTGGCGCTGGGACGTGAACGTGGGCTACGGCCGCCTCGACCAGAACCAGAACGTCGCCGGCTACTTCTACAAGCCGGGCCTGCAGGCCGCCGTCGGTCCGTCTTTCCTGAACGGAACCGTCCCGACCTGCGGCACGCCGGCCAACCCGATCGCCGGCTGCACGCCGGTCGACATGTTCAACCTGACCGATCCGGCCAACGCCACGAATTTCGGGCTGAACTCGACCGACTACAGCACCGACCGCACGTACCGCAACAAGACGGTCAGCGCGTCGCTCGACGGCAACCTGTTCCAGCTGCCGGCAGGCCCGCTCGCGGCGGCGGTCGGCTTCGAGTACAGCAAGCAAGAAGGCCTGTTCTCGAACGACCACCTCGCCACTGCGCAACCGCCGCTGTTCACGAAGTGCCTGATCTCGAACGAGGCCTGCACCGGGCCGTCGTCGGGCGCCTACGACCAGCGGGACCTGTACGCCGAGTTCCTGGTTCCGGTCGTCAAGAACGTACCCGGGATCTACGCCCTCAACCTGACGGCCGGCGTCCGCTACTCGGACTATTCGCTGTTCGGCAGCACGACGAAGTCGCAGTTGAAGATCGAGTACCGGCCGATCGCCGACGTGCTGGTGCGCGGCACCTACGCGCAGGTGTACCGCGTGCCGACGATTTCGGACCTGTACGCCGCGCCGACACAGTCGAACCCGACCTACGCGGACCCGTGCCTGAACCTGACCCCCGCGAAGCTCGCGGCGACCCCGGGCCTTGCCAACGCGTGCGTCAACGTGCCGACCGACGGCTCGTACAAGTTCCTGGGCACCTCGCAGATCACCTCGACCATTCTCAGCAACATCAACCTGAAACCTGAGTCCGGCGACGTCGTCACGTACGGCATCGTCTACGACTCGAGCGCGGTCCGCGGCCTGTCGATGAACATCGACGCCTGGTATTACAAGATCGACAACGTGATCACGCAGCTCGACCCGAACTACGCGAGCCAGCAGTGCATCGCGACCGGGTCCGCCGCCTACTGCGGCCTGATCACCCGCATCGCCGGTGGTCCGGACGCGGGCCAGGTTGCGGTGTTCGCGCTGCCGACGGTGAACCTCGGCGAACTGAAGACCCATGGCATCGACTTCGGCGTCAAGTATGTGGTGCCGAACACGTCGATCGGCGGCTGGCGATTCTCGCTGGATGCGACCCACATCGGCAGCTACCAGAACACGGTCGGCGGTAACACTAACGAGTTCGCCGGTACCTTCAACCGCCAGTTCGGCAACTTCGCCAAGTGGCGCGCGCTCGGTGGAGTCGGCTGGAACGGCTTCGGAGCTGATGCGCAGCTGATGGCCCGCTACATCGGCAAGCTGGACATCCTGAACGCTGACGGAGCGATACCGAACGTCACGCTGCCGCGCGAGTCGGTCACCTACCTCGACCTGACGCTGGGGTACCTGCTGCCGACCAAGACGAAGGTGCAGGTCGGAATACAGAACCTGACCGACAAGCAGCCGCCGCTCTTCTATCAGAACAACGTGTTGAACGCGAACACCGACGTGAGCACCTACGACACGCTCGGCCGCCGCTTCTTCGTGTCGTTCAACCAGAAGTTCTGATCCGGCACCGGCGATCGCCAACGGCCGCGCGGGGCAACCCGCGCGGCCTTTTCATTTGCCGGCAGAACGTGGATCGGTGATGCTCGCTCCAAAGGGCCGTGACGTGGCGACAACGAACCTGGACCCGGATGCCCTCGCGACGAGCGCGACCGACCTCGCCCGTGGCGGTCGGCTGCTCGAGGCCGAGGCCTTGTGCCGGCAGGCGCTCGCGGGGGCACCCGGCCACGTCGCCGCCCTGGCCGTCCTCGGCCACGTGCTGCACGGCACGGAACGCTACGGCGAGGCGGAGGAGGTGTATACGGAGCTGACCGACCGCGTGCCGGATGACGCAGACTTCTGGATGCACCTCGGCACCGTGCGCCGCTGCCGGCAGCAATACGAGCCGGCACTGATCGCCTACAGCCGGGCGGCGCAGCTCGGCGGCACCAGCGCTGACTTCTACTTCAACGTCGGGCTGCTGCACCTCGAGCGCCGCGACTACGAGGCGGCGCGCGCGGTGCTCAAGTGCGGCCTCGAACTGGCACCGGAGGATGCCGAGCTCCGCTTCCAGTATGCGAAGGCCTGCTTCGAGTCGCTCCAGACCGAGGAAGCCATCGAGGCGCTGCGCGGCTGGGACGCACCGCCCGACGCGGCGCCCGAGTTTGTCGCCGACGTCGGCCACCAGCTGCTCTCGCTCGGCCAGACGGCCGACGCCGAGCGGTGGGCCGAGCGCTCGGCCGGCGGCGCATCCTTCAATCCGCGGGCCGCGCTGACGCTGGTGCAGATCTACGAGCGGACCAACCGGCTTGCGGAAGCGCGTGCGCTCATCGACCGCGTCGCTGCGGATCCACGTGCCGGCGCGCTGCACCGTGACCTGCTGCTGACCGAGGCGCGCCTCGCGCAACGCGAAGGCAGGCATGAGACCGCGGCGCAGCTGCTCACGCACGCCCTCGCCCAGGACCGCGGCGATTTCGCCAACCGACATTTCGAGCTGTTCCCGCTCGCTGCGTCTTTGGACGCGCTCGGTCGCTATCCGGATGCGTTTGCCGTGCTGCTCGAGGCGCACCGGTCGCAGGTCGCCCATCTGCAGCAAACGGCCCCGTCGACCATTCTGCGCGGCATGCCGCGACTGGATATCGCACAGTACGCCAGCGACCCGGCCGACGTCGCCCGATGGTGCGACGAGCCGCCCGCCCCGCCGGCTGCCGCGAGCCCGGTCTTCATCGTAGCCTTCCCGCGCTCCGGCACAACGCTGCTCGAAGTGGCGCTCGACGCGCACCCGGCGCTCGTGTCGATCGACGAGCAGGCTCTCGTGCAGAAGTCGCTCGACGACATGCTGGCGCTCGGCGTCGCCTACCCGGAGCGACTCGCGGGGCTCGATGCCGGCCAGCTTGCGGCGCTGCGGGCCGCCTACTGGCGGCGTGCGGCCGGCCACGCAGAGATCGCCACGGGCCAGCGGCTGGTCGACAAGAACCCGCTCAACATGCTGCGGCTGCCGGTGATCCGCCGGCTCTTTCCGAACGCGCGCATCGTGATGGCCATCCGCCACCCGTGCGACGTGCTGGCCAGCTGCTTCATGCAGCACTTCCGCGCGCCGGAGTTCGCGCTGCTCTGCAGCGACCTCGACACACTGGCCGCCGGCTACCTGCGGGCCTTCGATGCGTGGTACCGCGAGGTCGGCTTGCTGCAGCCGGCCGTTCGCGAGCTCCGTTACGAGACGCTGGTGGAGGATTTCGAGGGCGAGATGCGCTCGCTGCTCGGGTTCCTCGAGCTGCCATGGGACGACGCGGTACTGGCGCCTGCCACCCGTGCGATCCAGAAGAAGTACATCAGCACACCGAGCTACGCTCAGGTCGTGCGCCCGGTGAATTCCGCTTCGATCGGCCGCTGGCGGCGGTACCAGAGCGAACTGGCCCCGGTCGCGGCGGCGGTCCGGCCCTACCTCGAACGCTGGGGCTACGACGCCTGACGGCGGCGCTGGCCGTCAGTACGTCAGATAGGTCGAGACAATGTATTTGTCGCCGCCGACGGGCGCGCGGCCCTCGTGCTGGTACATCCAGAACGGCGGGAACATCAGCAGCCTTCCGCGCTTCGGCTGCACGGCGACCCCGAGTTGCGGGAACGTCGTCTCGCCGCCGGACGCGACGTCGTTCAGGTACCAGAGCATGACGAGATAGCGGTCCGCCTTCTGGTAGATCGAGTCGAAATGCAGTTCAAACTGCTCGCCGGTCCCCGGCCGGTAACGCTTCATGACCAGGTCCGCGATCGTCGCCGAATTCGGCACGGCGATCGTCAGGCCGAGGTCGCGGTTGTAGCGCTCGAGGGCGCGGTCGATTCCCAGGCGAAAGCTGCCGAGGAAGCCGGGATCCGCGAGGCGGGTGACGTTGAGCTCGGTCCATGCCGAGTGCTCGAGGCCCGCGCGGTGGCCGCGGCCGTTCGGCTGCTGGAAGCGTTCGAGCGCGTCGAAGGACGCGACCATCCGCTCGCAGAGGGCGGCCTCGAGATCGTCGTCGTAGGTGCGGATGTAATGCTGCAGCGTTCCGACGGGCATGCCCGGTATATTATCGACAACGACCGTGTCACGGCAGTGCTGCCGGGGACGCCCGCCCGGAGCAGTGTCGCGAGCCCATGACCACGATCAGCGAAGCACGCGAGTTCCTGCGGCAAGGTCGCGTCGCGGAGGCGGAGCGTGCCTACGGCCGCGTCCTCGAGGCGACGCCCGACGATGCGGAAGCGCTCGCCATCGTCGGGCTCGCGGCGCTGCGTGAGGGCCGCGCCGCCGAGGCGCGGGCGCGCCTCGAGCGCGCGACCGCGATCGATCCGGGCAACGTCTCCGCCCGCCACCAGCTCGGCCGCGCCTGCGAGGCCGGCGGTGACGCGGTGGCCGCGATCGCGGCGTTTCGCACGGCACTGGCGATGAAGCCCGACCTGTACGCCGCACGGCTCGACCTTGCTCGTGCTCTCGAGCGCGGCGGCGACGCCGCGGCGATTCTCCACTATGCGCGCGCGTTGCAGGATGCGCAGGTGCGGGGCCAGTGGCTCGACGCTGCGACGACGCCCGTCGGGCTGCGGCCGGCAGTCGAGCGCGCGGTGCTCGCGGTCCGCAAGGAGCGTACCGAGGCGCTCGCGAACCTGATCGAGCCGCTCGCGGCGCGCTACGGTGCTGCCGCCATGCGCAGGGTCGAGCGCTGCCTGCGGATCCTGCTCAGATACGAAGCGGCCGAGTACCCCGATGGTCGGCAGCGGCCGACGTTCCTTTACTTCCCGGAGCTGCCGGCGTCCCCGTACCTCGAGCGGCGGCTGTTCGCGTGGATGGACGCGGTCGAGGCACTCACGCCGCTGATCCGGGGCGAGCTCGCAGCACTGCTCGCGGCCGATGTCGTCCGCGAACCGGTGTTCGACTCGGCCGAACTCGAGCGCGCGAACCTGCGCGGCGCCGAGCGTCCGCCCAGCTGGACGGGATTCTATTTCCACCGCCATGGCGTGCGCCGTGCCGAGGAGTGCGGCCGCTGCCCGGAGACGGCCGCGGCGCTCGATCTTGCGCCGCTCTGTCGCGTGCGCGGACACGGTCCGGAGGCGCTGTTCTCGGTGTTCACGCCGGGCACCCACCTGCTGCCGCACCGCGGCGTGACCAACACGCGCCTGGTGGCGCACCTGCCGCTGATCGTGCCGCGCGACTGCGCGCTGCGCGTCGGTGGCGAGCTGCATGCCTGGCGGGAAGGGTCGATCGTCGTCTTCGACGACACCTATGAGCATGAGGCCTGGAACCGCAGCGCCGAGACGCGCGTCGTCCTGATCATGGACGTCTGGAACCCGCACCTGACCGAGGTGGAGCGACTCGCGCTCACCGAGCTCATCCCGGCGATCGGCGACTTCAACCAGGCTGTCGCCGCGGCCTGACGCATGCGCCTGCCACGGCCATTCTTCCGGCTGCCACTCCGATTCGACGCGGAGCGCCTGCGGGTCGAGGTGGCGGCGCTGCCACAGACTGCCTGGGTGCGCCACCCGAACGAGATCGCAGGCAACAGCGCGGCGCGCCTGATCACCGTCGACGGCGGCGAGAACGACGCCGTCAACGGGCCGATGGCGCCGACGGCGCACCTGGCCGCCCTGCCCTACGTCCGCCAGGTGCTCGCAAGCTTCGGCGTGGCGTGGAGCCGATCGCGGCTGCTCCGGCTCGCTCCGGGCGCATGTGTGCCGGAGCACGCGGATATCAACCACCACTGGTTCTACCGCGTCCGGCTGCACATACCGGTCGTGACCTCGCCGACGGTGCGCTTCCACTGCGACGGCACCAGCGTGCACATGGCGGCGGGCGAGGCGTGGGTGTTCGACAACTGGCGCCTGCACCATGTCGAGAACCCCGGCAGCTCGGAACGCATCCACCTGGTCGCCGACACGACCGGCGGCTCGCGCTTCTGGCAGCTGGTCGGGCTCAGCGAACAGCAGGCCCCCGATGCGCGCCACACCTATCAGGCCGGCCGCGACGACTGGCCGACGACCGAGCGCACGGTCCCGCGGCCGGTCATGCCGCCACCCGAGGTCGACCTGCTGGTCCTCGACCTGCGGGCCGAGCTCGTAGCGGCCGACGCGCGCGTCGACCCGAGCCGCCTCGCGCGCTACCACGGCATGCTCGACGGCTTCTGCCGCGACTGGCGCCAGGCTTACCTGATCCACGGGGAGGACGCGGCCGGCCGCGCGGCACTGCGGCGCTTCGTCGATCAGAAGCGCGACGAGCTGCAGGCGGCGGCCGACGGCCTTGTGATGCGCACCAACCGCGTCGCGGCCCACGTGATCTTCGAAGGCCGCGTGCTCCGGGCGATTCTTTCGGAGCCGCGTCCGCACGGCACGCTGCCGGCCGCACCGCTGACGACGGTATCAGGTCCTGGCGCGAACCCGTCGGCGGCAAGGCTGCCGCCCGCCGCCAGCGTCGTCCGGCCGCAGGCGCTGCAACGACCGGTCTTCATCGTCGCGGCGCCGCGCTCCGGCAGCACGCTGCTGTTCGAGACGCTGGCCGCGGGCGATCAGACCTGCACCGTCGGCGGCGAGGGTCACATGCTGGTCGAGGGCCTCGAGTCGCTGCGACCCGGTGCGCCGACGGTCGATTCCAATCGCTTGGGCGCGCGGCACGCGACCGACGCCGTGCGTGACTACGTCACCGCGGCGATCCTCGAGCAGCTGTGCGACGCGGCGGGACGGCGAGTAGCGCCGACAGCGGCGCGCCGGTTCCTCGAGAAGACGCCCAAGAATGCCCTCAGGATCCCGTTCTTTGACCGGCTATTTCCGGACGCCCAGTTCGTGTTCCTGTGGCGCGAGCCGCGCGCCAACATCGCGAGCATCATCGAGGCCTGGAAATCCGGGCGCTGGAAGACCTACAACGGCCTGCCCGGCTTTGCCGGGCCCTGGTCGCTGCTGCTGCCGCCCGGATGGCGTGCCCTCAATGGGCGCCCCATCGAGGAGATCGCGGCGTTCCAGTGGGAAGCGGCAAACCGCGCAATCCTCGATGATCTCAGCCAGCTGCCGCCGGAGCGCTGGCACGCGCTTCGATACGAGGACCTGATGGCACGACCGGCCGACGCCATCCGCGGGGTCTGCGGGGCACTCGGTGTCGCGATGGACGCGGCGCTCGAGGCCCGCGTGCAGGCGCCGCTGCCGCTGTCGCGCTTCACGCTGACGCCGCCCGCCGCAGCCAAATGGGAGCGCCATGCCGATGCGCTCGCAGCCGTGCTGCCGGGCGTGCAGCTGACGTGGCGGCGCCTCGAGGAACTGGCCGCGGCTCACGCGCCGAAGGTGTAGCCGTGCCGCTCGACGATCTCGGCGTCGCCATGGCGCACGAGGTCGCGCAGCTCCGGTCCGTAGCAGGCGGCGTAGGGGATGTGCTCGGAGACGTTGCTCGGATCGGCCTCGTGCACATGGGTACGCAGAGCCGCGCTCGCATGCAGGCCGGTCGCGGCCATCATCGCGAGCAGCTCGTCGCGCAGGTTTTCCATCCGGCCGATGCGCACCCGATCGTCGATCTCGCCATACAGGTAGCGGTACAGATAGCCGTAGAAGCCGAGGCCGGTGCCGCGGATCGGCGCGAGCGCGAACGCCGGGAGGTTCAGCCCGCGGTTCGAGTAGCTGGCCGGCAGCTGCGCGAGGATGCGATCGAGCAGCAGGTCGTTGCTGCCGATCGACAGCATGTTGCGCACGGTCGGCTCGAAATCAAGCCGGCCGTCGTCGCTCAGGATGCGGAACAGTGCGTTCGGCCGCGGGTGGCCCTTCTGGAAGTGGTACCACGACACGTAGTAACTCCACGGGTTGCGTACGAAGCCGAGTATCGGCAGCTCGGCGTAGCTGCGCGGGATCAGCGGCCGCGGCAGGTGATAGCCGACGTGGCGCGCGCCCGGTACGAACCGGACCAGGCAGTCGTTGACGAAGCTGCCGCCCGACTTGTGCAGGTGCAGGAACACGAAGTGCTCGGTCGCGATCATGGCGGGCGACGCGGGCCGGGCGGTCAGTACGGCCCGGAAGCCGCGCCGACCCGGCGGTCGAGGTCGGGCCTCGGCCGGCCAAGGTCGCGCTCGCCGGCGGCGATCAGTGCCAGCAACTCGGGGCTCGGCAGGAAGTCGCAGATCAGGTGCGTGCGGCTCCGCTCGGTGTCGGCGTTCCAGACGCCGTGCAGCGTCGAGTTGTTGAGCGCCCACACTTCCCCCGGCGCCATCCGGTACCAGAGTCCCGCGCACTGCATGAAGGCCGACGGGTTCGACTCCACCGGCAGGTGCAGTCGCAGGGTCTTGGCGAAGTACGGGGCGGTGTCGACGTGGGCCCCGATCACGCCTTCCGGCGGCAGGCGCGCGAGCAGGCAGCGGAGCGGCGACGCCGGGATGATGTTCTCGATGATCGCGCGCGCATACGGTAGCCGCTCGAGCACGTCGCGATCGGCGACCGGCTTGTCGCCCTCGGCCGGGGCGAAGCCGCGCAGAAACACGGCCTCCGCCGCGCGGTGCACGCCGACGCGGCCGCCGGGCGAGCCCCACAGCGCCGAAGGTAGCGCCCGCAGCTCGGCCGCGAGGCGCTCCGCGTCGACTGCGAGTGGCAGGCGCACGCAGCCGCCCAGCAGGCGCGCCTTGTCGAGCGCTGCGTGATCAGGGAGATCGAGCACTGAGGTATTGTACAGCCGGGCCGCAGTCGCCCGGCCCGGGCGGGGTGCCGGGCAGCCGTGCTGTGCGGCGGCTCACCAGCAGGTGCAAATGGCAGGCAAGCTTGTTTTTTCCCCGGACGCGCTGGTGCGCTTTCGCGACGGCACGATCATCGTCCACACCACGGCGAGCGCATTCCCGGCGCTCGAGGTCGCTCATCCGATGCTGGCCGGCTGGCTATGCCAGTTCACGCGACCGACCGACCCGGCGGTCGTGCTCGCAGCCCTCGGTGCCGGGGATCGTGCGCTCGCGAGCCAGGCCGTGCAGGCGCTTGAGCACAACGGCTCGTTGGTCGCGGCGGGAAGCGAGGCGACGGCGGCCGCGTCCACCGAGGCCGCGACCGGGCAGGCCCACCGCCACCTGCGGGTGCTCGCGCGCAGCGCCTACGAGCTCGCGGCCGACCTGCGCGGACTCGGACCCTCGGCCGAGCGCGAGGTCGCTCGACGCTCGGGCATCGGCGTCGAGCGTCGACTGCTCGCGCTCCTGGCGGGCGTTGACGCCCTGCGGGCGGAGCTCGCCAAGCTCCGCGATGCGAGCATCGCCGAGCAGCTCGCGACGCTCGGTGTCGACGGCGCGTCGCGCGGCCTGCGCCTGCATATCGGCTGCGGCCGGGGCCTGCTGCCGGACTGGATCAACGTTGACGTGCATCCGGCGCCGCTCGCGATGAACGTCCTCTGGGGGCTGCCCTTCGCTGACGGCAGCGTCGCCTACGCGTTCGTCTCGCACCTGCTCGAGCACCTGTTCTTCCCGATGGACGTGCGTGCGTTCCTGGGCGACCTGTATCGGGTGCTCGCGCCCGGCGGCATCGTCCGGGTCGTGGTGCCCGACATGGAGCAGTGCGTCGCCGCCTACGTCGGCAACGACCGCAGCTTCTTCGGCAGCCGGCGCGAGACCTGGAGCTGGTGGCCGGAGAACGCGACGCGCCTCGAGGACTTCCTCGCCTACGCGGGTGCCGGCCCGGAGCCCGGGCACCTGTTCGAGGCGCACAAGTACGGCTACGACTTCGAGACGCTCGGCCGCGTGCTCGGCGACGCAGGTTTCGTCGACGTGGTCCGCTCCGGGTTCATGGCGAGCGCCCACGAGGCGCTGCGGGTCGACTCGGTGAGCGCGGTCGCCGGTGCCCGCTACGGGGATCGCTACTACTCGCTGTTCGTGGAGGCCCGCCGGCCCTGACGGCCGCGGCCGGCGAGGGCCTGTCACGGTCCGGAGGGGCGCCGAACAATTCCGCTGAAAGTCTTAGGTCGACCCGGGAGCGCCTGATCGCGACCTTAGTTGTCCCGACGCAGAGCAGACACTCGCGGACATTCAATCAATCGTGATTCCGCCCATCGGGATCTGCAATGAACCTTTGGCGCTTCGCCGAAGACCGCAGACGCCGCTAACGACATCAGTTGCGTACTGGAACTGCGGGGGAAGGACATGGCAATCAAACACAAGATCGTATCGGGAGACGACTGGCTCAAGGCGCGCAAGAAGCTACTGGAGAAGGAAAAGAAGTTCCTGCGCATGCAGGACGCCATGAGTGCTGAGCGCCGCAGCCTGCCGTGGGTCGAGGTCACCAAGCCGTACGTGTTCGAAGGCCCGAACGGGCACGTGACGCTGGGGGACTTCTTTGACGGCCGCAGTCAACTCATCGTCTATCACTTCATGTTTACGTCGAAGAGTGAATCCGGGTGTCCTCACTGTTCCTTGCGTGCGGACGGCTTCAACGGCATCAACGTTCACCTGAGCCACCGGGACGTGACGATGGTCGCGATATCCCGTGCCCCTTACAGGAAGTTGGCTGCATATCGGCAACGGATGGGCTGGAGCTTTCCGTGGGTGTCATCCGGCGATACGGATTTCAATTTTGACTTCAACGTATCCTTCACGGCCGACGCCATGGCACAGGGCACCACGTTCTTCAACTATGCGAAGCAGTCGCCTGGGAATAGCGAGCGAGAAGGGCACAGCGCGTTTTTCAGGGATGAGCGTGCCCACATCTTCCACACCTACTCATGCTACTCACGTGGCAATGAACCGCTCAATCTTCATTATCACTATTTGGACATGGTACCGAAGGGCCAGGATGAGAATGGCCGTGGGCCATTCTGGGTACGTCGGCACGACGAGTACGACAAATAGCGCTCGCCGGTCGCGCAGGAACGGCTCGATCCGACTGAACTGCGGCGGTGATTTCCATGCCGCAAAGCAAATCTCAAAGTGTTAACAGGCCCTAGTGGCCCTGCGGCGGCGGCACCTGCAACTGCAGGTTGTTGAGCGAATTGCGGGTGTCGGCGGCCATGTCGCGGATCTGCTGCTCGGTCATGCAGGTCGTGCGCTTCTCGACGTGCGAGCCGAGCACGTTCTCGGTGCGGCAATAGAGCTTGCGGCCGTCCTGGTCGACCAGCTTGTAGCCCTGCTTCGTCAGAGCTTCGATGTTGGCCGCAGTCGCGGCGAGCTCGGTCGGCGGTGGTGGCGGCGGCCGGGGCGGAGCATGCGCGCTGCAGGCGGTCAGTGCCGCGAGCGCGGCGATCGAGCCGGCAGGTCTCAGTCCGTGCATGGGGCGCCCCTCGGTGATCGCGGCTACTGTACCGTGCGGCCGCGCCCTGCTCAGCGATTTCGGAACTCCGCGTGCCGGACGCGGTGCCCGGGCCGGATGCCGAGCCTGGCCGCAGTGCCGCCCGCTACCTCGAGGACGCTGCCGACGACTCCCATCGACTCGATGGTCGCCGTCGACTGCGGCCTGGCGTTTTCGGCGATCCGGATGATGCGGCCGTCCGGTGCGATGAACAGCAGGTCGAGCGGGATCAGCGTGTTCTTCATCCAGAAGCCTGCGACTCGCGGCTCGTCGAACAGGAACAGCATGGCGTGCTTCGGCGCGAGCGCCTTGACGAACATCAGCCCCTGGTTGCGGCGCGGCTCGGTGGCAGCAACCCAGGCCGTGAAGGGATAGGACATGCCGCCGAGGTCGACCGTCACCTCGGTGGTCGGAAAACGTGCGAGCGGCTCGATCGGCGGGCCGTCGGCATGGGCGATGGCGGCGCCGTACAGCGCCGCGGCCAGCACGACCGCCGCCCAGCGCCGCGGCAGAAATCCGCTCAGGGGACGGGCGGCGTGGCGGCCGGGTTCGAGGGCGGGGAGAGATCGAGTTCCCATGCGAGCTGTCCGCGGAAGTCGAAACGGGCGAGCAGTATCGCATCGGGGCCGCCGCCGATGGCGCGGGCCGGCTGCAGGCAGAAGCCGCGCGCCTCGATGCTCCAGCGGCGGTGGGTCCGGTCGCCGCTCGCCGCCGGCAAGGGCTGCTGGTGCACCTCGTCGAGGACGCACTTGTCCGCACCGCGCGTGCCGTACAGCGCGCCGCCTTCGCGGATCAGCGTGACGTTGACTGGCACCTCCCGGCCTGCGGCACCCTCGGCGAGCGCGGGCGCCGCGAACAGCAGCGTCAGCCGTTCGCCATTCGCCGTACCGGTGAACGCGACCCGCAGCCCCCGTCCCGCCGGCCGTTCCATGCCCTCGCACAGCATGTCGACGGCGTGCCAGCTGAGCTCGGCGTCGATCGCGCCGCGCAACCGTGCCTCGAGGTAGGCGTCGGGCAGCTGGTCGCAGCTCATTCCCCGTCCCGCGACAACAGCAGCGCGCGCGCAAGCCGTCCGTGCAGTTCACCCAGGGCGCGAACGCCGTGCATCAGGGCGGTCGTGAGCACGACGCCGAACAGGGCGACCGGCAACGTCAGCGGCCAGGCGAGGTTTTCGCCGTCGACCTCGATCGGGCCGGGGGCGAGGCCGAGAAGGTGCAGCATCGCGACCACGGGTACGGCGATGCCGCAGACACCGAGCGCGAGGCCGGTGACCGCGGCGGTGAAGTAGATGATGCCGAGCGGCAGCATCAGAACCATGTAGAGGAGCGTCGTCCAGGTGCGCCGGTCGAGCAGCATCTCCTTGATGCGTGCACCGAACGACAGTCCCTGCGTCGAGCGCAGCGGCCGGCGCGGCATGCGCACGCCGAGCAGTCCCTCGACGATGCGGCCCTCCACCAGCGACAGCACGCGTGTCAGGCCGATGAACAGGAGGAACACCGGCACCCCGATGATCAGGAACATGAGGCCGACCGACAGCGACAGCCCGGTGACCGTGACGGTGAAGTAGAAGATGCCGGTGACGAGCGCGAGCAGCATATAGAAGAGCGCCGTCCAGGCCCGACTGTCGGCGTAGATCCCGAAGAAGCGGCCGAGCAGTGTCCGGCGCGGCGGCGGGGGCGGGCGCTTCAGCGCCTCCTTGACGGTCTTCTCGGTGGTGCGATAGGCCTCGGCGACCTCGTCAGGGGCGCCGTAGGTGCTCGCGATCAGCTCGAGCACGTCGGCTTCGGTCTTCGGCGCGTGACTCGCGACCTCGGCGCGCAGGTATTCCTCCGCGTCGTAGAGCGCATCCTGGACGAGGGCGGGATCCTCGCCCTTCAGCGTGTCGCGCAGCTGGCCGAGGTACTGGTCGATCGAACGGGGGGCTGGCCGGTTCATGGGCGCTCACTCTCGGTGGGGGTGGCTGCCGCGGTGGCTTGCACCGCCACGGCATCGACGAAGTTGCGGGTTGCCTTCCAGATCGTCACCCAGCGCGCGAGGACGTCGCGGCCGGCAGCGGTGATGCGGTAGTAGCGGCGCGGCGGCCCGGCATAGGACGGGACGACGCGGCTCGCGAGCAGGCCGTGCGCCGACAGCGTCCGCAGCACCGGATAGAGCGCGCCCTGTTTCATCGGGCTACCGCTGTCGCCGATGCCTTGCAGGCGCTTCGCGATCTGGTAGCCGTACAGGTCCTCGCCCGCGCCCTCGAGCACGGTCATCAACACGAGCGCTATGAGCCCTGAGTTCAGCTCCTTCTGGAACTTTCGCGCGAGCCCGTCGACGTCAAGCGGATCGCCCGGCGGTGCCGGGTCGTCGCGGTCCGGGTCTGTGTCGTTCACGGTCTCCATACTGGAGGTGAAGTATATAGCTAATTGAGTACTAGGAAATGATTAGTAATAGTGTTCCCATCGTACAAGTGAGCCGGCCAGCGGTCGCGCGCTCCGGCCGGGCCGGATCCGGATGCTAGACTGCCGGGTCGTTTCCCCGCGCGGGCCTCCCTAAGTCCATGAACGGCAATAAGTTCACGCTGGAAGTCAATCCGGCGCTACCGGCCTCCCTGAAACGGCTGCCCGAGCTCGCCACGAACCTGCGGTTCAGTTGGCACCGGCCGACCCGGCGGCTGTTCGAAGCTCTGGACGAGCAGCTGTGGAACACGGTCGGTGGCAATCCGAGGCTGTTCCTGCGGTGCGTCGACCAGGGGACGCTCGATCGTGCCGCGGTCTCCGACACCTTTCTCGACCAGTACCACCGGGTGCTGCGCGGCCTCGATACCTACCAGCACGAACCGCGGCACCGGACGCCCGAGACCGCGCTCGAGCCCGGCGACCTGGTGGCCTATTTCTGCGCCGAGTACGGCTTCCACGAGAGTTTCCCAAATTACTCCGGCGGGCTCGGGATACTCGCGGGCGACCACTGCAAGACCGCGAGCGACATGGGTCTCGAGTTCGTCGCGGTCGGGCTGCTGTACGGCCAGGGCTACTTCACGCAGACCCTCGATGCCGACGGCAATCAGGTGCCCGAGTACCGCGAGTTCAGCCCCGATGACCTGCCGGTCGAGCTCGTGCGCGGCGCAGACGGCGGGCCCCTCCGGGTCAGCGTGCGGCTCGGCGCGCGCGACGTGCTGGTACAGCTGTGGCGAGCGGCGGTCGGGCGCATCGACGTCGTGCTGCTCGACACGAACCTGGCCGAGAACTCCGCCGTCGATCGGACGATCACGCACACGCTCTACGGCGGCGACCGCGAGACGCGCCTGCAACAGGAAATGATCCTCGGCATCGGCGGCGTGCGCGCGCTGCGCGCACTCGGCCTCGCACCCACGGTCTGGCACATGAACGAAGGCCACGCGGCGTTCATGCCGCTCGAGCTGATCGGCGAGGCCATCGAGCAGGGCGTGCCGTACCCCGCGGCGCGCGAGGCGGCGGCGGCGGCGATCGTGTTCACGACGCACACGCCGGTCGCAGCGGGCCACGACGCCTTCGCTCCCGACATGGTGCTGCGTTACCTCGACGCATACGTGCGGCGTCTCGGCCTCGCGGCGGTCGAGTTCCTGGCGCTCGGCCGGCCGAGCGCCGACGGCGACTTCAACATGACGCGGCTCGCGATCACGCTGTCACGCCGGCAGAACGGCGTCAGCCGCATCCACGGCCGCGTCTCGGCCGAGCTCTGCGTCGCATCCTGGCCGGAAGTGCCGCCCGTCGACAATCCGATCGGCTACGTGACCAACGGCGTACACGTGCCGACCTTCCTGTTCCAGCGCTGGAAGGACGTCCTCGACCAGGAGTTCGGCACCGAGTGGCGCCGGCGGCTGACCGAGCGGGCGTACTGGGCGCGGATCCAGTCGCTGCCGGATGAGGCATTCTGGGAGGTCAAGCAGAGCACCAAGTCGAGCCTGCTGAAGCTTCTGCGCACCCGCCTGACGCACAGCTGCCGGCGCAACCAGGTCAGCGACGCTCACTTCCAGCGCCTCGCGCGCTGGGCGAATCCGGCCAACCCGCGCGTGCTGACGATCGGCTTCGCGCGCCGCTTCGCGACCTACAAGCGGGCGACGCTGCTGTTCCACGACCCGGCGTGGCTTGCCTCGATCGTCGCCGATCCGGAGCGGCCGGTCGTGTTCGTGTTCGCCGGCAAGGCGCATCCGGCCGATGAGCCTGGCCGGCAGATGATCCGCGACGTGCACGCGATGGCCGGCCGCCCGGAGTTCCTCGGCCGCGTGCTGTTCCTCGAAGACTACGACATGGGTCTCGCGCGCTCGATGGTCGCGGGCGTCGACGTCTGGCTCAACACGCCCGTCTTTCCGCTCGAGGCGAGCGGCACGAGCGGCATGAAGGCCGGCATCAACGGCACGCTCAACCTGAGCATCCTCGACGGCTGGTGGGCCGAGGGCTTCGACGGCCATAACGGCTGGGCGATCCCGTCCTCGACCTTCGAGGACGCGCGCCGCGACGTCGAGGACGCTCGCTCGCTCTACGAGGTGCTGCAGGACGAGGTGGTGCCGCTCTACTACGACCGCACCGAGACCGGCCTGCCGCTGCGCTGGATTGCGCGCGCCAAGCGCTCGATGGCGACCCTGATCCCGGCATTCAACACGCGCCGCATGGTTGGCAACTACGTCGAGGGACTGTACCGGCCGGCGGCGGCGCACGGCCGGCGGCTGGCCGCCAACGGCGCGCAGGCGGCGGCCAGGCTTGCGGCCTGGCGCGCGCGGGTGACCGCGGCGTGGCCCGGTGTCGCGCTCGCCGCGGCCTCCGACCGGCCGGAGCGCGTCGGCTTCGGCGACCGCGTGCGGATGCGAGTCGCGCTGCAGCTGAACGGCCTCGAGCCCGGCGACGTACGGGTCGAGCTGCTGCTGACCCGCGAGTTGCCGGACGGCCTGCACGAGCCGCCGCCGCTGAACTCATTCGCCGCCGCGTCACCTGGTCGGATGGTTCGCGACGGACACGAGGCCGCGATCGAGCTTTTCGCAGCCACCGGCGAGCGCACGGCCGACGGCGCGCACCTGTTCGCGATCGAGTGCACGCCGCCGTGGTGCGGCCGACTCGGCGGCACCGTGCGCGTGGTGCCGTTCCATGAAGACCTGTCGCACCCGTACGAGCTCGGGCTGATGCGCTGGCTGTGAACCGCCGCCGCGGGCGGCGCCACTCGGTTGCAGCGCGGCCGGTAGCCGGTAACATAGCTCGGTCGGCACGGCGGTAACGCGATGACCATGACGAGTCCGAGTGGCAGCTCCGGCCGCTACGTCAGCCGCCTGACGAGTGGCACGCTGGCCGTGATCATGGCCGGCGGCCGCGGCGAGCGGCTGAAGCAGCTGACGACGAGCCGCGCCAAGCCGGCGACGCCGTTCGGCGGCAAGTTCCGCATCATCGACTTCGTGCTCTCCAACTGCGTCAACTCGGGCATCCGCCAGATCTGCGTGTTGACGCAGTACAAGTCGCAGTCGCTGATCGAGCACGTACAACGGGGCTGGGGCTACCTGCGCGGCGAGTTCGGCGAGTTCGTCGACGTGATCCCGGCCCAGCAGCAGATCGGCCCGCACTGGTACCGCGGTACGGCAGATGCCGTCTACCAGAACCTCGACTACATCCGCACGCATCGCCCGAAACACGTGCTGGTGCTGGCCGGTGATCACATTTACACGATGGACTACGGTCCGATGATCGCCCACCACGTGGAGAAGCACGCCGAGTTGACGATCGGCGTGGTGGAGGTCGATCGTGGGCTCGCGCGCGAGTACGGCGTGCTGTCGGTCACCGAGGCGAACCGCGTCGTCGCCTTCGCCGAGAAGCCGGCCGAACCGCAGCCGATCCCCGGCCGGCCGAACCTGGCGCTGGCCTCGATGGGCATCTACGTCTTCAGCGCCGAGCTGCTCGAGGAGCTGCTGACCGCCGACGCGAATCAGGGTGAGTCGTCGCACGACTTCGGCAAGGACGTGATCCCGGCGGCGCTGCACCAGCGGCAGGTGTTCGCCTATGCGTTCCAGGACGTGCGCACGCGCGCCCAAGCCTACTGGCGCGACGTCGGGACGCTCGACGCCTACTACGAGGCCAACCTCGAGCTCGTGCACGTCCACCCCGAGCTCAACATCTACGACGACGAGTGGCCGATCTGGACCTACCAGCTGCAGCGGCCGCCGGCGAAGTTCATCCTCGACGAGGACGGCCGCCGCGGCATGGCGGTGAACTCGATGGTCGCCGGCGGCTGCATCATCTCCGGCGCGCTGGTGCGGCAGTCGCTGCTCTGTTCGGACGTGCGGGTCGAGGAGCGCTCGCTGGTGGATGCCTCGGTCGTGCTGACGCGGGTCTCGGTCGGCCGCGACAGCGTGGTGCGGCGCGCGATACTGGACGAGGACTGCGTGATTCCGGACGGCACGCGGATCGGCGTCGACCGCGCCGAGGACGAGCGCCGCTTCGAGGTCACCGACAAGGGCGTTGTGCTGGTCACGCCCGACATGCTGCGGGCGATCGGTTGAACCGCGTCCGCGCGAGGTCGGCGCTGGTGCTGCGGCACACTCGCCCGCTGACCCGATGAAGGCGCGCCGCCCATCGCAGGTATTCGACCGGCGCCGCGCCGGAGTGCTGCTGCACCCGACCTCGCTGCCGGACGCCACGCATGGCGCGCTCGGCCAGGCGGCCCGCAGCTTCGTCGACTGGCTGGTCGCCGGCGGCTTCTCGGTGTGGCAGTTCCTGCCCCTCGGCCCGGTGGGCGCCGACCGCTCGCCGTACTTCGCGCGCTCGAACCACGCGGGGGACCCGGGACTGGTCGACCTGGCGACGCTGTCGGACCAGGGCCTGATCGGGACCGCGGAGCTTGCCGACGTCGACCGCCCCGCGGTGCTCGCGGCCGCCGGCCGCCGGCTGCGCGGCCGCGCAGCGCCGGACCGCGATGCCTTCGATCGCTTCCTGGCACGCGAGGCGCACTGGCTCGGCGACTACGCGCTCTTCACGGCGATCCAGGCACGCGCGGGCGGGCGACCGTGGTGGGACTGGCCGGAGGAGCTTCGTCGGCGCGAGCCTGCAGCGCTCGCGCGCGAGCGCCGCGGGCTCGCGGCCGCGATCGAGGACATCGAGACCTGCCAGTACTTCTTTCACTCGCAGTGGCATGCACTACGCGACTATGCGGCCGGGCTCGGCGTGCGCCTGTTCGGCGACGTGCCGATCTATGTGGCGCCGGACAGCGTCGAGGTCTGGGCGCACACGGAGTTGTTCCAGCTGGACGACGCCGGGCAGCCGACGGCGGTCGCCGGCGTGCCGCCCGACTACTTCTCGAAGGACGGCCAGCGCTGGGGCAACCCGCTGTACCGATGGGAAGCGCACGAGCGCACCGGCTTCGCGTGGTGGATCGAGCGCCTGCGCGCGCAGTTCGACCTCTTCGATCTGGTGCGCATCGATCATTTCCGCGGCCTCGAAGGTTACTGGGCGGTGCCGGCCGGCGCGCCCACGGCGGCCACCGGCGAGTGGCACAAGGCGCCCGGCGAGGCGCTGCTCGCGCGCGCGCGGGACACCTTCGGCAGCCTCGAGGTGGTCGCGGAGGACCTTGGCGTGATCACGCCGGAAGTCGAGCAGCTGCGCGACGGCTTCGCGCTGCCGGGGATGCGCGTCGGACAGTTCGGCTTCGACGGCGATCAGCGCAACGTGCACGTGCCGCACAACTGGACGCGGCACTCGGTCGGCTACACGGGCACGCATGACAACGACACGACCGCCGGCTGGTTCGCGCAGCTAGACGCGCGCGCCCAGCGGCTGGTCGCCGACTACGTCGGCGCGCCGCCGGGCGAGGCGGTGCCGGCACTGCTGCGCTCGGTGCTGGCGTCGGTCGCCGTGCTCGCGGTCGCGCCGATGCAGGACCTGCTCGGACTCGGCACCGAGGCGCGCATGAACCTGCCCGGCACGACCGAAGGCAACTGGGGCTGGGGCTTCGAATGGTCCGCCGTGCCGCCGGGCCTCGCGGCGCGGTGCCGGCACTGGAACGAGCTCTACGGCCGCGCCTGAGTGATCGGCCGGCGCCGGGCAGGAATGGCCGATGGCGGCGAGATCACGGAGGACTTGCGCGTGAACCACCGGTGGCTTAGGCACCTGGCCTTCGGCCTGGCCGCGAGCGGCCTCGCATCGTGCGCAGCGCTGGCGCCGCATTTCGAGCGTCCGCAGCTGACCGTGGTCTCCATCGAGATCAAGGACGCGACGCTTGCCGAGCAGCGCTTTCGCGTGCGACTCCGGGTGCAGAACCCGAACGCCCGCGCACTGCCGGTGACCGGCATCAGCTACGCGATCCAGCTCGCCGGCGAGGATTTCGGCGAGGGAATGGCCGGCGACGCGTTCACGGTGCCGCCGTTCGGCGAGGCGGAATTCGACCTGCTGATGACCACCAACCTGGCGTCGTCCCTATGGAAGGTGCTGCCGCGGCTGAAGGACAGCTCGCAGCCGATCGAATACCGCGTGGTCGGCAAGGTCAGCACCGACCTGCTGTTCCTGCGTACCCTGCCGTTCGACCAGCGCGGCAGCTTCTCGCTGCACTGAGCACGGCGCGCGTCAGGCGGCGCCGACGAGGCGCCGGTACTCCTCGACGTACAGCGCTCCTTGCCGCGTCCAGGAGAAATCCTGCTGCATGCCGTTCGCGATCAGCTCGCGCCAACGCTCGGGCTGGCGGAACAGCTCTAGCGTCGTCGCCACCGCCCAGCCGAGGCCCTTGGCGTCGAAGTCGTCGAACAGCACGCCGGTGCCGCCGGCTTCGGTGTATTGCACGACCGAGTCCGCGAGCCCGCCGGTGCGGCGCACGACGGGAACCGTGCCGTAGCGCAGGCTGTACATCTGGTTGAGCCCGCACGGCTCGTAGCGCGACGGCATCAGGAACGCATCGGCCCCGGCCTCAACCCAGTGGGCAAGCTCCTCGCTGTAACCCGCGCAGTACGCGACGCGGCCGGGAAACTGGCGCACCAGGCCGGCGAGGAATTCCTCGTATTGGCGCTCGCCCGTGCCGACCGCGACCAGCGCGCAGTCCTGTGTCTGCAGCAGTCCCGGCAACACTGCGGGCAGGAGCTCGATCCCCTTGTGTTCGACCAGCCGGCTGACGATGCCGAACAGCAGCGTGCCCGGCCCGGCCGCAATGCCAAGGCGCGCGGCGAGCGCCCGCTTGACGTCGGCCTTGCCGGCCAGCTCGGTCCGCGAGTAGTGGTGCGGCAGGTAGCGGTCGCGCTCCGGGTTCCACTCGTCGTAGTCGACGCCGTTGAGGATCCCGACGACGCTGTCGCCGCGCAACCGCAGGAAAGCGTCGAGGCCGTGGCCGTACTCCGGCGTGCAGATCTCGCGAGCGTAGGTCGGGCTCACCGTCGTCACCAGGTCCGCGTACAGAATGCCGTGGAGCATCGAGTTGACGCGCCCGGCCACGAGGTCGGCCTGGTGCACGAGGCCGGCGGAGGGTCCGAGGCCGAGCTCGTCGACATGCTCCGCGCCGAATACGCCCTGGTAGCCGATGTTGTGAATCGTCAGCAGCGAACGCGTGGCTGCGAACAACCGGTCCCACGAGTACAGCGTCTTCAGGAACAGCGGTCCGAAGGCGGTGTGCCAGTCGTTGCAGTGCAGGATTTGCGGCGCGAAGCTCATGCGCTGCGAGCTGTCGAGCGCCGCGCGGGTGAGCGCCAGGAAGCGCCGCGGTTCGTCGTCCGCGCCGCCATAGATGTCGGGCCGGTCGTAGAGCGCCGGGCAGTCGACGAAGTAGAGGCCGAGATCAGAGCCGGGCGCCGCGCCGCGCAGGATGCGGTACTGGTAGACATGCTCGCCGAGCCTGAGCTCCCGGTCCTGCAGGTATTCCACCGGGCTGAGATCGAGTGCCAGATTCGCGACCCGGCGGTGGAATGGCACGAACACGCGCACGTCGTCGCCACGCCGGTGCAGGTAGCGCGTCAGCGCGGCCGAGACGTCGGCGAGACCGCCGGTCTTGGCGAGCGGCGCGTACTCGGCGCTGATGAAGAGGATCCGGAACGGCACCGGATCAGTATAACGGACGGATTTTACGCGGCCGGCGGCGTCAGGTGCCGGCCTCCAGGATCGCGTAGTGCTTGCGAACCGCCTCGAGCGTCTCCCAGCTGCCGGTGAATCCCGCCGGGATCACGAACGCGTCGCCTGCCTTGAATTCCCAGGACGCGCCGTCACTCGCGGTCAGCCGCACCCGGCCGGCGAGCAGGTAGCAGAACTCGTGTTCCGTGTAGGACACGCGCCAGCGCCCCGGCGTGCTCGTCCACGTGCCGCAGTGAAAGCGCTGCGTCGGGTCCGTGTAGCGGTTGTCGACGGTGGCGCGCGGCGCTCCATCCAGAACCCTGCCGGTCTCAAACGGCGCGATTGCCGGCGACCCCGAATCCCGGAAGTCGATGATTCGCGGAACGCTCATGCGACCTCCCTGCCGCGCGGCGGCCGGCCTTCCAGCGGCGGGGCGCCCCGTCAGCGGCCGGTGGCCCCGGTGGGCGCCGCCGGCACTGCAGCCGGCGCGTCGTGCGCGGCCTCGGGCGTGCGGTCGGCTCCTGGCATTCGCATCATCGGCATGAAGGCCGCAGCCATCGACTCCTGCATGCGGTTCCAGTAGTCGAGGTTCTGCTTCGCGAGCTCCGCCATCGTCGTCATCGGCGCATTCGCCATCAGTTTCGCGATCTGCGCCTGCAGGGTCTCCTGCTGGCGCGAGAAGGTCTCGACGCTCTTCTCCAGGTAGCGGCTCATGAACTCCTGCATGCCATTGCCGTAGAAGCGGATGATCGATTCGAGCAGGCTGGACGACAGGATCGGCTTGCCGAACTGCTCCTGCTCGGCGATGACCTGCAGCAGGATCAGCCGCGTGATGTCCTCGCCGGACTTGTCCTCGACGACGGTAACTTTCTCGCCCTGGACGATGAACTCGCGGATGTCCTGGAGCGTTACGTGCCGCGACTGCGAGGCGTCATAGAGACGCCGGTTGGCGTATTTCTTGATCAGCCGTTCTTTCTGCATGGCGCGAAGTTTACCCTGAATGGCACGGCGTTTCCCCGCAGCGCAAGAGAGCCCGGCGGCGCCATAAAAAAAGGACGGTGGGCACGAGGCCACACCGTCCCGAGGGGGGATGGTCGACTGCCCGCCGTTGCAGTGGCGGGTCGGTCTATTCGTCAGGCGGCCTTGGCAGCCTTCGCCGTGCGCGCCGTGAACTCGGTCGACGCCTGGTCGATCCACTGGGTCATGTCGGCCTGTGACTCGCCGGCCAGCTTCAGGAAGTCCTGCGAGCGCTGGGTCTGCTTCTCGAAGTAGCTGGTCGACAACTCGGCCTGCTTCTTCAGCAGCTCCGGCAGATCCTTCGACTGGGTCGCCGCGTGCATGGTCGCGATGCCGAGGTTCAGGAAGTCGCCGGCGACTTCGTAGCCGTAGCGGGAGAAGCGCTCGAACGTGCGGGCCGAGAGGGCCTGCAGGCGGGCAACCGGCTCGGCCATCTTGCGCGAGTTTTCGATGAACGCATTGATTTCAGCAGCGTGGTTCGTCATGGTGATGCACTCCTGGGTTGAGATCTTGTTGCGGTGCAGTATAGCGAATTCTTATTGCATTGCAACATCCTTTTTCATCCCTGATATGGCATTGGACTGGAGTGGATTTAATTAATAAGAAACAAATGATTATGATCATATTGGTAGCCGGATGCGCCGTTCCTGGCTAACCCTTGCGTTGCACCGCACCCGGGATCCGGTGAGCGGCAAATGAATCACGCCGACAGCTGGCTCGATCAATGGCAGCGCCTTCGGCGTGCCGACGTGCCGCGCTGGTCGGGGCCCTGGGCCGCCGGCACCGATCCGTCGGCACCACCCGCGGAGCCCGGGGACGCCGGCGCCGCGTTCGTGCGTTTCGCCGCGGACTTCGCACGCATCGGTGCGCCGCTCGCCGCTGCGAGCGATCCCGCCGCGCGCGCGCGCCTCGAGGGCGATCTCGAGGCGCTCGCCCAGCGCTTCTTCGCGGGCGCAGTGCCGAGCTGGCCGGCGCAGACCGGGCAGGGTGCGGAGTGGGCGGTCGCGCTGCAGGCGTGGTCGATTGTGCTCGCCGAGATCGCACGGGCGACCGCGTCGGCGTTCGTCGCGCGCCTCCGCGCTGCCGATGCGCCGCGAACCCTGCGGGCGACGTTTGACGCCTGGATCGACTGCGCGGAAGGGTCTTTCCAGTCGGCCGCACACTCGGACGCGTTCGCGCAGGCGCAGGCGCGGCTGTTGAACGAGCTGGTGCGGCTGCGGATCCGCCAGCAGGAGCTGCTCGAGCAGGCGTCACGGCTCGCGGGCGTGCCGACGCGCCGCGAAGTCGACGCGCTGCACGACAGCGTGCTGGAACTGAAAGCCGAACTCGCCAGACGGCCAGCGGCGCCCGCGGCCGCACCGCGCAAGACGAGACCGCGCCGGTGACGGACGGCGCCGCGGAACCGGCCGCCCTGCAGAGGGAAATCGCCGAGTTTCAGCGCCGGCTCGCCGCCGGCATCGCGACGTTGGCGAGCCTGCCGCCGGTCGAGCTCGCCACGGCGCCGCGCGAGGTCGTCGCGAAGGATGGCAAGACGACGTTGTACCGGTACTGCGGAACGCCGGTGCCCGGCCGGCCGCCGCTGTTGATCGTTTTCGCGCTGGTCAACCGGCCGACGGTCCTCGACCTGCAGCCGGATCGCTCGTTGATCCGGCGGCTGCTCGCGCGCGGCGTCGACGTCTACCTGCTCGACTGGGGCTATCCCGATCGCGGCGACCGCCACCTGACGCTCGCCGACTACACGCTCGGGTTCCTGCACCGGGCGGTGCTGCGCATCACCGCCCTGCACGGGCTGCCGGACCTGCTCGGCGTCTGCCAGGGAGGGACGCTCTCGCTGCTCTACGCGAGCCTCGAGCCCGAGCGGCTTCGCAGCCTGACGACGATGGTGACGCCGGTCGACTTCCACACGCCCGAGAACTTGCTGTCGAAGTGGGCCCGGCGCATCGACGTCGATCAGCTGGTCGAGGCCTACGGCAACGTGCCGGGCGAACTGCTGAACGTCACGTTCGTCTCCCTGATGCCGTTCCGGCTGACGCTTCAGAAGTACCTGGCGCTCGTCGACGGCGCGGACCAGCCCGCCCAGATCGAGACCTTCCTGCGCATGGAGCGGTGGATATTTGACAGCCCCGACCAGGCCGGTGCTGCCTTCCGCGAGTTCGTCAAATGGTTCTTTCAAGAGAACCGGCTGGTGCAGGGTGGGGCGATGGTCGACGGCCGGCCGGTCGACCTGCGGCGGATCACGGTGCCGCTTCTCAATATCTACGCGACCGAGGACCATCTCGTGCCGCCGTCGGCGTCCCGGCCGCTGGGCGCGCTGACTTCCAGCCGCGACTACACCGAGCTCGCGTTCGAGGGCGGCCACATCGGCATCTACGTCAGCAGTCGCGCCCACACGGTGCCTGCGGCGATCGCCGACTGGCTCGCCGCACGCTGACCGCGCGTTGCGCCTGCCCGCCGGCGTCGGCACCGGCCTGCGGCGGCGGGTTGAGGCATCGTTCCGGCTATCCTGGGTCGACTGGTTGTCCGGAATGTCGCTGCAAGAGACCCGCGCGGAACTGGAGAAACAGCTCGGCCAGCAGATCCACCTGAGCGACTGGACCGAGGTCAGCCAGAAACGCATCGACGAGTTCGCGGCGGTGACCGGCGACCGGCAGTGGATCCACACCGACCCGGAGCGCGCCGCGCGGGATTCGCCGTGGCGCTCGACGATCGCGCACGGCTACCTGACGCTCGCGCTATACCCGGCGCTGCGCGGCTTCGGCGACGGCGGCGTGCCGGTCGCGGGCGTGCGCGCGCTCGTGAACTACGGCATCAACCGGCTGCGCTTCATCCAGCCCGTGCGTGCGGGCGCCAGGGTCCGCGGCCGCACCCGCCTGATCGCGGTGGAGGAGGTAGCGGGCGCTCTGCAGATGACCGAGGAGTTCACGATCGAAATCGAGGGCGAGCGCAAGCCGGCCTGCGTCGCCGAGGTGCTGGCGCGGCTCTTTTTCTAAGGGCGAGGTGCTGCCGGCAGCCGCTGTCAATGACCGCCATCACTATCTTTAGTCAATAAAAACAACTAATTAGATGGTTCCGGACGGGGCGCAGACGGGCTGCGCTGGTAGAATGAACGCCCACCGACCACCCCCTGCGACGCGCCCACGGCCCGGTCCGGCCGAGGACGCCGATCACCAGCACCGTCGCAGCACGTCGGTCCCGAAGGAACCATGGCCGCTTCGCCCTACCAGCAGCTCGAGGAGGAGTTTCGGCGCCTGCACGCCTTGCGGGGGGCGCTGGCCATGCTCCGCTGGGACGCGGCGGTTGTGATGCCGCGCGGCAGCGCCGACGTGCGCGGCGAGCAGCTCGCCGCACTCGAGACGGAGGCGCACGCGATCCTCACCGCGCCGAAGGTCTCGCGGCTGATCGAGCGTGCGCAGGCCAATTCCCAGGGCCTCGAGGACTGGAAGCTCGCCAACCTGCGCGAGATCCGCCGCCAGCGTGACCATGCAATCGCGACGCCGAATGCACTCGTCGCGCGGCTCGCGAAGGCGACCGCGCGGGCCGAGGTCCACTGGCTCGAAGCGCGCCGCACCAACCGCTTTGCCGACTTCGCGCCGCACCTGGCCGAGGTCGTCAGCCTGATCCGGGACCGGGCCGGACTGCTCGGCCAGCACCTCGGGCTCGCGCCCTACGACGCGCTGGTCGACGAGTTCAGTCCGGGAATCGCGACGGCGGACATCGATGGGCTGTTCAAGGCACTCGGGCGCCGGCTGCCGGGGCTCGTGCGCGAGGCCATCGAGCTGCAGGCGGCCCAGCCGTCGCTGCCGGTTGGCGGCAAGTTCCCGGCGGCGCGCCAGCGCGCCGTCTGTGTCGAGGTCATGAAGGCGATCGGCTTCCCGTTCGATCGCGGCCGGCTCGACGAGAGCGAGCACTCGTTCACGGGAGGCACTACCGGCGACATCCGCATCACGACGCGGCTCGACCCGAACGACGCGCTGCACGGACTGCTCGGCGTGCTGCACGAGACCGGACATGCGATGTACGACCTGGGGCTGCCCGCCGCCTGGCGCGACCAGCCGGTCGGGCGCAACCGCGGCATGGCGCTCGAGGAGAGCCAGTCGCTGCTGCTCGAAATGATCGTCGCGCGCAGCCGGCCGTTCCTGACGTACCTGAAGCCGAGCCTCGAGAAGCACCTCGGCGTCAGCGGCCCAGAGTGGGACGTCCCGAACCTCTATCGGCACCTGACGCGCGTCCAGCGCAGCCTGATCCGGGCGGATGCGGACGAGCTCACATACCCGGCCCACATCATGCTGCGCTACGAGCTGGAGAAGCAGCTGCTGTCCGGCGAGCTCAAGGTCGACGAGTTGCCGGCGGCGTGGAACGACGCCGCCCAGTCGCGGCTCGGCATCCGGCCGCCGAGCGACGTCGAGGGCTGCCTGCAGGACGGACACTGGGCGCTCGGCCAGTTCGGCTATTTCCCGGCATTCGCGCTCGGTTCCATGATCGCGATGCAGCTGTGGGAGAAGCTCCGTTCCGATCACGAGGATCTCGATGCGGAAATCGCGCGCGGCGACTTCACCGGTCTGTACGGCTGGCTGCGCGAGCACGTTCACGGCGTCGGCGCCAAGATGACCGTGCAGGAGCTCATCCAGAATGCGACCGGCCGGCCGCTGTCGGCGGCGCCCGCGCTGCGCTACCTCGAAGCGAAATACCTCGAACCGCGCTGAGGCCCGTGGCCACAGAGATCCCGGTCCCGCCACCCCTGCTGCGCGCCGCTCCAGCGCGGCCGGCGACGACCGTGCGGCCGTCGCGCACGTTCAAGCGCCTGCAGGCGGAGCTGCGCGGCCTGGTCGGCAAGGCGATCGACGACTACGCGATGATCAGCGACGGCGATAGGGTCATGGTGTGCCTATCGGGCGGCAAGGACTCGTACACGCTGCTCGATCTGCTGCTGTCGCTGCAGCGCAGTGCGCCGGTAAGCTTCGAGCTGCTCGCCGTCAACCTCGACCAGAAGCAGCCGGGCTTCCCGGCCGCGGTGCTGCCCGACTACCTGACCGCGCTCGGCGTGCCCTGGCACGTCATTGAGCAGAACACCTACGCGGTCGTGCGGCGCGTGATCGCCCACGGCAAGACGATGTGCGGCCTCTGTTCGCGACTCCGGCGCGGTGCGCTCTACCGCTACGCGGCCGAGCACGGCATCACCAAGATCGCGCTCGGGCATCACCGCGACGACATACTCGAGACGCTGTTTCTGAACCTGTTCTACGGCGGCAAGCTGAAGGCGATGCCGCCAAAGCTGCTGTCGGACGACGGTCGGCACATCGTGATCCGGCCGCTGTGCTACGTCCCGGAACGGGCGATCGAGCGCTACGCCCGCGCGCGGCGCTTCCCGCTGATTCCGTGCGCGCTGTGCGGCTCCCAGCCGAACCTGCAGCGCGAGGTCGTGGGGCGAATGCTCGCGGCGTGGGAGCGGGAGCACCCGGGGCGGATCGAGTCGATCTTCTCGGCGCTGCAGGACGTGTCGCCGTCGCAACTCGCGGACGCGACGCTGTTCGACTTCGGGGGTCTCGAGGCCCGCCGCGGCGCCGCGCGGGCCCCGGCCGGCAACGGTCCGGAAACGCAGGAGTGACCGGACGGCCGCCAGGCGCCGCGGCTGCGCCTCCGGGAACCTACTGGGTAGAGCCCGGCCGGCTGCTGGCTGGACCCTATCCCGGGCACGTTGACCCCTCCTATGCCGCGGCGCGCCTGCGCCTGCTCGCCGGCCTCGGCGTGGACTGGTTCCTTGACCTGACGTCGCCAGGCGAACTGCCCGACTACGCGGCGCTGTTCGACGGACCCGGCGTCGTCCGGACCGCGCGGCCGATCCAATATTCGCGCCACCCGCTCCGCGACCACGAAGTGCCCGCGACACGGGCGCCGGTGGCGGCGATCCTGGACGAGCTCGACGCGGCGCTCGCCAGCGGGCGCGTGGCCTATGTGCATTGCCGGGCCGGCATCGGACGGACCGGCCTGGTCATCGGCTGCTACCTGGCACGGCGGCTCGGTGACGGCGACGCGGCGCTAGTCGCGCTCGAGCAGCTGTGGATCGGCGCCGGTCGTCGCCACGCCTGGCCCGGAACGCCCGAGACCGCCGAGCAGGCCGCCTTTGTCCGCGACTGGCGCGAGCCGGCGCGCGCGCGGGGAGACACCGAGGCGTTGCCGGCGGTCGCTGCGGCCGACCGGCTCCGCGACCGTTATCGCGGCCTGCTGCTCGGCCTCGCGCTCGGTGATGCGCTGGCGGCCCCGGTCCAGCATCGCCGGCCCGGCACCTTCACACCGGTCGGCGACCTGCTGGGCGGTGGCCCGTACGATCTGCCGCGCGGCGGGTGGACCGACGACACGGCTGTTGCGCTGGTGCTCGCAGACGGGCTGCTCGACAGCGCGGCCTTCGACGCGGCCGACTTCCTCGCCAGGCTGCGACGCTGGCAGCAGGACGGCTACCGGTCGGCCACCGGGCAGTGCCTCGGGATCACCGCGGCGATGGCGCGCGCGCTGGCTCAGGCGCCGGCCGCAGGCCCGCCGCGGCGCGCGGCGCCGGACACGCCCCGGATCGAGGCCGAGCCGCTGGTGCGCGCCGGCGTCGCGGTTGCCTGGTCGCTCGAGGACCCGGCGCGCGCGATCGAGCTGGCGGCCGAGACCATCCGGGCGACCCATCCGTCCGAAATCGGCGAGGACGCCGGCCGCTGTTACGCGGCGCTCGTCGTCGGCGCACTGCAGGGCGTCCCCAAGGCCGAGCTGGTGGCGCCTGGGTTCAGCCCGGTGCCCGGGCTGTGGAGAGCCAAACCGTTGCAGCCCGCGGTGGCGGAGCTGATGGAGGGCGGCTGGCGCAGCACGGCGGCGGCCGCGGGCGGTCAGGGGGTTGCCACCGGCGGCGCGCTCGAGGCGCTCGGCCTCCTATTCGCGGCGCTGGCCGGCGGCCACGGCTATCGCGATACTGTGCTGGCCGCGGTCAACCGGGGCCTCGACGCCGACGTGCACGGGGCGCTCGTCGGCCAGCTGGCGGGCGCCGTCTATGGCGCGGCGGCGCTGCCGCCGCACTGGATCGCGGCGCTCGCCGATGCGGCCGGCATCGCGGACACCGCGGATCGGCTGCTGGCCGCGCCGCTCGGCCGCATCGCGGCGATGTGAAGTCACTCGAAGGGGGAGCTGCCGTGCCCACTCGTGCGAGGCCAAAACGAGGCGCCCGCCACTGGTGGACGCGCCTCAGCGACGAGAAGCTGCTGGACCTGCGGTTCTGCGACCTCGGGCTCGTGCTCGACCGATCGCCGCTGCAGCGCCACGTCGAGCGGCTCTACGCCGAGCTCGAGAGCCGCGGCATCTCGTTCCGGCCGCACTGCTGGCTCGGCGAGGAATGGTTCTCGCCGGACGGCGTGCCGGGCTTCGCCATGCCGTTCTTCCTGGCGCACCCGCGCCTGCGCCAGCTCGAACGCCACATCACGAGCGAGGTGGAAGGCGGCAACGTCAACTGGTTCCGGCGCATCCTGCGTCACGAGGCCGGCCATGCGATCGACAATGCCTATCGCCTGCGCCGGCGCCGGCAGTGGCGCGAGACCTTCGGACCGGCGTCGCTGCCGTACCCGGACAGCTACCGGCCGCGCCCCGGCAGCCGCCGTTACGTGCAGCACCTCGGCAGCTGGTACGCACAGAGCCACCCGACCGAGGACTTCGCCGAGACCTTCGCCGTCTGGCTCAAGCCCGCCTCGCGCTGGCGGTCGCAGTACCACGACTGGCCGGCGCTCGCGAAGCTCGAATTCGTCGAGGCGCTGATGGCCGAGATCGGCTCGCAACCGCCGCCGGTGCGGACGCGGGCGCACGTCGACTCGCTGTCGCAGGACACGCGCACGCTGCGCCAGCACTACCAATGGGTCCTGACGCGCTACGCGCCGCCGACGCGGCGCGAGGAGGACGAGCTGCTGCATCGCGTGTTCTCCCCCGAGCCCGGCCGCCGGCCGCTGCGTGCCGGCACGTTTCTGCGGCGGCTGCGCCCGAAGCTGCACGCGGCCATTGCCGCGCGCCGTGATTGCAGTGAATACCTGATCCACCAGGTGATGCGCGGCACGATCCGTCGCTGCGGCGAGCTCGGCCTGTACGTCGCCGGCGACCGGCGCCGCGCCGCGCGGCACGCCGAGTGGCTGCTGACCAGGCTGGTGCGGGCCGCGGAGCGCAGCGCGGGGCGCCGCCTGACCCTATGAAGAGGCAGCGCATCCTCGTCGCCGTGCACGAGAGCCTGATCCCGCCGGACTCGCTCGCGGGCTACGAGCAGCGCGAGATCGACGAATGGCGCACCGAGTACGACGTCGTCCAGCACCTGAAACGCACCGGCCACGACGTCCGGTGCATCGGCCTGCTCGACAGCCTGACGGAGTTGCGCACCACGATCCAGGAGTGGCGTCCACACCTGGTCTTCAACCTGCTGGAGGAGTTCGACGGCATCGCCAAGCACGACCAGCACGTGGTCGCTTTTCTCGAGCTGCTGCGGCAGCCGTACACCGGCTGCAACCCGCGCGGGCTGATGCTGTCGCGCGACAAGGTCCTGTCTAAGCAGCTGCTCGCCTATCACCGCATCCCGACGCCACAGTTCGCGGTGTTCCGGCGCGGCCGGCGGCTGCAGCTTCCGTCGAAGCTGCGTTATCCGCTGTTCGTGAAGTCGGCAACCGACGATGCGTCGCTTGCGATCGCCCAGGCGTCGGTCTGCGCCGACGCGCAGAGCCTGCGCGAGCGCATCGCCTTCGTCCACGAGCAGACCGAGAGCGACGCGCTGGTCGAGGAGTACGTGGAGGGTCGGGAGATCTACGTGGGCGTGCTCGGCAATGACCGCCTGACGACGCTGCCGGCGTGGGAGCTCAACTTCGGCTCGCTGCCCGAGGGTCAGGCACCGATCGCGACCCGCAAGGTCAAGTGGGACCGGCGTTACCAGTCGCGCCACGGCATCACGACCGACGCCGCCGCGGGGCTGACCGACGCGACGATCGCGCAGCTCGGGCGGATGACGAAACGCATCTGCCGGGCGCTGCACCTGACAGGCTGCGCGCGCATGGACTTCCGGCTGCGGAACGACGGCGCGATCTTCGTACTCGAAGCGAACGCCAACCCGAACCTTGCTGAGGAGGAAGACCTGGCGCGCTCGGCGCGTGCCGCCGGCATCAGCTACGACGGACTGCTGACGCGCATCCTGCTGCTCGGCCTCAGCTACCAGGCGGCGTGGCGCGCCACCGCTTCCTGAGCATGATCGAGCTCGGACGCTACATCCGGTCGGTCGCCGACTTCCCGAAGCCGGGCGTGCTGTTCCGCGACCTGACGCCGCTGCTCGGCGACGCAGTGGCGCTGCGCGTCGCGATCGGCCGGATGACGGAGCCGTTCCGGGACGCAGACGTCGAGCTGGTCGCCGGCATGGAAGCGCGCGGCTTCATATTCGGCGCGCTCGCGGCCTGGCAGCTTGGCACCGGCTTCGTGCCGCTGCGCAAGCCCGGCAAGCTGCCGGCCGCGGTCGAGGCGGTCAGCTACGACCTCGAGTACGGCACGGCGGCGCTCGAGGTGCACCGCGACGCGCTCGCGCGCGGGCAGCGCGTGCTGCTGGTCGACGACGTGCTTGCTACCGGCGGCACGGCCGCCGCGAGCGTCGACCTCGTCGCCCGGCTCGGGGCCGAGATCGTCGGCTGTGCATTCCTGATCGAGCTCGGCGCGCTCGGCGGCCGCGCGCGGCTCGCCGGCCAGCGGGTGCACAGCGTCATCGGCTACTGACCGGGCCGGGCTGACCGGCGGGAGCGCGGATGGTGACGGTGTGGCTCGGCGCAATTGGCATCTACCCGGTCAAGGCCTGCCGCCAGACCGCGCTCGCGGCGGCGACGCTCGGGCCGCGCGGCCTCGACGGTGACCGGGAATGGATGGTAACCCGGCCGGACGGCACGTTTCTGAGCCAGCGTACGCACCCGGGGCTCGCCCGGATCGTGCCGGAGCTCACGGCCGACGGGCTGACGCTCGCCTGTGCGGGGCTCGAGCCGCTGGCGGTGGCCGCGAGCGGCGGGACTCTTCGCGAGGTGAGCGTCTGGGACGACCGGATGCTCGCGACCGACGTCGGCGAGACCGCCGCCGACTGGCTGGCGCGCGCGCTCGGCACGCCGGCACGGCTGGTCCGCCTCGCGGCAGACACGCGCCGGAACGCCAACCGCACCTACGTCGGCCCGCGCGAGGTGCCGGTGTCGTTCGCGGACGGTTACCCGATCCTGGTCTGCTCGCGCGCCTCGCTCGAGGAACTGAACCGGCGGCTCCCGCTGCCGGTGCCGATGGACCGGTTCCGGCCGAACCTGGTGCTCGACGGGCTGGCAGCGTTCGAGGAGGACCGGATGCGCGAGCTGCGGATCGGCAGCGTGCTGCTGCGGCTGGTGAAGCCGTGCACCCGTTGCTCGGTGCCGGGCGTCGATCAGCTGAGCGGCGCGCATTCCCGGGACCCAATTCCGGCGCTGAAGGCGTTTCGCTACGACAAGGCGCTGCGCGGCGTGACCTTCGGCGTCAATGCCGTCGCCGAGGGCCCGGCTGGGGCGCGGCTCGAGGTCGGCGCCGCGGTCCTGCCGCTCGAATGACTCAGTCGCTGGCCGCGCCGACCTCGTCCTGCGCGATCGTCTCGGCCTCGGCCTCGGCCGCCTGCACCCACGGCGCGAGCAGCGGGTCGGCGAGTGCCGTCGCAAGGTAAGCGCTCGACTCGGGCGCGAGCGCACCACCGTGGTAGGTCTGGAACCGGAACGCTACCGGCAGGTACATCGCGTCGGCGGCGCTGTAGCCGCCGAACAGCCACGGACCGGCGCCACCGTAGCGCCGGCGGCAACTGCTCCAGAGCTCGTCGATGCGCTCGATGTCCGCGGTTAGCGCCGCGGTCAGCGGCACGCGCCGGTTGCGGGCGCGGATGTTCATCGGCCACTGGTGCCGCAGGCTTGCGAAGCCGCCGTGCATCTCGGTCGCGACCGCACGTGACTCGGCGCGCGCAGGGCGCGCCGCCGGCCAGCCGCGGCCACCCGCGAGTTCGTTCGCGTATTCAAGGATGGCGAGCGACTCCCACACGGTGGTGGCGCCGTCCAGCAGCACCGGCACGCGGCGCGACGGGGAAAGGCCGCCAATCTCGGCCGCAAATTCCGCGCTGCCGAGCGCAAGCCGGCGCTCGGCGAACGGCAGGCCCAAGTGCACGAGCAGCGCCCAGGGCCGCAGCGACCACGAGCTGTAATTGCGGTTGCCGATCACGAGCGTGCGGGTGCTGGTCATGGGGTCCTCACGCGCGCCGTCCGAGCAGCGCGAGCGTCACGTCGGTGAAGTCCGTGAACAGCCCATCGACGCCAGCCGCGCCGAACAGTGCATGATGCACAGTGGCCGGGTCCGGGGCGTTCTCCGGCAACTGGTCGATGCGAAAGGTGTAGGGGTGGACCGCGAGCCCGGCGGCGTGCGCGTCGGCGACCAGGCTCGTAACCTCCGCCGTGGCAGCGGGGCTTCGCCAGCGCACCACCTGCGGTATCCACGGGCCGATGCCGTCCGCGTAACCGGCGACGTGCGCCAGACCCTCTCTACCCCGCAGCAGGTCGAAGTCGGTCGCCGCCTCCGCCCACGCGTTCTCGCCGATGAGCTGCACGAGCCTCAGATCGCAGCGGAGCTCCAGGCGGATCCGCGCGAGCTCGGTCGCGTCGAAGCACTGCAGCCACGCGCCGTCGCGCCGGCTGCGATAGCCGAACTCCGCGAGCGTCGCGACCACGAGCCGGCTCAGGTCCTTGCCGGCGGCGCGGTGAAAGGCCGGGCTCTTGACCTCGGTGTAGACACCGGTGCGGCGGCCGGTCGCCGCGTTCAGGCCGCGCACGAACGCGAGTTCCTCCGCGAGCGAGCGGATCCGCAGCGGCAGGTGCTCGTGGAAGCGGGCGGGGTACGCCGGCGCTCCGGTACTGGACGCAACGCGCTCGTGCACGCTCAGCCGGCCGATGTCCGCGTAGTCGAGGTCGATGACGTACCAGTGGCCATCGGCGCGCTGCCGGCCCGGGAACAGCCGTTTGACGTCGGTGACCTCCTCGAGCACGAGGTCGTGGAAGACGACCGGCACGTCGTCGCGCGTCAGCACCACGTCCTGCTCGAGGAAGTCGGCGCCGAGCGCGTGCGCGTAGGCCTTGGCGACCAGCGTGTGCTCGGGAAGGTAGCCGCTGGCGCCGCGATGGGCAATGACGATCGGCGGGCCGAATTGCCCGGCGGTTGACGGTGACGCGCTCATGGTCGGACGGGGATAATGCCCGAATGAGGACGCTGCTGCGTGCAGTTTCGCTGGACCTCGACAACACGCTGTGGGACACGCCGCCGGTGCTGCTGCGCGCCGAGGCGGTGCTCGGCGACTGGCTGGCGATTCATTGCCCGGCCCTTGCGGCGAGCTTCGGTGCCGCGGCGCTGACGCGCCTGCGTGCCGCGGTCGCCGCCGAGTCGCCAGCGCACGCGCACGACTTCAGCTGGATACGCACCGAGGCACTGCGACGCGCGGCACGGGCGAGCGGTTATGCGGACGAGGTTGCTGCGCAGGCCTTCGAGGTGTTCCTCACAGCGCGCAACCAGATTGCGCCGTACGCCGAAGTGCCAGCGGCGCTCGCCCGGCTGGCGGCGCGCGTGCCGCTGTACGCGCTCTCGAACGGCAATGCCTGCGTCTATCGAGTCGGCCTGGGGGCGCATTTCACGGCGGCGATCGACGCCGCGGCCGCCGGTGCCGCGAAGCCCGATGCCAGGATCTTCGCGCACCTGCTCGCGGTCGCCGGCGTGCCGGCCGCGAGCGTGCTGCACGTCGGCGACGACGCCGTCGCCGACGTTGCCGGTGCACGCGCGGCGGGACTGCTGACCGCCTGGATCAATCGCGGCGGCGGGCCCTGGACCGCACCGTACGCGCCGGCCGATCACGAGATCGCCGACCTCGACCAGCTGGTAGCGCTGGTCGAGCGTCTGCTGGCCGACGCCTAGCACCGGCGCGGTGCAGCGTGACGCAGGCACGCACCGGGCGCGTGCACGGTGCGCGGTCAGCAGTCGGGCCCGCGTGGTGCCAGCGGCCAACGCTTCAATTCGTGCGCTGCGTCGCTTTCTGCGACTCGCCGGCGTGGCAACTTCAGGCCGACCCGGGCCGCTCGTGGATAGCGGCGGCGAGGAGGCTGGATGTCTGACGGCACCGTTCTGCAGGTGGCGAGCCTGGAAGAGTTCTTCCGCGACGCGCTCCATGGCGCGGCCGCCAAGCAACACCTCGCGCTCGAGGACCACACCGAGCACTACGTGGTCAACGTGTTGACGACGTTCTCGCGCGCCGAGGCGCTGTTCGAGCAGACGCCGGACGGGCTGCGGCTGAGACCTCTCGCGCTCATGCTCGCTGCAGCGGTCGCGGCGCCGAGCGCAAACGAGCGCCGGCACGCGTTGCAGCGGATCGGAGACGTCTCCCTGTTCATGGCCGGCTTCTTCGCGCACGGCTTCGCGCGCAAGCTCGTCGACGTCGATTACCACATTGCGATGGGCGGGCGCGCCTACGGCACGCTCGCCGACAGTGCCCGGGCCGCACCGCGCGGCCGCACGATCGGGGCGGTGTTCGCCGAGCTCGCCGCCAAGTTCGGCGAGCTGGTCGATGCGCTGAACGAGATCGCCGACCACGCGCGGCCACCCTGCCATGACGACCTGCTGCGGCTCTACGAGCTGTGGCTCAAGGCCGGCAGCCGGCGGGCGGCCGGCCGCTTGCGCGCGCTGGGCATCGAGCCCACGGCCGCCGCGCGCGTCCGCTGGAGCCATTAGGCGATGCTGCTCTCGGAGCTGCAGGAGCTGCTCGCGACGATCAACGATTCGGACGTGGTCGAGGACGTCTGCGATTTCCTGATCACCGATTGTCATGAGCTCGGGCCGCTGCACCGGTCGGGCGGTGCCGAGAACGTATCCGAGGCGCTGCTGGTCGCCGAAGGTGACGAGGCGCTCGACGTCGGGCTCTACCTGGCGCCGGCGCTGCTTGCGCGGCTGGCGGTGAGCGAGCCGCTGAAGCACCTCGACGACGACAATCTCGCGGACTTCTGCACGGCCCTCGAGGGTGTCAGTCACTTCAACTGCGTCGCGTGGTCGGCGGCGCGCGGCTGGCCGGTGTCGCTGCTCGGGCTCGAAATGCAGGCCGAGATCGACAAGTATTCGGCAGCGGTGCTGGTCGCGGGTTCCCAGCGCGACGGCGCGCTGGTGCGCGGTCTGCACGCACGGCTGTTCGAACGGATCCGCTTCCGCGACGATCTGGATGCGGCCGTGCGCACCATGTACACCCGGGCCAACCGCTATGCGGCGCGCTTCTGCCGCCGCCTCGAGGACCGCTTCCTGCGGCGCCGCGACGTACGGGTCGCCGAGATGCTGTCGGAACTGCGTCGGTTCTATCGCCTCGGCGACGCCGGCAAGCTGCGCTGCATCGAAGCCGCCTGAGAGGCGTCAGGCGGCCGCTTCGAGGTTGCCGTGCTTCTGTTGCTCGATCCAGTGCGACAGCGCCCGCAGGTCGCGCCGACGGCGAAACCCCGTCTGGTCGACCGGGCCGCTTTCGTAGGGGTCGTAGCCCGATTCCGGGCGGGCAGGTTGTCCGTGCCGGGCGCCGCGGCCGACGGTCGGTGCAGCGTCCAGGATCCTGACGCCGGGCGCGTCGAGGGTCGCGACGTCGGGAGCGTCCGGACGGAACTCCCAGACTGCGTTGCCGCGATCGTCGTGCGTGACACGGCCGGTCGGGTACCAGCCACTGGTGCCCGACGATGCCCGCTCGGCTTTTGCGAATTCGACCAGCATTCGATCCTCCGGGTGCCGCGGCCCCACGGCGAAACGCCGCGATGGCCTGTGACGGCTCTCACACTACGGGTCAGGGAGGGGGCGATTCCGTGACGTACGTCACAGACGTCGGTCCGATACGGCATGCCCCTACCGGTCAGGACTGCAGACGTTATGTCAAACGGCCGCGCCAAGCGTCGCGGCGGCACGGAGCAGTGCCACGACCGTCTTCGCATCGTCGATGTCGCCGGAACGGGCCCGCGCTGTCGCCTCGACCAGCGGGACCCAGACGACGTCGAACACCTCGTCGCCCGCGGGCGCGGCGGCGACCGCCGTGAGGCCGCGCGCGAGATACAGGTACACGACCTCGGTGAATACGCCAGGCGAAGTGACGATACGGCCGAGCGGACGCCAGTCGCGCGCCGCGAGCCCGGCTTCCTCGGCGAGCTCGGCGCGCGCGGTTGCGTCCGGCGACTTGCCGTCGAGCTTGCCGGCCGGGACCTCCCACAGCCAGCCACCGGCGGCATGCCGGTACTGGCGCAGCAGGCACACGCGTCGCTGATCGTCGACAGCGACGATGGCGGCGCCACCCGGGTGACCGACGATTTCGAGGGTGGCGTCATTCCCGTTCGGAAGGCGGACGTCGGCGACGTCTAGCGTTACGACGCGCCCGGTGTAGATTCGCCGTGAGGAATCGATCATGGCGGGATCATCCCACGCACTGCCAGCGGTCGGTAGACGGCGGGGGAATGCGCACCTGCGTCGTCGTCTCCAACCCGCCGTGCGCCGGCAGGTTCGCTGTCGCGACGCTGCTTGCGGCGCCGGCCAGCGCCATCCCTGGCCACGTCGACCTGCAGGCCGTGCCGGACATCGAGCGCGAACGGCGCGACCTCGGCGGCGCGGTGCTCGACTGGCACACTAGCTCTGGCGTCGAGAACGGACTTCTGCTCGCGGCGCTGGGCCCGGCGCTCGCGCCGGCGTGACGCCGCGATGCCGGCGAAAACTCCGACGGTGTCACAATACTGAAGTGTAGCGAGCGGCCGGCGAGTGGCGGGTGTTGCGCAAACCGACACGCGCCCGACATGCGTCGGCAATACCTCGGGTGGAGGATCGTGGCCGCCGGCGCAGATGCCGCCGGCACGGACGGCACCTACCACCACGGACCATCTAAGGAGCGGAGACCATGAAGACCGAACCCACCCCGCGGCTGCGCGCCGTCGGTGCTGGCATCGCCGCGGCGCTGGCGCTGGCCGGCGCGTCGCAGGTGCAGGCAGACGAGCACGAGCGCACGACCGCGACGCCGATAGAGCACGTCATCATCATCGTCGGCGAGAATCGCACCTTCGATCATCTTTACGGCACCTACCAGCCGACCAACGGCCAGCACGTCGCCAACCTCGTCAGCCGCGGCATCGTGAATGCGGACGGCTCTGCCGGGCCGCGCGTCGACCTGGCGCTGCAGCACATCGGCCGCGACGAGGACCGGTATCGCGCGACGACCGCATCGATCGGCGTCTATGGAACGCTGCCGCAGCCGTACACGACCTACGCGCTCGGCCAGCCGGGCGGCGTGCCTGACGCCCGGTTCCCAACCAACCTGCCGAACGCGCCGTTCCAGATCAGCAAGTACGTGCCCTACGGCGCGTACACGGGCGACCCGGTGCACCGCTTCTTCCAGATGTGGCAGGAAGTCGACGGCGGCAAGCATGACAAGTTCGTATGGGTCGAGTCGACGATCGGCACCGGTTCAAACGGGGTCGCCCCGCCCGCCGGCGGTTTCAATCCCAAGGAGGGCGCGATCTCGATGGGGTTCTACAACATGAACCCCTACACCGACGCGCACGGTGTCGCGCGAGCCGGCGACGCGCCGATCTTCAAGGCCCTCGCCGGCGAGTACACGATCAGCGACAACTACCACCAGGCAGTCATGGGCGGTACTGGCGCCAACTTCCAGGCGCTGGTCTCGGGCGATGCCGCATTCTTCACGAGCACGAGCCTTGACGGCACCGCGGCCGTGCCGTTCGCCAATCAGATTGAGAACCCGGATCCGGTCGCCGGGACCAACAACTACTACACGCAAGACGGCTACGGCGGCGGATCGTACGTGAACTGCTCGGATGAGGCGGCACCCGGGGTCGCCGCGGTGCGGCGCGAGTTGCGACACCAGGGCGTCGAGCGCAGCCGTTGCGCGCCAGGGCACTACTACCTTCTCAACAACTACAATATGTACTGGAACCAGACGAGCAGCGCGCCGCGCACGCTCGGGCCCAACTCATTCACGCTGCCGCCGCAGAGCCAGCCGACGATCGCCGACGTCATGACGGCGCACGGCGTCGCCTGGAAGTACTACAGCGCCGACCGCGGCAATGACGCGACCGCGTTCGCGACCGGCGTCGACGGCGTGCCGCTGCTGTTCCATTCCTATTGCGGCATCTGCGATCCGCTGACCGGCTACCTGAGAATCATGCAGACGCCGTCGGAGGAAGCGAAGCTGCAGAACTACGGCGCGTTCCTCGCCGACGTCCGGCACGGCACGCTGCCGGCAGTCTCGTTCGTGCGCCCGTTCGAGGCGCTGGCGGGGCACCCGGCGGACTCGACGGCGGACCTCTACGAGCTCTTCATCGCAGATCTGATCCAGCAGGTGCGGAGCAACGGGTCGCTCTGGGCATCGACCGCGATCTTCATCACCACCGACGAGGGCGGCGGCTACTACGACTCGGGCTACATCCAGGCGCTGGACTTCTTCGGTGACGGCACGCGGATTCCACTGGTGGTCGTGTCGCCCTATGCGAAGAAGGGCTTCGTCGACCACACCTATTACGATCACGTCTCGCTGCTGAAATTCATCGAGCGCAACTGGCACCTGCCGGCCGTATCGAGTCGCAGCCGCGACAACCTTCCGAATCCGATCGCGAGCGAGGACGACCCCTACCGGCCCGTCAACGGGCCGGCGATCGGTGACCTGATGCAGGCGTTCTCGTTCGAGCAACGGGACCGCGACTGACCGCGCGCCGGCCGCGAAGCGGCGGTGCGTCGCTTGCGACCGGGGGCTGCGGCTGGCGGAGCCGCAGCCCCCACCCGCCGATCGCGGGGCGCTGTCAGCGCGCCTGGGTGTGGTACTCCGGGTTCGGCATCATGTCGACCGCGGTCGCGAGCCGGTTCGTGAAGCTGAAGAAGCCGGCGACGCTGGCCGCATCCCAGATCTCGCGCTCGCCGAAGCCGGCGGCACGAAGCGCAGCGCGATCCGGCGCACCGACCTCGGCCGGTGCCACCGTCAGCCGGTGGACGAATTCAAGCAACGCACGCTGCCGGTGCGGCAGAGGTGCCGCACGCCAGTTCATGACCAGGAGCTCGCCGAGCTGCGGATCGCCACCGAGTGCGCGCACCGCGGCACCGTGCGCGACCAGGCAGTAGTAGCAGCGGTTCGCCGCCGACACGACGACGGCGATCATCTCGCGCTCGAGCTTGCTGAGCCCCGACTCGCCGAGCATGAGGTCGTTGTAGAGGTTGACGAAGTTGCGCAGCTTCGTCTGGTCGAAGCTGTAGGCGGCGAGCACGTTCGGAACAAAGCCGAGCTTCTCCTCGCAAACGTCGAAGTAGCGGCGCATGTCGGGATCGAGCGTGCGGCGGGCGGGCAGGCGGATCTTGAGCCCGGTGACGTGCTTGGATTGCGGCATGCGGGTCGCTCCCGGCCTCAGTGGCTGTGACCTTCGTCGACGTCGATCTGGGCGGTGATGCGACGGCTGATCAGCGACCACGAGACGCCGATCGCGAGCAGCACCGCGAGCAGCGCGACCGCAAGCCAGGCGGCGACGGTCCGGTTGCCGAGGCGGATCCAGCCCCACGACACGAGCAGCCACACCGTCGTCGCGTAGAGCGCGGTCGCGAGCAGGACGCCGAAGGTGCCGAGTGAGCGCCAGGTGGCGTGCGCAAAGAATGCCCAGCCGCCGAGCAGCACGAGTCCGGCGATCGCCTGCAGCGGCTCGATCCGCGGCAGGGTCGTCGACAACCAATGCAGGTACGAGTGGCCCGTCGGGTTGTAGGTCAGGCAGACGAGCACGGAGGCAACGGCAAGCCGTGCCAGGAAGCCGTTGAAAGTGAGCCGTTCCACGCAGGCAGGCCTCGGCGCGGCCGGGCCGGCCGCGGCGCCGAAGTGTAGCAGTCCGATGGAGCATTCAATCGGTCCGCGCAACACTTTGGGCAAAGACATGGGCCGGAGTGCAGAAGTTTAGGGTTTTTCTTGGTCGCTGGTTAAGCCGCGTGGCGACCTCGTCCAGCTGCTGCTGCGAGTAGGCTGACACGTCCGTTC
>JANXWS010000047.1 GCA_025351005.1 Pseudomonadota bacterium | reverse complement strand
CCGCCGCCGCAGGCGGCGAGGAGGACGGTGGCAACCACACCGACGAGCGACCGTAAGCTCAGAAAACGCGGCATAACGCCCCCTTGGATATTCATCGCTGCTGCAGCGCAGGCGCCGTCGTCGCTGCACGCCCTCTGGCGTACAGGGCCGAATCGCGGCCATACGGTAGGCTGAGAGTCCGCAGCGGCGCGATCGGGTACCAGAATCGTGTCAGCGGCCCGGGACTGGTAATTCTGGTGCCCGAATCCGCTGCAACCGGCTCATAGTCGCTTGAGGACCGCGCACACAGAGGGGACAGGTCGCCCGCCATGGCCGAGCAAGGAAAAGCGTTCGTCGAGACGCTATTCGCGAGGCACCGGGCGGCCCTGCAGGCATTCTTTTATCGGCGGATCCGAACCAAGTCGGACGCCGCCGACCTCGCCCAGGAGGTCTACCTGCGCCTGCTGCGAGTGAGCGACACCGAGGCGATTCGCAACCCGGAGGCCTACCTGTACACGGTGGCCGGCAACCTGCTGAAGGAGAATGCGGTCGCGGATCGTCGCCACGCGCGAAGCGCGGACGTCGAGGAAGCCGACGAACTGCAGGCGCTTGAGGGGCTGTCCGGCTTCGATACGCCGCTCGACACGCAGCGGCGCATCGAACGGCTGCGGGTCGTGCTCGCGCAGCTGCCGCCGAAATGTCGCGCAGCCGTCGTGCTGCAGTACCGCTATGAACTCAGTTACCAGGAGATCGCCGACCGCCTCGAGGTGTCTCCGCACATGGTGAAAAAGTACCTGACGCAGGCACTGGGCCACTGCAGGCGGCGCATGGCGCGCCTCGGATGATGCAATGAACGAGAGCATTGAACAGATCCGCAACGTGGTCGCCGACCAGGCGGCCGACTGGTTCGTGCAGAACCGCGGCGCGCTGCTCGACGACGAGCGGAGTGCGGCATTCATGGACTGGCTCAAGGCCTCGCCACTGCACGTCGAGGAGTACCTCGGAATCGCGCTGCTGACGCGCGACCTCGTGGCCGCGGCCGACGATCCAGGCCTCGCGCTCGAGCCGCTGCTCCGCGCTGCGCGAGCCGAGGCGGACAACGTCGTGGCACTCGACCGGCAGGCGCCCGAACCCATTGCGCGAGTGGCTCACCGCCGGGCGCGCGTTACCTGGCCGCGGGCACTGGCGGCGGCAGCGGCGCTCGTGTTCGTCGGCAGCGCTGTACTCTGGTCGATGCGCGACGGCGAGCGCTTCGGGATCCCGTTGACCTACCGCACGGCCCACGGTGAGCAGAGCCTGCACCTGCTCCCCGACCGCTCCCTGCTGCATCTGAACACCGACTCGGAAGTTACCGTCCGCTATGCGCGCGGCGAGCGGCTCATTGATCTCAAGCGCGGCCAGGCGCTGTTCGAGGTTGCCCACGACAGCCAGCGCCGGTTCCGGGTGACGGCCGGCGACAGCGGCGTCCTCGCCCTCGGCACGGCATTCGATGTCTACCGCAAGGCAGGCGCGGTGACGGTCACCGTCATCGGCGGCGGCGTTGCGGTCTACGCGGGACCGCCACCGCCGGTCGGGCCGGCCGGTGTGTTGCCGCCGTCCGCGCTGCGGGTGCTGGCGGATTACCAGGTCGACGTGACCGGCCAGATCGGTACGCCGCGCCGCGTGAATGCGCGCCTGATGACCGCCTGGCTGCAGCGGCAGATCGTGTTCGAGAACGAGCCGCTGGGTGAGGTTGCGGCCGAATTCAACCGCTATGGCCCCATCGCACTCGAGATCGACGACCCTGCCCTGCGCGCCGTGCCGATCAGCGGAGTGTTCAACGCTTACGACACCGGTTCGTTCACGGCCTTCCTCGCAACGCTGGACGGCGTGGTCGTGCATCGAACTGAAACGGGGATCCACGTTCAGAGCCTTGCCACCGGCAACAGGGAGCCGCTCTCGGTTCGTCGCTAGACCGCCGGCCAGGAGCCCGTCTTCGGCCGGAAAAACGCGAACGAATTCCGGGAGGAGGGGTCTGCTGGAGTAACCGACCGGCCAAGTGCCAGACCTCCCACGCCCGGATGGGATTGACGCGTCGTGCACTGGGTGCCCGGCGGCGCTGAGGCGTGCAGGCCTCGCCATCAGGCTTGCCATCAGCGCCGCCGGACTACTCCCAGAACTGAAGCGCTGGGCTTGCCCCGGTCGGGGCCCGGCTCACGGATTCCCGGTGGCGACGCTGAGGCCGCGGTACTCGACCAGCGGACCGATGTCCGGCGGCCCGCCGTAGAACTCGCTGAACAGGACGCCGGTGTCAGCGCTGCGCCCGCGCGACAGAATCTTGGCGCGCAGGTAGTCGCCATTGGCACGTGTCAGCCCGCCGTGCGTGTGAAACCACTGCCCCGTGTCCCGGGCCAGTACCTCGCTCCACAGATAGGCGTAATAGGCCGCTGAGTAGCCACCGGCAAAGGCGTGGGAAAAGTACGCCGTGTGATAGCGAGGTGGCACCGCAGCGTAGTCCGCGCCTTCAGCCCTGAGCGCAGCCGACTCGAAGGCCATGACCTCGGCGGCGGCCGGCACCTGATTCGCCTTCAGCCGGTGCCACGACTGATCGATGAGTGCCGCCGCGAGGTACTCGAGCGTCGCGTACCCTTGACCGAACTTGCCTGCTCTCAGCACCTTATCGAGCAGCGGTGCTGGCATCGGCTCGTGGCTGTGGTAGTGGTGAGCGTAGTGGGCGAGCACCTGCGGCTCGTGCGCCCACATCTCGTTGTACTGCGACGGAAACTCGACGAAGTCGCGCGGTACGTTGGTTCCCGACAACGACGGATAGGTGACCGCGGACAGCATGCCGTGCAACCCGTGGCCGAACTCGTGGAACAGAGTCCGGACCTCGCTGAACGTCAGAAGCACGGGCTGTCCCGGCGCGGGCTTCGCGATGTTGAGGTTGTTCACTATCACCGGTCGCGTGGCGAGCAGCGTCGACTGGCCGACGTAGCTGCTCATCCAGGCGCCACCCTGCTTGTTGTCGCGCGCGAAGTAATCCGCAAGGAACAGCGCCAGCGGCTTGCCGTCGGCGTCGTTGACCTCGAATACGCGAACGTCATCGCGGTAAGCCGACAGGTCCTTGCGTTCCCTGAACGTCAGGCCGTACAGCTCATGTGCTGCATAGAAGACGCCGTCCTGCAGCACGTGGTCCAGCTCGAAGTATGGCTTGACGTCCGCGTCGTCAAAGTCAAACTGCGCCTTGCGCACCCGCTCGGCGTAGAACGCCCAGTCCCAGGGCTCGACCGCGAACGGTCGAGTGCCGTGCGCAATGGCGTCAGCATCGATCGCCTGCTGGATTTCGGCCGCCTCGGCCCGTGCCCGCGCTAGCGCGGCCGGCAGGAGCTGGGCAAGCATCTGGTGTGCCGCCTCCGGAGTTGCCGCGGACTCGTCGGCGAGCACGTAGGCAGCATGCGACGGGTAGCCGAGCAGCGCCGCGCGCTCGGCGCGCAGCCGCACGATGCGCGCCACGACCGCCGTATTATCCGCCTCGCCGCCAAGACCGCGGGCGATGGACGCGCGGTAGATGCGCTCCCGCACCGAGCGGTTCCTGAGCCGCTCGAGCACCGGCTGGATCGTGGTGTTCTGCAGCGAGATTAGCCAGTGATCGGCCTGGCCACGCTTCTCGGCCGCAACGCGCGCCGCACCTTGCTGCTCGGCCGACAGCCCGTCGAGATCGGCTTCGGAGTCGATCACCACCGCCCCGTCCTGGGTTGCCTTGAGCACGCGCTGTCGGAACTGCGTTGTCAGTGTCGACAATTCCTCGTTGAAGGCTCGCAGCTTGACCTTGTCGGGCTCGGCAAGGTTGGCGCCGGCGCGCACGAAATTCGTGTGATAACGCGCGAGCAGCTGCAGAGACTCTGCGTCGAGACCGAGGCTTGCGCGAGCCCGGTACAATGTCTCGATGCGAGCGAAAAGCGACGGATCGAGCCGGATCGCATCGTCATGCGCGGCGACTTTCGGCGCCAGCTCCTTCTCGAGCTGCTGCATTGCCGGATTGGTGTTCGAGCTGTTGAGGTTGCCGAACACGCGCTGCACGCGCCCAAGCATCTTGCCAGACCGCTCGAGCGCGACGATCGTGTTGGCGAAGGTCGGCGCGGCAAGGTTGTGCGTGATGACGTCGACTTCACGTCGTTCCTGCGCCATGCCGGCCTCGTAGGCCGGCGCGAAATCGGAGTCGTGGATTTGTCCGAACGGCGGCAGATTGAAAGGCAGCGTGGAGGGCTCGCCGAACGGGCCAGCGGCCGCGGCGTCGATCCGCTTGGCCGACTCGGGGCCGGCAGCGCCGCCGATGGCGGTGGATGCGAGTACGCCACCGGCTGCGAGCATGGCTGTTATCCATGGTTGCATGACGTGATTTCCCCCGAACAATATTACGAGTCGGCGCTGCGGCAGGGCGGCGACCCGTGGACCCGGTCGACCCGCAATCCGGCGATCCTGGCGTGCTTTCCGCTGTTGCGTGATCGTACCACTGTGTCACCGCGCCGCAGGACGCCGCCAGGGGCAACTGGAGCCTCAGGCAGCCGTCGGGTCGCGGCACGCGCTGTCATCCCGCGATGAGCCGTTGGCACGGTTGCCGTCAGCGTCTCGGCGCACCCACGGAATATCCCCGGTTGACGCTCGCCCTGCGACAGCGGCTTCATGAGTGGCAGTCATGCCGCCGGCGCTCGGCAGGGGGTGCTTGTCTGGGCGTACGGGGCGGAGCATCCGTATGGCAATCGGATGTTCCATTCGAAGCGGCTCATGATCAACCTGACAGGGGTCCCCGGCGCCCGGGGCCGCCCCGCCCAAGGAGGACTACCATTTCGCCCGGTGGCATGGCCTACCACGCTCCCGGCGTGCTGGTTGGCGGGCTTGACCCGAGGCCACGCAGGAGTTCGGGCGCCGCCTCGCGCCGTCGCGATTTCTGGTCTGGTGGTTGCCATCCTGTGGTTGGCGTAATTCAATGGTGTGGTCGTCCGAGAGGGGCGAGTGGGACTCGGCCTCGCGGGGAATGCCTCGCGCCGCCGCCCTCGGTGCACCCGCTCCGCGGGTGGCCATGGCGGGGCCGACACCGATGATCTCGGCGATGGACGGGGCTGCGCTGACTCGGCCTCGAACACCAAGGACGCATCCCGGATGGTGACGCTCGACCTGCTCGTTCTGATCGCCTACATGGTCGGGATCCTCGCGGCCGGCATCTGGGCCAAGGTTAAGGTCACGAGTCAGGATGAGTTTCTCGTCGCCGGGCGCGCCGTAGGTCTCTGGCTCTATTCCGGAACCCTGGCCGCGATCGTGCTGGGCGGGGCCTCGACGGTGGGCGGCGTCAAGCTCGGCTACCAGTACGGCATCTCCGGCATGTGGCTGGTGTTCATGTTCGGGCTCGGCATCCTCGTGCTCAGTACGGTGCTGGTGCCACGAATTCTGGATCTCAGACTTTATACGGTGCCGGAGCTCCTGGAGCGCCGCTACAGCGCGCACGCCCGCATTGCAGGCGGGCTCGTGATGGTGGCCTACGACTTCATGGTCGCCGTGACGGCGACCATCGCGGTCGGATCGGTGATGGAGGTCATCGTCGGCATTCCGCGCACGCAGGCCATCCTGATCAGCAGTGGCGTGATGGTCGCCTACTCGGTCTTTGGCGGCATGTGGTCGTTGACGGTGACCGACATCATCCAGTTTGTCATCAAGACCATCGGCATCCTCTTCATTCTGTTGCCGGCAGCGATCATTCATGCCGGGGGCTTTGCCGCGATGCAGGCGCGGCTTCCAACCGGGTTCCTTTCACTGACCCACATCGGCGGCGCGAAGATCCTCTCCTTCTTCCTGCTGTACTTCTTCGGCATCATCATCGGCCAGGACGTCTGGCAGCGAGTCTTTACGGCGCGAAGCATCAGGGTCGCCCGTCGCGGTGGCATTGCGGTCGGCGTCTACTGCCTCGTCTACGCGATGGCTGGGGCCCTGATCGGCGCCGCGGGCCACGCATTCCTGCCGCCACTCGCGGCCCCGGATTCGGCCTTTGCCCATATCGTCACCGCCGTGCTGCCAGCCGGGCTGCGGGGCCTGGTGCTGGCGGCATCGCTGGCCGCAATCATGTCGACCGCGAGCGCCTGTCTGCTGGCTTCGTCGACCGTGCTGCTCGAAGACGTCTATCTGCCCCTGCGCGGCAATGGGACGACCGGTTCGATCACCCAGAGTCGGGTCGTGACGTTCCTCTTCGGCGTACTGATGACCGCAGTTGCGTCCCGCACCAATGACGTGATCGCCGCCGTGACGGTTGCCTACGACATCCTGGTGGGCGCGCTCCTGGTGCCGGTGATCGGCGCGATGTTGTGGCGGCGCGGGACCGGTGCGGGCGCCTTGTCGTCCATTGCCGCCAGTGGCGTCGCGGTCGTCGTCCTGCTATTCACGCGGGGAATTGAATCCGATGCACCGATCTACGTCGGTCTTGGGTTGAGCCTTGGCATCTACGTCCTCGTCAGCCTCGTTACCCGACCAGCGGACCCGGGCGCCGGGGCGCCTGCTGGAACAGAAGGCACGGTGAAACCATGACTTACAAGAAGCGCGGTGTCGTCGATAACGCCGAGTACGAGCCGCTGCGGGAGCCGCGCTATACCGAGATTGCGACTTTCATGCGCGCCCCGCTCGCCACCGTGCTCGGCGACGTTGACATCGGCCTGATCGGCGTTCCGACCGACCTCGGCGTGACCAATCGCCCCGGCGCGCGGCACGGCCCGCGCGAAATCAGGAACTCCTCGAGCCTGATGCGCGCCTTCAACCTCGGCATGCGAATGAACCCCTACGATCTCTGCCGCATAGCGGATCTAGGCGACGTCCGGTTTTCGAGCCGGTACGACCTTGAGGCACAGGTCGACGACATCGCACGGTTCTATCGCGTCGTACATGAGGCCGGCGTCCTGCCGGTGACCGCGGGCGGGGATCACTCCATTACCTACCCGATATTCAAGGGCATTGCTGGCGACCGGCCCCTCGGCATGGTCCACATCGACGCCCACACCGATACCTGGGGCGAGGTGTGGGGTTCCAAGTTCACGCACGGGGCACCGTTTCGGCTGGCGGTCGAGGACGGTCTGCTCGACCCGAAGAGGGCGATTCAGATCGGAATTCGCGGCGGCCAGAATCAGATGGAAGGGATTGAGTTCTCCGAAAGCCACGGCATGCGAGTGGTCTTCATGGAGGAATTCGCAACGCTCGGCGTCGAACGCATCGTCGCCGAGGCGCGCAGGGTCGTCGGGGATGGACCGACCTATATCACGTTCGATGTCGACGGTCTGGACCCCGTCTACGCGCCGGGAACCGGGACACCGGAGGTTGGTGGAATGACGACGATCGAGGCGCAGCGCCTGCTCTACGGTCTGCGGGGACTCGACCTCGTCGGTGGCGACGTGGTGGAGGTCGCGCCACCCTACGACCAGACCGGCAATACCGCCCTGGTCGGCGCCAGCATGATGTTTGAGATCCTTTGCCTGGTCGCCGACAGCAACTACGGCCACGGCAGGAAGCGGCCGGCCACGCGCTAGTAGGCGGTGACCGGGCGAGCGGACGTCCACAGCAGGGGCGATTGATCGTCGCTGTCGGGCCCGGGACGCCGAATTGCGCGACTATTCCGTGCCGCCGACGTCAATATCGCGTTCCTGCCACCAGGTGTAGAAGTGGAGCAGGCCCGAGATGGTGGCCGCTGCGACCGCGATCCCCGCGATGCCGGCCGCCAGCTGCATGATGAAGGGTTGCTTCGAGAGATGCATCGCGACCGACAGCCGCGCGAACCCGTGCGGCGCCATTCGCGCCGCGACCATGCCGACGATGACGGACAGCGCGCTCGCAAATCCCGCGACCGCAGCCATCGTCTTTGCGAGGCGCTTCGGCTGCAGGGTCCGCGTCGACGGATGCACCGGCTGCTCGGTCGTCGATGACATTCGCGCGGCCCTCGGTGGAGCGGCGGCCCCCCGCAGAATCAGTCTAGGCGCGCGACCTCCCATCATCAACCGGCGCAGGTGCGGCGCCTCACGGAGGACGCCTGGCCTCGATCGCCACCGACCGCGCGGTCTTCCGGGCGGGCCGATTCGGTCGACGATGAACTTCGATCGCGCGGCCCCGGCTCAGCTGACCCGGGTCTCGCGCCACCCGCGAACGCCGACGTAGGCCAGGTAGGCCGCGCCGATCGCCGCCAGCCAGCTTCCGGCGCCGACGGCGAGGTGCTGGCTCACGACCGCGCCGGTGCGGCGGGTTAGCGCATTGCCGAGGCTGGCGAGCGCCTGGCCGACTGAATTGGCCTCAGGGGCTGCGCCGAAGGTATCTGCGCTCGCCTGGCCATACAGGATCGCCCCGCAAATGAGCATCAGCGCGAGCGGAGCGAACAATCCGAGTCGTGCGAGCGGATGCGCCGAGAATCGCGGTGCGAGCGCAGCCGCGATTGCCGCGCAGCAGGTCAACCCGAACGGGATCGTCAGGCCTAGATCGGAGTCGCGGACGCCGGTCAGCAGGTGTGGCGGGCGGAACATCAGCGTCGCCAGCTCGTAGAACCGGAATCGCACGGTCACGAGGCCGGCCTGGAGCGCGACTGCATCGAGCATGAACCAGCCGACGCCGATCGCTGCGATTGCCGCCAACGACGGCAACCCGGCGCCGGGCGCGGCCGGTCTCGGCCGTCCGGTAGTGTCGTTCGCCGTCGGATCAATCGGTTGCTGCATGCCTGCCCCCCCGCGGGCTCAACGCCAGCGCCGCGCGGCGCCGTAGTTCGCGCCGATCCTGCGTGCTAGATTTCGCGCACGTCGCTGCGCGCACCATATTACCGCCGGAGACACGGGATGAGGAGTCGTCACTGGGCGCGGCTAGCGCCCGCACTGCTGCTCACGCTCGCCAGCTGTGCGACCGTTGAAAATCAGCCCTGGTACAACAAGGCGCACGACGCCACCACCAAGGCCGTCGGCGTTGCCACCACCGAGACGAGCAAGGCGGCCAAGGTGGCCGCGGACCGGGCGAACAAGGCCTATGCTCGGACGCAACATTACCTGGCCGAAAAGGACCTGCTACTCAAGTTCCACGATGCGAGCGAGCACAGCGAATCGGTCGTTCTTGACGTTCTCCACGGGGCGGGCGTCGGAGCGAGAGGTCACGCGCCGAAGCCCGTTTCCGGTCCGCCACCGACCGGGCGCAAGCCCGCCGCCGGGACGCCAGGCCCGGCTCCGGCCCCGCCGGCAGCCCCGACTTCCCTTCCGGACCACTACGCCGGCAGTCTCACATGGCCGCTCGAGGCGGGAATCGTCAGCTCCGAGTACGGCACGCGGCGGGGCAAGCTGCACCGCGGCGCGGCATCGACATCGCGGCCGAGGTCGGTGAGCCCGTCTACGCGATCGCGCCCGGCGAGGTCATCTACGCCGGCGACGGGCTTCGCGGCTACGGCAACGTTGTGATCGTGCGCCACGATAGCGGGCGGACGTCGCTCTACGCCCACAACAGCGCGCTCAGGGTGACCAAGGGCGACACCGTGACGCAGGGCATGCTCGTGGCCCTGCTCGGGAACACCGGCCACTCGACCGGGCCGCACGTGCACTTCGAGATCCGCGACGGCGACACGCCGGTCGATCCGCGCTCGGTGCTCCCGGCCTCGAAACTCGGCTCGATCATCGACGGGCCCGGCCTCGATTCGCCGG
>JANXWS010000024.1 GCA_025351005.1 Pseudomonadota bacterium | reverse complement strand
ATCGCGACCGCCTCGCTCCAGGAGGGAAGCTCGCCCGCTGTCCGGCTGGATGCGCTGCCGTCGGGCACCGCAGCGACCGTAGTGCTGGCGATGCCGGCGCTTAACCCCGGGCGGTACACGCTCACGTGGCGCGCCGTCGGTGCGGATCGTCACGCGGTTACTGGGACACTAACCTTTAGCGTGGCCCCGGCTGCGGCATCGTCAGCAAAGCACTGAGACCGCCCCCCGTGTCAGTTGATGGTGTCGTCGCCGTGCTGCGGGTCGCCTGCTTCATCGCGCTGCTGCAGGCCGCCGGCGGTGCCGTCTTTCGCGGGGCATTCGGAGCTGCGCTGCAGGCGTCCGCCGCGGGAATCCACAGGTTCATTGCTGCGTCTGCGATATCTGCCATTCTCCTCCTGATCGCCGGAGACTGGGTTGAAGGAGCCCGGCTCGCCAACGACTGGTCTGGGCTTTTCGACGCCCGACTGCAACACATGGTCTGGGCATCCGTGTCGTCATTGGCGCTGGTAGTCCGAGTCGCGGCCTTGCTTTCGTCACTGGGCTCGCTGCAATTTGCCGGATCGCGCGCCATCGGCCTCGCGACGGCTGGCATCGTTCTGACCGCCGCATCATTTTCATTCGTCGGACATACGACGATGCATGATGCATACGTGCTCCTCGGTCTATTACTAGGCGCACATGCGTTGATCGTCGCGGCATGGTTCGGATCCCTCGTGCCGCTCGGGATGGTCGCGAGCTCCGAACCGGCGATGATCGCAGGCCGGATCATCCGGGACTACTCGTCGGTTGCCGCGTGGGTGGTCCCATTCATTGCAGTGGCCGGCCTGGGCATCGCGCTGGCCCTGCTGCCGACCTTTGGGTCGCTGACGACGCCGTATGGCCGGTTCCTGCTCGCGAAGATTGGAGCGTTCGCTGTGCTGATGGGCCTTGCCGCCGCCAACAAGTGGCGATTCGGGCCGGCCGTCGCGAACCGTCGGCCAGGAGCGGCGCGTCGGTTCGTGCAGTGCGTGACCGCCGAATACCTGCTGATCTGCGGAGTATTGGCCATCACGGCCGTCATGACCGAGTTCTTTTCCCCGGACTGAGTCGTCCCCGTCGATGGCGCCGATCGGCGGCTGACACCGTCGACCCAAGATGCCACCCGTAGAGGTGTCTTCGCTCGCGACACCGTGTCTACGCGTGCCCGGCTGCGGAATCTACGCACTGACCGGCACTGTTGGAGTGGTAACGTAGGGTCCGAAGATCTCTGTGCAGCAAGGACGAGTGGCGAGGTCATTTCAAAGGGGATCGTCATGTCTCATGCAGCAGCCGTCAGCTTGGAGCACACGACCGACCGCGGACCATCGAGGACGCGCCCGATTCCGCCTTTCGTGCTCGGATGGAGCCTGAGTCTCTCCTTCGTCATTTCCTACGTGCTTTGCGTGATTGGCTACTACGCCCTGCCGTCCTTGCCGATCCTTCACGAGGCGCTGGCGATTCCGCTGCCAGGCTTTCGGTTCGACAGCTGGCCACGGTTCTGTCTTGGACTCGCGGAAAGCTTCGCATGGGGCTGGTATATCGCATTCGTCTTCGCGCCCCTATACAACTTGTTTGCCAGGCGTTCCGCGTGAAAGAAAACTGGTGACGCAGGCAGGAGGACCCCGACATGGACAATGAAAACGCGGGCGGCTTCTGGCGCAGCAAGATGGGACTCGTCTGTGCCGGGTTCCTCGCAGTCGCGGGATTCTTCCTCATCACGGAGCATACGGCCCACGTGCTCGGAGTACTCCCGTGGCTGCTCCTGGCGAGCTGTCCGCTCATGCATCTTTTCATGCATCACGGTCACGGAGCGCACAAGCATCACGATGAGCCCGGGAGTCGACCGCAGGGAGAGCCCAAATGAACCATCAGGCGATGTCGGCTTATGGCCTGTGGAGCCTCGTGATCATCAACTCCGCTGTCTTCATCCTCTTTGCGTACAGCTTTGCCAAGCCGACATCGCCGCGGGACTGGCGTTCCTTCGGGGGCTTCAGCGCTTTCATCGTGGCCTTGTTCACCGAGATGTATGGCGTGCCGCTCACCATCTACTTCCTTTCAGGGTGGCTGCAGCACCGTTATCCGGGGCTGGATCCGCTCTCCCATGATGCCGGCCATCTCTTGTGGACCCTGACCGGCCAAAACGGCAACCCGCACACCGGCGCGCTTCACATTCTGAGCAATCTGCTCATTTTCGCTGGCTTCCTGCTGTTGGCCAACGCGTGGCACGTGCTCTATCGGGCGCAGCGTAAGCACCAGCTGGCGACCGTTGGGATCTATGCGCGCATGCGCCACCCCCAGTACGCCGGCTTCATTGTCATCATGTTTGGGTTCCTGCTGCAGTGGCCCACGATCCTGACGCTGGCGATGTTCCCGCTCCTGGTCTGGATGTACGTGCACCTGGCGCACACCGAGGAACGCGAGGCGTTGCGCGACTTCGGCACGGAGTACGAGTGCTACGCCGCCGCGACGCCGCGTTGGCTACCCCACCTCGGCACGAGCGGCGAGCCGTCGGCGCACCCGCGCAGCTAGCGGGTCCGCCGGGTCACATGGGCACGCCGCCGTTAGGGGAGATCCTGCGGGATGCAAGTCACTTGACTCTGGACTATGGTCCATAGTTTAGGATCGGCTTCGGCCGGCGGAGATCTAACATGGACTCATTGGGGATCGGGAAGCTTGCCAAGAGCGCCGGCGTGCGCATTGACACGGTTCGGTACTACGAGCGCAGCGGCCTGATCGCTCCGAAGACTCGCCTCCCGTCCGGGTACCGGCGGTATGGGCTCATGGAGGTTTCGCGGCTGCACTTCATCCGGCGGGCGCAGGCGCTCGGCTTCACGCTGCAGGAAGTGCGCGAGCTGCTTGCGCTTTCGAAGCGCCGGGACATCGCGCGAGTCAAGCGCGCCGCCCAGAACAAGCTCGCGGACGTTGAGCGGCGACTGGCCGATCTAGAACGGATCCGCGACGGCCTGCGAAGATTGATTACAGACTGCCCAGGGCATGGACGCGCTGCCGACTGCCCGATCCTGAGAGCCCTGGGCGACGGCGAATCGGTATGACCAACCCGCACGACCACGTGCACACAGGCGACGTTGACCGGCGAATGAGCCATCCCGCCCAGTCCGCCAGCGAAGACGTCGATCCTGTGTGCGGGATGCGTGTGTCCAAGAATTCTCCTTACCGGGCGGAGCACGGTGGTCGCGCCTACGTGTTCTGCGCAGAGAAATGTCGAACTCGCTTTCTGGAGCATCCAGCAGATTTCCTGGAGCATCCGCACAGTCACTCTCCAGGCCACACCTGCGATCATTCGTCCCACGGGGAGCGCATCAGCGGGTCCGCGGTAGGCAGCGGCGCACGGACGGAGACCACATCGCCCGGTACGGTTTACACCTGCCCCATGCACCCGCAGATTCGACGCAACGGGCCCGGCCACTGCCCGATCTGCGGCATGGCACTTGAGTCATTGCAGCCAAGCCTCGACGGCAGTCCGAGTCCCGAGCTGCGCGACATGACGCGGCGGTTCTGGATTGGCGCAGCGCTGACGCTGCCGCTGCTATTCCTTGAGATGGGTGGACACGTCGCCGCGCTGAACCTGCATCACTATATTCCGGCGATCACAGCGCTGTGGATACAGTTCGCCTTTGGAACACCCGTTGTTCTCTGGGCTGGGTGGCCGCTCCTCGCGCGGGGTTGGGCGTCTGTCCGACAGCGCTCGCTCAACATGTTCAGTCTGATCGCACTCGGGATCGGCGCCGCGTATCTGTACAGCCTGATCGCGACGATTGCTCCGGGAGTCTTTCCAGACGGTCTGCGGAGCGAGGAAGGACTGATCCCGGTTTACTACGAAGCCGCGGCAGTCATCACTGCGCTCGTGCTCCTCGGGCAGGTACTCGAGCTTCGCGCCCGCGAGACCACCGGCAGCGCCATCCGTGCCCTCCTCAACCTTGCACCCAAGATCGCGAGGCGAATCCGCGCGGATGGGAGCGACGAGGAGATTCCGCTGGAGGCCGTACAGGTCTCCGATACGTTGCGCGTGCGTCCCGGCGAGGCGATCCCCGTGGACGGCACCGTGCTCGAGGGCTCGAGCGCCGTCGATGAGTCGATGGTCACTGGTGAATCCATGCCTGTGGCGAAGACCGCCGGCGCTTCGCTCATCGGCGGAACCATCAACAGCGCCGGCGCGCTCGTCATGCAGGCCCAGCGCGTGGGCTCCGACACCATGCTCGCCCGGATCGTGCACCTGGTCGCCGAGGCCCAGCGCAGTCGCGCACCGATCCAGCGACTTGCGGACCAGGTGTCGGCGTGGTTCGTTCCGGCTGTGATCCTTGTGGCAATGATCGCCTTTGTGGTCTGGATGATATTCGGTCCGACGCCGCAGCTCGCGTATGCGCTCGTTGCCGCTGTGTCGGTGCTGATTATCGCGTGTCCCTGTGCCTTAGGACTTGCAACCCCCATGTCGATCATGGTCGGCGTGGGCAAGGGAGCGACCGCGGGAGTTCTAATTAAAAGTGCGGAAGCGCTTGAGCGCCTGGAGAGAATCGACACGTTGGTGGTTGACAAAACCGGAACCTTGACGGAGGGCAAACCGCGGGTGGTCGCGGTTGTTCCGGCAACTGGTTTCGATGAAGGAACCGTACTTTCGCTCGCGGCGAGCCTCGAGCGCGCGAGCGAGCATCCGCTCGCCGCCGCCATCGCGGCGTCGGCCAGGGAGCGGGGCCTCAATCCCGCGGAATCGACCGAGTTTCGTTCGATCACGGGTAAAGGCGTAACCGGAACGGTGTCTGGCCGGCGAGTCGCAGTCGGAAACGCCGCCCTCTTCGCAGAGCTCAGGATCCCCATCGAAGGGCTCGACGGGGGCGCCCAAAGGCTGCGGGATGAAGGTGCCACGGTCATGTTCGTGGCCATTGACGGTCAGCCGGCGGGCGCCGTTGCCGTCGCCGATCCGATCAAGGCCAGCACGCCGGCGGCGCTCGATAGGCTTCGGGATGACGGCATCCGGATTGTGATGGTCACTGGAGATCATCGCGCCACGGCCGAAGCGGTCGCGCGAAAGCTCAACATTACCGATGTCGACGCGGGAGTACTTCCGGAGCGGAAGAATGAAATCGTCCGACGCCTGCGTGCCGAGGGCCGGGCCGTCGCGATGGCGGGTGACGGCGTCAACGATGCGCCGGCGCTCGCCGAAGCCGAAGTCGGGATTGCGATGGGGACCGGAACGGATGTCGCCATGCAAAGCGCCGGCGTGACGCTCGTGAAGGGCGACCTGGCCGGCATCGCGCGAGCGCGGATCCTCAGCCGCGCGACCATGCGAAACATCCGCCAGAACCTCTTTCTCGCGTTCATCTACAACGTCCTGGGCGTTCCGATCGCGGCAGGGGCGCTGTACCCGTTTCTGGGTGTTCTCCTCAGTCCCATCATCGCCGCGGCAGCAATGAGCCTGAGCTCGGTGTCGGTGATCGGAAATGCCCTGCGGCTGCGATTCGTCCGCTTGTGAGTCATCGTCCGCTTCAGCAGCCTCCGAATGCACGAGGACGCACATGAACGTCAGCGATCCAGAGCTTCATGGCCGCCGCCCGACAACTATCGGCGCGGTTCTGCACTCAGCCGTGGCTTACGACCTGACGGTGTGGCTCGCGACGCTCGGCAGGGACGGTGCCTTTCGGAAGGAGGTTCTGGATCTTGCTCGCGTTGCGCCGGGAGAGGCAGTGCTCGACGTCGCCTGTGGCACGGGGAACCTTGCGATCGCG
>JANXWS010000065.1 GCA_025351005.1 Pseudomonadota bacterium | reverse complement strand
AACAGTATCAGCGTCAACACGGTCAGCGACATCGCGAAGGTCGTGTTGATGTCGGCCGTCGGCAGCACGCGCCAGTGATCGTGGCCGGCGGCGCCGGCGAGCATGCCCGCGACGTCGAGCGGCAGCAGGTCCATCGTGTTCATGATGACGACCCAGCCGAAGATCGTCAGCGCGAGCGGCGCGAGGAAATGGCGGTCGCCATGGAACACCTCGGCGACGCGGTTGTCGACGAACTCGACCACGAGCTCGATGAAGGACTGGAATTTGCCCGGCACGCCCGCGGTCGCGCGGCGCGCGGCGAAGTAGAAGATTCCCAGGAACAGCACGCCGAGCAGCGTCGACATGAACAGCGAGTCGACATTGATCAGGTGGAAGTTCACGACGCCCTCGGTGCCGTGCGCCCATTCGCCCTTCGTCACGTCGTAGCGCAGGTGCTCGAGGTGGTGCGGGATGTATTCGGTGCTAGAGGTGCCGGCCATCAGCTGTGGTATCCGATAGTCCCGAGTCCCAAGTCCCGAACGCGCCGCCCGTCACCCGCGCAACGCGGGGCCGCGCGGCACCAGCCAGTAGGCGGCGTAGGTCGCCACGTAGCCCCCCAGCAACGCAATTGGGGCGACTCCGGGCGATCTAAAGGCCACAATCAGCAGCCCGACTGTCAACGCGACCTTCAGCCCCTGGCCCAGGAAAAACCCCCACGCCACTCGTGCTGCCGGCGTGCCGTCCGGATGCCGGAACAACGCGAAAACGAAGAAAAGGGTCGCCGCTGCCGCCACGCCTCCGCCGATCAACGCTGAGCGCGCCGCCGGCCAGCCGCCGCCGAGCTCCGCAACGCCGCTCGCCGCGATCGCGATCAGCGCCTGGGTCCTGACCACGCGAAGCGCGGCCCGTCGCTCAGCGCCGGTCGGCGTCAGTACGCGTGCACCGGCTTCGTTCGCGCGCATCTCGACACCGCCTAGGCAATCGCCGGCCACAAAAAAACCACGTCCGGGTCAACCCTGGGGCGTGGCCTGCTCGTGGTCGTCCAGCGCGACGCTGGCTGCAGCCCAGCTGCAGAGCGCGCGCATTATAGGGTCCTTTGTGCAGTGCTTCAACAACCGGTGGCTGGCGGCCATCCGCGCATAAGTAATTGTGCCGATGCGGGTTTCTGACGCGATTGATCAGCTAATGTGCGCGAGTATTCCTTCGAGCTCCTCGACGCTCGAGTAGCTGATCACGAGCTGACCGCGGCCGTTGCCGCCGTGCTTGAAAGCCACCTTCGCGCCGAGCTTCTCGCTCAGCTCCGTTGCTAGCCGCCGCACATCCGCGTCCGCGGTCACGCCGGCACCGTCCGCCGCGGCTTCCCGGACCGGCGCGCACAGCCGGCGCACCAGCGCCTCGGTCTCGCGCACCGAGAGTCCTTTCTTTGCGACCAGCGCGCCGACTTCGATCTGCTGGCGTTTGTTCGTGAGACCGAGCAGCGCGCGGCCGTGCCCCATCTCGAGCGCCCGGCTCACGACCAGCGCCTTGACCTCCTCGGCGAGCTCGAGCAACCGCAGCAGGTTCGAGACCGCGACGCGCGAACGGCCGACCGCGTCGGCCGCTTCCTGGTGCGTCAGGTCGAATTCCGTGACCAGCCGCCCGAGCGCGCGCGCTTCCTCGAGCGGGTTCAGGTTCTCGCGCTGGATGTTCTCGATCAGCGACATCGCGACCGCGGCCTCGTCGGCCACCTGGCGCACGATCGCCGGGATCACCGTCAGTCCCGCCTGCTGCGCGGCGCGCCAGCGCCGCTCGCCGGCGATGATCTCGTAGCGCTGCGACTCCGTCGGTCCCGGCCGGCCGACCGGGCGCACGACGATGGGCTGGACGACGCCGTGGGCGCGGATCGATGCGGCCAGCTCCGTCAGCGACTCCGGCCGCATGTCAATGCGCGGCTGGTACTTGCCCCGCTGCAGCAGGTCGAGCGGCAGCTGCGTCAGCTCCTCGCCGACCGGCCGCGCCGCGACGATCGCGGCCGCATTCGCGGTCACCTGCCGCGCCGCACTCTCGCCGAGCAGCGCCCCCAGTCCCCGGCCGAGGGCCGGCTTCTTAACGCTCATCGATCGGCCTCCCGTTCGTCGTCGAAGTCGCCGGCCGTGGCCGGCGCTTCCTCGCGCCGGATAAGCTCGCCCGCGAGCGCCAGATAGGCGAGCGCGCCGCGGGAATCCTTGTCATGGTAGAGCGCCGGCAGGCCGAACGACGGTGCCTCGGCAAGCCGCACGTTGCGCGGGATGACCGTGCGGAACACCTTGTCGTCGAAGTGCTCGATCAGCTGCGCGCTCACTTCGATGGCGAGATTGTTGCGCGGATCGTGCATGGTGCGCAGTATCCCCTCGAGCCTGAGCTTCGGATTGACGCTGTCGCGGATCTGCTCGAGCGTCGCCAGGAGCGCCGACAGCCCCTCGAGCGCGTAGTACTCGCACTGCATCGGGATCAGCACCGTGTCGGCAGCCACCAGCGCGTTCACCGTCAGCATGTTGAGCGCCGGCGGGCAGTCCACCAGGATCAGGTCGTAGCGCGACTCCTTGAGCGGCGCGAGCGCGGTCTTCAGCTTGAGTTCGCGCCCGGCGAGCAGGCCGAGCAGCCGCACCTCGGCCGCGGTCAGGTCCTGGTTCGAGGGGATCAGGTCGAAGCCGCCCGGCTCCACGCGCACGATCGCGGCCTCGGCCGCGCACTCGCCGAGCAGCACCTCGTACGAGGACAGTTCGAGGCTGCGCTTGTCGACGCCGCAGCCCATGGTCGCGTTGCCCTGCGGATCCAGGTCGACCAGCAGCACGCGCCGCTTGGTCGCGGCGAGCGACGCGGTCAGGTTCACGGCGGTGGTGGTCTTGCCAACGCCACCCTTCTGGTTGGCTATGGCGATGATCCGGTTCATAGGCCGGCCAGAATAGCACCCGGCTGCGCCGGTCAGACCGCGCCCGGCGCCCCGCAGGAAGGCACCGCGCGCGGACCGGCCGCGAGCGCTGGTCAGCGACCAGGACCGTCCGTGGCAGCCGTTCGCCGGGCCCGGCGCGGGCCTGCTCCGAGGTCCGGCTCGCGCTCGAGGATCACCAGGTGACGCTCGTCGTCCAGGCCCGGCACGCAGACCCGCTCGACCGCGGCGCGCCAGCCTCGCGGCAGATCGACGAGCTCGGCCGCCGGATCGCGTCCCTTCATCGCGATCACCCGGCCCGCGCGCGCACACAGGTGGCCGGCGACTCGGACGATGTCCGGCACCGCCGCCAGTGCGCGCGCGACCACCGTCGAGGCGTGCTGCGCGGGGCGGTAGTTTTCGGCGCGAGCGCACACCGTGGCCACCTGGCCGAGCCCGAGCGTGCGGGCGGCGTGCTCGACGAAGCGGATCTTCTTGGCAGTCGAGTCGATCAGGGTGAAGCGGAACTCCGGGTTCAGCACCGCGAGCGGCAGGCCGGGAAAGCCGGCACCGGTGCCGACGTCGGTGACGAACGGACCCGTCAGCCAGGGCTGCACGGTCAGGCTGTCGAGCAGGTGCTTGCGGACCACCATCACCGGCTCGGTGATCGCCGTCAGGTTCATCGTCTGGTTCCACTCGGCGAGCAGTTCGAGCAGGCCGAGGAGCTGGTCGAGTTGGGCGCCGTCGAGCGCCAGCCCGAGCGCCGTGGCGCCGGCCGACAGGACGTCGCGGGGCTGCTCTGTCATCGGGTGCGCGGGGGCCCGGTCGCCGCGCTCAGTCGATGCGCACGAGCGTCCGGCCCTGGACGCGGCCGGCGATGTAGTCCGGCATCGCGGCCTGCAGGGCCCCCAGCGCGATGGTGCGCGCGCAGATGCGCGCCAGGTGACGCGGCCGGAGGTCGGTCGCGATCCGCTCCCAGATCCTGAGGCGCAGCTCGCGCGGGTTCAGCACCGAGTTGATGCCGAGCAGGCTCACGCCGCGCAGGATGAACGGCATCACCGTCGTATGCAGCTCCGGGCTCGCTGCGAGGCCGATGCTGGCGATGTTGCCGAACGGCTGCACGGTGCGCGTGAGCCAGGTCAGCACGTCGCCGCCCAGATTGTCGATCGCGCCCGCCCACTGCGCCGCCTCCAGCGGCCGCTTGCCGAGGTCGAGTTGCTGGCGGCGCAGGATGCGGCTGCTGCCGATGCTCGTCAGGTACTCGTCCGCCGCCGGCTTGCCGCTCAAGGCGACCACCTCGTAACCGAGCCCCGCCAGCATGTCGATGGCCAGCGAACCGACGCCGCCGGTCGCCCCGGTCACGACCACCGGTCCCGCGCCCGGCAGCTGGCCGTTCTGCTCCATCCGCAGGATCGCGAGCGCGGCGGTGTAGCCGGAGGTGCCGAGCCGCATGGCGTCGTCGAGGCCGAGCGCCGGCGGCAGCGGCACGACCCAGTCGCCCCGGACGCGCGCGTATTCGGCATAGCCGCCGTCGTGCGTCTCCGACAGCCCGCAGCCGGTCACGAGCACGGCGTCGCCGCTGCGGTAGCGCGGGTCGCTCGAGGACACGACCTCGCCCGACAGGTCGATGCCGGCGACCAGCGGGTAGCGCCGCAGGATCCGGCCGGTTCCGGTCACCGCGAGCGCGTCCTTGTAGTTGATCGTCGAGTAGCGTACCCGCACGACCACCTCGCCCGGCGTGAGCTCGTCGAGACCGATCGACTCGAGGCGCGCGACGGCCTTGCCGTCGGCCTCGTGTATCCGCAGCGCCTTGAACGGTGCCAGCGTCGCAACCTCCTCCGCTGCCTGGCTCATGCGCAACGCGCGAGCCAGGTCAGCAGACCCTGGACATTGAGCCCGATGTCGTCGTCGAGCAGTGCGTGGCGCTGCGCGGGGTCCGGGTCGAAGCCGTGGGCGTCGAGCGCCGTCGACAGCCACTCGAACATGTCCCCGGCGAGCCGCGCCGCGCGCTCCGGCGCCGCCGCGTGGTGGCGCGCGAGCGCAACGTAGGCGCGCACGCCCGCGCGCAGCTCGCGCCCGAGCCGCTCTATCTCGACGATGCGGCTGTAGTGCGTCAGGAACACCGCCTGCGGCGCGAGCGCGAGGATCCGGTCGATCGAGGCGTGCATCTGCTCGGGGTCGAACTGCGTCGGCGGCATCGTCGGCATGATGAACGCGCGACCGTCGACGTCGAATTCGCGGTACGAGATGCCGAAGGTGTCGCCGGAGAACAGCACGCGCGCGTCGCGATCGAGAATCACGTGATGGTGGAGGGCGTGCCCGGGGGTGTGCAGGAACTCGAAGCTGCGGCCGGCGAGCGCGAGCCGCGTGCCGTCCTCGGTGACCACCAGCCGCTCGGCCGGTATCGGCCGGATGTCGCCGTAGAGCCGCGCATAGACCTCATCGCCGTACACCTGCCGGGTCGAGGCTATCAGCCGGGTGGGATCGGCGAGGTGGGCGGCACCGCGCGGGTGCACGACGGCGCGGGCGTTGGGCAGCGCCTCGAGCAGCGCGCCGGCGCCGCCCGCATGATCGAGATGGATGTGGGTCACGAACACCCAGTCGACCGCCTCGCGGGGCACGCCCTTGGCGTCGAGGCCGGCCAGCAGCCGCGGCACCGAGTGGGTCGTTCCGGTGTCGACGAACGCGGCTCTGCCGCGATGCACGATCAGATGGCTGGCATCAAGCCGCGGGCGCACGTAGCCGGTGTCGATCGACGAGATCCCGTCGGGGTAGTCCTCGACCGCAGGGACGACAGGACCGGCCGGCGCCGGCCGCGGATCGGCGTTACCGCCAGCGGTCACCGCGCCTGCGGCCGCGCTGGCAGCGGCGCCGTGCGCAGCGACGGGGACTGGGCCGCGAAGTAGTCCGCGAGCGCGTCGATGTCCGCATCCTTCAGTGGCGCCGCCATCGCGTTCATGACCGGATGCTGGCGCGCACCGCTGCGATAGGCGCGCAGCGCCTGCTCGATGTAGTCGGCGTGCTGTCCGGACAGCGTCGGGAACTCCGGCAGGAGCCCGACGCCGTCGCTGCCGTGGCAGGCGGCGCAGGCCTCGGCCGCCTTCGGCGCGGATTCGTTCGCCGCGGCGCCCGACCGCACAGGCTCCGAGGTCGCGAAGTACGCCGCCAGGTCGCGCAGTCCCTGCTCGGTCAGGCTCGTCGTCTGGCCCTTCATCGTCGGGTGCGGGCGGGCGCCCGCCCGGTACTCGCCGAGCGCCGCCACCAGGTACGCGTAGTGCTGCCCGCCGAGCTTCGGCACGTGGTAGCCCGGATAGGCGTTGCGGTAGTCGGGGATGCCGTGGCAACCGAGGCAGGTGTAGCCAATCCGCGCACCGCGCGCCGCATCGCCGGTCGGCACGTCCTCGGCGCCGGTCGCGGCTGCGCCCAGGCCCGCGACAGCCAGGACGGTCACGCTGAGATAGTGTCTGCTCGATGTCATGGATCCCTGCACGCGGCCGTTCCTAAAGCCGCCGAATGTTACGGAGCCGCCTCGGAAATTTCCACCGCGGCCCGAACCGCGAGCGTCGACTGCAGTCGTTGTATCGTGCCCCCCGGCACCCCGCCCGGACGCAAGGAGTCCATCATGCCCCGCTCCGCTCCCTGGCTGGCTGCGATTCTGGCCACTCTGCTGGCGGCCGGCCTGCCGGCCCGTGCCACCGACAACCGCGACGTGCGCACGCTGACCGTCACCGGCAACGGCGAGACGCACGCGCCACCCGACCGCGCGACCGTGTCGCTCGGCGTCGAGGCGCGAGGCGCGACGCTCGAGGCCGCCCGCGGCGCCGCCGGCCGGGTGGTCGCCGCGCTTCTCAAGGTGGCACGCGACCTCGGCGTCGCGGACGCCGACCTGCGCTCGACGGGGATCGCGGTGCAGCCCGACTACGTCTGGAGCGATTCCAGGAAGACGCGCACGCTGGTCGGATACATCGTGCGCCGCCAGCTGCAGGTGGAGCTACACAACCTCGACCGGCTCGGCGAGCTGATCGAGCAGGGCATCGGCGCCGGCGCCAACGACGTCGGCGAGCCGCAACTCGATTCGAGCCGGCGGGCGGACCTCGCCCGCGAGGCCATCGCCCGCGCGGTCGCCGATGCGCGGGCCAACGCGCTCGTGCTCGCCCACGGACTCGATGCGACGGTCGGCGCGGTGCGCACGGCGACGACCACCGAGGTCGGCGCCGAGCCCTATTCGCGCCCGATGCGGTTAGCCGCCGTGGCGGATTCCAAGGCCCCCAAGACGTACGAGACCGGCGAGCTCGCCTTTTCCGCACACGTCACTGTGACCTTCGACCTCGTGCCCGGCCCGGCGCCGCATTGAGGCGTCGTCCCGCCTGGCTCGGCGCCGCCGTCGCACTGCTCGCACTCGCGGGGCTCCTGTACTGGCGCGCTCAGCGGCCACCCTCCGCGAGCGCGGCAACGGGCCTCGCCCCGCCAGCGCTGACGGTGATCATCTCGGCCCCTGTCGCGACTACCGCCGCAGGGCCCGCGGCGGTACCGCTCGCCTCCGTGCTGCTGCGCAGCGCGCTGACCGCCCGCTTCCGCGATTTCGGTGGCGTCCGCGAATCGCTTGGCCCGTTGTACGACGGCGATGTCGCCGGCGCGGCGCGCGCGCTCGGCCAGTCCCGGCAGCCGGGCGCGGCGGCGGCGCTCGCCGAGCTCGCGACGCTTTGTTCCGGATCCGACGATCCCGCCGGCGACGGTGCGCGGACCGCAGAGGCGCGTGGACGTCTCGCCGCCGCACGCGACCGCACCGCCACGGCCGCGCTCGAGTCCCTCATCGAGGCCGAGCGCGCCGCGCGTGCCAGGCTGCGTGCCGGCTGCGTCGCGACCGCTTTCGACCGGGCTGCGATCGAGCGGAAGCTCGGCGCGAGCGCACAGGCCGGCGACGCCGCCAGTCTCGAGCGCCTGGCGGCGAGCGGCGCGCTGCCCGTGACGCGACTGCAGAGCGCGGCGGTGCTGGGCTCGCCGCGCGCGGCACAGAGGCTCGGGCTCGACCGACTGCACGACGAGCCTTTGGTGGCGCGCTCGTGGCTCGAAATGGCGGCGCGCGGCGACGCCGACGCCGAGGCGTTCTACGCGCACTGCCTGCTCGCCGGCTGCTTCGGCGCGCCCGATCCTGTCGCGGGCCGCGCCGCGCTCGAGTCCGCCGCACGCCGTGGCGCCCTGTACGCGCTGGGCCTGCTGGCCGCCCCCGCGGTACCGGACGCGCCGAACCGCTGGTCGCCCGCCGGCGCGCTGGTGGCGACGCTGCAGCCGCCGGGTGCCGACGCGGCAGGCGAGGTCCTCGATCGATACGCGTGGAGCAGGCTCGCCGGCGAGCTCGCGGCATCGGGCTGCTTCGGATTCGAGCTCACGATCGCGGCCGACGCGCTTGGCACGCGCGCGCGGCTCGACCGCACGCTCGCGCTGCCGGAGCTTGCGTTGGCGACTGGCCGTGCGCGGGATCTCGCGACCGCCATCGGCGCGACGATCCGCCAGGCGCGCGGCTGCGATTGAGCGCGCGCGTCCCTGGCCGCGACACGCGCCTCGCTACGGCCCTGTCGGCGCGTCGCCCTCGGCGAGCCGCCAGGTCCAGCGCAGTCGTTCCCAGACGGCGATCGGCCGCTCCCCGACCAACTGCGGCTCGAACTCGGCGTGCGCGCCAACGCACGCGGCCGCAGCGACGTCGAGGGCCGGGTAGCCGCTCGAGGTCTCGACCAGCAGGCCCGCGAGCCGCCCGCCATCCGAAATCCTGAGCAGCATCACGACCGCGCCCTGCTCGCCGGCACGCCGCGAATGCTCCGGATAAAAGTCCGAGCAAGCTGCGCCGAGGCGGCTCGCGTTCCTGATGTGCACGCGCCGCACCCGCTCCGGCGCCGGCGCCGGCTCGCTGGCCGGCGGCGGCAGCGTCCCGACCTCGGCGGTCAGCATCATCCGCAGATCGCCGTAGAGCGCCGGTCCAAAGCTCGCGACCCACGGCGCGACCACTCCGAACGCCTCGGCATTGAAGTCGCGGCGCACTTCCGCGAGCCGTCGGCCGGCGCCGGACTCGAGGAAGCTGCGCGTCCGCTCGAGGTCGCGCGCCTGCAGATGTGTGGCGAGCGCAGGCGCCAGCCGTGCCGAAAGTGTCGCGCGCGGTCCATCCGGCGCGGCGGCCGCGGCGCGCGTGCGCGCGACGCAGGCATCGTGCAGCTTCGGTCCCGACTCGCCGAGCCGCGCGCGGTACTCGGCGGCCTGCTCCGGCGGCAGATCGGTGCGGTTCGCGACCGCGACGTCGATGCGCTCGGGCAGGCCGGCGACCGGCGCGCACATGAACTCGACGAGCTCGGTGGCGAGGTCGTCGACCAGAGAATCGGTGACCGCATCGAGCGCGGCCGGTCGCGGCGGCGGCGCGGCCGCCACGGCCCCTGCGAGCGTGAGCGCCGAGCACAGTGCCGCGGCGACCGCGCGACGCGGCACCGCGGTGCCTACAGCGCGTCGGCGATGTCCTGCAGGAGCCCCTTGTCCTCGGGCTTCACGGTCGGCGGGTAGCGCTGCAGCAGCTGCCCGTTGCGGCCGATCAGGAACTTTTCGAAGTTCCATTCGATGTCTCCGGCGTGCCCCTGGGCGGGATCGGTGAGCCAGGCGTACAGCGGCGCGCGCGGCGCGCCGTTGACGTCGAGCTTGGCTGACAGCGGGAACGTGACGCCGTAGCGCGTCGTGCAGAACGTTCGGATCTCGGCCTCGGTGCCCGGTTCCTGCGCGCCGAACTGGTTGCACGGAAAGCCAACGATCGTGAAGTCCTCCGCCTGCAGTTCCCGGTACAGGCGCTCGAGGCCCGCGTACTGCGGCGTCAGTCCGCACTCGCTCGCAACGTTGACCGCTAGCGTGACCTTGCCACGCAGCGGCCCGAGCAGATCGGCGCCACCGTCGATCGATCGCAGCTCGAAGGCGAAAAAATCGCTCATCGCTCGGGCTCCCGTTGTTGGCTGAAGTGCCGTCCCGGTCGCGGCGCCGCCAGCCTGGGCGCGGCCGCCACCAGCATCATCCGACGCGGCCGAGTCGCTTCAGGTGCACGAGCAGGAGCGCCGTCGCGGCCGGTGTCAGTCCCGGGATGCGTGCCGCCTGGCCGAGGGTGCGCGGCTGCACCTCGACCAGTCGCTCGCGCACCTCGGTCGACAGGCCCTTGACCGAGCCGTAGTCGAGGTCGACGGGCAGCGCTGTCCCTTCGTGACGCTCGAGTTGCGCGACTTCGGCCTGCTGGCGCACGAGGTAGCCACGGTACTTGGCGTCGACCGCTATCGCGAGTGCGACCTGCTCGCGAAGCCGCGGGTCGGCGGCGTTTCCCGCGCCGCCCGCCGCGATCGCCTCGCGCTTGGCCGTGAAGAAGTGCCAGCGTTCGTCGTCGACGAGCCCTAGGTCACGGCCGGCCGGAGTCAGGCGCAGGTCGGCATTGTCCTCGCGCAGGCTCAGGCGATACTCGGCACGGCTCGTGAACATCCGGTACGGCTCCGGCGCGCCCCGCGTGATCAGGTCGTCGAGCATCACGCCCAGGTACGCTTCCGACCGCTTCGGCCACCACGGCGCGCGGTCGAGTGCCGCGCGCGCGGCGTTGAGACCCGCAATCAGGCCCTGCGCCGCCGCTTCCTCGTAGCCGGTCGTGCCGTTAATCTGGCCGGCGAGATAGAGGCCCTCGAGCGCGCGCGTCCGCAGCGAGTACTCGAGGTCGCGCGGGTCGAAGAAATCGTACTCGATCGCATAGCCCGGCCGCGTCAGGTGCGCCCGCTCGAAGCCGCGGATCGTTCGGATGAACGCGAGCTGCACGTCGTACGGCAGGCTGGTCGAGACGCCGTTCGGGTAGAGCTCGTGTGTCTCCAGTCCCTCCGGCTCGACGAAGACCTGGTGCGCCGGGCGGTGCGCGAAGCGCACGACCTTGTCCTCGATCGACGGGCAGTAGCGCGGCCCGACGCCCGCGATGAGCCCGGTGTACAGCGGCGAACGGTCGCTGGCATCGCGAATGAGTGCGTGCGTCGCCTCGTTGGTGGCGGTGA
>JANXWS010000044.1 GCA_025351005.1 Pseudomonadota bacterium | reverse complement strand
ACGGCAGTCCGCCGAAGCGGAGCGCTACGAGCGCCCGATTCCGAGCCGCGAGTACCTGCTCGAGGTGCTGCGCGCGGCCGGCGCACCGCTCACCGCCGAGGGCTTCGGCACCGCGCTCAAGCTGAGCGAGCAGGGGCTGCTCGAAGCGTTGGTCAAGCGCCTTGGCGCGATGGTCCGCGACGGTCAGCTGCTGCGCAACCGGCGCGGCGAGTACCTGCTGCTCGACCGCGTCGCGGTGCGCACCGGCCAGGTCGTCGGCCATCGCGACGGCTTCGGCTTCTTCGTGCCAGACGACGGCTCCGACGACGCGTTCCTGGCGCCCAATCAGATGCGCGCCGTGATGCACGGCGACCGCGTCGCCGTGCGGATCGTCGGTGCCAACGCCCGCAATCGCAAGCAGGGCGAGGTCGTCGAGGTGCTGGAGCGGCGGACGCGGCGCGTCGCCGGCCGCTTCCACGTCGAACACGGAGTCGGCTTCGTCGAGCCCGACAATCGGCGCATCAGCCAGCGGGTCGTGATCCCGGCTCGCGAGCAGGGCGCCGCCGGCGACGGCAGCCTGGTCGTTGCCGAGGTCGTCGAGCCGCCGAGCCGTCATGCCGAGGCGGTCGGTCGCATCGTGCGGGTGCTGGCGGAGGAAGGCGTCGCGCAGACCGCGGTCGAGCTGGCCATCGAGTCGCACCAGCTGCCGAACGAGTTCCCGGCGCCGGTGCTTCGCGAGGCTCGCCAGTTCGGCAAGACGCTCGACCCGGCCACGCTCGGAACGCGCATCGACCTGCGCGCCGTGGCGCTCGTCACAATCGACGGCGAGGACGCGCGCGACTTCGACGACGCCGTGTTCGCCGAGCCGACTCGCGGCGGCTGGCGGCTACTGGTCGCGATTGCCGACGTCAGTCACTACGTACGGCCGGGCAGCGAGCTGGACCGGGCAGCGCGCGAGCGCGCGACCAGCGTCTACTTCCCGAACCGCGTGCTGCCGATGCTGCCGGAACAGCTGTCGAACCACCTCTGCTCGCTGATGCCAAACGTCGATCGCGCCTGCATGGTGGCCGAGCTCGCAATCAGCCGCGACGGGCGCGTCACGCGCACGCACTTCTACGCCGCGGTGATGCGTTCGGCGGCGCGCCTGACGTACACCCGCGCCGCCGCCGCGCTGATCGACCGCTCCGCCGAGGTGCGCCACGAGCTGTCGGGGCCGGTGCTCGCCTCGCTCGAGTCGCTCCACGACGTCTACCGCGCGCTGCGGCACTGGCGCGAGACGCGCGGCGCGCTGGATTTCGACTCGGCGGAGGTCAAGGTGATCGTCGGTGCCGACGGCCGGGTCGCCGATCTCAAGAGCTATCCACGCAACGACGCGCACCGGCTGATCGAGGAATGCATGATCGCCGCCAACGTCGAGGCGGCGCGCTTCCTGAAGAAGCACAAAATGCCGGCGCTGTACCGCGTCCACGCCCAGCCGGACGAGGACCGCGTGCTCGAGCTGAAGCGCTTCCTCGCGACCCGCGGCCTGCTGCTCGAGACCGACGGCGACGTCAACCCGATGAAGCTGGCGCGATTGCTGCGCCAGGTCGTCGGCCGCCCGGATGCCGCGTTGCTCGAGAGCATGATCATCCGCTCGCTCGCGCAGGCCGTGTACCAGCCGGAGAATATCGGCCACTTCGGCCTCGCGCTCGAGGCCTACGCGCATTTCACCTCGCCGATCCGGCGCTACCCCGACCTGCTGGTGCATCGCGCGATCCGTCACGTGCTGGCGGAACGCCCGCCTGAGGCTTTCGAGCACCCGGCGCGCGAGATGGAGCAGCTCGGCCAGGAGTGCTCGCTGCGCGAGCGCCGCGCCGACGAGGCCGCGCGCGACGTGGTCGCGTTTCTGAAATGCGAGTTCATGCGCGACCGGCTCGGCGCGACGTTCCCGGGCGTCGTCACTGGCGTCACCGACTTCGGCCTCTTTGTGCAGCTCGAGGGCCTGCAGGTGGACGGCCTGCTGCACGTTTCGTCGCTCGGGCGCGATTACTTCCGCTTCGAGGAAGACCGCCGCGCGCTGGTGGCCGAGCGCAGCGGCGAGCGCTACACGCTCGGCGACCGGCTCGTCGTGCGGGTGGCGCGCGTCGATCCGTCCGAGCGCAAGATCGACTTCGAGCTCGTGTCGCGGACCGGCGGCGCGTTCCACCCCAGGCGGCAGGCGAAAGCCGCGGTGGCGACGCCCGGCGCGAGGCGGTCAACGCCCGCGAAGTCCACGACGCCCAAGGCCGGAGGTAGCCGCCCGCGTGCGCCGGGCGGGGGCGGCAAAGGCCGCAAGCGGTGAGCGAGGAGACCGTCTACGGAATCCACGCGGTGCGCGCACTGCTCGAGCGCCGCCCGGCCGCGGTGCGACTCATCCAGCTGCAGGCCGGCCGCTCCGACCGCCGCACCCAGGAGCTGGTTGAGCTCGCGCGCCAGCACGGGGTCGCGGTCGAGTCGCGCCCGGCAGCCGAGCTTGACGCGCTCGCCGGCCAGCAGGTGCACCAGGGTGTCGTCGCGCGCGTCACCGCCGCGGTACCGCTCGCCGAGGAGGATCTGCTGGTCCGCCTCGACGCTGCGACGCAGGCGCCGCTCGTGCTGGTGCTCGACGGCGTGCAGGATCCGCACAACCTGGGCGCGTGCCTGCGAACCGCCGACGCGGTCGGTGCCGACGCCGTCGTCGTGCCGCGCGACCGCGCGGTCGGGTTGACCCCGGTCGTGCGCAAGGTCGCGGCCGGCGCCGCCGAGACGGTGCCGTTCGTGCAGGTGACGAACCTGGCGCGCTTCCTGCGCTCGCTGCAGGAACAGAACCTCTGGATCGTCGGCACCGACGGCGAGGCGGATACTCTTCATTACGAGGCCGACCTGAAGGGGCCGCTCGGGCTCGTGCTAGGCGCCGAGGGCAGCGGCATGCGCCGTCTGACGCGCGAGCACTGCGACGTCGTCGTACGACTGCCCATGCTGGGCGCGGTCGAGAGCCTGAACGTCTCGGTGGCGGCTGGCATCGTGCTGTACGAGGCGCTGCGGCAGCGGGCGGTGCCAAGCCGCTGAGCGGCCTGAGATTTCAACTTGCGCCGCACCGGTGGCCCGCCTACACTACGCGCCCCTCGGAGAGCCCTCGGGGCCGCGTGGGACTACGCAAGTTGTTGATTCTCCTTGCCGCACTGGCAGTCTCAGCCGGGCGGCTCATACCCATAGGGAGCAGCCATGAGACATTATGAGATCGTGTTTCTGGTCCATCCGGACCAGAGCGAGCAAGTCCCGGCGATGGTCGAGCGCTACACCGGCATGATTGCTGCCGGCGGCGGCGCCGTGCACCGGATGGAAGACTGGGGCCGCCGGCAGCTCGCGTACCCAATCGCCAAGGTGCACAAAGCGCACTACGTGCTGATGAACATCGAGTGCGACGGCAAGACGCTGGCCGAGCTCGAGGGTTCGTTCCGGTTCTCGGACGCCGTGATTCGGCACCTGACGACGCGGATGGACGCGGCCGTCACCGAGCCGTCGCCGATGGCGAAGTCCGGCGACGACAAGGGCGAGGACCAGCGCGCCGACCGCGGTGACCGCGATGACCGCAGCGACAGGGGCGACCGGGGCGACCGGGGTGACCGCGACCGCCCGTTCCGCGACCGCGACGACCGCAGCCCCCGCGACTGACGCTCTGGAGCACGCACCATGGCCCGTTATTTCCGGCGCAAGAAATTCTGCAAGTTCACCGCCGACGGCGTCGACCAGATCGACTACAAGGATCTGGGGACCCTGAAGAACTACGTCACCGAGACCGGCAAGATCGTGCCAAGCCGGATTACCGGCACGCGCTCGTTCTACCAGCGGCAGCTGGCGCAGGCCGTCAAGCGGGCGCGCTATCTCGCGCTCCTGCCGTACACCGACCAGCATTGATGGAAGGCATCCGCGCGGCCAGCGCAGCGCGGGCCCCCGGCACCCATGCACCGCCTGGCTGAGTGGTTGACGGCCTCCGGGTCCCGCGCCTTCGTCGGCGCGGCGCTGCTCGCGTTCCTCGCGTTGCTGCTGCCGTTCGGCTCGTGGCTGCCCGGAGCGCTGGTCGTGCTGCTCGCGCTGCGGCCGGCGCCTCCGCTGCCCGACTGGGCGGCGGCACTGGTCGCAGGCGTGACGCTCGCCTGGTGGCTGCTGCTCGCCGGTGCGGGGCCGGTACCCTCGCTGCTCGTCAGCGCGGCGCTCGTGGCCCCGGCGCTCGTACTGGGCCGAATGCTGAGACGCGGCGCAAGCCTCAATCTGGCGTTCCAGGTGGCGACGCTGGCCGCGCTCGCGGCGCTCGTCGTCGTGCACGTCGTGCTCGCCGATCCGCCCGGCGTCTGGCGGCCCATCGTGGAAAAGCTGGCCGGCGAGCTCGACCGGGTCGCAACCGTGATGTCGAACGTAGGCTCGGGCCGTCGGCCGCAGGACGCCAACCTGATCGAGGCTTTGCCCGCGCGCATGTGGGGCGCCGTGACGTGGCTGTTGCTGCTCAATACGATGGTGGCCGTGTTCGTCGGCCTGTGGGCGACCGGCGCGCTGGCGCGGGTCGCGCAGCTCGGGCCGGCCTTTCGGCGGCTGAAGACCGGGCGCACGCTGGCGGCGCTGGCGATCGTTGTCATGCTGCTGGCCGCGGCGTTTCGCTTCGACGTCGCGGCGGACGCTGCCTGGGTGTTTCTCGGCGCGTTCGTGCTGCAGGGTCTCGCGGTGCTGCACGCCGCCCGCGACGCGCTCGGCCTGAACGGCGCGTGGCTCGCCGTTACCTACGCGCTGCTGTTCCTGCCCTTCACGACGATTTTCGTGATGGGCGCGCTCGCCGTGTTCGGGTTCATCGACAACTGGATCCCGCTCCGGGACCGGCTGCCGGCAGGCCGCGGCGGCAAGCGCAACGGCGGCCCCTGACCGGCGTCGCAATGGTTTTTCTAGGTAAGTGACAGAGACAGACAGGTGCTGCCATGGACGTGATCCTCCTCAAGAAAGTCGCCAATCTCGGCAACATCGGTGACCGGGTGAAGGTCCGGTCCGGCTATGGCCGCAACTTCCTGCTGCCGACCGGACGCGCCACGCTCGCCACCGCGACCAACATCGCGAGGTTCGAGGCGAAGCGGGCCGAGTTCGAGACCAAGGCGGCGGCCGACCTGACCGACGCCCAGGGCCGCGCCGTGGCGCTCAAGGACTTCCGGCTGTCGATCAGTGCCAAGGCCGGCAGCGAGGGCAAGCTGTTCGGCTCGATCGGCACCGGCGACATCGCCGAGGCGCTGACCCGCGCCGGCCACCCGGTCGAGCGGGCGGAAGTGCGCATGCCGACCGGACCGATTCGTATGACCGGCGAACAGGTGCTGACGCTGCACCTGCACACCGACGTCAACGTCGACGTCACGGTCACGGTCGTCGGCGAGGACTGAGGCTGCATTCCGGTCGCGGCGCGGGCGTCCGCCCGTCCGCGCGCCGGCCGGCCCCGGGCCGGGGTAGAATCACCCGGCGTTTTCCGGCCGACTGACTTCGAGGTATCTGATGCCGCTCGCGGGTTCACCGCGCCGCTCGCCAGAGGCGGCCGACGGTCTGCGGCTGCCGCCGCACTCGGTCGAGGCGGAGCAGGCGGTGCTCGGCGGCCTGATGCTCGATGCGACCGCCTGGGACGGCGTCGCCGATCTGATCGCTGCGCACGACTTCTATCGTCGCGACCATCAGCTGATCTTCGAAGCGATCGCCGGGCTGGTCGATGCACGCAGTCCATGCGATGCCGTCACGGTCTCCGAAGCACTGGGCAGCAAGGGCCTGCTGGACGACAGCGGCGGCCTCGGCTACCTGGCGCGCCTGACCCGCGACACGCCTAGCGCGGCGAACGTCCGCGCCTACGCAGCGATCGTCCGCGACTACGCGCTGCTGCGGCAGCTGGTGCACGCCGGCGGCGAGATCGCGGCGACCGCGCTCAGCAGCGGCGGCCGACCCCCGGCCGAGCTGGTAGAGGAGGCGGAACGGCTGGTGTTCGAGATTGCCGAGCGCGGCACCCGCACGCGCGCGGGCTTCCAGAACATCCGCGACGTGCTGCCGCGAACAATCGACCGCATCGATCAGCTGCACCAGAACCCGGGCCAGTTCACGGGCGTCCGCACTGGCTACACCGAGCTCGACCGGATGACGACCGGGCTGCAGCCGGGCGACCTCGTGATCATCGCGGGCCGCCCGTCGATGGGCAAGACGACGCTGGCCGTCAACATTGCCGAGAACGCGGCGATCGAGCACAAGGTGCCGTCGGCGATCTTCTCGATGGAGATGTCGGCCGAGCAGCTGACGATGCGGATGATTGCGTCGCTCGGCCGGGTCAGCCAAAGCCACCTGCGCACCGGCGCGCTGTCGGCGGAGGACTGGCCGCGGATTACGAGCGCGACCGAGGTGTTGTCGCAGGCGCCGATCTTCATCGACGAGACTGGCTCCCTGACGCCCACGGAGGTGCGCGCGCGGGCGCGACGCCTCAAGCGCGAGAAGGGGCTTGGGCTGATCGTCATCGACTACCTGCAGCTGATGCAGGTGCCTGGCACGAAGGAGAACCGCGCGACCGAAATCTCGGAGATCTCGCGCTCGCTGAAGGCGCTCGCCAAGGAGCTGAAGCTCCCCGTGATCGCGCTCTCGCAGCTCAACCGCAGCGTCGAGCAGCGCGTCGAGAAGAAGCCGGTCATGAGCGACCTGCGCGAATGCGTGACCGGTGACACGCGCGTCTGCCTTGCGGATGGTGGGCGCATGCCGATCCGCGACCTGGTCGGCCAGACTCCGCGGGTCTGGGCGATGGACGAGCACCAGAAGCTCGTGGCGGCGATTTCGGACCGGGTCTGGTGCGTCGGCGTCAGGCGTGTGTTTCGGGTCAGTTTCGAGAGCGGCCGCGCGATCACCGCGACGGCCAAGCATCGGATCTACACGGGGCACGGCTGGCAGCGGCTCGCCGACATCGCAAAGGGCTCGCGCGTGGCTCTTGCGCGATGCGTGCCTCCGGCGGCGCAGCCGCAGCGCGTGGCGGAGTCCGAACCAGTTCGGCGGCGATTTCTCGACCGGGTCTGGGCCTTCGGTCCGCGTCTGGCCGCAGCAACCGCGTTGCGCCGGCACCTCGAAAGCGTTCTGGTTATTCCAAGTGTTGATGCCTTTCGGACCGAGGCAGTCGGGCGGGTCAGGGCCACGGTGGGCGAACGCGGCATTTCCGAGCGCCGATCGGCGGCGCTGCGCGCCACGTCGTCCGGCGGCGCCGCCCATGTCCGGTTCGCGCCCGGTCGCGCAACGCCGGGGTCGTCCGCCGAGCTGCTCGAGGATCCGGAGATCCGCGAGTGGTCTGAGTCCGACCTGTTGTGGGATCCGGTCGTCGCCATCGAACCCGCGGGCGAGCAGGAGGTTTTCGATCTCACGGTTCCGGGACCCGCCAGCTGGCTCGCGGACGGCATCGTCTGCCACAATTCGGGCGCCATTGAGCAGGACGCGGACGTCATCCTGTTGATCTACCGCGAGGAAGTGTACGAGCCGAACACGACTCGCAAGGGCGTCGCCGACATCATCGTCGCCAAGCAGCGCAACGGCCCGACCGGCGAAGTGCACCTGACCTTTCTCGGCGAGTTCACGCGCTTCGAGAACCTTGTTGCCGAGTCCTACGGCGAGGGCGTGTTTCGTTGACTGTCGACGCCGGGCTGCGAATCAACAGGTACCTGAGCGATCGCGGCCTGTGTTCGCGACGCGAGGCCGACAACTGGATCTCGGCCGGGCGCGTCACGGTCAACGGCGGGCTGGCGACGTTGGGGACGCGCGTCGCTCCCGGCGACGACGTGCGGCTCGATGGCGGGCCGCTCGGCGGCCCGACGCGGCACGTCTACATTGCGCTTCACAAGCCCGCGGGTATCGAGTGCACGACCGACCAGCGGGTCGCGCACAACATCGTCGACTACGTCGCCCACCGTGAGCGCGTCTTTCCGGTCGGCCGCCTCGACAAGGATTCCGAGGGCGTGATTCTGCTCACCAACGACGGCGACATCGTCAACTCCCTGTTGCGCGCCGAACACGGCCACGAGAAGGAGTACCTGGTGACGGTTGACCGCCCGGTGACCGACGAGTTCGTGGCGGCGCTGGCCGGCGGCGTCTTGATTCTCGAGACGAAGACCGCCGCATGCGAGGTCGCGCGCGTGTCGAAGAACGTGATTCGCATCGTGCTGACGCAGGGCCTAAACCGCCAGATCCGACGCATGTGCGACGCGCTCGGCTACACGGTCAGGCGCCTCGTGCGCGTGCGCTTCGTCAATGTCCGCCTCGAGGGCATCGAGCCGGGCCGCTGGCGCAACCTGACCCGTGCCGAGCTCGCGGGGCTGCTGCCCGAACGATTTGGCGCCGAGCGGCAGGCGGCCGGCGGCGGCCCGTCATGAGGCGGGTCGCGGCCGCTGCCTGGTCGCTGCTGGTGCTCGCCGCCGCGGTGAGCGCCGCCGAGCCGCGCGCACGGGACCTCGGCGTGCCCTTCGATGGCACGCCGGGGCCGCTGAACGCGATCACGGACGTCGCCGGCGTCACCGTCGGCGAGGTGACGCTCAGCGACTCGACCGATCCGCGCCACCCCGTGCATACCGGCGTCACGGCCATCCTGCCGCGCGGCCAGGACAGCATCACGAGGCCCGTGCTTGCCGGTAGCTTCCAGCTGAACGGCGCCGGCGAGATGACGGGCGCAGCGTGGGTCGGCGAGTCCGGACTGCTCGATGGCCCGGTGATGATCACCAACACCAACCAGGTCGGCGTCGTCCGCGACGCGGTCATCCGCTGGCGGCTGCGCCACGACCCCGTCGATCCGAACGGCGAAAGCTGGACGCTGCCGGTGGTCGCCGAGACCTGGGACGGGTACCTGAACGACATGGACGGCTTCCACGTGCGCGCCGAGCACGCTTTTGCGGCCCTCGACGAGGCCCGCGGCGGGCCGGTAGGCGAGGGCAACGTCGGCGGTGGAGCTGGCAGCATCTGCCACGAGTTCAAGTGTGGTACCGGGACCGCGTCGCGCCGCGTGCGGATCGGCGCCCAGGACTATACGGTCGGCGTCCTGGTGCAGGCGAATCACGGCACGCGCGACACGCTGCGGATCGCGGGCGTCCCGGTCGGCCGTCACCTGCTGGAGCACCGTGTCGTCTACCCCAGCGACGAGCCCGAGCCCGCCGAACGCGGCTCGATCATCATCGTGGTCGCGACCGACGCGCCGCTCCTGCCGCACCAGCTGCAGCGCCTTGCACGGCGCGCGCCGCTCGCGCTCGGCCGCGACGGTGGCTACGGCGGCAACGCCTCGGGCGACATCTTCCTGGCGTTCTCGACCGCGAACCGGGAATCCGCGGCCGGCCGTTCGCCGGCGACCGCGCAGTTCCTTGCCAACGGCCGCATGGACATGTTGTTCCTCGCAACCGTCGAGGCGACCGAGGAGGCGATCGTCAACGCGCTGGTCGCGGCGCGCGACATGCAGGGACCGGACGGCCACCTCGCCACGGCGATCCCGCACGCGGCGCTGCGCGACCTGCTGCGCCGCTACAACCGCCTGCTCACGCCCTGAGCATTCCGCCGCTGCGGCGCGCGGCCGCGATGAAGCCGTCGACGTCGGCGGCGTGCATGTCGAAGGTGGTTAGCAGTCGCACGACCGTCCCCTCGACGCCGGCCGGCGCCGGCCAGTCGTAGAACCGGTAGCCCTGCGCCCGCAGCCCGGCCGCGACCCCAGCCGGCAGCGCCAGGAACAGCTCGTTAGCCTCCGCCGGCTGCAGCAGCCGCACGCCCGGCAGCGGCGTCAGGCCGGCCGCGAGCCGCGCCGCCATCGAGTTCGCATGGCGCGCGTGCCGGAGCCACAGGTCGTCCTCGAGATAGGCGTTCAGCTGCGCGCTCAGGAAGCGCATCTTCGACCACAGGTGGCCGCTGCGCTTGCGCCGCAGCTCGAGCTCGGCGCCCAGCGCCAGGTCGAACAGCACCACGGCCTCGGCCGCCAGTGCACCATTCTTTGTCGCGCCGAACGACAGCACGTCGATGCCGCGCCGCCAGCTCGCGTCCGCCGGTGAGCAGCGCAGGTGGGCGAGTGCATTGGCGAAACGCGCGCCGTCCATGTGCACGCGCAGCCCGAGTTCGTGCGCCGCCACGGTGAGCGCGCCGAGCTCGGCAGCCGTGTAGACGGTACCCCACTCCGTCGCCTGCGAGATCGATACCGCAGCCGGCTGCACGTGATGCACCCCCATCGAGCGCGCGAACGCGACCGCCTCGCGGAGCTGCTCTGGCCGCAGCCGGCCATCGGCCGATGGCAACGAGAGCAGCTTGGCGCCGCCACTGTAGAACTCGGGCGCACCGCACTCGTCGGTCATCACGTGCGCAATCGTCGTGCAGTAGATCCCCTCGTACGGCCGCGCCAGCAAGGACAGCGCGAGCGCATTTGCCGCGGTGCCGGTCGCCACCGGCAGGACGCGGACCGGTCGCTCGAACAGCTCCGCGACGCGGCGCTCGAGCGCCGCCGTGTGCGGATCGGCACCGTAGGACTGTTGCGGCCCGTCGTTGACGGCGGCGAGTGCGGCGAGCACCTCGGGCGCGGCGCCGCTGACGTTGTCGCTCGAGAAATCCAGTCGCGGTCCGGAACTCATCCGCTGCTCTCCCGGCGTCGGGCGACGGCGGTCCCCGTCGTGCCGGCCATGTTATCGCGACGGCCCGGCGGGCGATCGCGACCGGCGCCGCGACCCCGTCCGTCCGGCGGCCGCCGTCGCGCGCCGCGGCTGCCGGTCGCGGCGCCGGCGGGCGGCGGGCTCGGGGTGCCTCAGGACGGCCTGCCCTCGACAGCCCCTTCGACCAGCCTGACCCTGCCTTCGCGGACCACGACGTGGCAGGCGCCCGGCCCGAGCCAGTAGCCGAGCTCGCGCGGGTGGCCGAGATTCCACAGGCAGAAATCCGCGCGTTTGCCGGTCTCGAGCGTGCCGCGCGAGGCGCCGAGGCCGAGCGCGGCGGCGGCCACGCGCGTGACGGCCGCCACGCCTTCGCTCGCCCCCAGCCCGAACTGCGCCCGCGCCAGCGTGAGCGCGACCGGCAGCGACGTGCACGGCGAGGTCCCGGGGTTCAGGTCGGTCGCGACCGCGAGCGGCACGCCGGCGGCGCGCAGCGCAGCGACCGGCGGGCGGCGCGTCTCGCCGAGCATCAGGTACGCGCCCGGCAGCAGTACCGCGACCGTGCCGCTCGCCGCGAGCGCCGCCACGCCCTGCGCCGACGTGTACTCGAGATGATCGGCCGACAGCGCACCGAACTCGGCCGCGAGCTCCGCACCGCCCTGGTCCGACAGCTGGTCGGCATGCACCTTGACCGCGAGGCCGCGGTCGCGCGCGGCGCCGAGCACGCGCGCGCACTCGGCGCGCGTGAAGGCGATCGACTCGCAGAACACGTCGACTTGGCTCGCGAGCCCGGTGGCGGCCGGGAGCAGCTCGTTGATGACCTGGTCGAGGTAGCCGGCGCGATCGTCGCTGAACTCCGGCGGCAGCGCGTGCAGCGCCAGTAGCGTCGACACGACCTCGACGTCGAGCTGCCGGCCAAGGAGCCGCGCGGCCTCGAGCATGCGCAGTTCGGTGGCGACGTCGAGTCCGTAGCCGGACTTGACCTCGAGCGTGGTGACGCCTTCGGCCAGAAGCGCGCGCGCCCGCGGCAGCGCGAGCGCCGCCAGTTCCTCCGCGGACAGGCCGCGCGTGCGCGCCACCGTCCCCCGGATACCGCCGCCGGCGGCCGCGATCGCGGCGTAGCTGACGCCCTGGCTACGGAGGTCGAAATCCAGGGCCCGGTCGCCGCCGAACACGAGATGCGTGTGGCAGTCGACGAGTCCGGGTGTCAGCAACCGCTGGCCGCCCGTCCGCACCTCGTGAGCAAGTTGGTGCGGCGCAGCAGGGAGTGCCGAGCGCGCACCGACCCAGACGATGCGGCCGCCGGCAACGCCGAGCGCTGCGTCCTCGATCAGGCCCGCGTCCGCGGCGCCCGGCACCACCGTCGCGAGCCGCACGTCCACCCACAGCTGGTCCCACACCGCCGCTACCTCTGTCCAAGCTCGACACGGCGGATTAATATCACAGCCCCCCAACCTGTATATACAGGGACCTTCGTGGAGCTTGCATTCGAGCGCGCGCTGCTGCCGGACGGCCTCGCGCAGCGGGTCTGCTTTGAAGTCGCGCCGGACGGCCGCATCGTCCGCCTGGAGCGGGACTGCCACCCCGAGCGCGGCCCGTTCCGGCAGGGCCTCGCGCTCGCCGGCATGCCGAACCTGCACAGCCACGCGTTTCAGCGCGCGATGGCCGGCAGCGCCGAGGTGCTGGCCGGCGTCGAAGGCTCATTCTGGAGCTGGCGCGACGTCATGTACCGCTTCGTCGAGCGGCTTGCGCCGGTCGACGTCGCCGCGATCAGCGCGTTCTGCTACGCCGAGATGCTCGAGTCCGGCTACACGGCGGTGGCCGAGTTCCACTACCTGCATCACGACACGGATGGGCGCCACTACGCCACGGTCAGTGCAGTCGCCGAGGCGGTCCGCGCGGCAGCGCGCACCAGCGGCATCCGCCACCTGCTGCTTCCCTGTCTCTACCAGCAGGGCAACTTCGGCGGCGAGCCGCTGCTGCGCGCGCAGCAGCGCTTCTACAACGCGACCGGGCCGTTCCTCGAACTGTGCGCCGAACTCGCCGCCCGCGAGTCGCCGCGCGAGCGCACCGGAGTGGCGATCCACAGCCTGCGCGCGGTGCCGCCGGAAGCGCTCGCAGCGGTCGCCGCCCACGCCCGCCAGGGGCGGCGCGCCTGTCCGGTGCACATTCACGTCGCCGAGCAGGCGCGGGAAGTCGACGACTGTGTCACCGCCTACGGCCGGCGACCGGTCGAGTACCTGCTGGAGGGCGGCTACGCCGGCCCGCACTGGTGCCTGGTGCACGCGACTCACGTCAATTCCGCGGAGCTGGCCGGGATCGCTGCGACCGGCGCCGTCGTCGGGCTGTGCCCGACGACCGAGGCCAACCTCGGGGACGGACGATTCCCGCTTGACGAGCTGCTCGCCGCCGGCGGCCGCTTCGGCGTCGGCTCCGACAGCCACGTTTCCATTGATCCGCGCGAGGAGCTGCGCACCGCCGAATACACGCTCAGGCTCTGGCGCGGGCGTCGAGTGCTGGCCGCCTCCCAGCGTGTGCCGCATGCCGGCACCTCGCTGTGGAGCGACGCCGTTGCCGGCGGCGCGCAAGCGCTTGGCTATCGCACTCAAGGTCTCGCGATCGGCGCGCCGGCGGACGTCGTGCTGCTCGACACGGGGCGCGCCGAGTTCGCGGGCCTGCAGGCGGAGGCGCTCGTCGACGGCTTCGTGTTCGCACCGCGAGCGGGCGCAATCAGCGGCGTCTGGGTCGGCGGCGAGCAGCTGGTCGCCGGCGGGCGCCACCGCGAGCGCGATGCGATCGACGCCGGTTACGCGGCCTGCCTGGCGCGACTTCAGCGGGCCGGGCTCCAGTGAGCGCCGTGGTGACGCCGCTGTACGAACAGGTCAAGGACCACGTGCTCGGCCGGATCCGCTCCGGCGAGTGGCAGCCGGGTGCGCGCGTACTGTCCGAGCACGAGCTGGTGCGCGAGCTCAAGGTGTCGCGGATGACCGCCAATCGCGCGATCCGCGAGCTGGTGCACGCCGGCGTCCTGTCGCGGGTCGCCGGCCGCGGCACCTTCGTCGCCGACCTGCGCGCGGCCGGACATCCGCTGCAGCTGCGCAGCATCGCCGCCGAGATCCGCGAACGTGGCCACGCCTACCGTGCCGAGCTGATCTCCGCCGAGCGCGTGGCACCGCCCGCCGACGTGCGCGCCAAGCTTGCGCTCAAGGCGCGCGCGCGCCAGGTGTTCCACACGGTCATCGTCCACTACGACCGCGACACGCCGCTGCAGCTCGAGGACCGCTACGTGAGCCCGGCTGCCGCACCCGGCTACCTCTCGGTCGACTTCGGGAGCGTCACCGCGCACGAGTACCTGATGGAGGTGGCACCTCTGGAACGCGTCGACCACGTCGTGCGGGCCGTGTTGCCGGGGACGCGCGTCCGAAGGCTGCTCGCGCTCGCCGCCGCCGACGCGGTGCTGCTGATCGAGCGCACCACCTGGAGCCGTGGCGAGCCCGCGTCCTTCGCCCTGTTGCACCACGCCGGCAGCCGCTTCGAGCTGCGCGGGATCTTCGACCTGTAGGGCGCAAGCCCAGAGGCCTTATGGACACGCACACCCGCAGGGACCCGACCCGGACGATCCGCGCGCAGACCGGCACGCGGCTGGAGGCCCGTTCCTGGCTGACCGAGGCGGCGCTGCGGATGCTGCGCAACAACCTCGATCCCGACGTCGCGGAGCGTCCCGACGAGCTCGTCGTGTACGGCGGCATCGGTCGTGCGGCGCGCGACTGGGAGTGCTTCGATCGCATCGTCGCGGTGCTGAAGGACCTGGGCGATGACGAGACGCTGCTGGTGCAGTCCGGCAAGCCCGTCGGCGTGTTCCGCACCCACGCCGACGCGCCGCGCGTACTGATCGCTAACTCGAACCTGGTGCCGCACTGGGCGACCTGGGAGCACTTCAACGAGCTCGACCGCAAGGGCTTGATGATGTACGGGCAGATGACGGCGGGTTCGTGGATCTACATCGGCAGCCAGGGGATCGTGCAGGGCACCTACGAGACCTTCGCCGAGATGGGCCGGCGCCACTACGGCGGCGAGCTCGGCAACCGCTGGATCCTGACGGCCGGGCTCGGCGGCATGGGAGGCGCGCAGCCGCTCGCCGCGACCATGGCGGGCGCGTCGATGCTGGCCATCGAGTGCCAGCCGAGCCGCATCGCGATGCGACTCCGGACGGGCTATCTCGACGCCGAGGCGCGATCGCTCGACGAGGCGCTCGCGATGATCGCGGCCGCGGTGCGGGAGCGCCGGCCGCGTTCGATCGCGCTCTGCGCCAACGCCGCCGAGGTGCTGCCGGAGCTGCTCCGGCGCGGCGAGCGACCGGACGCGGTCACCGACCAGACGTCGGCGCACGACCCGGTCAACGGCTATCTGCCGATCGGCTGGACGCTGGCCGACTGGGAAACCCGGCGGCGCACGAATCCGGCCGAGGTCGCGAGCGCCGCGCGCCGCTCCATGGCGCGGCACGTCGAGGCCATGCTCGGTTTCCATCGCCAGGGCATTCCGACCTTCGACTACGGCAACAACATCCGCCAGGTTGCGCTCGAGGAGGGGATCGCGGACGCCTTCGCGTTCCCGGGTTTCGTGCCGGCCTACATCCGGCCACTGTTCTGCCGCGGCATCGGCCCGTTCCGCTGGGCGGCGCTGTCGGGCGACCCGGAGGACATCCGCCGCACGGACGCCAAGGTGCGCGAGCTGATCCCGGACGACGCCCACCTGCACCGCTGGCTCGACATGGCGGCCGAGCGCATTCGCTTCCAGGGACTGCCGGCCCGCATCTGCTGGGTCGGCCTCGGCCAGCGGCACCGGCTCGGGCTCGCGTTCAACGAGATGGTCGCGAGCGGCGCGCTGCAGGCACCGATCGTGATCGGCCGCGATCACCTCGATTCGGGCTCCGTGGCGAGCCCGAACCGCGAGACCGAGGCGATGCAGGACGGCTCGGACGCGGTGTCCGACTGGCCGCTGCTGAACGCGTTGCTGAACACGGCGAGCGGCGCGACCTGGGTCTCGTTCCACCATGGCGGCGGCGTCGGCATGGGCTTCTCGCAGCACGCCGGCGTCGTCATCGTCTGCGACGGCACGCCGGCGGCCGCGAGACGCATCGCGCGCGTGCTCTGGAACGACCCGGCGACGGGCGTGATGCGCCACGCGGATGCGGGCTACGCGCAGGCGCAGGACTGCGCCCGCCAGCAGGGCCTGCGCCTGCCGATGCTCGCGCCGTGATCGACGCGCAGCCCGGTCGATCGTCGCTCGTGATCAGCCTGCCGCACGCCGGCCGCGAGATTCCGGCCGCGCTCGCCGCGCGGCTGACGGCCGCCGCGCGGGCGGTGCCGGATACCGACTGGCACGTCGAGCGCCTCTACGGGTTCGCACGCGCGGCCGGCGCCGGCTGGCTCGAGCCGCGGCTGTCGCGCTACGTCGTCGACCTCAACCGGCCGCCGGACGACGCGCCGCTCTATCCGGGACAGGTCTCGACCGGCCTCTGCCCGGCCTACAGCTTCGCCGGCGAGCCGCTGTACGCGGGCTCGCCGCCCGACGCGGCTGAGGTCGCCGAGCGCCGGACCCAGTACTGGGAGCCGTATCACGCGCGACTCAAGACACTGCTCGCCGCAGTCCGCGAGCGCCATGGCTTTGCGGTGCTGCTCGATGCGCACTCGATCCGCAGCGAGGTACCGCGGCTTTTCGCCGGGCGGCTGCCGGACATCAACGTCGGCACCAACGATGGCCGCTCGTGCGATCCAGGGCTGCGCGCGGCCGTGATGGCGGCGGTCGAGGGCGCACCGGCCTTCACGAGCGTGCTGGACGGCCGCTTCAAGGGCGGCTACATCACGCGCCGCTACGGCGATCCCGGAAGCGGCGTGCAGGCGCTGCAGATCGAGCTTGCCCAGGCCGCGTACATGGACGAGAACGGATCCGGCTACGACCCCGCTCGCGCGGCGCCGCTGGTGGCCGTGCTGCGGAGGGTGGTCGCGGTGCTGGAGGCGTTCCGGCCAGCGGCGACGCAGTCGCCGGCCGCGACCGGCGCCGGTCGGGAACAGCGGTGACGCAGGCTCCGCCCGCGACCGCCGGCGCGCTTGCGATGTCCGCGGAACGCGCGGGCGCACTCGCGCTGCTCGACCGTCTGCTCGGGGAGCTCGCCCGGCCATGAGCTTCAAGCTGACGTACGCGACGATGTTCGACCCGCCGGAGGAGCTGCACACGCGGTTCGATGCGGCGGTCGCGAGCGTTCGCGCCGCGCTCGGTGCGCGCCACCCCCTGTACATCGATGGCCGCGACGTCGAGGGTGCGGGCACGATCGAGAAGCGCAGCCCGATCGACGGACGCGTGCTCGGCGAGTTCGCGACCGCCGACGCGGCGCTCACCGCCACGGCGGTCGAGGCTGCCCACCGCGCCTGGCCGGCGTGGCGCGCGACGCCGCCGGCTGAGCGCGTGCGGCTGGCGCACCGGGTGGCGGCGCTGGTCGAGTCGCGCATCTACGTGATCGCCGCCGCGCTCTGCCTCGAGGTCGGCAAGAACCGGCTCGAGGCGCTCGCCGAGGCGCAGGAGGTCGCGGATTTCTTCAAGGGCTACGCCGACGATTTCGCGGCCAACGGCGGATTCGACCGGGTGTTGCCAGACGACCCGATCAGGGGATTCCGCTCGCACAACCGCAGCGTGCTGAAGCCGCACGGCGTCTGGGGCGTGATCGCGCCGTTCAATTTCCCGCTTGCGCTCGCGAGCGGGCCTACCGCGGCCGCGCTCGTTACCGGCAACACGGTCGTGGTCAAGAGCGCGTCCGACACGCCGTGGGCCGGGCGACTGCTGGCCGACTGCATCCGCGATGCAGGCTTCCCGCCCGGCGTATTCAATCTCGTCGCCGGTGGCGGGCCGCTGGTCGGCGAGGCACTGGTCGGCCACCCACTGCTCGCCGGTCTGACTTTCACCGGCTCCTACGACGTCGGCATGGCGCTCTGCCGGCGCATGGTGGCGGGCGCCTATGCGCGGCCGTGCATCGCGGAAATGGGTGGCAAGAACGCTGCGATCGTCACCGCCCGCGCCGATCTCGGCCGCGCCGCCACCGGCATCGTGCGCTCCGCGTTCGGCCTCGGCGGCCAGAAATGCTCCGCGACCTCGCGCGTCTACGTCGCCGCGGAGGTCGCGTCCGAGCTCCGCGGGCAGATCCTCGAGCAGACCCGCGCGCTCACGATTGGCGACCCGACCGAGCGGCAGAACTGGCTCGGGCCCGTGATCTCGGCCGCCGCGGTCGCGAAGTACGAGCGCTGCTCGGCCGAGCTCCGGCGCGACGGCGCCAGCATCCTGACGGGCGGCGTGCGCTTGAGCGACCGCGCGCTCGCGTCCGGCTGCTACGTGGCACCCACCGTCGCGACGGCGCCGCCGGGGCACCCGCTGTTCGGCATCGAGATGTTCCTGCCGATCGTGATGCTGGCCGAGGTCAGCGGCGTCGAGGAGGCAGTCCGCCATGCCAACGCCTCGCCGCTCGGGCTGACGGCCGGCTGCTACGGCGACCAAGCCGAGGTCCGCTATTTCCTCGATCACATCGAGGCCGGCACGACCTATGTCAACCGGCCGCAGGGCGCGACCACCGGAGCCTGGCCGGGCTACCAGGCCTTCGGCGGCTGGAAGGGCTCGGCCACGACCGGCAAGGCGATCGGCTCGTTCTACTACCTGCCGCAGTACCTGCGCGAGCAGTCGCAGACCGTCGTCGAGTAAGCGTGCCGATCCTGACTCTGCAGCAGGCGGTGTGCCAGCACGTCCGGGATGGCGACAGCGTCGCGCTCGAGGGCTTCACGCATCTGATCCCGTTCGCCGCCGGCCACGAACTCATCCGCCAGCGGCGCCGCGGTCTGCACCTGATCCGGATGACGCCGGACCTGGTGTACGACCAGATGATCGGCGCCGGCTGCGCGGGCCGCCTGACGTTCTCGTGGGGCGGCAACCCGGGCGTGGGCTCCGCGCACCGCGTCCGCGACGCGATCGAGAACGGCTGGCCGGCACCGCTCGAGATCAACGAGCATTCGCACGCCGGCATGGCCGCGGCCTATACGGCCGGCGCCGCACGCCTGCCGTTCGGCTTGCTGCGCGGTTACCTGGGTACGGACCTTGCGCGCGTCAATCCGTCGATTCGCACGGTGACCTGCCCGTACAGCGGCGAGCGGCTCGCGACCGTGCCGGCACTCAATCCCGACGTCACGATCCTGCATGCCCAGAAGGCCGACCGCGCCGGCAACGTGCTGATCACGGGCATCCTCGGAGCGCAGAAGGAGGCCGGTCTTGCCGCGCGCAAGCTGCTGGTGACGGTCGAAGAGATCGTCGAGGACCTGGCGGCGCCGATGAACGCGGTCGTGCTGCCGCACTGGGTGGTGACCGCCGTGGCGTGCGTGCCGGGCGGGGCGTGGCCCTCCTACGCGCGCGGCTATTATCCCCGCGATAACGCCTTCTACATCGCCTGGGACGAGGTCGCGCGCGATCGCGGCCGGTTTGCGTCCTGGCTCGACCGCTACGTGCTCGGCACTGCCGATTTCGCGGACTTCCTGGCGGCGCAGCGCGCCGCCGGGGGTGCGCCATGACGGCATCGGCGGACGGCGGGCCGTGGACGCCTGACGAGATGATGACCGTCACCGCGGCGCGGATGCTCTGGAACGGCTGCGTCTGCTTCGTCGGCATCGGTCTGCCCTCGGCGGCGGCCAACCTGGCGCGCCTGCTGCACGCACCGGACATCGTCCTCATCTACGAGTCCGGCACCATTGGCACGCGGCCCGGAGTGCTGCCGCTCTCGATCGGCGACGGCGAGCTCGCGGAGACGGCGACGGCGGTGGTGTCGCTGCCGGAGATCTTTGCGTTCTGGCTGCAGGCCGGACGCATCGACGTCGGCTTTCTCGGGGCCGCCCAGATCGACCGCTACGGCAACCTCAACAGCACGGTCATCGGGCCCTACGCGCGGCCGAAGACGCGCCTGCCGGGCGCCGGTGGTGCGCCGGAGATGGCGAGCCACGCCCGCGAGGTGTTCGTGGTTCTGAAACAGTCGCCGCGCGCGTTCGTGACGACGCTCGACTTCGTCAGCAGCGCGGGCCTTTGCGCCGGTGGCGCTCCACGCGCCGGCGGCGCCGCGGGCCGCGGTCCGCAGGCGATCATCACTGATTTCGGCATACTGCGGCCGGCGCCGGACACTTCGGAATTCGTGCTGGTCGCTCGCTACGAGCACGTCACGGTCGCCGATGCGGTGGCCGCGACGGGCTGGCCGCTCGGCACTGCCACGACCGTCACCGTCGTGCCGCCGCCGACCACGGAGGAACTGACCGTGCTTCGCGAACTGCATCGGCGCACGCGTGAGGCGCACAATCGACCGGTGCAACTGCCGGTGTAGGGGAATGACATGAAGAATCCGCACATCAAGACCGAGCTGCCCGGGCCGAGGGCGCGCGAGCTGCTCGCGCGCGACACGGCCGTGGTCGCGCCATCCTACCCGCGCGACTATCCGTTCGTGATGTCGCACGGCCGGGGCGCCGAGGCCTGGGATGTCGACGGCAACCGCTTCCTCGACTTCGCGGCCGGCATCGCGGTCTGCAGCACCGGCCACAGCCACCCGCGGGTCGTGGCCGCGATCCAGGAGGCGGCCGAGCGCTTCCTGCACATCTCGTCCGACTACTGGCACGAGCGCCAGGTGCGCCTCGCCGAGCGCATCAACGAGATCGCGCCTATGCAGGAGCCGGTCATGAGCTTCTTCGCGCAGTCCGGCACCGAGAGTGTCGAGGGCGCGCTCAAGCTCGCCCGCTTCGTGACCGGCCGGCCGCGCTTCATCGGCTTCCTCGGCGGCTTCCACGGCCGGACGATGGGCTCGCTGTCGTTCACCTCGAGCAAGTACACGCAGCAGAAAGGGTTCTTTCCGACCATGCCCGGCGTCACGCACGTACCGTACCCGAACAACTACCGGCCGCTGTTCGCCGGCGCCGAGCAGGGCCAGGCGGTGCTGCGTTACATCGAGGAGGTGCTGTTCACGACCAGCGTGCCGCCAGGCGAGGTGGCTGCGATCCTGGTCGAGCCGATCCAGGGCGAGGGCGGCTATCTGGTGCCGCCGGACGGGTTCCTGGCCGGCCTGCGCTCGCTCTGCGACCGGCACGGCATCCTGCTGATCTTCGACGAGGTCCAGTCCGGCATCGGCCGCACCGGCAGGATGTTCGCGTGCCAGCACTGGGACGTCGCGCCGGACATCATGACGCTCGCCAAGGGGCTCGCCTCGGGGCTGCCGATCGGCCTGGTGGTCGCGAAAAGGACGGTGATGTCGAAGTGGACGCGCGGCGCCCACGGCAATACCTTTGGCGGCAACCCGGTTTGCTGCGCGGCGGCGCTCGCGACCATCGATCTCGTCAGCGGCGACTACGTCGCGAACGCGGCTCGCATCGGCGACTACTTCCAGGGCCGGCTGCGCGAGCTGGCGCTGCGCCACGAGGTCATCGGCGAGGTCCGCGGCAAGGGCCTCATGATCGGCATGGAACTCGTCACCGACCGTGCGTCGCGGCAGCCGGCACGCGCGCTCTGCGAGCGGCTGATCACGCGCGCGTACCACAACGGCCTGCTGCTCCTGTCCTGCGGCCAGAGCACGGTGCGTTTCATGCCGCCACTGATGATCGGCCGCGGCGAGGTCGACGAAGCGATGCAGATGATCGAGGCGAGCCTGACCGAGGCGGCGGCGGAGGGCGGGCCGGCCGCCGGACTCAGGGCGGCGCGCTGAGACGCACGCCCGGGCGGATGCGGCCGAGCTCGGCGAGCAGCGCCGCATTCGACACCGGCCGGCCCAGAAAGCGCCTGAGCAGCTCGGCCGACTCGATCGAGCTGCCGTAGCGGAGTAGGCGGCGCGACATCCACCGGTACCAGTCCAGCCGCCCGGCGTCGAACGGGCCGAGGTCGTGGCGCGCCTTGCCGCGCAGGTCGGCAGTCACGACGGCGCCCAGGCTGTAGTCGATCATCGATCCGGGGGCCTCGACCAGCTGGGTGCGCAGCGCCCACCAGGCGAGCTCGGGGTGCGGCACGACGTGCAGGTAGTGACTGGTGAGTTCGGTCCACAGCGCGTTCGGGTCGGTGTCGGGCGCCTGCTGCAGGCGGATCTCGAACAGCCCCCAGGCGACGTCGAGCACGACCAGACCGAATAGCGCCCGCAGCGACCCCGCTGCCGGTGCGCTGCGGCCGAGGTAGCGGCGCTGCCAGGCGGGCTCGGCGACGCTCCATGACGCCACGTCGGCGAACGCTTCGTAGAAGAGCTCATCGCCCAGATCGAAGAACGCGGGCCGGGCCCGCACCGCCGCCATGTGGATGGCGTGGCCGTCCTCGTGCACGAGCTCATTGAGCGCGAGCAGCCCGCCCTGTTCGACGTTGGCGACGACGCGGGCGCGCGCCGGTTGCCAGCGGCTGCCGACCCAGCGGCCGATGCGGACGAAGTCGGCCGAGTCGTAGGCCGGCTTGCTCGGCCGCACCTCCAGGTCGTGTTCGATGCCAATTGCGGCGAGGTCTGCGCCCAGATCGCGATAGAAGCGAAGGCTCAGCTCCGGCACGCGTGCCGCTGGCACCAGCCGGTCGAGGTCACGGATCGCGGCGGTCTGCACGTACCAGTAGTCCCACGGCTCGACCGCGGGCCCGCCAGTCGCGCGCCGCCAGGCCTCGAGTGCCGCGACCAGCCACGCCTCGACGGTGGCCCTGCTCGCGCCGACGGTGCGCGCCGCGGCCGCGATCGGCGCGGGCCCGGCACCCGCGGCCGCGGCCGCCGCGAGTCCGGTAAGGCGCCGGTATGGGCTGTCGGCGCCGCCGGTGCCGTTGACGGCGGCCCACAACGGCGCGAAGCGCCGGAACAGCGCCTCGCGCCCGGCGCGATCGTCGAGCTGCTGGAGCAGCGCGAGGGCGGTCGTGCGGGCGAGCGTCCGGCCGTCGAAGTCGATCCGGCCGTACTGCTCGAAGCACGCGTAGAGCGCAGCCGCGAGCGCGGCGCGCTCGAGCGCCGGGTCGTCGCGGGTCGCGCAGCGCGCAGCGGAGGCGGCCGGCACGACGGCCGCCGGCGGCGCGGGCGGCGCGGCGAGCCCGTCCTCGATCGCGCGCAGCACACGCCGCTCTTCCCCTGTCAGGCGCACCTGCGCGAGCGGCGGCAGCCGGGTGGCGATCGCCGCGGCAGCCTCGGCCGCGCGCGCGCGCCAGGCCTTCGCGTCGAGTCCGTCCTCTGCCGCGTCGGGACCGGCTTCGAGCGCGGCCGCCGCGTACTCGGCGTCGAGCCAGTCGGCGTACAGCGCCTCGACGGCGCGGAGCGCCGGGTTCGACGGCACGGCCGCGGCGCCGGCTGCAGCGGCGAGCAGCAGCCAGGCCAGTCGCCGCAATGCTGTGCGCATGTCATCGCCTGGGCGGCCCGGATGTGCGCCGAGCTTAGCGGAGCGGCGTCCCGCGCTCTAGTCGGGCGGCGGGCCGCCGGCGGCGTTGTCTGCCGCGGAGGCGCGAGGCATAGTGACCGGGTCGATCCGACCCCCGAGGACCGCGTGACCCAGACGACCACCGCGCCGCGCCGCGGCCGCGACAGCCGCCTCGCGCGGGCGCGCAGCCTGGCGACGAAGTACCCGTACATCCGGCGCCGGCTGCACCCCGTGGAGCTATTGAGCAGCGAGGCGGTCGAGATCATCGAGGCGAATGCCGAAACGATACTGGAGGAAGTCGGCATCGAGTTCCGGCGCGACCCCGAGTCGCTGCGTCTGTGGCGCGAGGCGGGCGCCGACGTCCAGGGCGAGCGCGTGCATATGCCGCGCGGCATGGCGCGCCGGCTGCTCGCGACCGCGCCCGCCGAGTTCACGCTGCACGCCCGCAATCCGGAGCGCAGCATCCGCCTCGGCGGCGACGCAACCGTGTTCTCGCCGGTCGGCGGGCCGCCGTTCGTCAGCGACCTGGACCGCGGCCGGCGCTACGGCACGCTCGCCGACCTCCACAACTTCATCCGCCTGGCGCACATGGCGCCGGCGATTCACTTCTCCGGCGGCTGCATGGTCGAGCCGATGGAGATCGCGCCGAACAAGCGGCACCTCGACGTGCAGTACGCGTTCTTTCGGCATTCGGACCAGGCCTGCGAGGCGACGCCCGAGACGCCCGGGCATGCCGCCGACGCGATCGGCATCGCCGAGGCTCTGTTCGGGGCCGACTACCTCGACGGCCACGCGGTCGTGCTCGGCAACATCAATTCGAACTCGCCGCTCGTCTACGACGGCCGCATGCTCGGCGCGCTGCGGCAGTTCGCGGCCCGCAACCAGGGGACGATCATCGTGCCGGCGGTGCTCGCAGGCGCGATGGGCCCCGTCACCACGGCAGGCTGCATGGCGGAGATCCTGGCCGAGACGCTCGCCGGCATGGCGCTGACGCAGCTGGTGCGGCCGGGCGCGCCGGTCATCATGGGCTCGTTCGTCGGCGCGATCTCGATGCGCACCGGGGCGCCGACCTTCGGTACGCCGGAAGCGACCCAGATGATCTTCGCCACCGCGCAGCTGGCGCGGCGGCTCGCCGTGCCGTGCCGAAGCGGCGGCTCGTTGTGCTCGTCCAAAACCGCCGATGCGCAGGCGGCCTACGAGAGCGCGCACACGCTGCTGCCGACGCTGCTCGCCGGCGTCAACCTTGTGACGCACGCGGCCGGCTGGCTGGAAGGCGGGCTGGTCGCAAGCTACGAGAAGTTCGTCATGGACGCCGACCAGTGCGCGATGATGCAGGTGCTCGCGCAGGGCATGGACCTGTCGGTGCGTGGCCAGGCGCTCGACGCGATCCGGGAGGTCGGGCCGGGCAGCCACTTCCTCGGCTGCGCGCATACGCAGACGAACTTCGAGACCGCGTTCTATACCTCGACCATCGCCGACTACTCGTCCTACGAGCAGTGGGCGCTCGAGGGCAGCCTGACGGCGGAGCAGCGCGCGAACCGCGTCTGGAAGAAAATGCTCGCGGACTACCAGGATCCCGGTCTCGAGCCGGCGCGCGACGAGGCGATGCTCGAGTTCATGGCGCGTCGCCGTGCGCAGCTGACCGACTCCATCGAGGACGAGTAGTAGCGGCGCGCCGCAAGGCGAAGGGGCGAGATGCAGACGACATGCCGAAGGATTCTCTGGGTCGTGCTGGCCCTGCTCGCGGCCGGCGCCGCGGCGGGGGGCCGCCGGCCGGTGCTCGCGCAGATCGACCTGCCGCACCCGTGGTATTACCGCGAGATGTACCTGCCGCAGCTGACCGGCGGTCCGTCCGCGGTCGCCTTCGCGCCCGATTCGCGCGAGGTCGTCTACTCGATGGCAGGATCGCTGTGGCGGCAGCGGCTCGACTCCGGTGTGGCCGTGCAGCTGACCGACGGCCCGGGCTACGACTACCAGCCGGACTGGTCGCCGGACGGGCGCAGCATCGTCTACGTGACCTACCGCGACGACGCGCTCGAGCTCGCGCTGCTCGACCTCGCGAGCGGTAGCTCACACCTGCTGACGCAGGACCACGCCGTCAACGTCGAGCCCCGCTGGTCGCCGGACGGCAGCCGCGTCGCCTACGCATCGACCGCGTTCAACGGGCACTTGCACGTCTTCAGCGCGGAGGTCGCCGCCGGCGCACTCGCGAACGTGACGCGGCTGACCGGCGAGCAGCGTAGCCCACTGCCGCGCTACTACTACAGTCCCTACGATCAGGAGATCAGTCCGGTCTGGAGCCGGGACGGACGCTCGGTGCTGTACGTGTCGAACCGCGGCCACATCTACGGTACGGGCGGCTTCTGGCAGCAGGAAGCGCGCCCCGGCGCCGCCGCCCGCGAGATCCACTACGAGGAGACGAACTGGCGCGCACGCCCGGACTACTCCCCGGACGGCAGCCGGCTCGTGTTCAGCTCCTACCTCGGCCGCAACGGCCACCAGCTGTGGCTGCTGCCGGCCTCCGGCGGCGACGCGCTGCCGGTCTCGTACGGGGACTGGGACGAGGTCGGTGCGCGCTGGTCGCCGGATGGCCGCCAGTTCGCGTTCCTGTCGAACCGTTCGGGCGGGCTCGAGTTGTGGCTGCAGGACGTCGTCGGCGGCGCGCAGCAGCGACTCGAGGTGCGCGAGCGGCGCTGGCTCGCGCCCACCGGCAAGCTGGAGCTCAGGCTCCGCGACGGCGCCGGCCAGCCGCTGCCGGCGCGGGTCGCGGTGACCGATGCGCGCGGCCTGTTTCACGCACCGACCGGCGCCCGTATCCATGCCGACGACGGCTACGACCGGGCCGAGCGGCGCTGGGAGGCCCACTACTTCCACAGTGCCGGCGATGATGTCATCGAGCTGCCAGCCGGCGAGGTGACGGTCGAGCTGCTGCACGGCTTCGGCCGGCCGCTCGAGGTCCGTCATCTCAGCGTCGCGGCGGGTGCCACCGCAGTCGTCGCGAGCACGGCAGGCGCCGCATTCCCGCTCACCACCGCGCGCGGTCGCTGGGTCGGCGGCGACGTGCACGTGCACATGAACTACGGCGGCCTGTACCGCACCACCGCGGCGGAGCTGCTGGAGCAGGCGGCTGCCGAGGACCTTGCCCTCGTCAACGAGCTGATCGTCAACAAGGAGCGGCGCGTGCCGGACATCGCCTCGAGCGGGCATGCACTGGACCGGTCGGCGGACGGCGCGCACGCCGTGCTCTACGGCCAGGAGTTCCACACGAGCTACTGGGGCCACCTGGGCCTGCTCGGGCTCGGGCGCGGCACGCTGCTACCGGGCTACGTCGGCTACCCGAACACCGCGGCTGCGAGCCTCGCACCGACGAACGCCGACGTCGCCGACATGGCGCACGCCGCCGGCGCGCTGGTCGGCTACGTCCATCCCTTCGATGCGCCGCTGCCGAACCCCTTCGATCCGGCCGAGCCGCAGACCAACGAACTGCCGGTCGACGTCGCGCTCGGCAAGGTCGACTACATCGAAGTGCTCGGCTTCAGCGACCACCGCACGACGGCCGCGGTATGGTACCGGCTCCTCAACCTGGGCTTCCGGCTGCCGGCGGCGGGTGGCACCGACGCGATGACCAACTTCGCCTCGCTGCGCGGGCCGGTCGGCATGAACCGCGTGTTTGTCGCGGTCGAGCAGCCGGGCCTCGACCCCGGCGAGTGGCTCGCGAGCCTGAAGGCGGGGCGCAGTTTCGCGAGCAACGGGCCGCTGCTCGACTTCACGCTCGGGGACAGCGCGATCGGGGATGAGCTCGCGCTGCCGCGGGTTCGCACCGTCGCCTGGCGCGCCCACCTGCGCTCGATCGCACCGGTCGACCACCTGGAGATCGTCTGCAACGGCAAGGTCGCGCGCACGGTGCCGTTGGACGCGACCCGCACGACTGTCGATGCGCGCGGTACTCTCGCCGTGAAGGACAGCGGCTGGTGCCTGTTGCGCGCCTCGAGCGACGAGGCACGCTATCCGGTGCTCGACGACTACGTTTATGCGACCACGAGCCCGGTGTACGTGACGATCGGCGGCCGCGCGCCGCGCTCCGCGGCCGATGCCGCGTGGTTCGTCGCGTGGGTGGATCGCGTGCGCGAGGCGACCGAGCGTTACCCGGACTGGAACTCGCCGGCCGAAAAGGCCCGGGTGCTCGCGCAGATCGCTGCGGCGCGCGCGCGCTTCGAGCGGTTGCGCTAGCGCCGCGCCCGCGGCCCGAGCCCACCATGGCTGCCACGCCCCGCCACTACGCCGCCGCGCTCCTGCTGCTGCTCGCGGCACCGCTCGCGAGCGGTGCCGGTCCGGACGGCGCCGGGGACCGCAGCGCCGCGACCCGCCAGCAGCCGCTCCGCGACGAGGCCGAACGCAGCACGCACTCGATCGTCGTCGGAGGTCGCACGCTCTCCTACGTCGCCGAAGCGGGCGTACAGGTGGTAAACGGCCGCGATCCGCTCGACGAGCCGCCGGCCGGAGCCGACGGACCCGACGCCTCTGGGTCGCCGGCGGCGCAGGCGACGCTCTCCTACGTCGCTTACTTCCTGGGCGCCGACGCCGACCCGCACCGGCCGATCACGTTCCTGTTCAACGGCGGCCCCGGCTCGGCGACGATCTGGCTGCACCTCGGCAGCTTCGGGCCGAAGCGCGTCGTGACGCAAGATGCCGTGCCGACGCCGCCGGCGCAGTACCGCCTGGTCGACAATGCCTACACGCTGCTGCCGGACTCCGACCTCGTGTTCGTCGACGCACCAGGCACGGGCTTCGGGCTGCTGCGCGGCGAGGATCGCGAGCACGCGTTCTTCGGCGTCGACCCGGACGCGCGCGCGTTCGCAACGTTCATCGTCGACTTCCTGTCGCGCCACGACCGCTGGAACTCGCCGAAGTACCTCTTCGGCGAGAGCTACGGCACGGTGCGGGCCGCGGTGCTCGCCAACCTGCTGCAGTCGGAATACGGCGTCGACCTGAACGGCGTCATGATGCTGGGGCAGACCCTGAGCTACGAGGTCTACAGCGACTGGCCGCAGTACAATCCGGGCAGCAACCTGACCTATGCACTCGGGCTGCCGACCTTCGCGGCGACCGCGTGGTACCACCACCGTCTGCCGGCGGCGCCGGCGAGACTCGAGCCGCTGCTCGCCGAGGTCGAGGACTTCGCGCTCGGCGAATACCTGACGGCGCTCGCCGCCGGCAGCCGGCTCGCCCCGGAGAGGCGCGCCGCGATCGTAGCCCGGCTGCACGCCTACACCGGGCTCGCGCCCGACTTCATCGAGCGCGCCAACCTGCGGATCGCCAGCGACGTGTTCGAGAAGCACGTGCTCGGCGAGCTGCGGACGACCGGCCGCGTCGATGCGCGCTTCGCGGGCCCGGCGATCGACGCCCTCAGCCGGGCGGCCGAATACGACCCGCTGGCGGCGGCGATCACCTCGGCCTATGTCTCGGTGTTCAACGATTACGTGCGCGCCGAGCTCCACTTCGGCGCCGGCCGCAGCTACAAGTCGGGTATCGACGTCGAGCGCAGCTGGAACTTCGAGCACCAGCCGCCCGGCGCGACGTTCAGGGTGCCGCAAACGCTGAATGCCATGCCCGACCTCGCCGCCGCGATGAAGAAAAACCCGACGTTGCGGGTTCAGGTACACGGCGGTTACTACGACCTCGCGACACCGTATTTCCAGGCGGTCTACGAACAGCGGCAGCTGCCGGTGCCGCCGGCGATCGCCGCCAACGTCGAGATCAGGCTCTACGCGTCCGGCCACATGATCTACGTCCACGAGCCCGCGCTCGGCGAGCTCGCCGCCAACGTCCGGGACTTCATCCGCCGCACCCACGGCGGGGCGGCCGGCCGCTGACGCCTCAGCCGGCCGGTGCCGGCCGCTCGGCTCGCTGCGAGACGAGCTCGAGCGGCAGCTCGGTCGTATTCTTGGTCTCCTCAAGCACGATCCGCGATTCGATCGCCTGCACGCCCGGGACCTGCGACAGCCGCTTCTGGATGAATTCGTTGTAGTCGTCGATCGTGCGGGTCGCGACCAGCAGAATGAAGTCGAAGTCGCCGATCACCATGAAGCACTGCATGACCTCCGGGAAGCTGACGACTTTCTGTTTGAACTTCGGCAGCGACTGCCAGCCGTGGCTCGCGAGCTTGACGTGCGTGAACACCAGCACGTCGAGCCCCACCTGAGCGCGCGCCAGCAGTGCGACGCGCTTGCGGATCACGCCGTTGGCCTCGAGGACGCTGATGCGGCGCCAGCACGGCGACTGCGACAGCCCGACGCGCTGGGCGATGTCGGCTGTCGATAGGGAAGCGTCCTTTTGCAGCGCACTCAGGATGCGCAAGTCCGTTCTGTCGACGTCCATGGATAGCACATCCCATAAACTCCATAATAATGGATAAAATATCCAACTGATGCCGCGCTGGCAAGCCCGATTGGCTGAATTCTCCCGCGCGCCGGCGTTACGCTTGGCGTCGCGCTCCCGGAGGACCCCCCCCAATGCCCCGTCGCTCCCGACTGCACGTGCCCCGCGCGCCGGCGCGCCCGGGCGAGGCGCCGGACTTCAGCTATGTGCGCCTGTCGGCGGCGGGCGCGGTCGCGCGCCCCGACGTCGGCTCGCCGGCCGCCGACATCGAGAACCTCTCGGTCGAACTCATCCGCGTGCTGGACGACCAGCACCGCGCGGTCGGTGCGTGGAACCCGCACCTCGACGTCGACACGCTGCAGGTGGGCCTGCGGCACATGTTGCTCACCCGCGTGTTCGACGATCGCATGGTGCGCACCCAGCGGCAGGGCAAGATCTCGTTCTATATGAAGTCGACGGGCGAGGAGGCGGTCGCGGTCGCAGCCGGCCTCGCGCTGCGGCCCAACGACATGCTGTTCCCGTCGTACCGCCAGCAGGGGCTGCAGTTCGTGCGCGGCGCCAGGCTGGTCGACCTGATGTGCCAGCTCCTGTCGAACACCCACGACATGTGCAAGGGCCGCCAGCTGCCGGTGATGTACCACTCGGTGCCCGGCCGGCTGTTCTCGATCTCCGGCAATTTGGCGACGCAGTTCCCGCAGGCGGTCGGCTGGGCGATGGCCGCGGCGATCAAGGGCGAGGACGACTTGGCCGCCAGCTGGATCGGCGAGGGCTCGAGCGCCGAGGCCGACTTCCACCACGCGCTGCTGTTTGCCTCGGTCTACGGTGCGCCGGTGATCCTCAACGTCGTCAACAACCAGTGGGCGATTTCCACCTTCCAGGGCTACGCCGGCGGTGAGCAGCGCTCCTTCGCCGCGCGCGGCCCCGCCTATGGCATGCCGGGGCTGCGGGTCGACGGCAACGACTTCCTAGCGGTCTACGCGGCGACCGCGTGGGCGGCGGAGCGCGCCCGCAAGGGCGCGGGTGCGACGCTGATCGAGCTCGTCACTTACCGCGCGGCGGCCCATTCGACCAGCGACGACCCGACGCGCTACCGGCCGAAGGAGGACTACGAGCGCTGGCCGCTCGGCGACCCGGTCGAGCGGCTGAAACAGCACCTGATCGCGCAGGGCGAGTGGTCCGAGCAACGTCACGCCGCGCTCAGCACCGAGCTGGAACAGCAGGTCGCGGCGGCCTGGACCGAGGCGGCCTCCTACGGCACGCTGACCGAGGGGCCGAGGCTCGATCGCGACCTGATGTTCGAGGACGTGTTCAAGGAGCTGCCCGGCCATCTGGCCGAGCAGCGCGAGCAGCTGCGCCGGGAACGGGGCTGAGGCCATGGCGCACATGAACATGATCCAGGCGCTGAACGCCGCCATGGACCTGATGCTCGGGCGCGACCCGGCGGTGGTCGTGCTCGGCCAGGACGTCGGCTATTTTGGCGGCGTGTTCCGCGTCACCGACGGCCTGCAGCGCAAGCACGGACAGCACCGCGTACTCGACACGCCGATCTCCGAGGGCGGCATCGTCGCCGCCGCGATCGGCATGGCGGTCAACGGTCTGAGGCCCGTCGCCGAGATCCAGTTCGCCGACTACATCTACCCCGCCTACGACCAGATCGTGAGCGAGTTGGCGCGCCTGCGCTACCGCAGTGCCGGCGCTTTCGCCGCGCCGGTGACCATCCGCACGCCGTGCGGCGGCGGCATCCGCGGCGGCCAGACCCACTCGCAAAGTCCCGAGGCGATCTTCGCCCACGTCTGCGGCATCAAGGTCGTGATGCCCGCGACGCCGTACGACGCCAAGGGGCTGCTGATCGCGGCGATCGAGGACGACGACCCCGTCATCTTCCTCGAGCCGAAGCGCCTCTACAACGGACCGTTCGACGGCGACCCGAACAAGCCGGCCGTGCCGTGGAGCACGCATCCGGGCGGCGAGGTCCCGGACGGCTACTACACGGTGCCGATCGGCCGCGCCGAGATCGTGCGGCCGGGTGCCGCGGTCACGATCGTCAGCTACGGCACGATGGTGCACGTCGCCGAGGCCGCGGCGCGGAGCCTCGGCGTCGACGCCGAGATCATCGACGTGCGCTCGATCGTGCCGCTCGACGTGGAGACGCTGGCCGCCTCGGTCGCGAAGACCGGCCGCTGCCTGATCGCGCACGAGGCGACGCGCTTCGCCGGCTTCGGCGCCGAGCTGATCGCGACGATCCAGGAGCGCTGCTTCTTCAACCTCGAGGCGCCGATCGAGCGCGTCGCCGGCTGGGACACGCCCTATCCGCATGCCTTTGAGTGGGAATACTTCCCCGGTCAGGCACGGGTGGTCGCCGCGCTGAAACGCGTGCTGGAGGGACGATGAGCCGTTACATTTTCAAGGTGCCCGACCTGGGCGAAGGCACCGTCGCCTCCGAGATCGTCGCCTGGAAGGTCAGGCCCGGCGACGTCGTCCAGGAGGACCAGCCGCTGGTCGAGATGTCGACCGAGAAGGCCGTCGTCGAGGTGCCGGCGCCGGTCGGCGGACGAATCGTGTCGCTCGCCGGCGAACCGGGCGACGTGGTCGCGGTCGGGTCGCAGCTGGTCGTGTTCGAGACCGACGCGGCCGCGCCCGAGCCGGTGGTGGCTGCGCCCGCGGCGCCCGCGCCGGCCGGCAAGCCCGTCGCGCCGGTCGCCGCCGCGGAGCCGGCGGCCGCCGTCGCGCGGCGCGTCATGGCGTCACCGGCGACGCGCCGCCGGGCGCGCGAGGCCGGCGTCAACCTCGCGGCCGTTGCCGGCAGCGGCCCCGGCGGGCGCATCGAGCGCAACGACCTCGAGACCGCGCTCGCCGCCGCGCCCGGCGCGGCTGCGGCGGAGGAGCCACCAGCCGCCGCGGCCGGCGGCCGCGACCGGCGCACGGCGGTGGAGGAGCAGAAGGTGATCGGCGTGCGGCGGGTCATCGCCGAGCGCATGAGCGCCGCGAAGCGCACGATTCCACACTTTTCTTACGTCGAGGAAATCGACGTCACGGAGCTCGAGCGGCTGCGCCTGTACCTGAACACCAGGGTCGCGAAAGGCGTGCCGGGGTTCACGTATCTGCCGCTGATCGTCGCCGCGCTCGTGCGCGTGCTCGAGGACTTCCCGCAGTGCAACGCCCATTATGACGCCGAGCGCAACGTGATCCGGCGCCATGCCGCGGTGCACGTCGGCATCGCGACCCAGACGGGCGACGGCCTGAAAGTGCCGGTCGTGCGGCACGCCGAGAGCCTCGCGCTGCCGGAGCTGGCCGCCGAGATCCGCCGCGTCGCCGAAGCGGCCAGGAGCGGGCGCGCGACGCGCGCCGAGCTCGGCGGTTCAACGATCACCGTCACGAGCCTCGGCAGGCTCGGCGGCATCGCCTCGACGCCGGTGATCAACGCGCCGGAAGTGGCGATCATCGGCGTCAACAAGGCGGTCGAGCGGCCGATGGTCGTCGACGGCGCGATCGCCGTGCGCCGGATCATGAACCTGTCATCGTCGTTCGATCACCGCTTCGTCGATGGCTTCGATGCCGCGGCCATGATCCAGGCGCTGAAGGAGCGCCTCGAGCGCCCGGCGATGATCTTCATCGAGTGGCAGTGAGGTGCAGACGATGAGAGCGATGACCCGCGCGACGCCGCAGACGGCGCCCTTCGGCAGCATCCTGACCGACGACATGGCGATTGCCTGGTACCGCAACGGACGCTGGGGTCGCGCCGAGGTCCGTGCGGTCGGCCCGATCGAGATTCATCCGGCGGCGCACGCGCTGCACTACGGCAGTGAGTGCTTCGAGGGCTTCAAGGCCTACCGGTGGGCCGACGGCAGCGTGCACGTGTTCCGGATGGACCGGCACATCGAGCGCCTGCGGCAGAGCGCCCGCAGCCTGGTGCTGCCCGAACCCGACGCCGCCGAGGTCGCAGCAATGGTGGCCGCGGTCGTCGACCGTGGCCGCGCCGCGGTGCCGGCGGCGCCGGGCGCGCTTTACCTGCGGCCACTGCTGTTCGGCACGATGGCGAATATCGGTGCCGCTTCGACGCCGACCGACGAGGCCTGCCTGATCGTGCTGGCGAGTCCGGTGTGGGACTATTTCGCGGGTGGTGCCAAGCCGCTTCGGATCTACGTCGAGGAGCAGGCGACGCGCTCGGCCTCGAGATTCGGCATCGTCAAGACCGGCGGCAACTACGCCGCGGCGCTCGGGCCGACGGTCGCGGCGCGGCGCGCGCACGACGTCGATCAGGTGCTGTTCTGTCCGGGCGGCGACGTGCAGGAGACCGGTGCGGCGAACTTCCTCCTGATCCGCCCGCGCCACATCCTGACGCGCAGCCTCGACGCGACCTTCCTGCACGGCGTGACGCGCGACTCGCTGCTGCGGATGGCGGCGGACTGGGGCTGGCGGATCGAGGAGCGGATATTCTCGGTCGACGAGATGCTCGCCTGGGTGCGGGACGGCGAGGCGGCCCTGTCCGGCACCGCGGCGGTGCTGTCGGGCGTCGGCACGCTGATCCGAGAGGGCGGCGAGGAGATCAGGGTCGGCAACGGCGTGGTCGGGCCTGAGACCGAGAAGCTGCGCTCGGCGCTGGTCGCGATCCAGCAGGGGACGAGCCCGGATCGCTACGGCTGGCTGCAGCGGGTCTGAAGAGGCGGGCGCCAGGCTGGCGTTGCCTGTATCCTGCAACGCGCCCGGCATCGCCGGGCGTCGTTTTTTGTGAGGCCTGGAATGTCCTTCGCTGATCTCAAACTGCACCCGACCCTGCTCGCGGCCGTCAAGGAGCTCGGCTTCACCCGACCGACGCCAATCCAGGCCGACGCGATTCCGCCGGCGCTCGCCGGCCGCGATCTGCTCGCCTGCGCGTCGACCGGCAGCGGCAAGACCGCTGCCTTCGTGCTGCCGATCCTGCAGCGACTGCTCGATCGGCCGCGCGGGCGCACGCGGGCACTGGTGCTCGCGCCGACGCGCGAGCTCGCGGCGCAGATCCACGACGACCTGGTCGACCTCGCGGTGCACACGCCGGTCAGCGGTGCCGCGATCTTCGGCGGCGTCGGCATGGGCCCGCAGGAACATGCGCTCCGGAGCGGCGTCGACGTCATCGTTGCCACGCCCGGGCGACTGCTCGACCACCTGCGCGCTCCCTACGCGAAGCTCGACGCGCTCGAGGTGCTGGTGCTCGACGAGGCCGACCGCATGCTCGACATGGGCTTCCTGCCCGACATCCGGCGCGTGCTGCGCCACCTGCCGGCCAAGCGCCAGACGCTGTTCTTCAGCGCGACCATGCCGGCTCCGATCGCGGCGCTGGCGCGCGAGATGCTGCACGATCCTGCCGCGATCAGCCTCGAGCGCGAGTCGCGAGCGCCCTCCGGGATCACTCAGGCGGTATATCCGGTGGCGCAGGAGCTGAAGTCGGCGCTGCTGCTCGCGCTGCTCGCGCGCGGTGACGTCCGCGAAGCGCTCGTCTTCACGCGCACCAAGCACCGCGCCAACCGCCTGGCCGAATTCCTGGTGAAGCGTGGCATCGAGGCGGAGCGCATCCACGGCAACCGCTCCCAGGCGCAACGCACTGCGGCGCTCGCCGGCTTCAAGAGCGGCAGGCATCGCGTGCTGGTGGCCACCGACATCGCCGCCCGCGGCATCGACGTCGAGGCGCTCGGCCACGTCGTCAACTTCGACGTGCCGCTGGTGCCGGCGGACTACATCCACCGGATCGGCCGCACCGGCCGTGCCGAGGCGACCGGCGACGCATTCACGCT
>JANXWS010000011.1 GCA_025351005.1 Pseudomonadota bacterium | reverse complement strand
GCCAACATCGACGCGATCCTGTTCTGGCAGGTGCACGACGCCGAGCGCGCCGCGCTCGAGATTACCGACTATCGCCAGGCGATCCTCCGGGTCGCGCAGACCTCGCTCCGGGAAATGATCGGCTCCTCGCCGCTGAGCGCGCTGCTCGCCGAGCGCAAGGTCGCCGATCAGCAGCTGAAGGAGGAAATCGGCGCCAAGACTGCGGACTGGGGCGTGTCGGTGATCTCCGTCGAGATCCGCGACGTCGCAATCCCGGCGCAGCTTCAGGATGCGATGAGCCGGCAGGCCCAGGCGGAGCGCGAGAAGGCGGCGCGGGTCATCCTGGCGTCCGCGGAGCAGGACATCGCGCAGCGCTTCCTCGACGCGGCGAACGTCTATTCGAAGAATCCGGCCGCGTTGCAGCTGCGCGCGATGAACATCATCTACGAGACCACCAAGGAGCGCGGCTCGACGATCCTGATACCGTCGGCGATGGTCGACAGCATGAACGCCGGCAACATCATGGGCACGGCCGCATTCGCGGCGCAGGCCACCGCGGCGGTGACCCCGGCGGCCGCCGCGCCGCCACCCGCCTGAGGCCGCGGCGCGGGCGCTACTTGCGCCGGTAGGCCGCCAGCTTGCTGTGGGTGCGCAACGCGTCGGCGCTCATGAACTGCTGGCCGTCCGCGTGCACGCTGCGGATCAGGCGCTCGAACTCTCCGGCTGCCAGCGGCGGGCTGAAGTGGTAGCCCTGGTACTGGTCGCAACCGAGCACCTTGAGAAACTCGAACTGCGCCGGCGTCTCGACGCCTTCGGCAACCACCTTCAGACGCAGGCTGTGCGCCAGCGAAACGATCGCCCGCACGATTGATGCGTCATCGGGCCGCGCCATGATCTCGCTGATGAAGATCCGGTCGATCTTCAACTTGTCGATCGGGAAGCGGCGCAGGTAGCTCATGCTCGAGTAGCCGGTGCCGAAATCGTCGACCGACACGACGACTCCCATGCGGCTGAGATGCTCCAGGATGGTTACCGATTCCTCCGGATCGCTCATCAACGCGCTTTCGGTTATCTCCACCTCGAGATACCGCGGATCAAGGTCGGCTGCCTGCAAGGCGTCGCGGATCATGTGCAGCAGGTTTCCGTGCCGGAACTGGAATGCCGACAGATTGACGGCGACACGCAGGGGCGGCAGACCCTCGAGTTGCCAGGCCCGCGCTTGCCGGCAGCCCTCGCGCACCACCCACTCGCCTATCGAGTCGATCAATCCACAGGCTTCCGCCAGTGGAATGAACTCGGCGGGAGGGACCAGGCCTCGTTCCGGATGTCGCCAGCGAATGAGCGCCTCGGCGCCGTGAATCAGGCCTGTCTTGGTCTCGACCTTCGGCTGGTAGTGCAGCTCAAATTGTTGCAGCTTTAGAGCCGCGTGAAGGTCGCTCTCCAGCCTGACCTTGTCCTGCGTAACCGAATTCATTCCCGCTGCGTAAAACTGAATGTTATTTCGGCCTCGCTGTTTCGCACAATACATGGCCGCATCGGCATTGGCGATCAGCGTCTCGACGCCCGTGCCGTCGGCCGGAAACACGGCGATGCCGATGCTGGCGGAGGTGTGGATGTCGACTCCACTCAGCCGAATCGGGGCTTGCAACGCTTCAGCAGCCCGGCGCGCGATGTTCTCTGCGTCTTCACGCCGTTCAAGGCGATCAATAATGAACAGGAACTCATCGCCGCCCAGGCGCGCGACGGTGTCGGTGCTGCGCGCAACATCCGCCAGGCGGTGCGCCACCTCCTTGATCAGCTCGTCCCCAGCCCGGTGCCCGAACGAATCGTTGACGTTCTTGAAACGGTCAAGATCGAACATCGCGACTGCGAACGTGTGGCCATCGCGATCTGCGTGCGCCAGCGCCTGCGTCAAACGGTCGTCCACCAGCACCCGGTTCGGCAGGCCTGTCAGCGCGTCGTGGCTTGCAAGGTGCCGCAACTGCTTGTTGGCAGCTTCGAGACCCTGGGTGCGCGCCTCCACGACGTGTTCCAGATGCTCAACCTGATTCCGCAGAGTGCGTTCGTTCTCCCATTTTCGCGTAAGCGCGTTGGCGCACTGCAGGACTTCGATCGGCTCGAACGGCTTCTTGATAACCAGCAACTTGTCGGAATGATCGAGGCGCGCCACCACTTCGGTCCAGTCGTAGTCGGAATGCGCCGAGCAGATCACCACTTGGAGATTCGGGTCGAGCAGCCAGAGCTGCTGAATCGTCTCGAGGCCGTCCCAGCCAGGCGGCATGCGCATGTCGACGAAAGCCATGGCATACGGCCGGTTCTCGTTCAAGGCGCGCTGGACGCGTGCGGCGCCCTCCTGTCCCTGCAAGGCGGTGTCGATTTCGAAGGCAGGGCGAGTGTCAAAGGCGACCGCCTCGCCGAGCAGAAGGCGTTCGGCCGCCAGTAGCTCGGAATTGGCAGCGGCGTCGCCACTCAGGATTTTCAGGAAGTCCTCGTGGATCGCTTGATTGTCGTCCACCACGAGCACGCGACGATTGATCTGGGGAGGCTGGCTAGCCATGAGTGTTCTCTGGAGGTTTCAAGGGAAGTTCGAGCACGAAGGTTGCTCCTAGCCCGGAGCCGGCGCTCTCGGCGCGCAACACGCCGCCGATTTCCTTGGCAGCCAGCGCCCCGCTGTGCAATCCGAATCCATGGCCAGTCTTCTTGGTCGTGAATCCGTGACTGAAGATGCGGCTCATGTTCTCCGCCGATATGCCGGTGCCGTTATCGGATACCGCGATCCGAATGCCTGTCCTGGACGATTCGACACGTGCTCTGACGCGCTTCTCCCGGTCACCGACGCCCTCGCACGCGTCCTTCGCATTGCGCAGCAGGTTGACCAGAATCTGCAGCACCTTGTGCTTGTCGACGGCAATCCTCGGCACGGGTTCCACTTCGACCTCGACATTGACGGCGTGACGTTCAAACGCGCTGGCATTAATGCGCACGCTCTCCTCGACGAGATTCCTGATGTCGACGACCTCGGCCATGCCACCGAGCTTTGCGTACCGCTGCTGCATGGCGACGATGTCTTTGATGTGATCGATGTTGCCCTTGAGCGAGTTCAGTTCCCGCAGCGCGCTTTGGTTGTCGACGCAGATCTGGCGCGACAATTCGGTCAGATAGACGGGCAGGATCTTGCCGCGGTCGTCATGTGCGACGAATCCGGCCAGATCGCTCTTGTGATCCTGCAGCAGCGCAGCGACACGGCCCAGACCGGGCGCCCGCGACCGCTTCAGGCTGTCGGTAACCAGATTCGCGGAGACGTTGACACTGTTAAGCACGTTGCCAACGTTGTGCAGGACGCTCGTCGCGACGTCCGCCATGCCCGCTTGGCGCGAGGCGTCACGCAGTTGTTGCTGCAGTGCATCTTCGCGTCCCTGGGCCGCGACTCGCTCCGTGACGTCCAGATCGATTCCGACCAACCGTGTCCCGCCTTCGGCCGGGTCCGTGACAACGGCTGCCACCGATTCGATGTGACTGACCGTGCCATCCGGGCGCACGACGCGGTAGTGCGCGTGCAACTGCTTGCGCTCACGCATCGCCGTCGCCATGGCGGACTGGGCACGGTCCCGGTCCTCCGGATGAATCAATTCAAGCCACGCGGGCAGCGTCGGGCAGAATGTCCGTGGCGACTGTCCGTATAGCTCGTTCATCGTGTCGCTCCACCACACGGTCCGGCCATTCTCCTGCAGTTCGTAGACACCGGCGCGCGCCGCGCGAGTCGCCATGCCGAAGCGAATGGAGATGGTCTCGAGCTCCGCCCGCCGGCGTCGCTCGATCGCGGCCTCGGCGTCCAGGCTTTCCTTCAGGCGGCGCCGCGTTGCGAGCACGAACACGATCGTCAGGATGGCGCTAATGACGAGTGCCGCCGTCACCTGCTGCTTCTGCCGCCGGGCGGACTCGACCGCATCCTGGACCACAGCCGCATCTCGTTGCTCGAAGATTTCGTCGACCGCGCGGGTTTGCCGGTCGGCCTGGGCGATCTGCTCGCGCAGGGCCATCAGATCGATCAAGGTCGCGCCGCTGCGGACCTTCGCCGCCAAGTCGGCGACGTGTCGTGGCGTGTCGCCAAGGGATGAATCCTCGCCCCGGGCGCGCAGCTGGGTGAGCAAGTCAGCAGTGGTATGAAGGGCCTCTGCCGATTGGCGTCCGAGCGCCCCGGTATCGACTGCATCCGCGGCGCCGTTGGTAAATGTCCGATAGTTGGCGCGTGCCTCGTTGGCGAGTGTGCGAAGTGGCCGCGACTGTTCGAGGGCAGCAGCGCGATGTGCATCGGCGACCATTTGGGCCAGCAGCACGAACGCAATGGGCACGGCAACTGCGAGAAACTGCAGCGCGATCAAGCGATCCGTCGATCGCCTCACTCTGTCTCTCCAGATGGCAGGCGCACGCCCGTCCGCGTGCGCGCAGCCAGCAGTCGATAATGGTCGACGACAAACATGGAAATCCCGGTGTGCGCCACGTCACGGCGCGACTCCGCCAGAAGGGCGAAATCGTCCATGGCGACAACCAGTTAAGCGATAGCATTTCCAGTGCATCGGAGACGAGATGTGAATCACGTTTTGTCAAGTCGCGAGAGGTAAAATCTGCACTGCACGATCCTGTGAACACAATCTGTGAGGCTTGTGGGCCGACGGCCGATGCCAGTACCCCAAAACGCCTTGCGCCGCGCACTTTTCCTGGCTGTCGGACTCTTATTCGCCGTTTCGGCCGCCCGGTCCGAAAACTTCGACTTTGACTCGTTGCGGTCGCTGATTCGTGAGCGGCACATCGGCAGTGTCGAGGATTTGATCGCAGCGCTGCCGGAGACGCAGCGCAATCGTTACGCACTCGTGTTTGCGAGCCGCAGCGCGCAGGACGCAAGCTTTGAGAATCCGCGCGCGATTCTTTTCGGACCGGACGCGCGGCTCGTCATGACCTTCAACGGCAACCCGACCCAGCGCGGGTTCCGAGCAATTGAGACCATGGAATTCGATGCGGCGATCAAGGAATTCCGCTTTAGGGAGATCTTGTTCCCGGAAGGGCCGGGAAGCGCCGAGCCGGCGGTCGTGTCCGAAGACAATCCAGAGCGCTGTACCGAGTGTCATGGAAATCCGCCGCGACCGGTCTGGGACACCGCGCCGCTCTGGCCCGGCGCTTACGGCGAGCGCTACCGCACGGACTTGTCGCCGACTGAGCGCACGGGCTTGTCGGCATTCCTTGCTCAACAGGCCGAGCACCCGCGCTATCGTCATCTGGTCGACGTGCGGCGCTTTGCCGAGGCGCAGACCTTTCGCGCGGGTGCAAGTGGTCAATATGCGGGCCGGTCTGAGGATTCGCCGAACGCGGAGCTCACGATCTTCCTCAGCAGGTTACGAGCTCAATCCATCGCACGACAGCTGGCGCAGCGACCGGCTTTTGACTCTTATCAATACGTCTTGCTTGGCGTTGCGGATGACGCTTGCGGAGGTCTCGCGGATTTCTACCCCGACCCAATGTGGCGCATCGAGCGCGAGCGGTTCGAGCGATTCGCGAGGGAGTCTACCGGGGCGAACGCCCGCCAGGCCGAACTCAAGGGGACGCGCGCGACGGCTGCCGGCGGCACAGGGGGCGCGACGACTGCGGCGGCAAACGAGGATGCGCTGCTGAAGCTCCGTTTCGTGGCCGAATCGGCTCTGCGCGTGTCCACGCAGGACTGGACACTGGCGCTGGAAATGGGCACGTACGATTTCACGATGCCTCCACTTTCGGCGCAACCACTGCGCGCGGCACTTCTGGCCGCAGTTGCTTCCAGCGACCCGGCAGTCAGCCGTTTGAGTGCTGCTTCGACGTCTTCAGACGGTGATCGCTACTGCAGCTACTTGAGAAGGCGGAGCAAGGCCGTGCTTGGCCGGGTAGTCGACACTGCACCGCGGGGCGTTGCACCGACACCGGTGGTCGCGAGCGATGTTCCGAGGGTCGCGGCAGTGCCGCGAATCGCTCCGAACGGCGCCGCTGCCGAGCGTCCGGCTGCCCTGCACGTGTGTGTCACTTGTCACGAAAGTGGGGTCGGCCCCCGGATTCCATTCTCCAGTCCCGTGAAGCTTGCGCAGCAGCTTCAGGCCAGGCCAGCGGCGCACGGTGTCCTGATCGACGAGATCCGCTTCCGGCTGTCGAGCGCGGCCGGGGCGCAACGGATGCCTCTAGGGTTGAAGATCTCGGATGGTGACCGCCGGAGCCTCGAGGCCTACTTCGCGGGACTGGCCGCTTTTCCGAACTGAGACTTGATCCTGTTCCGCCCCGCCGCTCGGTGTGACGCCCGTCGCATTTGACATAGGTCGTATCGGCCGATACTCCGGCCATCCGATCCAAGGCGGCGCTTGCGCATGCACACGAGCGAAAACCAGCCCGCTTACAGTCACCGCCAGCCTGGGCACTCGCGGAGCCCGCCGCCGTCGGCCTTCGCGGTCCTGATCGCCCTGCAACTCGTCGGCGCGGCTGTGCCGGGTGTATGGCCAACGGCTGCCTGGGCGTCGACGACACGGTTGGCAGAGATTGCCTCCGTCTGGCGCGACGATCGCGGCCAGCCGTTCGACTTGCGGGCCCTGCAGGGCCGCCCGGTCGTCTTGACCATGGCTTATGCGAGTTGTCACCGGGTCTGTCCGATGACGTTGAATCGGCTCGAGCAAATCCAGCGCGATCTCGATCGCATCGGGGCGACGGCGGAATTCCTGGTCTTCGGCTACAACCCCGATGGTGACGACCCGGCGGCGTGGCACCAGTATCGCGAGACCCGCCATCTCGACCGTGGCAACTGGCACTTTTTGACCGGTACGCGCGCTACGGTCGAGCAGATGGCGCGGCAGCTGGGGTTCAAGTTCTGGCGCGACGGAGATCACGTCATGCACGACTCTCGCATCCTGTACTTCGACCAGAGCGGTACGGCGACCGGGATCGTCGAGGTCCCGGAGCTAGCGGCTACACGGAGGTAACAGGTCAATGAGTACGGCAGCTCAACCTCGCGCGCGTCGGGCCCGACTGTTGGTCGCGGCGCTGTGCTTGCCCGGTCTTGGTCATTCGCCGGCCTCCTACGCCGCGGCCGACGACACGGGTCGGATCGCGGTTCTGGAGCAGAAACTCGACGAAAGCCTGCGGCTGATCCGCGAGCTTTCGGCCAGGGTGCACGAACTGGAGGCGCGGACGCCGGAGGCCGGGACGGCCGTTGCGGCTGCCAGCGCCGGTGCGGCAGTGGCACCGGCAAACCAGCCCGAGACGGCACAACGCCTCGCGGTCGTCGAGCAGACCGTCAACCAGATGGTGGCGAGTTCCGGCCAGCATGGCGACGATTCTGGCATGCCGCTGCACGGCTTTGCCGACGTCGGCATTGGAAACCACAACGCGGCTTTTTCCCAATACCAGGGTGCCGACGTCGGATCACTCGACTTTTTTCTGACACCGCGGCTTGGCAGTCGCACGCGTGCGTTGTTCGAGCTGAACTTCGAGGTCGGCGCCGACAGCGCGGTCGGTGTAGATCTGGAGCGGGCGCAGATCGGATATCAGGTGGGGGATTCCACGACCGTGTGGGTAGGTCGGTTTCACACGCCCTACGGGTACTACAACACGGCCTTCCACCATGGACAGCAGATCGCGATCTCCCTCAGGCGCCCGCGTTTCATCGAATTCGAAGATCACGGCGGCATCATGCCCGCGCACACGGTCGGCGTCTGGGTGACCGGGTCAGAGCGGATCGGCGACGAAAAGCTGACTTATGACCTTTACGCCGGCAATGGCCAGCGCATCGTCGGCGGGATCCTGGACATGAACAACGCTGGCAATACGCACGGCAGCGCGATCGTGGGTGGCAACCTCGGTCTGCTCTTGGGTGGGTCTCTCGATGGCCTGAAGATTGGTCTGGACGCGTTTCAAACCCGCATCGAGGACCAGGGCCAGTCGCCGTCCTACTTCACTCGGGTGAAGAGTTACGGCACGTATGCCGCATACGACACTGACAGCTGGGAGGGAATCGCCGAATTCGACGTATTCAATGACCAGGATCTTACCGGCAGCACCGGCGCTCATTCCAGTGACGCCGGATTCATCCAGCTCGGCTACCGCGGCGGCCGATACACGCCCTACACTCGTTACGAGAGAGGAGCGTTCCAGCAGGCCGACCACTTCTTCGCCGCCCAGACCAACGGCAGCTCGTACGTCCGCGCTGCCCTGGGCCTGCGATTCGACCTGGATCTGGTGTCGGCACTCAAGCTCGAGCTCGCGCAGACCCGCCTCACCGATCGGGTCATACGAAGCTACGACGAAATACTGATGCAATACGCAATCCGATTCTGATCTCGAGCACCTGGAATCACGAGATGTTTGCCAGCCCAGTGAAGCTCGTCCTGGTCGCGCTGCTCTGTGCGGGATGCGCGGTGGCGCGCAGCGCCGATCTCTACGTCATCTGCAATTCCAGGGTGCAGCTCACGTCCACAGACGTTCGCGACCTGTTTCTCGGTGAAAAGCAGTTCGCGGGAGCGCTAAAGCTTGTGCCGGTGGACAACAGCGTCGCGCAGACCGTGTTTCTCGAAAAGGTTCTGAAGATGAACGCTGCGAAATACTCCACCACGTGGATCAAGAAGGCGTTCCGCGACGGCATCAATCCGCCGCTGGTCATGGGGAGCGACATTGAGGCAGTCGCCTACGTCAAGCGTACCCCCGGCGCATGCAGCTACGTTACGACCCCGGATGGCCAGGACGTCGTCGTGATCTCGCGCCTGTAGGCGAAGACGCGCCGGGAAAGATGGATCCGGAGGCGGATCGCCGCCTCGGCAGGGCGATCCCGCCCCCGCATCGGCAGTCTCAGGCGATGCCGCGTCACGAAATTGAGTGGCTGCAGTCCGGGCGCTACAATGTGTGCGTCACGCCCCCGCGTACCTGCATTGGAGTCGTCCATGCGCAAACCGATGATCGCCGGCCTCGTCACGCTCGCGGTCCTTCCAGCACTGGCGGGCGGGTTCGGTCTGAAGCCAGGCCTGTGGGAGACGCGCGTGGTCAAGCAGGTCGTGGACGGACGCGACATTTCCGCACAGATCGCCGGAGCGACGTCCCAGATGCAGCAGGCGATGGCCGCCATGCCACCCGAGCAACGCGCGCGAGTGGAAGCGATGATGAAGCAGCATGGCGGAGCGGGGATCGGCAGCGATGGTGGCGTTCGGATCTGCATCAGTCCGGAGATGGCGAGTCGCGACAAGCCTTTCGTCGACCGGGAAGGCCATTGCCAGCCGGCGACGATCAATCGCAGCGGCGAGCACACGACGTTCGAGTTCAGCTGCAGCTGGAACGGTGTCGAGTCGACCGGCAAGGGCGACGCGACGATCTTCGGCGACGTGATCCGGACGCAGGTGGATACCAAGACGCAGAAGGCCGGCGGCGAGACCCACCTGACGCATAGCGAGACGGAAATGAAGTTTCTCGGCTCTGACTGCGGCAGCGTTAAGCCGATGCCGCTGCCGGACGCATCGAAGTAGTCTGCTGCGCCCTCGTTGGGCCGTCGGGTTGCAGTTGCACGTCGAGTGGACGCTTGCCATTCCCTATTCCGGTGGGGGCCTGTGACGGCCATTCGGTGAGGCCCGGCGGTGCGGCGTCCGGGTCGGACTGTCGGATCGCTCTTGCCGATTGATGCCTGGATAGCACGGTGTCATTCCGCATCCCGTCGGCATTCCACCGTCCGCCGGAATGCCAGAGCCCCGTTCCCACCTCCGGCGTTGCGGGCCCGTCGGCATGTCCGCCGACCGGATCCGCCTCCAGCGAGCATCCCGCATCTGGTGATCGGGCGAGCGCGGCCGCCCGTCAAGGAGCATGACCGTGAGAATCCTCGTCGTCGGAGCCGGAAGCATTGGTGGGTATTTCGGCGGACGGCTACTCGAGGGAGGGTGCGACGTCACCTTCCTTGTCCGCCCACGGCGAGCGGCACAGCTGAGCGCGGCCGGTCTCGTCCTGCGGAGTCCGAAGGGTGATTACCATCACCCGCGGCCGCCGACCGTGGAAGCCGGGGCGCTGCGAGAATCGTTCGACCTCGTGCTGCTCAGCTGCAAGGCGTACGACCTCGACGACGCAATCCGGTCCTTCGCGCCGGCCGTCGGGCCAAATACCGCGATCCTGCCCCTGCTCAACGGCATCCGGCACTTGGAGGTCCTCGAGCGGCAGTTCGGACCGGCCGCGGTGCTCGGAGGCCAATGTGTCATCTCCGTCGCCCTCGATGAGCACGGCGCGGTCAGGCACCTGAACGATTCGCACCTGCTGTCGTTTGGAGAGCGGGACACGCACCCCTCGGCGCGGGTGCGCGCGATAGAGGCTGCCTTTTCCCGCGCGCGCTTCGAGTCGAGGCTCAGCGATCAAATTCTTCAGGAAATGTGGGAAAAGTGGGTATTCCTCGCGACCCTGGCAGGCATCACCTGCCTGATGCGGGCGACCGTCGGCGACGTTGTCGCCGCCGGCGGCGCGACGCTCACGACGACGCTGCTGGCCGAGTGCGCAGCGATTGCAGCCGATAGCGGATTCTGCCCGACGGATTCGTCCCGGGAGCGAAGTCTCCGGATGCTGACGGCGCCTGGCTCGCCGATCACCGCGTCAATGCTGCGTGACATCGGGCGCGGTGGACCGACGGAGGTTGAGCATGTCCTCGGCGACCTGCTGCGCCGCCGGGTGCCAGAGACCGGCGCGCCCTCGATTCTCCGCATCGCATATATGCACGTGGCCGCGTACGAGATAAGCCGACAACGAACGGCCCACCTGCCCGGCTCGTAGCCCGTGCCGATGCCCCGAAGGAGGCTGGGCGCAGTCCGCGGCCGGCATGAGCGGCCGTCGGCGAATCCGGTGACGCGGCGAGGTAGGCACCGGCCGCTGCCGTCGCGCCAGCGCGCGGCCAGCCGAGGGACTCGACCGGGACAGGTCCGCCTTGTGCTCCAGTCCCCAATCTGGGGCGCTATATTCTATAGAACATATCGAACCGTGGCAGAACGTCGATGACCCAGTGCCGGTCGCTCGCGGATCGCGGCCGGCCGGGCGTAGAACGGGGGGGAGGGATCCAATTTCGTGTCGGGTCGATGGACAGCAGAGCAGTTCATCGCTCCGCTGGTGGTATCGGCTACTCAGCCAGGAATGTCGGATGTGAAACAGCCACAGGTCCGTGCCGGTGATCGGCTCGCTGCTGCACGCGTCACCCTGTTGGGAGCGCTTGCGCTCACGGCGCTTGCCAACGCCGTGGGCGCTGCTGCGGCCGACGGTGGGCCTACGCCGGATGGCCCCTTCACCCTGTACGGCGTCACGATCTATGGCACGGTCGACCTGGCCGCGCAGTACCAGTCACACGGAACGCCCGCGAGCGACTATCACCCGGCAGTGACCGAAGCGCTCATCAACAGGAACAGCAACGGCGCGATCGCCACAATTACCGGGAATCAGATCAGCGCCTCGAAGATAGGCCTGAGGGGCCTCGAGGACCTTGGCAACGGCTGGTCCGGCGTGTTCAAGCTCGAAACGCTGTTCGATCCGCAGAGCGGCAACATCAGCGATGCATTGCACTCGATGACCCTGCAGAACGGTGTCGCCCTGGGGTCGCAGACGACGGGTGCCGACAGCGCGATCGCCGGGCAGCTGTTTAACGGCGCAGCCTTTGTGGGCTTGGCCCACAGCCAGCTGGGGTCGCTGACGGTCGGCCGCCAGACCACGTTCGTGGCCGACGGCGTCACCGGCTACGACCCGATGGGATCGGCACAGGGGTTTTCGCTCGTCGGCTGGTCCGGTACCTACGCCGGCGCCGGCGCCACCGAGAATCGCCGCCTGGACGGGTCGGCGCGGTACGAGGTAGCGGCGGGTGCCGTGCACGCCGGCGCAATGTACCAGCCGAAGACCGGCAGCAATCCCGGAACAGCCACGCAGCTGCTGCTCGGAGTCCGGTTCCCCGGCGGCTCGGTCGACGCGTTCTACTCGCGGAAGAACGACGCCATGATGTCCGCGCCACTGAGTGCGGCGCAGGTCACGAGCGTTGCGCAAGTCTGCGGCGGAATGGCTGTCGCGGGATTCGCCTGCGCATCGATCGACAAGGCGCTGGCCGGAACGATCGCGGACCTCAGGACGTGGGCGTTGATGGCGAAGTACACGCTCGCGCCATCGGCGACCGCGTTCGCGGCGTACGAACACATCCAGTACCAGAACCCAGCGACCATTGTTCCGGCCGGCCAGAAGAATATCGGTGGCTACGTGCTGGTGACCGTCAACAACTCGGCGTACCCGAGTCCACGGACGCTGGGCGTGTTCTGGGCAGGAATGAAATATGCGGCGACGACGAATCTGGAAGTCACCGGGGCGTACTACCGCTACGACCAGAACTCGTACGCAATTGGGCCGAACGCCGGGTGTTCGGGTGCCCTCGTCAGCAGCCAGTGCAGCGGCACGCTGGTTGCGGCGTCGCTGCTGCTGGACTACCGCCTCACGAAGCGATTCGATGTCTACGGCGGCGCCATGTGGTCGCAGATCCAGGGCGGTCCGGCGAACGGTTTCCTGAATACATCGACGATCGATCCGACGATCGGCATTCGCTACTCGTTCTGATCGCGAGCCGGATCTTCGACGGCGGCGTGGCCTTGCAGAACAGGCTGATCCGGTGCGATCCGCCGCGACGACCGCCGGTCGCTGGCGGATCTCACGGCCCTCAATGCCATTCTTTGCTGCGACACTGCGAACGATCGAGGCGACCGCGGCCGCCGTCGCCGCGGCCGGCGCCGCCACGACACGAGCACCGCAAATCACGCACGCCGTGAGGAATCGCGATCACATCGGCAAGCCCCGGGCGAGCGGCAGCCCCATGGCGCCGCAGTGACCGATAGTGGCTGCGAGCCTGATGCGGCGCAACAATCCGTGAAACGCGATCGATGGAGTTCACGCCACGTCCTCACGCGACGGTCGCGGCTCGACGCGATAGACTCCGCGTTCGCTCGCGCAGACGAGCCGGACCAGTCAACAAGAGGGAGAGGGCATGGTCACACTGATGCAGTTGTGGATTCCGATCGTTGGGTCGGCCGTCGCGATATTTGTGGTGAGCAGTCTGATTCACATGGTGTTCAAGTGGCACAACTCGGACTACCGACCGTTCGCCAACGAGGACGAGGTTGCGGCGGCAATCCGCAAGTCAAGTCCGTCGCCGGGCCAGTACGCTCTGCCACATGGCACCGACATGAAGGCGATGAAGACGCCCGAGTTCAAGCAGAAGTACCGCAATGGACCGGTGGCCTTCGTGGTGCTGAAGGCGCCTGGCGAAATCAACATGGGGCCGCCGCTCGTCCTGTGGTTTGTCTACACACTCATCGTCGGGATCTTTGTCGGATATCTGGCGTCGCGGACACTCGGAGCCGGTTCCGCCTGCGCGAGCGTGTTCCGGCTGGTCGCAACAATCTCCTTCATGACCTACGTCGGCGGCAGCGTGCAGAACGGCATCTGGATGGGCAAGCCGTGGGGCAGCGTCGCGAAGGATCTGCTCGACGGCGCTATTTACGGCGTCGCGACGGGCGCCGTATTCGCGTGTCTCTGGCCGCAGTAACGCGATCGCATGCGGTGTCGTAATCGGGGGCTTCGCAGCGCCGGCGTTGCGGAGTCGGGACAGGCGTGTGCGGAGATCGCGGACAAGCGCGCGATGCCGGGGTAGCACGATGCTGCAGCTCAGACCGAACTGTGAGTGCTGCGATGCGGATCTGCCTGCGGACTCCGCAGAAGCGCTAATCTGTTCGTTCGAGTGCACGTTCTGCGCTCTATGCGCCGACCGTGTCTTGCACGGGGTGTGCCCCAATTGTGGGGGCGAGCTGCTGCGTAGGCCCCGGCGTCCGATCGACAAGCTTGCAGCCTACCCGGCTTCCGAGACCCGCATCCACAGGCCCTCAGGCTGCGAGACAGCGGCGTCGAGCACCTCGTTCCCGGTCTAACGCGACGGCGCTTTCCGCCGGTTGACGTCCAGGACGTCGGCAAGGGATGCAAGTGACCGGACCTCGCCTTCGGGGCGGCCGGGCAGCCGCTCGCGCGGCTGTCCGCTGCGATTGCACCAGAAGCTGCGAAATCCGAATGCCGCGCCGGCGCAGGCATCCCAGCCGTTGGCCGACACAAACGCAATGCGGCCGGCTTCAACGCCGATTGCGTCGACCGCGAGACGGTACACGCGGGGGTCGGTCTTGAAAACCCGGACGGAATCCACCGACAGAATGTCGTCGAAGTACGGCGCCAGGCCGGCGGCCGTGACGGCGCTCTGCAGCATTGCAGGGCTGCCGTTCGAGAGTATCAGGGCACGGATGCCGGCGGCCCGGAGATGGCTCAGCGCCGGCTTTACGTCTGCGAACGCCGGTAGCGCATGGTATTGGCGGAGCAGGTCGTCGCGCAACGCGCAGTCGTCGAGGCCGAGCGACTCCAGCGCGAAGTCCAGCGCGTCGGCAGTCACGCGCTCGAAGTCGACGTAACGGCCTTCCAGACTGCGCAGCCACGTGTATTGGAGCTGCTTGTCGCGCCAGAGCGTGACCAGGCGCGCCGCATGGTCTCCCAGCGTTGCCGCGCGCCGCTCGACAGGGCCCGCGACGTCGAAGAGCGTACCGTACGCGTCGAACACGCATGCCGCCGGAAGACCGCCGTCTGCGACCGTCGTCATTCGCGTCGCTCCTCGCGTCGAGCCGGCTTCGGCAGCTCGTTCCACGCGTCGGCAAGGCCGGTCGCCGGGGATCGGGCCTTGACGCGAGCGCCGCGTTCGGTGCGCGATTGGGCCGCGCGCACCCCGATTCCCAGATCAACTGGCATGGCAGCGGACTGCCCGCGCTGCCACCGGATACGTGCGGTGAAGTGGTGTCTCGGGCTGCGTGAACGAGATTGGAGCGGCTCGGCGACGAAGGTCATCGGTCCTACCCCCAGCGCTCAGGTGAGGCGCGCTTCGAACCAGCGCGCAATCGCGGCGAGCTCAGGGGCCGATACCTCGTGCGCCATCGGGAACTCGTGCCACTCGACTGCACAGCCGGCCGCCTGTAGCACGTCGCGTGCCGCGAGACCCATTGCGAGCGCGATCACCGGATCATAGCGGCCATGGCACATCAGCACGGGCAGGCCTGCGTTGGCCGCCGAGCGTCGCGGCAACAGCGCGTCGGCCAGCGGCAAGTAGGTCGAGAGTGCCACGACGCCGGCCAGGCGCTCAGGCGCGGTCAGCGCCGCATGCAGCGCAACGGCGCCGCCCTGCGAGAAGCCAGCCAGTGCGATTCGTGTCGGCGAAATGCCGGCGGAACGCTCGGCGTCGACCAGGGCCAGGACGCGCGCGACCGATGCTTCCAGGCCGGCCGCATCAACCCGACCGGCCGCTGTCAGCGAGCGGATGTCGTACCAGGCCCGCATCGCGTTGCCGTTGTTGAGAGTAACCGGCCGAACGGGCGCATGCGGAAATACGAATCGCAGGCCGAACTCCGGCCGAAGTTGCAGCTGAGGAACGATGGGCACGAAGTCGTAGCCGTCGGCGCCGAGCCCGTGCAGCCAGATCACGCTGGCGAGCAGCGGACCCGGAGGATTCAGCGTGACAGCCTGGTCGGATTCCGTCGTCGCGTACTGCATCGGCTTCGTCTCGCTGACCATGCGGGAGCGGTCAGGTCGGTGGCGCTTCCCGATACTCTGCCGGTTTGCGCGCCGTCGCGCAGCGATCAAGCGCGTCGCAGGCGCGGGGCGAAACTGTGTACAATGCGCGCCCTTGTCGTGGCCGCTCGCGACGTGATGACGGCCTGATATAGATTTAAAATCAATTATTTACGCGCCCGTAGCTCAGCTGGATAGAGTACCTGGCTACGAACCAGGGGGTCGGGAGTTCGAATCTCTCCGGGCGCGCCA
>JANXWS010000008.1 GCA_025351005.1 Pseudomonadota bacterium | reverse complement strand
GGGCGCGCCCGGGCGCGCGCGCCGCCGCCGCACGCTGCAGCCCGGGGCGCCGGGGCAGCTGCAGACCTGAGTGCTCACATCGAGGTGCGCGCCGTCCACAGCTCCGGGAAGAAGCGCAGCTCCAGCGCCTTGGCGAGGTAGGCGACGCCGCTGGTGCCGCCGGTGCCGCGCTTGTAGCCGATGATCCTCTCGACGGTCTTCAGGTGCGAGAAGCGCCACAGCTGGAACTGATGGTCCAGGTCCATCAGCCGCTCGGCGAGCTCGTACAGGTCCCAGTGCGTGCCGACGCTGTGGTAGACGGCGAGCCAGGCCGCGGTCACCTGCTTGTGCGGCGCGTAGGGCAGCGCGAAATCCCTGACCAGCCGGTCCTCGGGGATCTCGAAGCCGCGTTGCGACAGGAGCCGCAGGCACTCGTCGTACAGGCTCGGTGCCGCGAGCGCGCGCTCGAGCACGTCGTAGGCCGCCGGGTCGGCACGGTGGACGGCGAGTACTTCGGCGTTCTTGTTGCCGATCGTGAACTCGAGCAGCCGGTACTGCCAGGACTGGAAACCCGACGACCGGCCGAGCTGGTTGCGGAAGCTCGAGTAGTCGAACGGCGTCATCGTCGCGAGCACGTCCCAGACGTGCAGCAGCTGCTGCTGGACGTGGCCGACGCGCGTCAGCCGCTTGAAGCACGGTGCCAGGTCGTCGCGCCGGATGCAGTCGATCGCGGAACGCAGCTCGTGCAATGCCAGCTTCATCCACAGCTCGCTCGTCTGGTGCACGATGATGAAGAGCATCTCGTCGTGCTCGGGCGAGCGCGGGTGCTGCGCCGTCAGCAGCCGCTCCAGGTCGAGGTAGGCGCCGTAGCTCTGCGCCTCCGGCACGTCCCAGAAGACGGGCTCGTCGGACAGGTCGACCTTCGTCGCCGGCGTGGGCGCTTCGGGCGGGTCGGGCACGGCGCGCGGCGGATCGTCGGCTGCGGACACGCGGACTCCTAGCCGTAGACCCAGCCGGGCACGTGGCGCCAGCCGCGGGTCAGTTCGCGGTCGAGGGCCCGGCAGCCCGGCTCCAGCGACTCGACCAGTCTCCAGAAGCGCGCCGAGTGGTTCAGGTGCCGCGTGTGACAGAGCTCGTGCAGCAGCAGGTAGCGGACCACGGCCGGCGGCTGGAACAGCAGGCAGAGGTTGAGGCTGATCGTGCCGCTGCGCGAGCAGCTGCCCCAGCGGGTTCGCTGACGGCGGAGCTGGAGGCGCCGGTAGCCGAGGCCGTGCTCGGCGCTGAGGCGCGCGAGCCAGGGCTCGAGTGCGCGACGTGCCTCGGCCCCGAGCCACGCGCGGAGCGCGCGGCGCGCCGCCGCCGGCTGCGCCGGGTCGGCACGGACCTGCAGCCGCTGCCCGGCCACCACGCGAAAGCCGGCGCGGCGCGCCGGCCGGTATTCGATCAGCCAGCGCTGGCCGACGGCCGGGAGCTCGAGCTCGCTCGGCAGCGGCTCGGTCGCCGGCGCCGGCCGCGTGCTGAGCTCCAGCACGCGAGCCTCGATCCACGCCCGGTGCCGCGCGACGAACTGCTCGACCGCGCGCGGCCGGGCGCCGGCCGGGGCCGTGACCTCGACGCGCCCGCCCGGGTAGACGCGCACCGTCAGCCGGCGCGCCCGCGCGCTCTGCCGGACCGTGAACCCGGCAGGGGCGCCGCGCGAGTCAAAGAGCGACAGTTGCCCGGCCGCACGCTCCATCGATGCGCCCCCGCTACAGCGCGGCCGCCAGCTCGGCGCCCTGCGCGATCGCGCGCTTGGCGTCGAGCTCGACCGCCACATCGGCGCCGCCGATCCGGTGCACGGCTACACCGCCCGCCCGCAGGGGCGCCTCCAGATCGCGCGCCGGTTCCTGACCCGCGCAGATCACGATGGTGTCTACCGCCAGCACGCGCGGCCGTTCGGCGATCACGACGTGCAGTCCGGCCGCGTCGATGCGCTCGTAGCGCACGCCCGCGACGAATTTCACGCCGCGGCGTCTGAGCTCGATGCGGTGGATCCAGCCGGTCGTCTTGCCGAGGCCCTCGCCGACCTTGGACGCCTTGCGCTGCAGTAGCCAGACCTCCCGGCGCGCGCTCTGCGCCGCGCCGTGCGCCGAGTTGAGCCCGCCGCGCGCCGTCAGCGTCAGGTCGATGCCCCACTGGGTCGCGAAGGTCTCGACGTCGAGGCTGGCGGCGTGACCGTCCTCCTGGGTCAGGAACTCGGCGACGTCGAAGCCGATGCCGCCGGCACCGATGATCGCGACGCGCCGGCCGGCGGTGACCTGGCCGGTCAGCAGCTCGATGTAGGAGACGACGCGCGGGTCGTCGAGCCCGTCGATGGCCGGCCGCCGCGGCGTGACGCCAGTCGCGAGCACGACCGTGTCGAAGCCGGCCGCGAGCATCGCGGCGCTGGCCGGCGTGCCGAGCCGCTGCTCGACGCCGAGCAGCTGCAGGCGGCGCCGGAAGTAACGCAGCGTCGCGTGAAACTCCTCCTTGCCCGGCACGCGCTTGGCCAGATTGAACTGGCCGCCGATCTCGCGGCTGCGGTCGAACAGCGTCACGCGGTGGCCGCGCTCGGCGGCGACGGTGGCACACGACAGGCCGGCCGGGCCGGCGCCCACCACTGCGATCCGCCGCGGCGTCGCGACCGGCCGGTAGACGAGCTCGGTCTCGCGCAGCGCGCGCGGGTTGACGAGGCAGCTCGCCGGCAGCCGCTCGAAGACGTGGTCGAGGCACGCCTGGTTGCACGCGATGCAGGTGTTGATCTCGTCCGCGCGTCCGGCCGCCGCCTTGGCGACGAACTCGGCGTCGGCGAGAAACGGCCTAGCCATGGACACCAGCGTCGCGCCGCCGCGCGCCAGGATCGCCTCGGCTACCGCCGGGTCGTTGATCCGGTTGGTGGCGACCAGCGGCAATTGGACGTGCGGCCGCAGCCGCTCGGTGACCCAGGCGAACGCCGCGCGCGGCACCATCGTCGCGATGGTCGGCACGCGGGCCTCGTGCCAGCCGATGCCCGTGTTGATCATCGTGGTGCCGGCCTGCTCGAGGCCCTGCGCGAGTTCGACGACCTCCGGCCACGAGCTGCCGCCCTCCACCAGGTCCAGCATCGACAGGCGGAACACCAGGATGAAGTCGCGCCCGACAGCGGCGCGCGTGCGGCGCACGATCTCGAGCGGAAAGCGGATCCGCCTGCGGTAGTCTCCGCCCCACCCGTCGCCGCGCTGGTTGGTGCGCGCCACGATGAACTCGTTGATCAGGTAGCCTTCCGAGCCCATGATCTCGACGCCGTCGTAGCCCGCCTCGCGCGCCAGCGCCGCGCTCTTGACGAACGCGCCGATCTGCCGCTCGACCCCGCGCGCCGACAGCGACCACGGGCGGAACGGCGTGATCGGCGCCTTCAGTGCCGACGGCGCGACCAGCAGCGGGTGATGGCCGTAGCGGCCGGCGTGCAGGATCTGCATGCAGATGCGCCCGCCCGCCTCGTGCACGGCCGCGGTCAGCAGCCGGTGGCGCGCGACCTCGCGGCGCGCGCTCAGCTTGCCGGCGAAGGGCCCGACCCAGCCGGCGCGATTCGGCGCGATGCCGCCGGTGACGATCAGTCCCACCCCGCCGCGCGCTCGCTCGGCGTAGAACGCGGCGAGCCGTGGGTAGTCCTGCTCGCGGTCCTCGAGGCCGGTGTGCATCGAGCCCATCAGCACGCGGTTGCGCAATTGCACCCAGCCGAGATCGAGTGGCGCGAGCAGGTGCGGAAAGGGTGACGCGGTCACGCCGCGATGATATCAGGCGGCCGGTCGGCCTCAGCGTCGCGCCGCGAGGCGCGCCAGGCCGCGGCGCGCGGCCGCGAACTCCGGCGCGATCAGGAGCGCGCGCTCGTAGGCGCTGCGCGCACCGATCAGGTCGCCCGCCTCCTCGTCCGCGCGCCCCGCGAACAGCCACGCCTCGGCCGCGCCCCACGACGGCTCACCCGGAGCCGCGAGCGTGACGGTGTCAAACGCATTGGCCGCGGCCGCGAAGGCGGCGCGCGCCGCCGCCCGGTCCTCGGCTCCGGCGCCGGCGCGGAACCAGCGTGCCAGTCCTGCGGTCAGCAGCACCCGCGGGTTACCGGGCGCGAGCGCGCGCGCCGCTTCGAGCCGGGATTCGGCGCGGTGCCCGGCGGCGAGCCCCTTGAGTCCGCCCTGCAGCGCGACGTAGCCGGCACAGGCGGCCTCGAGCGCGAGGTCCTCGACGTCGCGGGACTCCGGGTCGGCGCTGCTGTCCAGTGCCGTGAGGCAGGCGCGGCCCGCGCGCTGCGCGTCGCTCGCGACGTGCTTCAGCGAGGCGAGCTGCAGCGCCCGGAATGCGGCGTGCGCGTACTGGTAGCGCTCGCGCGGCACGGCCGAGGCGGCGTTGTCCTGCGCGCCCGCCAGCAGCCGCTCGAGCGCGCGCGCGTCCTCGGTGAAGAACGCGTATTCGGTGCGGGCGTCGAAGTCGGCGAGGTCCTCGTGCCTGGCGCCGGCCGTCGGCGCGGCCAGCGCGTACGCCGCGAGCGCGAGCAGCAGGGCGCCGGAGGCGCGCTCGCGCGACGCGCCTGGGGCTGCGGGCAGCGGGCCGCCACCACCGATGCCGCGTTGCCGCGCTTGAAGGCTGTCCTGCTCGAGCGCCATGCCGGCTCCGTGTCGCCGCCCTCAAACCCGGGACCGCGGACGTTACCATAGCGGCATGACAGTCCCGCCGCTCGTCGACATCGGCATCAACCTCGCGCACGAGAGCTTTGCGGCCGACCGCGCGCTGGTGCTCGCGCGCGCGCGCGCCGCCGGGCTCGTGCATCTGGTGGTTACCGGATCTTCGCTTGCCACCTCGACCGCGGCCGCGGCGTTCGCGCTCGAGGAGCCCTCGTTCCTGTCGGCGACGGCCGGCGTCCACCCGCACCACGCCGCGGAGTTCGGCGCGGCGACGCTCGCGCAATTGCGGGTATTGCTCGCCGCGCGCGCCGTGCGCGCGGTGGGCGAGTGCGGGCTCGACTATTTCCGCGACTACGCGCCGCGTCCGGCGCAGCGCCATGCGTTCGAACAGCAGCTCGCGCTCGCGCTCGAGACCGGCAAGCCGCTGTTCCTGCACCAGCGCGAGGCGCACGAGGACTTTGTCGCGATGCTGCGCGCCTGCGGCGGGCCACGGCCGCCGGCGGTCGCGCACTGCTTCACCGGCACGCGCGCCGAGGCCGAGACCTACCTCGACTGCGGGCTGCACATCGGCATCACCGGCTGGATCTGCGACGAGCGGCGCGGCCGGCACCTCGCGGAGGTGGTGCGCGCGATCCCGGCCGATCGCCTGATGCTCGAGAGCGACGGCCCCTACCTGCTGCCGCGTACCCTGGCGTCGAAGCCACGGCGCCGGCGGAACGAGTCGTGCTACCTGACCGAGGTCTGCGCGGCGGTCGCCGCGGCCCGCGGCGAGACGACGGCCGAGGTGGGGCGCGCGACGACGCGCACGGCGGCGGCGTTTTTCGGCCTGGCGCTCGCGGCCATGCCGTAGTATTTGATATTAGGTAACAGTCTTAATGTATTGTTTATAAACAGATAATGCTGAGGGGGTCGATCATGGATTCAGCCGCTGCCGCCCGCCGCATCGACGAGGTGTGGACGCAGAGCATCGAGCCGAGCCTGGCCGAGTACATCCGGGTCCCGAACCGCTCGCCGGTGTTCGACCCCGGCTGGGAGGCGCACGGCCACATGGACCGCGCTGCCGCGATCCTGCTCGCCTGGTGCCGCGGCCAGCCGCTGCAGGGCCTCTCGGTCGAGGTCGTGCGCCTGCCCGGCCGCACGCCGCTGATCTATGCCGCGGTCGAGGGCACGGCACCCGGCCACGTTCTGCTGTACGGGCACTTCGACAAGCAGCCGGAGTTCACCGGCTGGAGTGCCGGGCTCGATCCGTGGGTTCCGGTGATGCGCGACGGGCGCCTGTACGGGCGCGGCGGCGCCGACGACGGCTACGCGCTGTACGCGAGCCTGCTTGCGATCCGCATCCTGCAGGAGCAGCGCCTGCCGCACGCGCGCTGCTCGATCCTGATCGAGGGCAGCGAGGAAAGCGGCAGCATCGACCTGCCGGCCTACGTCGCCCATCTGAACGATCGGCTCGGCACGCCCGACCTCGTGATCTGCCTCGACGCCGAGTGCGGCAGCTACGAGCAGTTCTGGCTCACGACCTCGTTGCGCGGCAACCTGGTCGGGACACTCGACGTCGAAGTGCTGACCGAGGGAGTGCACTCGGGCATGGCGACCGGGATCGCGCCGTCGGCGTTCCGAATCCTGCGCGGCCTGCTCGACCGGATCGAGAACGTCCACACCGGCGACGTTACGCTCGAGGCGCTGCACGTGCCGACGCCGCCCGGCCGGCTCGCCGAGGCGCGCGCCGCGGCGCTCGCGCTCGGCGCGACCGTCGCCGGCAAGCTGCCGTTCGCCGCCGGCGTGCGGCCGCTCAGCAACGACCCGACGGAACTGCTGCTCAACAGCACCTGGAAGGCGACGCTGACGGTGACCGGCGCCGAGGGGCTGCCGTCACTCGAGCGCGCCGGCAACACGCTGCTGCCGCGGCTCGCTCTGCAGCTGTCGCTGCGGTTGCCGCCGCCGCTCGAGGCCGGTGCGGCCGCGGCGCGCGTCAAGGCGGCGCTCGAGCACGACCCCCCGTACGGCGCGCGCGTGCGCTTCGAGGTCGGCTCCGCGCTCGGCGGCTGGAACGCGCCGCCACTCGCGCCATGGCTCGAGCGCTCGATCGAGGCAGGCGCGGAGGCCGCCTTCGGCCGGGCGCCGATGGCGCTCGGCACGGGCGGCAGCATCCCGTTCATCGGCATGCTCGCGGCGCGCTACCCCACCACGCAGTTCCTGGTCACGGGCGTCCTCGGACCGCAGTCGAACGCGCACGGCCCGAACGAGTTCCTCCACCTCGGTGCAGTGCGCCGCGTCACGCACGCGGTCGCGGCCGTGCTCGCCGGCCACGCGGCGGCGGGCGCCGGGCTCAGCGGCGCCGCAGCGGGCTCGGGCTCGCGACGCCCCTGATCTGCTCCCACGCCGGCCCGAGCCGCTCGAGCAGCCCGTCGCTGCCGACGCCGGCCAGCGGCGGAATCTCGGTCGCGATCGAGGCGAGGCGCGTCACCGCCCGCGGGCGACCCTTCGGGAAACTGCCCCGGTCGGTGAACACGACGCGACCGTCGACCGGTACGCCGTCGCCCGCGATCGCGCGCACCACCGCCATGCGGTCGTACAGCGGTCCGAGGGGATTCGGGAAGGTGAAGCGCCGGTTCTTGTGCATCACGGCCCATTCGGTCATCTGCTCGCTGCCGAAAATGAGGCCGGTGACGTCACGCAGGTCGATGACCACGAGCCCGGAGGGCGTCAGCAGCAGGAAATCGACGTGGAACCAGCCGCCATTGCCGTCCGGCAGCAGCACGTCCTGCAGATAGTCGGCCGACACCGCCTCGATCTTCGCGAGCACGGCGCGGCGCGCGCGCCGCCGTCGCCACCAGACATAGCCGGCCGCCAGGACGCCGCCGAGCAGCACGACGCCCGTGGCCAGCGCGGCGAGCCGCTCGGCGGGCACCGCAGCCAGGTTCATGGCAGCGCCGCGACGAGCGCCCCGAGGCTCGCCGGAATTTCGGTGACCTGTCGCGGCCGCTCGAGCAGCCGCGCGAGCGCCGGCGGTACCGGCACCGGCTGGCCGATCAGCGGCTCGACGATCTCCGGGAACTTTGCCGGGTGCGCGGTCGCGGCCAGTACCCAGGGGCCGGCGGCGCGGCGCGCGGGCTCGAACCGCGCATAGGCCTCGGCCGCGGTCGCGGTGTGCGGGCACCAGGTCTGGCCGAAGCGCACACGGTCGATGCGGATGCGATCGCGGATGGCGTCGTCGTCGACGCCGACCGCCGTGACCGCGGCCTTCAGGTCGTGCCAGTCGGGGTGCAGGTGGCGCAGGCGTTCCATGTTGCTGGGGTTGCCGACGTCCATGGCCGAGGCGATCGTCGCGACGCTAGGCCGGGGCCGCCACTCGCCGCTCGCTAGGTAATCCGGCACGGTGCGGTTCGCGTTGAAGGTCAGCACCAGTTCGCCGATCGGCAGGCCGATGTGGCGGGCCCAGACCGCGGCCAGCACGTTGCCCAGGTTGCCGCTCGGCACGATGAAGCTGACGGGCCGGCCGGTGCGGCGCCAGCCGGCGAGGCTCGCGTACACGTAGTAGCACGCCTGCGGCAGCAGCCGGCCGACGTTGATGCTGTTGGCTGAGGACAGATCGCGCCGCGCCGCGAGCGCACGGTCCGCAAACGCGGCCTTGACCAGCCGCTGGCAGTCGTCGAAGGTGCCGGCCACCGACAGCGAGCGCACGTTGCCGCCCCAGCAGGTCAGCTGCAGCTCCTGGCGCGGCGACACGAGACCGCGCGGGAAGAGCACGACGACCTCGATGCCCGGCCGGCCGTGGAATGCCGCCGCGACCGCGCCGCCGGTGTCGCCCGAGGTCGCGACCAGGATCGTCAGCGGCCGCTGCCGGTCGCGCTGCAGCCGGGTGACGCAGGCCGCGAGGAAGCGCGCGCCGAAGTCCTTGAACGCAGCCGTCGGCCCATGAAAGAGCTCGAGCACCGACACGTCGTCGCCGCCCGCGAGCGGCACGATCGGCACCGGGAAATCAAAGGCCTCGGCGACGATCGCGGGCAGCTCCGCGGCCAGCACGTCGGTCGCGAAGAACGGCGCGAGGAACGTCGGCGCGAGCGCCGGCAGCGTGACGGCGGTGCCGAAATCAGCCCCGACCAGCCGCGGAAAGCGTTCGGGCACGTACAGACCGCCGTCCGGCGCGAGCCCGCGCTGCAGCGCCGCCGCCAGCGTCGCCGACTCGCCAGGGTCGCGCGTGCTGACGAACCGCATCAGTCGATCACCCGCGCGCCGGTTGGCTCGATCGCCGAGATCCAGCGGTCGCACTCGAGCCCGTGCGTGCCGAAGGCCGCCGCCATCGCGGCCAGGATGCGCTCCGCGGCCGGGGATTCGCACCACGCGAACACGGTCGGACCAGCGCCGGAAATCGAGCAGCCGAGCGCGCCGTTGGCCATCGCCGCCTGCTTGACCGCCTTGAAACCCGGGATCAGCGCCTGCCGCTGCGGCTCGACGATGACGTCCTCGAAGGCGTCGCGGATCATGTCGAGGTCGTTGGTGTAGCAGGCTGAAATGAATCCGGCCAGGTTGGCGCACTGCCACACCAGGTCCGACATCGTCACCGTCTGGCTCAGGATGCGGCGCGCCTCGCGGGTCGAGAGGAACATGTGCGGGTGCACCAGCACGCAGCGGATGCCCGGTGGCACCGGGATCTGCTTGGTGCGCGGGTGATCGACGCCGACGGTCAGCACCAGGCCGCCGAACAGCGAGGCCGCGATGTTGTCGACGTGCACCGAGCCGCTCGCGACGGCCTCTCCCTGCATGGCGAACTTGAGCAGCTCGAGCTTCGTGAGCGGCTGCGGCAGCAGCGCGTTGGCGGCGACCACCGCGGCGACGGCCGAGGCTGCCGAGCCGCCGAGGCCGGAGCCGAGCGGGATGCCCTTGTCGATCGCCATCTCGAAGCCGAAGTCGAGGCCGCAGGCCTCGGCCATGGTCAGCAGCGCCTGGCCGGCCGTGTTGCGCGCCGCCTCGAGCGGAAGCTCGGTGACGAGGCCGCGGATCGCGCGGATGCGAACGCCGCGCCCGGCGGTCCGCAGCACCTGCACCCGGTCGCCGATCGCCTCGACCGCGTGCCCGAGGATGTCGAAGCCGATCGCGACGTTGGCGACGCTGGCGGGCGCGAAGGCGGTGGCGCTGTTACGCAAGAGTCACCTCGGGACGGCGTTCAAATGTTGGCGCCCAGGTAGGCGCACAGGCGCAGCAGGTCGCCGAACACGCCGCCGGCCGTGACCTCGGGCCCGGCGCCGGGCCCCTGTACGATCAGCGGATTGTCGCAATAGCGGCGCGTCGCGAAGCGCACGACGTTGTCGGTCAGCGCGATGTTGGCGAACGGGTGGCGGCGGTCGAGCCGCATGAGCCCGACGGTCGCACGCCCTTCCGCGTCGAGCCGGCCCACGTAGCGCAGCACTTGGCCGGCGGCCGCGGCCTCCGCGAAGCGTGCCGCGATGCGCTCGTCGAACTTGGGCAGCCGCCGCAGGAACTCCTCGACGCTGCCGCTCGCGAGCTCGGCCGGCACGAGGCTCTCGACCTCGACGTCGGCGAGTTCGAGCTTGAGCCCCATCTCCCGCCCCAGAATGATCAGCTTGCGGGCGACGTCGGTGCCGGACAGGTCGTCGCGTGGGTCGGGCTCGGTGTAGCCCCTCTGCTTTGCGTCGCGCACGATCGCGGCGAACGGTTCGCGGCCGTCGTAGACGTTGAACAGGTAAGCAAGCGTCCCCGAGAAAATCCCCTCGACCGAGCGCACCTCGTCTCCCGTCTCGACCAGGTCGCGCAGCGTCTGGATGACCGGCAGGCCCGCGCCGACGGTCGCCTCGTACAGATAATGGGTGCCGGCGGCGCGGCGCGCCTCCTTGAGCGCTTCGTAGCCCGCCAGCGGTCCGCTGTTGGCTTTCTTGTTCGGCGTCACGACGTGGATGCCGGCCGCGAGCCAGTCGCGGTAGTGGCGCGCGACGTCGGCACTCGCCGAGCAGTCGATGATGACCGTGTGCGGCAGGTGTTCGGCGTGCACGTGGCTCGCGAACTCGCCCAGGTCGGGTGCGCGCCGGCTCGCGGCGAATGCCTCGCGCCAGGACGAGGGCTCGATCGCGCCGTCGGCGAGCAGCATGCCGCGCGAGCTCAGGATGCCGCGTACCCGGAGATCGAGGCGCACGCTCTCGCGCAGCCGGCCAAGCTGGGTCGCGAGCTGGCCCAGCAGCGCCGCGCCGACCAGTCCCGGGCCGACCAGCCCGATCGACACCGTGTGCGGCGAAAGGTAGAAGCCGGCGTGCACGGCCCTGAGCGCGCGGGTCGAGTGCTTCGCCTCGATGACGACCGAGATATTGCGCTCCGAGGCGCCCTGCGCGATCGCGCGGATGTTGACGGCCGCATCGCCGAGCGCACCGAACACCTTGGCCGCGACGCCGTGGCTGCCGGCCATGCCGTCGCCGACCACCGCCAGGATCGCGCAGTCGCGGCTGACGTCGACGCGCTGGATCTGGCCGTCCTGCAGCTCGCGCGCGAAGGCCTGCCGCACCACGCCTCCGGCCGCGACCGCGTCCGAGTCCGGCACCGCGCAGCAGATCGAGTGCTCGCTCGAACCCTGCGAGATCAGGATCACCGAGATGCCGGCGTCCTTCAGCGCGCCAAATAGCCGCTGCGCGGTGCCGGGCACGCCGATCATGCCGGCGCCCTCGATGTTGACGAGCGCGACGGCGTCGATGGTGGTGATGCCCTTGACCTTGAGCGCCGACCGCGGCCGGGCGCAGATCAGGGTGCCGGGCATCGCGGGCGCGAAGGTATTCTTGATCAGGATCGGGATCTCGCGGGCGATCGCCGGTGCCATCGTCTGCGGATGGATCACCTTGGCGCCGAAGTAAGCAAGCTCCATCGCCTCGTTGTACGACAGCGAGTCGATCACCTTGGCATCGGGCACGCGCCGCGGGTCGGCCGACAGCACGCCGTCGACGTCCGTCCAGATCACTATCTCGCGGGCGTCGAGCAGCGCGCCGAATATCGACGCCGAGAAGTCGCTGCCGTTGCGGCCGAGGGTCGTCTGGATGCCGCGCTGGTCGGCCGCGACGAAGCCGGTGATCACCAGCGTGCCGTCGAAGTCGGGGGCGACCAGGCGGCCGAAGGCGGCGTGGGACTCGCTCCACTGCACCGCGGCGCCGAGCGCGCTCCACTCGACGACCAGCGCCTGGCGCGCGTCGACCCAGCGAACCGGCGCCGGGCTCCGGCCGCGCTCGGCGAGCAACGCCGCGAACAGCCGCGTCGACCAGATCTCGCCGTAGCCGGCGACCAGGTCCCGGATGTTCTGCGCCGCGGAACGGATCAGGGAGACCGTCTGCAGGATGCCGGCAACGTCGCTGCAGTCGGCCGCGAGCATCGCCTGGTAGGCGCCGGCGCCGCCAGTCGAGAGGAGCGCCTGAGCGAGGCCCGCGTGGCGCGCCTCGAGCAGCGCCAGCCGCTCGAGGTAGGCCGGATCGCGGGCCTCGGCGAGTGTGACGAGCTCGAGCAGGCCGTCGGTGACACCCTTGCAAGCGGACAGCACGACCGCGAGGCGCGGCGCGGCGTCGCGGTCGATGATGTCGGCGACCCGCGCGATGCAGGCGGCGTCGGCGACCGACGAGCCGCCGAATTTGTGCACCACCCAGCGGCGCTCGGCGCCGTCGGCGGGAACGGAGTCGGTCATGGAGACTGGGCCTGTGTGTTTGCGGCGCACAATCTACTGGCGCCCGCCCGCCCGGGGCAAGGGCCTCGAGGCGGCATCGCAGCCCTCAGGCGCGACTGCGGCGTGCGTGCCAGTAGAGCAGCAGTCGCGCTGCCCCCGGCACGCGCACCAGCCAGACGAGCAGCAGCCCGAGCGCGCGCTCGCCGGCCGTGAGCCGGAACGGAGCGACCAGCGGCGCCAGCAGGTCGGCGCGCGGCTCGTGCCTTGCCAGCTCGTCGGTCATCGTCGGCGGACCTGCGGCACCGTCGGTAGGCCGGTGTGCTGGGTGCGGGCGCGCCCGCCCGGCACCGCCGGTGCCGGCAGGCCGCCGGTGCCGGCCGGCTGCCAGGCGGGCACCAGCTGGTGCCGGCCGCTGCCGATCAGGTCGGTGCGCCCCATCCGCTGCAGGGTCTCGCGCAGCAGCGGCCAGTTGTTGGCGTCGTGATAGCGCAGGAACGCCTTGTGCAGGCGGCGCACCTTCAGGCCCTTCGGCACGAGCACGTCCTCGCTGGTGCGCGTGACGCGCCGTAACGGGTTCTTGCCGGAGTGCCACATCGCGGTCGCGGTCGCCATCGGCGACGGCAGGAACGCCTGCACCTGGTCGGTGCGGAAGCCGTTACGCTTCAGCCACAGCGCGAGGTCGAGCATGTCGGTGTCGGTCGTCCCCGGGTGGGCGGCGATGAAATACGGGATCAGGTACTGCTCCTTGCCGACCTCGGCGGAATAGCGGTCGAAGAGCTCCTTGAAGCGATCATAGCTGCCGACCCCGGGCTTCATCATCTTCGACAGCGGGCCGGCGGCGATCGCCTCCGGCGCAATCTTCAGGTAGCCGCCGACGTGGTGCTGGACTAGCTCCTTGACGTACTCCGGCGACTCGATGGCCAGGTCGTAGCGCACGCCGGAGGCAATCAGCACCTTCTTGACGCCAGCGACCGCTCGCGCGCGGCGGTAGAGCCGGATCAGAGGCGCATGATCGGTGTCGAGATTCGGGCAGATGCCGGGATAGACGCACGATGGTCGCCGGCAGGCGGACTCGATCGCCGTCGACTTGCAGTGCAGCCGGTACATGTTGGCCGTCGGCCCGCCCAGGTCCGAGATCACGCCCGTGAAGCCCGGCACGCTGTCGCGGACCTGCTCGATCTCGCGGATTACGGACTCCTCCGACCGGCTCTGGATGATCCGGCCCTCGTGCTCGGTGATCGAGCAGAAGGTGCAGCCGCCGAAGCAGCCACGCTGGATCGTCACCGAGAAGCGGATCATCTTGTAGGCCGGGATGTTCGCCTCGCCGTACGCAGGGTGCGGGACGCGCCGGTACGGCAGCTCGTAGACCCGGTCCATGTCGCGGCTGCTGAGCGGCAGCGGCGGCGGATTGAGCCAGACGTCCCTGTCGCCGTGGCGCTGCACCAGCGCGCGGGCGTTGCCGGGGTTCGACTCGGCGTGCAGGATCCGCGAGGCATGGGCGTAGAGAACCGGATCGTCCCGCACCGCCGCGAACGACGGCAGGCGAATCACGCTGCGGGCCCGGTCGGCGTTCGGTACGCGGCGCGCGAAGCGCACCACGGTGACGCCTGCCTCGGACGGCGCCGGCGCCGAGCGCGCGCGCATCTCGGCTTCGGTCGCGTACGGATCGGGCGCTGCCGCCGTCGGTCCCGGCGCATCGATCGTGGTCGAGTCGATCTCGGTCCAACCGGCCGCCGGGGCGCGCCGTGCAAACGCCGTGCCGCGGATGTCGGTCAGGTCCCCGATCGGCGTGCCCTCGCCCAGGCGGTGCGCGATCTCGACGATCTGCCGCTCACCGTTGCCGTATACGAGCAGGTCGGCGCGTGCGTCGAGCAGCACCGAGCGACGCACCTTCTCGGACCAGTAGTCGAAATGGGCGATGCGCCGCAGTGACGCCTCGATGCCGCCGATCACGATCGGCACGTCGGCGAAGGCCTCGCGCGCGCGTTGCGCGTAGACGATCACGGCGCGGTCCGGCCGTCGGCCGCCCGCGCCGGCCGGTGTGTAAGCGTCGTCGCTGCGGACGCGACGCTCCGCGGTGTAGCGGTTGACCATCGAATCCATGTTGCCGGCCGTGATGCCGAAGAACAGGTTCGGGGCGCCGAGCGCCGCGAAGGCGTCGGCGCTGCGCCAGTCCGGCTGCGCGATGATGCCGACCCGGAATCCCTGCGCCTCGAGCAGCCGGCCGACGATCGCCATGCCGAAGCTCGGGTGGTCGACGTAGGCGTCGCCGCTGACGACGATCACGTCGCAGGCGTCCCAGCCAAGCTCGTCCATCTCGGCCCGCGACATCGGCAGGAACGGCGCCGTGCCGATGCGCTCCGCCCAGTACTTGCGGCGGGCGAACAGGTCGGGCGGCGGTGCGGCGGGGATTGCAGTCATGGCTGGCTTGTTGCGGATCGGGGCGCCGGCCACCCCGCCGACCGGCTGGATGCGCGACGGGCGACGGCGGGCGGTCCGGACGTACCGGGCGCGGGCAGGCTACCTTGCGGAAGCCGATCGCGCCACCGGCGTGGAGTCCCGGCCGCGCGCGCCGCCGCGCAGGCGGCCGGTTCGGGTACCGTCCACGTGCGCTACTATGTGGAGAGTGGCGCCGCGACGTCCTTTAGATTCCGCCGACCCTGTCCCCAACGGAATCGCCGACGGCCAGAAACGCCGGCACCAGATACCCTGCCGTCGCGCTCCTCCCGGTGACAATCCACACGCCGATAGGTAATCCCCGGGCTAGGTCCGACGGCCGGCCCGCCATACATTCACGGCGGCTGAATTTCCACAGAGACAGCTTAGGATCCGACATGAACAGTTACCGTGCGCGAGCCCGCCAATTGTCCCGGTTCGTCCTGCTGCCGCTGCTGGCGGGACTTGCCGCCCCGGCCGCACTGGCCGTGCCGAGCTTCGCCCGCCAGACCGGCATGGCCTGCGAGGCCTGCCACACGGTCTGGCCCGAGCTCACGCACTTCGGCCGCGTGTTCAAGGCGAACGGCTACGTGCTCGACAACCTGAAGCAGGTGCGCGGCGTCACCGCCCAGAAGGAGGAGATCCTCTCGCTCAGCAACCTGCCGCCGCTGTCGATCATGGTGCAGGCGTCGTTCACCCAGTACGCGACCGCCCAGCCCGACGTCACCGGCAGGACCCAGAACGGCACCGTCGCCTTTCCGCAGCAGGTGGGCCTCTTCTACGCCGGCAAGATCGCCCCGCACGTCGGCGCGTTCCTGCAGCTGACCTATGGCTACGACAGCGGCTCCATCGGCATCGACAACACCGACATCCGCTTCGCCGACCTCAAGGTGCTGCCGGGCGAGCAGACGCTGACCTACGGCCTGTCGCTCAACAACAACCCGACCGTCCAGGACATCTGGAACACGACTCCGGCATTCGGCTTCCCGTATGCGACGTCCAAGATCGGCTCCGGGTTCGGCGCCGCGTCGAAGATCGACGGCGCTTTCGCGCAAAGCGTCGCGGGCCTGACCGCCTACGCATTCTGGAACGAATCGCTGTACGGCGAGCTCGGCATGTACCGGTCCGCCAAACAGGGCACGGCCGGGCCCCTGAGCAGCACGACCACCGGCGGCGTGCTGGCGGGCACCGCGCCGTACTGGCGCCTCGCCTACGAGCACAACTGGGGCCGGAACACGATCGAGGGCGGCCTGTACGGGGCGACGTTCAAGGAATTCCCGGACTTCGGCGCCGGGTTCGGGCAGGAGCTCACCGGGCCGAGCGACCGCTACCAGGACGTTGCCGAGGATGTCCAGTACCAGTACGTCGGTGACCAGCACCTGTTCAGCGTGCTCGGGACCCGGATCCACGAGAAGCAGACGCTGAACGCGTCGATCAACGCGCCGGCCACGGCGACCGTGCCGATCCCCGCCAACCTCGAGAACGACCTGACGACGGTGCGCGCCTACGGGACCTACTACTACCGGCGCAAGATCGGCGCCACGGCCGGATTCTTCCGGACGACGGGCAGCAGCGACGCCGGCCTGTACGCCGCCAATTCGACGCCAAAGCCGGACACGAGCGGCTGGATCGCGGAGATCAACTACGTGCCGTGGCTGAACACCAAGTTCTCGGTGCAGTACACCGCCTACAGCAAGTACAACGGCGCCAGCGACAACTACGACGGCAGCGGCCGCAAGGCGGGCGACAACAATACCCTCTACATCCTGGCGTGGCTGTCGTACTGAGTCCTGCGCTCAAGGAGTCCTTCGCGATGAGACAATTAGTCCTGGCCGTTTGCAGCCTGCTCTGCGCACTCGGGGTCGGCGCCACCCGTGCCGACGATGTCGACGCCTTCACGAAAGAACACGCCGCGAGGATAGCGGTCGGCACCTGCGGCATCTGCCACGGCCCGGCGGGCGTCAGCAAGCAGCCGAAGTATCCGCTGCTCGCCGGCCAGAATGCGAACTACCTCGCGGCGCAGCTGAAGGCGTTTCGCAGCCAGACGCGCGGCGATGCGGACGCGATCGGCTACATGTGGGGAATGTCCGCGACGCTCGAGGACGGAACGATCGACGCGCTTTCGCAGTACTACGCGGGTCAGGCCGCCGGCACCGGCCGGGCGGGCGACTCGGCACTCGTCGCGCGCGGCCGCGAGATCTACCAGAAGGGCATCGAGGACGTGGGCGTGCCATCCTGCGCCACGTGCCACGGTCCGGACGCGCACGGCCTGGCGGACTTCCCGCGGCTCGCCGGCCAGCACGCGCAGTATGTCCTGAAGCAGCTCGGCTCGTTCCAGAACAACATGCGCAATGTCGCCGTCATGCACGGCGTGGCGCAGGGACTGAAGGTCGATGAGATGCGTGCGGTGGCGGCGTACCTCGAGGCCCAGCCCTGACGCCCTCGCCTCGCGGCCGCCCGGACGTCGCGAGCCGCTCATCTGGCGGGGCCCGGTCGCGGGGCGCATGAAGACCCTCGAGACTCCGCACGGCATCTATGTGGGTCTCAGGACCCACTGACGAGTCGGCCGTCGCGCGGCGCCGACCGCTACCAGGAACAGCGGGCGTTGGCCGCCTGAATCAACTGCGCCTGCAGGTTCTGCAGCGGCTGGTACTGCTCGCGCGTACTCGCGCCGCTGGTCACTCGCCGCAGCATGTCCTGCAGGTCGCCGGTCGACAACCCGCTCGCGGCCGCGTACTGGATCGCGAGGTTCAGGATCTGGGTCATGTAGTTGGCGTCGCCGCCCTGGTACGTGACCACGTCGAGGAAGCCAAGCTCGGTGCCCAGTCCGAAGACGTTGCGGATCAGTATGGGACGCCCGCAGTTGCCGGTCCGGTCGAACGCCCGTTCGAAGGTCTGCCGCGCGGCCAGGACGTTCGGGTACTGGCCCTGGCTCAAGGCGCCACCGCGCAGCTGGGTCAGGACGTTGTCGAGCAGGTCGGTGGCGACTCCGCTGCTCGCGGCCAGGTCGCGCGCCGTGCCCAGCGGCTGCAACAGCTGTGCACTGGCCCCGTTCTGGAAGGTGCCGACCTCGACGATGCCAAGGTCGACGCCGAGGATCAGGACGTTTGACAGCACCAGGCCTCCCGGCGAGCCGTTCTGCTCCGCGCTGGGCGCGACCGATTGCGTCGGCGCCCGGGTGCCGGCGGAATTGCCGTTCGGGGCAAGCGTCGCGGTGCTCCGCGCCTGGCTTCGCCGCCGCGCCAGGTCCGCAAAGCGGCCGTTAGGATATCGCGACAGGTACGACTTGAAGTCCTCCGCGTCGGTGCTGTTCTCGATCGTCTCCCAATACGCGAGCTCGAACGCGGCCGGATCCGCGTCGGCCGCTCGCGGCGGAGCGGCAGCCGGCGCCGCGGCGTTGGCCGTCGGGGCGGCGACGGCAACGATGAGCTCGTCGGCCTGGTAGCCGCTGACGACGGCGAAGGGTTTCTGCTCCTTGCCGGATCCGAGGTCCGCAAGTACATGCTTCGGCACGCGGCTCTGCACGTAGCCGACCAGCGCCGAGAGCGTCACTTCGCCATTCGCGTTCGCGGCCCCGCCCTTCAGTCCCTCGATCAGCTCCCACGTGAAATAGCCCTGGTGCTTCTCGGAGTATTCATAGGCGCGCGCGCCGACCGCCGTCGCATACAGCGTGGCAAAGGCAGTCACCTCGCGATTGCGGACGTCGAAGTCGAAGCCGCGGAGGTACGAGGCCGTCAGCGGGTTGTCCTGGTCGCCGCGACCGACCGGGTCATTGCGGCAGGCATCGAGCACCATCACGACCTGGCCGACGCCGATCTTGTGAATGCGCGACTTCACCTCCTTGACGTTGATCGCGGTCTCCTCGAGCAGCTCGACGTCGTTGCTGACTTGCGAGTCCGAGGGCAGCAGGAATGCCTGCTCGTTGCGTTCCATGCCGTGACCGGCGAAGGACATGAACAGCAGGCCGTCCTGGGGGACCACCTGCGCAAGATTCGACAGGCGCCTGAGAATGTTGCCGCGCGTCGGCTGGCGTTCCGGCGGCTGATCCGAGGCCAGCAGGATCACCTGGTCCGGCGGGAATCCCGCATAGCGCACCAGGGCGTCGGCGATCGACCTCGCGTCGTTGGAGGCGCCGCCAAGCGTCGTGATCTGGGTATCGGCGTAACGGTCGACGCCGATGACCAGCGCCCAGCGCTTCGGCGCCTTCGGCCATGTCGCCACGTCGCGGCGCTGCTCGACGTTGATGCCTCGCGGATCGGTCACCGGCGCACCGGCTCCCGCCATGCCGACCGTCGCCAGGACGCCGAGGAACAGGGCCGACGCACGCACTCGCGAATTCCAGGCACGCGTCATGGGCCGAATTCCGCCTGCCCGCTCGGGGCGCCGCGACCGGTGCGGTCTACTTGCCACGCCTGCCCGCATCCTAGCCCCGCCGCCGGACCGCGAGAAGGGTGCAACCGTGTATTCGCGCGACACTTCGGGCGGACGCTCGCGGTGATCCGGCAGCGCATCGCACGGCCCCCCGTCGCGTCGCGCCAGCCGAGCGGCGCCCCGGTCGCGGGCTGGCTGCCGGGGGGGACCTGCGTCTGATCAGGGGTGGTCCGACGACGGGATCGAGGCGTATGCAGGCCACCGATCGGTGCGCTCGCGAGCGCACCGCCGCCAGTCAGATCATGTACTGGCCGCCGTTCGCGCTCAGCGTCGAGCCTGTGATGAAGCCGGCCGCGTCGCTCGCGAGGAATGCGACGATGCGGGCGATCTCCTCGGGCTGGCCGAGCCGGCCGACCGGGATCTGCGCGAGGATCCGGGCCATCGAATCCTTCGGTACGGCGGCCACCATGTCGGTGCCGATATAGCCGGGCGCCACGGCGTTGACCGTGATGCCTTTCGCCGCGCTCTCGAGAGCGAGCGCCTTGGTAAAACCGAGCATCCCGGCCTTCGCAGCCGCGTAGTTCGCCTGGCCGAACTGGCCTTTCTGCCCGTTGATCGATGCCACGTTGATGATTCGGCCGAAGCTGCGCTCGCGCATCGAGGGCACCAGTACCCGGCACATGTTGAAGCAGGACGTGAGGTCGGTGTCGATCACTTCGCGCCATTGCTCCGCTGTCATCTTGTGCAGCACGACGTCACGGGTGATGCCCGCGTTGTTGACCAGTACGTCAATGGGCCCACCGAGGTCCCGCTGGACCGCCGCGACGCCCGACTCGCACGACGCAAAGTCAGCCACATTCCATTTGTAGACCGGGATGCCGCAGTCCTTGCGGAACGCTTCGGCTGCGGCGTCATTGCCGTGATAGACCACGGCGACCGCATTGCCCGCCGCCTGCAACTGCCGCGCGATCGCGGCGCCGATGCCGCGCGTGCCGCCGGTCACGACAGCGTTCCTGCTCATGAATTATGTCCCTTTGTCTGCGAAGGTGTGCCGCCGACGATTCCAGCCTCAGGACCTGTGCCACGGCGCCGTCGGCCGTCGCGCGCCGCCCGAACGGCCTGAAGACCTTTTAACGCTGTTCCGTCGACCTGTCCACGTCCTTCACCGTGGCTGCCATCCGCAGTGGTTACCAGCGAGCTTCGTTGCGCCCCTGCAGCGTAGCTCGCCAGCGGACGCTACCCGCGGCGTCGCAGCGCGTAACTACGCAAAACTCCGGATGACATGCCGCGACGCCGGTCAGCCGGTCGATGACGGCGGGGGACCAGTCAGCGACGGACCTTGGCGGCAGACGACGGGTTGAAAGCGCGTGGCTCCTAACGTCGAGTCACGGGCCCCGGGCGCACGCCTTTCTTGATCTGGCGGGAGGAGAAATCCCTCATCGATAGCTTGGGTGAGTCGGCTAAGGCCTGCTGTTGACCGGCAGGCGAAAACGCCAACAACCCTACGGCCAGGCGGCCTGCAGAATTCACCGCCAGTCTTCCCCAACCTCGTTCACGTTTCGTCACAGGTTCCGCCGTGCTCACTTCAACATCATCCAAGTCGGATGCAACAGCGGAAAGGCGATCAAACCGGCGGTCGCCGTGGCGGCCATGAGAAGCGGGTTACTGACTTTCCATCGAAACAAAACGACCAGCGCAGAAATTCCAACGAGCGCAGTGAATACATCGCCGATCGCGATGCGCGCCAGCAATACACACGCGCCAAGGATAGTGCCGATGGCAGCGGCATACGCACCCTTGATGAATCCTTGCACATTGGGATTGGCACGATGGCGTGCGAGCAAGGGCGCCACGATGAGCACCAGGAGGAATGACGGTAGGAAAATTCCGAGCGTGGCAGCGAGGGAGCCCCAGAAGCCGGCGACTAGAAATCCAACGAAGGTAGCCGTAATAACGACCGGACCCGGGCTGATCATGCCGACCGCAACCGCGACCATGAAGTCGCGTTGATTGAGCCAGCCATATTCCTGAACGATCCCCTGTTGCAGGAAGGGGACGATCACCAGGCCACTGCCGAAAGTCAGTGCCCCTGCTTTGAGGAAGAAGAGGAGAAGTTTGCCGATCAGCGACGGTGTCGCTGCCGAGGGCACAGCTGCCAAGGCGGCCACGGGCGCGGCTAGCGCCAACGGCGTGGCCGGAGTTCGCCGAAGCAAGGTGCCGTAGTAGAGAATCCCGATGAGGCCCGCCCCAATGAACAGCACTGCCACTTCCGCCTTCAGCAGTACGGTGATTACAAAGCAGATCGTTGCCAGCAGCCATTGCAGGCGGTCTTCCATGCCGAGCTTTGCGAGTCGGTAACAGGAGTGCAGAATCAAGGCGATCACCGCCGGACTAACACCGTAGAAAATGGCGGTCACGGGACTCAAGCCCCCGAAATGCACGTACAGGGCGCCCAAGCAAGCCACGATCAGGAAGTTCGGGAGGATGAAGGCCCAACCTCCGATCCAGGCACCTCTTTGCCCACCGCGTAGATAACCGACGAAAATCCCGACTTGAATCGCGAGCGGGCCAGGAAGCGACTGACAAACGGCAATCGCTTCGCGCATTTGCTCCTTGGTCAGCCACTGCCGTTCCGCGACCAGCTCTCGTTCCATCTGCCCGACCAAGGCGACCGGGCCACCGAAGCCGAGACACCCCAAACGCAAGAAATAGCCCGCGAGTTCCTTGATTCGCGCACGCTCGAGGTGGACATCAGCCGTCATGGCCTCGCCTCGGGGGCATGCTTGACATTGGCCAGATCGAGCGCGGCCCTCAGGCCCTGCGCGAGCTTCATCGCATCGTCGTTGGCCCAGAAGTGCATGAAAAACATATGCGGTGAGTCATCGATCATATGACTGTGCAGGGCGGTTACCTCGATGCCGTGCTGTCGAAGCGCCTTCAACACGGGATTGACCTCCTTGCCGAGGAGCACGAAGTCGCCCGTGATCGCCGCGTTCCCGCCGCCGGTCGGCTGGAAATTGATGGCGATGGCGGTCCCCATCGAGGATGGAACTGCCATGGCGTCTTCCGAGATCGACTCCGCACGAGGCACACTGAACTGATACAAGCCGCCGTTGGCATTTCCCTTGTAGCCGAGCGCCTTGTCGATGCCTGCGGTATCTAGATCGAGCGGCGGCGGCGCGGACGCCGGCGATGCTGGCGGTGGTACCTTGCTCAGGGCGATCGCATCGCGCAGCGTCTGTCCCATTTTCACCGGATCACCATGTCCGCTTACGTGCATGTACAGCACGGGGACGGATGTTCGGATCAGATGGTTGTGGATGGCGCTGATCTGCACCCCGCCGGCAATCAACCGCTGCATCACCGGGCTGATCTCTGTGTCGGTCAAAACAAGGTCTCCCATGAACATGGCACCGTCCGAGGTCGGCAGGAAGGCCACCCAGCCCCCGAGAGCAAGCGATGGTTTGATCGCGACTCCGTCGACGGTTACGTTCAAATCCGATCGCGGAAATCCGTATTTATGGACGCCTCCGGCTTGTTCGGCTCCTTTGCGTCCGATCGCCTGGTCAACCTTCGACCAGTCCACCTCGACCGCCAAAGCCCATGGCGAGGAAACCAATCCCATGAGGGCAGCGATTGGCAAGGTCGTTCGGTTCATTACGACTCCTTTGCGCCAGGGCGCGTAAGTTGAAGAAGTGCTGTAGCCAACCGATCGATATCCTCGGTCTGGGTGTACAGGTAGCAGGAAGCGCGCACGGCGGCAGTCACACCAAAACGCCTGAGCAAGGGCAGCGCCGCCAAATCCCCGGCGCGCACCGCAATTCCCTCGGAATCCAAGTGCTTCAAGATCGCCGGCGGCGTGTAACCCTTCATCACGAAGGAGAACACCGGTACACGCTGCTCCGCGCTCTTGGGTCCGAGTAGTCGCAGCCCTGGGATTTCCGCGAGCCTTCGTAGTGCGTAGTTCGTCAGTTCAGTTTCGTGGTGCTCGATGAGTGCCGGATCCTGACTCCTGACGTAGTGGATCGCGGCCGCCAAACCGACGGCGCCCGAGACGTTGGGAGTTCCGGCGCTGAACTTGTGGCCGCCATGCTCATAGTCTTGTGTGTTGAGGTCGATCCCGTGCGCCATGTTCGATCCCGCCTGATAGGGTGGCATCTGCTCCAGGAGCTCGCGGCGCGCAAAGAGCGCACCCGCCCCCATCGGGCCCAGGACCTTGTGCCCGGAGAACACCAGGAAATCGCAGCCGAGCGCTTGAACGTCAAGGGGTGTGTGCGGTGCGGACTGCGCGGCATCTATCAGAACGCGCGCCCCGGCTCTGTGGGCACGCGCGGTGATCTCCGCGGCAGGATTGATGTATCCCACGACGTTTGAGACGTGGCTGAAGCACACGAGGCGTGTGCGTTCCGAGAGCTTGCGATCGAGATCCTCGAGAAGGATCCTTCCATCAGCATCGACCTCGACATATTTGACGAGTGCACCGGTGTGCTCGGCCACCAGTCTCCACGGGAGCAGGTTCGAGGCATGTTCAGCGAGCGTGAGGAGTATCTCGTCGCCGGGCCGCAGGACCGGTCGCGCCCAAGCTCTGGCCACCAGATTGATGCCTTCGGTGCTTCCTCGTGTCCAAACGATCTCATCCGGCTGCGCGGCGTTTAGGAACTCGGCCACCGTCTGACGCGCGCCTTCGTAACGCTCGTAGGCGCGTCGCGCCAGGGTATGCAATGCGGCGCCTGGATTGGCGTTGTCATGCCGATAGAAATTGAGGATCGCCTCGATGACAGCTGCCGGACGCTGCGTCGTCGCGGCGCTATCGAGGTAGACCAACGATCGACCGTTTACGGTCTGATTGAGAACCGGAAAGTCGCGGCGCCAGGGGCTATGCTCATCGGCGGCTGCGTGTGAATCCGAGGCAGCGTCACATGCCGTGAGTGCCCCGAGCGACGCGAGCAGCGCGCCTCGCCCCATCTCTCGCCGGGTCATGCCAGACCCGATCCGCGCGTCAAGTCCGTTCGTCACGACTGCATCTCCCGGCGTAAGGCGTCCGGATTCCAGCCGTGTCGCTCGGCCAAGAGCGTTCGACACCAGGTATAGAGGGCGTCGTACAGTGGCAGGGCCGCCTTCAGCAGCTCTTGATCATCACGGATGTTGGCGCCCAACCCGAGTGAAATGGCGAGAAGGCCCGAGGCCTGGCGGGACTTTTCCAGGGTGTCGGTGTCGGCCGCCCGAACAATCGCAGCCAAGTGCGCAAGCGCCGGGTCGTCCAGGTGATATTTCCGAACGAAGGCATCGAAACTGCACTCCTCGCCGAAGTGCGTGAGCTCGACACCGGGCACGTCGAAGGGAGTCGCCCCTTCACGCTCGGCCACCGCCATTACCTCGGAGGCCGGTACATAATTGATCTGGGCGCCTGTGTCGATAAATCGTTTGATCAGCCAGGGACAGGCCAGGCGGTCGATTTTTGGGCGTTCTCGGGTGATCCACTTCATAGGTGTCTCCCGGTACAGCAGTCCCTGTTTGTTAATGATATTACACTGCCGTAGTATACTCTACAAATGCCCGAACCCGCTCGCTCCTGGCTCTTACTGATCACCAACCTGCCGGGGCGGAATGCCGCCTTGCGGATGCGCTCCTGGCGAGCGCTGAAAGCCGCCGGGGCGGGCCTCATGCGTGACGGCGCCTACGTGCTGCCGATCTCGGACGCCTCGCGCGCCGTCTTTGAGGAGCAATCCGCCGAGATCGTGGCCGCCGGTGGTGCGGCGCACGTCGTCTCGTTTGTCTCGAATTCCGCCGAGCAACAACAGTCTCTGGTGGCGCTGTTCGATCGCACGGTGGAGTACGCCGACGCCATGCAGGGCTTGCAGGAGTTCAAAGAACGATTGCCTAAGCTCGGCGAGTTGGAGGCCCGTCAGGAACTCAGCGGCGTCGCTCGCGAAGTCGCGCTGATCGTAGGTCGGGACTTCTTTGCCGGCGAGCCACGCAAGCAGATGGAGGGAGCTCTCGCGGATGCGGAGGCTGCCATCAATGCACGCTTTGCACCCGATGAGCCTCACGCCGCCAAGCGCAGCATCGCGAGACGTGAGCGGAAGGATTTTCGTGGCAAGACTTGGGCTACACGCGAGCGTCTGTGGGTCGATCGGGTGGCGTCAGCCTGGCTGATCCGCCGGTTTATTGATCCCGACGCAAAATTCCTGTGGCTCAAGCATGTGAAGGATCGCCCCAAGCGTGCGCTGGGTTTTGATTTCGACGGGGCGGAATTCAGTCACCTGGGATCGAAGGTCACTTTCGAAGTGCTGGTGTCCAGTTTTGATCTCGAGGCAGACTCAGCGCTAGTGAAATTGGGTGCACTGGTCCATCACCTGGATATAGGAGGCATCCCCGTCGCCGAAGGACCGGGACTGACGACCATTATGACGGGCGCTCGATCGCTGCAGAAGGACGACGATGCGTTGCTCAAGGCCATGACACCGGTATTCGATAGCTTGTATGCCGGCTACGAGAGGAATTGACACGGGCCCCGTAAGGCCGAACGCCGCCGACCAGACTAGCGACCTCTCATTTGGCCTTACGATCTGCCGGCGCCACACAGCGTGCAAAGATAGCTGTTCGCGCGCGTGCGACCTTGTACTGCCTCCCACCCCCGCATCCTGATGCCGAATCGGTGCTTTCCGAGAGCTGTTTTTAGCGCCGACGGATCAACTCCGTGCGCAACTAGATTGCGGGCAAACTCGAGGCGTGGCCTCGCCCACTCAAGCGTTGCCTCGGGATGGGTTCCCAACGTCAGGGTCATGTACTTCCACGCAAAGCGGTCGCAAACCGCCCGGAAAGTGTGCCGCTCGGCCTCCCGAGCAAATACAGGCCGCGTCCATCCGTGAGCTTTCGTCCATAGCGCACGGACTTGATGGCACAGATGTCCGCCTCGGCCAGCATGCGAGCACCTGCAATGCACCGGAGCCCATAAATGCCCCCACCAGAGGGTGGCAGTCAAGGAGCGCTTCAGGACATCGTTGGACGATAAAACCTTTGTTTTTCAGTGGTTTTACATTGTTTCGGACACAGCGTTGGATGTTACCGGAAGTCTCCGGAAGGGGTAATTGGTGGGCCGTGCAGGGGTCGAACCTGCGACCAACTGGTTAAAAGCCAGCTGCTCTACCGCTGAGCTAACGGCCCCGTCGGCGGGCGCGGATTCTAACAGCCTCCCGGCCTGCCGACGTTTCCGCCAGTGCTGGCGC
>JANXWS010000060.1 GCA_025351005.1 Pseudomonadota bacterium | reverse complement strand
TCTTCATGCCTTCCGCCAGCCAGGACCGCGACGGCGGCGTCGAGGTGTCATTGGGAGCGAAGGGCGTCGTCGAGCTAGAGCTCGTGTCGAGCGGCGAGACGTGGCATCGCGGCCCGAAAAAGGACGTGCACTCCAGCCTCGAGGCGGCGGTCGACTCACCGAGCTGGCACCTAGTTCAGGCGCTCAACACGCTGGTCGAGAAGGACGGGCATACGCCAGCGGTGACCGGATTCTTTGACAAGGCGCGACCGCTCACGGACGTGCAGCGGCGGATGATCGTCGAGTACGCAGCAAAAACGTCCGAAAACACGCGCAAGACTGCGCTCGGCGTCGAGCATTGGGTGCACGACGCAAGCTGGGTGGAGTCACTGATGCTTCTCGAGTCGCGCCCCACGATCAACATCGAAGGCCTCGTCGGCGGCTACACAGGGCCCGGCGGCAAGACCGTGCTGCCGCATCGTGCGGTCGCGAAAATCGACATGCGCCTCGTTCCGGACATGACCGCTGTCGATACGCTTGCGAAGCTGAAGGCTCACCTCGCCGAGCGCGGGTTCGGCGACATCGAGGTGAACATGAGCGGCGGCTACGATCCGACCCAGACGGACATCGACAGCAAGCTGATCCAGACGCAGCTTGCCACGTACCGCAGGCTGGGCGTCGAAACGAAGATGTGGCCGCGCACCGCCGGCTCCTGGCCCGGCTACCTTTTCACGAACCCGCCGCTGAGCCTGCCGGCCGGTCACTTCGGGTTGGGACACGGAACGGGAGCGCATGCGCCTGACGAGTATTACCTGATCGAGTCCAAGAACCCCAAGGTCGTTGGACTCGACGGCGCCGTCGGCTCGTTCGTCGAATATCTGTACGCCTCGGCGTGACGGGGATCTCCGGGTCCCTGTCGGGCTAGTATTGCCCCCATCGAGGCGGTCGGAGCTGCACGTGCATGTCCGGCGACTGCCGTACGGAGATCCGCGCATGCCGTACCGTTCCCCTTCCCGCAGGCTCCGCTCGATCGGAGTCAGCCTGCTGGTCGCCACCGTGGGCGTCACGATAAGCCTCGGCGCACTTGGGGCGCCCGCAACGGCGGATGGCGCCTGGCCGCCCCCGGCAGTTGTCATCGATGCGGTCGTGCGCGACATTTCCGCCGCGCAGATCGATCGCCTCGTGCGGATGCTGGCTGCCTTCGGCACCCGCCATACGCTCTCCGACGCGACCGGCGGCACGCGCGGCATCGGCGCCGCACGCCATTGGCTCAGATCGGAATTCGAGCGTTGCTCGCGCGACAGCGGCGGCCGACTCGTAGTCAGCGAGGACGCGTTCGTCGCCGGTCCGCAGGAGCGAATTCCGGTACCGACAAGGGTTGTGAACGTCATCGCGACGCTACCGGGCGAAAAGGCCGCATCCCGCGACCGCATTTACGTCGTCTCCGGCCATTACGACTCGAGGAACAGCGACGCACTCGACGGCGCCGGCGATGCGCCCGGCGCTGACGACGACGCTTCGGGTACCGCAGTCGTATTGGCGACCGCCTGCGCGATGGCGAAGCATCACTTCGGCTCGACGCTCGTGTTCATGACGGTGGCGGGCGAGGAGCAGGGACTGATCGGTGCCACGCACTGGGCGTCGGAGGCCCGGCGGCGGGGCCTCGATGTCGCCGGCATGTTCACGAACGACATTGTCGGCAGCTCGCGGGCCGACGACGGCAGCATCGAGAAGGGGCGCGTGCGGCTTTTCGCGGAAGGCTTGCCGGCGCGCGCGACCCTGTCGGAGCAGCTGCAGACCCTGATCGGCACCGGAGGCGAGAATGACTCGCCGACGCGCGAGCTCGCCCGCTTTGTGCGTGCCGTGGCGGCGTCGCACGTGCCGTCATTCACGGTCGACGTCGTATATCGTCGCGATCGCTACTTGCGCGGCGGGGACCACATCCCGTTCCTGGACGCCGGCTACGCGGCGTTACGCTTCACCGAAGCGCACGAGGACTTTCGGCACCAGCACCAGAATGTCCGCATGGAGGGCGGGGTGCAGTACGGCGACCTGGTTCAATTCGTCGATCCGGAGTACACGGCCAGCGTCGCGCGCGTCAACGCCGCTGCGCTCGCGGCACTTGCCCTGGGCCCGGCCGCGCCGCGCAACGTCATGATCGAGACGCTGAAGCTCGAGAACGACACGACGCTGCGTTGGGATCCGAATTCCGATCCGGACGTGGCCGGTTACAGGGTGCGCTATCGGCACACTACGGCGCCGGACTGGGAGGGTGCGCGCGACGTCGGCAACGTGGCGCGCGTGACGCTGCCGGGCTTGTCGAAGGACGATTTCCTGTTCGGCGTCGAGGCGGTCGACCGCGACGGCAACGAAAGCGTAGCCAGCTACCCGTACCCGTACGTCGCTCCACGCTGATCTCCTGACATTTCCGGCGAGGCGCGACGAATGGATCGCGCCCGGCTTCGGTCAGGACGTCGGGAGCCCGGTGGTGATCGTACCGCGAGGCGCGCCGGGCTCAGCCACGCTGAACCTGCAGCCCGTCGATCAACGGGCGGTATTCCTCAAGGCCTGGAGTCCGCAGGCCGGCCACCTTCCCCTGGTCGTCCCAGCGGCGGACCTGTACGGCGTCGGCGAAGAAGCGCTCCGTTTCGAAGCGCAAGGTCTCCTCCGGCGACATCGGGCCACCCTGCAACTTCAAGGTCACGACCGAGGCCGAACTCAGTTTCGCGAGGTAGTCGGGGTCGGTCGCGCACAGGTACCGTTTTGCCGGCACGTGCAAGCGGACCGGGCCGGAGATTCCGGCTCCGAAGCGCTCGGCCAGCCAGCGGCCGCCTACCTCTTCGTGCCGCGCATCCGTTGTCCAGTCCGCAAGGTCGGCCGGCACGTCCTCGACCAGGTGCCCGATGTCGTGCAGCAGTGCCGCGAGCACCAGCCGCGGAGGCGCACCGTCCTGCTGCGCGAAATGGGCTGCCTGCAGCCCGTGTTCAGTCATCGAGACGCGCTCGCCGAAGTAGGCGTCCGCACCGCGTCGCCCGAAGATCGCGAAAATCTCGTCTGCCAGACTCATCGGCGCCGCTCCCCGTCGAGGCCGCGGCGCAATCGCGCCGTCTCGCAGTAGACACTGTCCCTCGTCAGGTAGCAGCCGCGAAGGTAGCGCGGGTGCCTGGCCGATGTGAATCCCGTTCGCCCATGGAGGATCCGCTGGTTGTCGAACACGACCATGTCCCCGTCGTTCAGCCGGAGCCGAAGCTGCAGCCGGGAGTCGCGCAGCAGCATGGCGAATCGCCGGTAGGCCGCGTAGTACGGCCTTGTCTCCGCCGGCGACAGTCGCAACGGAGCGATTGAGCGGCTGTTGTAGTGCACAGCGGTGACGGTCTCGCGGCACGACAGCTGAATCAACGGCCTCTCGGCGTAGAGATCAGTGTCCCTGGCTTGGTAAAGGAACGGCACCGGCGTCCTCGTCAACAGCGCGAAAGCCTCGGGATCGGTGCTACGCAGGTGCTCGGCAATCGCGAAGCCGTCGGCGAACAGGCTGTCGCCGCCGTCACGGGACGCCGTCAGCACGTGCAGCGCCTGGAAGCCCGGTACCGGATCCCGGTAGGGATTGTCGGTATGAAGCCCTAGACCGAGGTCGGAGTAGGCCAGATTCTCGGGTTGCGCTACCGAACGGACATCGAAAACCACCCCGTAGTTCGTCTCGCAGACTCGCCCGATCAGCGCCGTCGAGTCGAGGATGCCGGCTTCGTTGCACGGCACTCCACGCAGGAACGCCATGCCATCCTGCAGCAGGCGCGTCAGCCAGCCGACGCGGGCAACGTCATCGCGCTGCACGTCGGCCAATGACGCCCACGCGAAGGCGTTCTCGGCGTCGAGCGCGCCGCCTTCGAGCCACAAACGGGCGCGAAGCTCGGGCCTCTGGTCATCGCCGGCAGCGCCGTGACGAGCAAGCCAGTCGAGATCGAACGACGTGCCCTGTGGTTCCCCCTCCCACTCCACGACGACGCTGCCGTCCGCGGCCACGGCCGAGCGAATCCTGGGATCGGCCGGCAGCTCGACCACGTCGATGAGCCGTTGACCGTTGCTCGGATCACGATCAGCGGGCCTGTTGTCGCGCAGCCAAACGCTCGCATACTCGCTCACGGCACCGCCTGCCCATTCGATGCGGAGCGCGCCCGGTGTCGGCTCCACGCGGGTCGCCATGTGTCGGTTGCTCACGGGACCGTGCGGCCTGCGGCGTAGGCGCGTGAGCGCAGGACATGTAGGTAGCCGGCGCCGAGCGCTGCGACCGCGCTGACGGCTGCCAGCGTCACGAACACGCCGTTCCAGCCAAACGCCACGGAGATCCGTGCAACACTGTCGCCTGCGAGAGCGCCGCCGAGGTAGCCGATCCCATCGATGATCCCGGACGATACCGCCCCGGCCTGTTTGCCGCCGAAATCCAGGGCGAACGCGCCGCCGAGATACGCGTACGGCCCGAGCAGGCAGAAGGCGACCACGCCGATCGCCACAACCGGGAGCGGCGAGCCCGACGCACTCGCCTGCATCGACATGAGCGCCAGGAGCGCGACGGACGTCACCCCAAGGCCCAGAAACATGAGCAACGAGCGCCCGTTCACGCCGAGCTGGTCGCTGATCCAGCCGGACGCCAGGACCGAGACCGCCCCGACCCCTGGAAAAATCGCGCTCATGCTGGCCGCACTGCTGGTGTTGTACCCCACGTAGTCTCGCAGGTAGACCGGAGTCCAGTTATTGAAAGTCTCGCGGATGATCGTGCAGCCCAGCGACAACAGACACACGACCACGAACGCGCGGCTACGGAACAATGGTAGCAGCAGCGCCGCCAGGTTCGCCGGCCGCAACTCCGACTCGCCATACAGGTTCAGCGGGTTGGCGCGCGCCTCGCGGTGACCCGCATTGACACGCGATTCACGCAGAAACAGCGCGTTGGCGATGAGCAGGGCCCCGGCTACCGCGGCCGCGAAATAGAACAGAGTTCGCCAGCCGTAGCCATGCTCGATCAGCAGGCCCATGCTGCGCCGCGCGATCGCGTCGCCAATCAGGTAGCTGACACTGAGGATGCCGATGATCGTGCCATGGGACGAATAGTCGAACCACCTCGAGGACACCTTGATCAGGCCGGCCCAGCCGACCGACTGGGTGAGCCTGTTCCCGATCCACGCCACCGTGAACAGCGGCAGAGCACCGCCCGCCGCGAACAGCAGCGTAAAGGCGGTGGCACCGCCGAGTCCGATCAGGAAATTAGGTCGGCCGCCCCAAACGTCCCCCAGCCCGCCCAAAAAAAGCTTGCCGAGTGCGTAGGCCAGGACGCCAAACGAGGTCATCGCGCCGAGGCGAATGATCGCCTCGCTGTGACTGACGCCGTGGTTCCCAAGATCCTCTATCAACAGCGGGGTCGCCACCGACAGGTCGGCCCGGCAGAAGTAACAGGCGGCGTAGCCGCCGAACAGCAGTAGCACCGTCATGGCCTGGGACCACCGCAAGGATCCGTGTTCCCCCCCGTCAGCCGCTGGTGCACCAATGCCCTCGTCGTCGCCGTTCAGCCTGTCGCGTTCGCTGCCGTATTCGGGTGACGCGGTCATGGGCGATGCGGGCCGTCGCGGTCGGAGAAGTCGGGGCCGACAGGCGCGGCCATTGGCCGCTGCCCGGGCCCATCATCGCACTGGATCGCCGCGCGGACCACCGATCGCGAGCGGTGTGCCTCCGGACGCACCTATGGGCGGACCGCAGGCGCAGGATTTCGGCTGCGAAATGCTTTTTCGATTCGCTGCAGAGATTCCGGGCTGTCCCACTCCTGGGCGCCGTAGATCTTGTCGAGAACTCGGCCATCCGCACCGACGAGGACCGTCAGGGGAAGCCGCGAGGCACCGAGCATGGTCTCCATCTCGAGTCTGGTGTCGATGAACTGGTTGATCGTGGCATTCGAGTCCTTGAGCCAGGCCTCGGCCTGTTCCGAGTAATCGTCCGTCGAAATGCCGATGATCGTGAAAGCCCGTGCCTGTTCCCGCCAGGCGAGCCGATCAAGCGATGCCATTTCCTGCCGACACGGGCCGCACCAGCTGGCCCAGACATTGATGAGGAGCGGCTTGCCACGGAACGCGGACAACCGCTGCACGGGACCATTCAGACCCCGCAGCGTCGCGTCTCGCAGGACTTCACCGATCGCGACCTCCCCGGGCGTCGCCGCGAGTGCGCCCGGCACTGCCGCCGCCGGCACGAGCAGCAGCGCCCCCAACATCAGCTTGAACATGAGTCGTGGCCTCCGCCCCGCTGTTGACGTGCCACCCGTCGCGCGCCTTTGCGACTGCGCCGCGTCATTGCCTTGCCACGATTCCGAAGGCGCGCTCGATTCGGCCCGGATCGTAGGTCTTGCCTCCCTTCATGACCCAGGAGACTCGGCGAATGTCTCCAATATCGACCGTCGGGTCGCCGTCCACCAATATCATGTCCGCCTGACGCCCGGCCGTGATGACGCCGCGATCGTGATCGACGCCGGTCACTCGCGCCGACGTCAGCGTCGCCATGCGCAGCACTTCCGCGGGCGGGATTCCGGCCTGGACGTAGATCTCGAGCTCGTGATGAAGCATGTAACCGGCCAGCGCATCGGTGCCCGGGATGATCGTGACGCCCGCGTCGTGCAACGACTTGAGCAACCGCCGCATCGCCGGGAACGACTCGCGGTACGCGGACTGCTGGCCGACGGGCACGGCGAGTGCCCCTGAAAGCAAGGCGCGGCGCGTCTGCGGCGGGAAGCGCGGCGCGACGCTCTCCAGCCCGGGCGTGACGGCGGCGGGATCGCCGCAGAATAGCGACTCGAAGACGTTCATCGTCGGATCGAGCACGGTGTGATGGTGCACCAGCAGCGCGATCAGGTCCCGCACCTCGGCGCCGTCCAGATCCAGATCACGCGCGTGCGACGCGACCGCCGTGAAACGGCTCATCCCGCGAGTGTCCTTGACGGTGTCGAACAGGAAATTCAGGACTATGAAATTGAGGTGCTGAATCTCGTCGGCGCCGGCCTCGACGAACTGCCGCGCCGTCATGAAGGCCGGCACGTGGCCGCTGACCCGCAAGCCCCGGGCGTGGGCCGCGTCCGCGATGACCGGCACCAGTTCGGGAGCGATCGACGAGTAGATTTTCACCTGTCCGTAGCCATGGTCGGCGTACCAGTCCACGTGCTGGATCGCGGTGGCAGCCGAGTCCGCGATCATCTTTGTCGGCCCGGCCAGAGGGCCCGGCCCGTCGATGATGCCGGCCCTGAATACGCGCGGTCCGAGTTCCGTGTCCGCGTCGAAGCGTTCGACGCGCCGCAGGAACCCGTCGGTATCGTTGGCCATGTCCCGTGAGCTCGTCACACCGTTCGCCAGGTCGAGCGCTCCTGTCGTGCCGTCGTCGAAATGCTGGTGGTTGTCCCAGAGTCCGGGCATCAGGAAGCGGCCGCCGGCGTCGACGATCTCGGTGGCATTCCCGGCGGCCAGGCTTGCGTCCGGGCCGACGCGCACGATCCGGTCGCCGCGCACCAGCACGCTCGTGTGCGGGGCAACGCTCAGGTCGCGCGGGTCGAACAGGCGCGCGTGCTGAATCAGGACGTCGCCTGCCGGCACGTGCGTCTGCCCGCGGGCGACCTGCAGAGCCCAGGCGGAGTCGGTGGCTTCCTGGGCATCGAGTAGCAGGCCGAGGGAACCTGCGTAGGCCGCAGGCAGTACCGAGAACCAGCTCGACGCGGTCACGGCGACATCGCCATGGTCGTCGAGCCACACCGGCGTCGGGCGGGTCTCGAGCCCCGTAATCCGATACTGCGTAAGGTGCGCCGCCGGCGTTCCCGGAGGCTGCAGCGTGACCGAGCCGCTCGCTTCGATCCGCGCCTCACCGGCGGGCAGGAGCGGCAATCGCCGGTCCGGCGCCCGCAGCAGCGCGCGCGCGAGCACGCCCAGGAATTCCGGCGGGGCCGTGACGGGCACGTAGAACGCCTGCCCCGGCAGCGACCGGGCACCGTGTTCGACTCGATTACGCCACGTTGCCACTGCGCCGGAGCGACTGAATGACTCCGTCACCGGTGCCTTCATGTAGTCGTTGCCGCTGGCGGAATACTTCGTAGGCACACCGGCGGCATCGACCGTCCAGCTCGCCCTGATCGAGTCGCCGCGGCCGCGGTCATTGAACGAGTACGCCGCTCGGGTGGTACGCGCATCGCCGACGGTGATGGTCTGGGAGCCCGCCTGCACGCCGTGCATGATGATCGCGGATTCCTGTCTGGTCGGTGCGGCCGATGCGGCGGCGGCAAGCAGCACTGCCGGCAGCAGGGTGTCGTGGATGCGCATGCGTCGTGCTCCTCGGAGTCCCGCGATCGAGGCGGCATTCGCGATACCCGGCCGGCCGGAGATCGGAATCGAGGCGAGACCGGTACCCGCATCGTAGCGCCACTCCGGTGCCCGGACTCGTCCATATCGGGCCGATAGTGCGCGCCGAGCACGATCACGCGGCTGTTCGGCCGCGCAGTGCCTGCGATCGACAGGGATCGAGCTCCGGGCCGCCGTGTGACGTCAGCTCGACCGCGAGGTGCTTTCGGACACCAGTGGCCGGACCGTGCGCCGCCAAAGGCCGCGGTCCCTGCGGTGTCCGGCCTTCCTGGCGACCGTGGCGCAGCGTCCGCCGGAGACGACCGGCCCCGCCGGATCGGCGGCCGGCAAGCGTCAGCCCATCAGCCGCTGCATGCGCTGGGTCCGTCCGCCGTCGAACTGTTCGGTCGCCCGCTGTAGCAGCAGCCGGGCTTCACCGGCCGGCAGCGCCCGGCTCAACAGGAAGCCCTGCGCGAGTGCGCACTGATGGTCCTGCAGGAAGCGCAGCTGGGCAAAGGACTCGACTCCCTCCGCGACCACGTCGAGGCTCAGCGACCGCGCCATCGAGATGATGGCGGCAGCTATCGCCCGGTCGTTACCCTCTTCGCCGAGATCACGGACGAAGGACCGGTCCATCTTCAACCGGTCGATCGCGAAGTGGTGCAGCCGCTGGAAGTTCGAGTAACCGGTGCCGAAATCATCAATCGCGATCGAAACGCCGATTGCGTGCAACTCTTCCAGCATGCGTTCTGCACGACCCTCGTCCTTCATGACCATCGACTCGGTGATCTCGAGTTCGAGCATCGCCGGCGTCAGCCCCGTCTCCGCGAGTACTCCGGCCACGATCTTCGGAAAATCGTGCATGGCGAACTGCTGGCCAGCGACGTTTACGGCCATCCGGTTGACTGCGAGGCCTTCGTCGTGCCACTTCTTTGCCTGCGCGCACGCGGTGCGCAGTACCCATTCGCCGATCGGGATGATCAGGCCGGCATCCTCGGCGACGGGGATGAAGTCCATCGGCGGCACGACGCCGAGTTCGTCGTTGGTCCAGCGCAGCAGCGCCTCCATGCCGGCGACGTTGCCGGTCACCATGTCGACCTGTGGCTGGTAGTGAAGCGACAGCTCGCCGCGCTCCAGGGCGCCGCGCAACTTGCCCTCGATCGTAAACCGTTGCAGCGCTCCCTCGTTCATCGAGGCGTCGAAGAAGGCATAGGTCCCCGGCCACCGGCGCTTGGCGAAGTACATCGCCAGATCCGCGTGGCGAAGCAACGTTTCTGCGTCGATCCCGTCCGTGGGTGCGATCGAGATGCCGATGCTCGGCGTAATCACCACCGTGTGCTTGGAAAGACACATCGGCTCCCGCAGGGCCGCGATCAGCCGGTCCGCCACGCGGCCGGCGTCCTCGGAGCTCGCGATGTCCGGCAGCACAACCATGAACTCGTCGCCGCCAAGCCGGCCCAGGTCGCCAGGGCGGCCGACGCCGGGAGCGTCGGCAGCGATGCCGTCGCCGGCGCGAAGCGAGGAGCGCAACCGTTCGGCGGCGACCGTCAGCACTTCGTCACCGACGGCGTGCCCAAGCGTGTCGTTGATGCGCTTGAAATTGTCGAGATCGATGTACATGACGGCCAGCGGTCGGCCATGCAGCTGGGCGGAGTCGGCCGCCGAACGCAGACGCCCGTTCGCCTGCTCCCGGTTCGGCAGGCCAGTCAGCGAATCGAAGTAAGCCAGGCGGGTGATGTTCCGCTCCGCGCGCCACTTGCTCGCGAGCGCGATCGCCATCTGCCGGACTTCGTGCGGGTGAAACGGCTTCTGCAGGTAGGACAGCTTATCCTCCGGCGGGACGCGACCGCCGATGTCACTGGGATCAACGTCGGAAAACGCCGTGCAGATCGCGATCTCTATGGCGGGATCTAGATCCCGGATCCTGGCCGCCGCCCAGATCCCGTCATGGCCCGGGGGCATGCGCATGTCGAGAAACGCGAGCGCAAACGGCCGATCGTCGGCGAGTGACTTCTGCACCGCCGCCACGGCCGCGTCGGCGCTCTGGCAGAACTCCGGCTCGAAGACGACCGTCGTGCTTGGGGGTCGCGAAACGACACCCGCGTCGTCGCCGCCAAAGAGCTTGGCGCCGAGCGCCCGTCGCGCGACCGGATCTGCACGCTCACCGCCGGCGGTGAACACGTGCCGGAAAGCATCGAGGATCGCGGCCTCGTCGTCGACGACCAGTACGCGAATCGGCGGGCGGGCTTTGTCGCGCACGTGAACCTCACGCAGCTTCGGAACTTTGGAGAAGTGTTGCCGGGACCGGTATCAGCAGATTCAGGGTGGCTCCCTTGTCGATTCCGTCGCTCTCGGCCCAGATGCGTCCGCCGAGCGCGCCGATCACGGTGGCGCACCAGTGCAGCCCGATGCCGAGGTTGCCGTGCTCGAGCTTGGTGGAGTAGCCGCGCTCGAAGATGCGCTCGAGGCTTTCGGCCGCGATGCCGACGCCGCTGTCCACGCAACTCAGCAGCAGCCGGTCCTCGCCGCCTTCGCAGGTCAGGGTCGCCGTGAAGCGGGCCGTACCGCGGTCGCGCCCGGCGGCGCGCACCGCCTCGGCCGCGTTGATGATCAGGTTCTGCAGCACGAGTCGCAGCACCGTACGCGCCAGTCGCACCGGGCCCAAGGACCGCAGCGACTGGTCGAGCTCAATGTGCAGGCGATCGCGGCAGGCGTCCGGCACGATCTCGAGGCTCTGGTTGATCAGTACCGGCAAGTCGACGCATTCGACCACCGTGCCGCCGCGCGAGGTCCGCAGCTGGTCCGTCAGCGCGTTCTGCACCGCTCCCGCCTGCCGCGCCATGACCTCCGCATCACTGGCGGCATTGCTGAGAGCCTCTGCCAATTCGCCGCTCGCGAGCAGCAGGAACTCCTCCAGGTCCGCGCGGCGTGCGGCGACGATGTCGCATGCTCGGCGAGCGCGCGCTTTACGTCCGCGACCGGGGCCGCGCGCAGCCGGTGCTGGAGTTCCGCGAGGCGCACGCCGAGCGGCGTCATCGCGTTGCCGATGTTGTGCAGCACGCCCCGTGAAAACTCGGCCATGCCGGCCTCGAAGCTGTGATCGACCAGCTGCCGTCGCGATTCCGCGACCTGCTCCACCATGCGATCGAATTCGGCTGCCAGAGCGCCAATCTCGTCGCTGCGTTTGAGATCGAGGCGCGTCGTCAGGTCGTCGCCTGCGCCGATCGCCACCGCATGGCGGGTGACCTTCGCGAGTGGGCCGAGTACTGCGCGCTCGAGGCCCACCAGCATCATCAGCAGCACGACGACGGCAGCGCCGACCGTAAAGGCCAGCGAGTAGTTCACGGTCGAGTGGGCTCGTACCGTGATCGTGCGCGGCACGTCCACCCGCAGCGCCATCAGCGGCCTCCCGTACACGTCGGTGAACGCGCGCAGCACCTGGGTCGTGGCCTCGGTGATCGCGACGGCATCGTCCGCGCCAGGCGCCGCCCGGCCCACGAGCCCCGGCGGCATTCGGCCGTCCGGGCCACGGACGCCGACTAACGCGACCTGCGTCTGCGCCCGCGAGCCTAGGGCGGCGACCTCGGCGTCGGTCACCAGCCGGCCCATCACGACCATGCCGCGCGACGGGCCGTGAGCGAAGCCGTCGAGCACCGGGGACTCCGCAGCCAGCAGCACTCCGTGGTCCGTCGCGATCAGGCCCTGCCCGGAGCGTTCGTGGCGCAGGTTCTCCTGCCACGGGAAATCCGCGGCCATCGCCGGCGACGCGAACAGGTCGAGCGCAAGCGGTTTGCCCGAGACCGGGTCGACCGACTGCGACCAGATGAAGCGCCCCTGCACGTCAACAAAGGCCAGCACGGTCAGATGCAGCTGCCGCATCGCGGTCAGGCTCAGGTTCTCCCGCGCGTAGTCGCCGTTGCGGTCGCGCATGAACCGGTAGGTATCCGCCCAGTTGCCCCAGTCGTTCGCGGAAACCTGCAGTTCGCCGAGCGCCTGATAGACGCCATAGTCGATGCGCTTCATTGCAGTGCGCGCGTTGTCGGTCTCGATCTGCTCGAAACGGGGCAACAGCAGCATCCTGCCGACACCCCATTCGACGAGCGCCAGGGTCACGAACACGACCGACAGCAGCACGACGACTTTGGTGCGTATTTTCATGTCTTTGCGTGCGGCTCAAATCCTGCGCCGCCAGATTATGGAGCGTGGTCCGCCCGCCGCGATGTGACGCAGCCGACGGCGACCTGGCGATCCGTGCTGCTGGACCCCCGGGGAGTGACTTACGTCACATTGTTTGGTCGCCGCGCCAGGGCCACGCCTTGCCCCGGCGTGCCGGCCGCGGGCGTCCGGGCGCGCGGGCAGCGAGCTACAGGGCGCGGCCGCAGATTGACGCGTCGACGCGGAGGGTCGCGTCAGAGGTGGCCGGCGGTTCTCTGGTCGCGGCACGACCTAGGCCACCGCGCCGCCCGTGCCGCTGGCAGCGACTCCGACTGCACCGGGGACACTGACCATCGCTTCTAGCCCGCTGCTGCTCTGGCCAACAGCCGCGAGCGGACCGTGCAAATGCGAAGCCATCGGAGGACTCCTCGGATGAAGCGCTTCTCGGCCGAGTGCAAGGCATCGACGGACATCAGGCTGCTACGTCGGAACTTGTACGGATATGGTGCTTCGCAACAAGGTGTTGTACAGACCGATGCAACGCGTCATCCGAATTGTGCGCAGGCGTCGCCAATCGCCGCGGGTGCATCGCGCAGCCCACTGCGGAATTCTCCCGACACGGAAGCGGCCGGCACGACGACGTTGAACAGTGAGCGCGTCGTCGCGCGTCCAAAGGAGCTCCGCTGTCCGGCGCAGAGAAGGCGCACGGATGCGTTCTGTTCGGCTGCGCCCGCGGCCGGCCGATGTTGTGAATCCGAACAGCGACGGCGACCCTGCAGGCGGGGAGCTAGCGGCGCGTCGAAGCGAATGGCATCACGCCGGCCGGCCGCTCGAGCGCACGCCGGGAACGTGGCATCAACGCGCTCGTGCTCGCGACGGCGGTCGGGACTTCAAACCACCGGTACGTGCGTGGCGGCGCTCGGTGGCGCGAGGCCGGTCAAACGCGGATCGTCCTCGACTTCCACGCGACGAGCGTATGCACGAAACCCGGAGCGCAGGTAGAAGGGAAGCGCCGCCGGGTGATCGAGCGTACAGGTGTGCACCCAGAGGCGGCTGATCGGATGACTCCACGCGAGCTCGAGCGCCCGATTCATCAGAAAGCGGCCGGCCCCATGGCCGTGGACGGCCGGTGTCAATCCCAGGAACGCGAGCTCGCAGGTGCCCGGCTCGCGGAAGTCGAGCTCGAGCAGTCCTTCGTCCCGGCCTGCGATGCTGAGCGCATAGACCTCGACGGCCGGATTCGACAGGATTGCGTCGAGTTCCGACATCGGCATGACGATGCGCGAGAACCAGAGCCATTCGGTGCCGACGCGAGCGAACAGGTCGCGATACCAGCTGCTGTCCGGGTGCGGCACGCGGCGGAACTGCCAGCGCGCCCCGGTACGGTCAGCACGTTCCGTCCCGGGCGCGGGAGGGGCGCGCATCTCGAGGCAGGTCACGACGGAGGCGATCTTGCCGGCGGGAACGTCGCTGTAGCCGTCTGGGAGCAGCATCGGGTGACAACCTCGGAGCCTGCGGCGCGCAACCACTGTCGCACACGAGGAAAGCCGCTGTCACGGCGTCCGGCCGACTCGGGAGCCGTGGCGGACGGCGCGGAACCGGACGAAGCTTGCTAGGCTCGCAGCCAACGTCGATTCAGTAGGCCCGCGATGCACGTGCTCCTGCGACACCGCCGGCGCCTTTGCCTGGTCCTGCCAATGCTGGCCGCACTGGCCGGGCCCGCCACCGCCGGCCGCGACGTCTCTGCAGTCCCGCTCGAGGAGCCCGAGAGCTTGGTCGCGGGCGTGCTGCGACTTGCGGACGAGCGCTTGGCGCTGATGCCCTCAGTCGCCGCCACCAAGTGGATCCATCGCCGGGGGATCGAGGACGCGGCACGCGAACAGGCGGTCATCGAGGGCTCCGCAGCCCAGGCGGCCCGCGCGGGACTCGCGCGCGAGCCGGTCGCGAGACTGTTCGAACTGCAGATCCGGCTCGCGCGTGACCTGCAGAAAGGACTGCACGCGCAGTGGGCCCGCGATGGCTTCGACGCGCCTCCGGTGGCGCCGTCGCTGGCCGACACCCTGCGCCCGCGCCTCGACCGGCTGACGACCGCGATGATCGAAGCGCTGTACGTCGCCGCTCCAGCGCTCGGTGACGGCGAACGCTTGCAGGCCGTCGCGCGCGAGGTGCTCCCCGCCACGCGCTGGCCGCCCGCCGCACGCGACGAGCTGCTTGCCTCGCTGGCGAGTGTCCGCCTTGACGCTGCCCGGTCGCTCGATCGCGCCCGCGGCGTCGGCGTGCTGCGGATCGGCACGCCCGCCGATTACGCCCCGTTCAGCGCACTCAGCGACGGCCGTATAGACGGATCGGACGTCGCGCTCGCGCTCCGCCTCTCGACCGCACTCGGCTTGCGGCCTGTGTTCCTGCACACGTCTTGGAGCAGCCTGTTGCGGGATCTCGCCGACGACCGCTTCGACATCGCCATCGGCGGCATATCGGTCAGCGACGCGCGCCGGGCCGTGGCCGCGTTCTCGCTGCCCGTCGCGCGGAGCGGAAAGACCGCCGTCGGCCGCTGCACCGACGGTGCGCGCCTGGCGAGCCTTAATGCCATCGACCGGGCCGAAGTGCAGATCGTCGAGAATCCCGGTGGCACCAATGAAGGCTTCGCGCGGCGTACCGTGCACGCCGCCAGCGTGCACATCCACCCGGACAATCGCACCATCTTCGACGAGCTGCTCGCGGGCCGCGCCGATGTCATGTTCACCGACGAGACCGAGGTGACGCTCGCGATCCGGCACCATCGCGAGCTCTGCCGGCTGCTCGCCGAGGCCTATGAAATCACCGACAAGGCCTTCCTGCTGCCGCGAGAACCAGCCTGGGCAGCGGCGATCGATGGCTGGCTCGGGCCCGAGCTCGGGCGTGGCGTGCCCGCCGAATTGCTGCAGGATTACCTCGGCCGGTGAGTGACGGCCGGACGGCCGGCGCAAGGCTCAACGGCCGCCGAGCAGGCGGCGCCGGGCGGCGCGCAGTTTGCGCAGCTCAGCCGCGCCGACGGCCGGGTAGTGCAGTCCGAGCGCACGTATCGACCCGCTCACGAGCTGCGCGACCAGCGCGCGTGCGACGTGCTTGTGGTCCGCAGGAATGACGTACCACGGCGCCCAAGGCGTGCTCGTCGCGCGCAGCATGTCCTGGTAGGCCTGAATGTACTCCGCCCAGTAGCTTCGCTCCTCGAGGTCCGCCGCCGAGAACTTCCAGCGCTTGGACTTGTCATCGATCCGCTCGAGCAGGCGTTTCCTTTGTTCCGCTTTCGACACGTTCAGAAAGAACTTCAGGATCAGGGTGCCGTTGCTCACCAGGTGGTGCTCAAAGTGGTTGATGGCCTGGTAGCGCTGTTGCCAGAAGCGTTTTCCGCGTTTGCCGGGGGGCAGCCGCTGCGCGGCCAGCACCTGCGGATGCACCTTGACGATCAGCACCTCCTCGAAGTAGGACCGGTTGAAAATGCCGATCCGCCCGCGCTCTGGCACCTTCTCCGCGTAACGCCACAGGAAGTCGTGCTCGAGCTCGGATTCCGACGGGTGCTTGAACGAGTGCACGTTGCAGCCCTGCGCATTCACGCCGGACATCACGTGTTTGATCGTGCCGTCCTTGCCGGCCGCGTCCATTCCCTGCAGCACGATCAGCACCGAGAAGGTATCGCTGGCCCAGAGCAGCTGCTGGGCCTCGGCCAGTTCAGCACGGCCGGCGGCGAGGAACTCCGCGGCGCGCTCCTTCGCCGAGCCGACGCCAAGCGGCGCAAATGCCGCGCCGCCGTCGTCGGCGGGATCGACGTCCCGCAGGCGCACGCGGCTGCCTGGCTTCACCCAGTAGCGCTCGATCAGCCGGCGGTGGTGCCTGATCATCGGGGGCCTCCTCGGCCAGGGCCGGAACGCCGGCCAGTCCCCGCGGGGTCCGGTTCGGCCTCGAATCATTACCGCGAATCGGCCCGTGACGAAAGCTCTGGAAGCGCGCGACCGGCCGCGCGACACTGGCGGCCCGACCAGCGCGACGACCGGATCGATGACCGTGACCCGCTTGCCCGAGGCCCCCGGTGCGCCGCACCCCGCGATCCGGTCCTTCGTGAAGCGGGGCGGCCGGATCACGCCGGCGCAGTCGCGCGCGCTGGTCGAACTCTGGCCACGCTACGGCATCGACTACTCGGGCCGGCCCCTCGATCTCGACGCGGCCTTTGGCCGCATTACCCCGCGAACACTCGAGATCGGCTTCGGCGACGGCGAGACTCTGGTCGAGCTCGCAGCGGCGCACGCCGACCGCGACTTCGTCGGTATCGAGGTGCACGCACCTGGCGTCGGCCACTGCCTGCTGCGGGCCGCCGCCGCCGGCCTCGCCAACCTGCGCGTGCTGCGTCACGACGCGGTCGAGGTGCTCAGGGACGGGTTTTCGGCCGGCGCGATCGCTGAGCTGCTGATTTACTTCCCGGATCCATGGCCGAAGAAACGGCACCACAAGCGGCGGTTGATCCAGCCCGAGTTCGTCGCGCTGCTCGCGAACCGGCTGGCGGCCGACGGCAGGCTGCGCCTGGCGACCGACTGGCAGCCCTATGCGGACTGGATCGCCGCGATGTTCGAGGCGAGCGGCTCCTTCACGAACGCCGCTGGCGGCGAGCGCTACGTACCGCGGCCCGCGGCACGCCCGATGACGAAGTTCGAGCGCCGCGGCACACGGCTCGGTCACGTCACCCGCGATTTTGAGTACCTGCGCCGCTGACAGTCAGCCGAGCCCGAAGGCTCCCTTGAGGCCGTCGATGACGAACTGGACGGCGAGCGCCGCAAGCACGACGCCCGCCACGCGCGCGACGACGTTGGCGCCGGTGACGCCGAGCACGCGCATGACGAGTGGCGCGGCCAGCATGCAGGCCAGCGACAGCGCGACCACCAGGGCGATCACTGCCAGCAGGCCCAGGTAGAGCAGTGGTTCCACGCGTGCGGCGCCGAAGGTCAACAGCACCGTCGCGATCGAGCCCGGGCCGGAGATCAGCGGGAAGGCGAGCGGAAACACCGAGATATCCGCCCGCCGCCGGGTCTCGGCGTTCTCCGCCGGCGTGGTCCTTTCCTCGCGCGCGAACACCATGTCGAGCGCGATCAGGAACAGCATCAGACCGCCGCCAATGCGAAACGCGTCGATGCTGATGCCCATCGCCGCGATGAAGCGGCTGCCGCCGAGCGCGAAGGCGACAAAGATGGAGAATGCCACCAGGCTCGACTTGATCGCCATCCGGCGGCGGTAGCCCGCGCTCGCGCCGTCGGTCATCGTCGCAAACAACGGCGCCATGGACGGCGGATCGACGACGACGAACAACACGACGAGGAATTTTGCGAGCTGGTCGAGCATGAACCCACAGGGTGCCGGCGCAAGCATAGCAGCCGGGGCGCGAAGTGGCCGCCTCACTCGGCGAAGGCCTGGGCGTGCACGCCCCGCGCGAGCAGCACGTAGCCATCCGAGATCTCAACCGGCACGCGACGCAGCCGGCGCCCGATGCAAGGTCCCGCCACGCACAGGCCGGTCGTCATCTCGAAGAGTGCGCCGTGCGAGTGGCAAAGCACGAGGCGGTGATCGGGGGTCAGGAACTCATGCGGGCGCAGGTTGAGCGGATGGCCTTCGTGCGGGCAGTGGTTGACGAAGGCGTGCACCTCGGCGCCGCGCCGCACGACGAGGCCGCGCAGCGGCCAGTCGCCGCCGCCGATCGTGAACGCCCGCGAGCCCGGGTCGTCGAGCTCGGCGAGCGCACAGACGACACGCTCGACGTCCAGAGTCGGCGATCGACCATCGCGGGACTCGAGGTCGGGCCGCTGGGTCAAGGCTCGACGTCAAGTCCGTTCACGCGCTCACGCAGGACGCGCAACAGCGCGAGCCCCGGCAGGCCGCACAGGAAAGTGACGACGAAGAACGGCGGCCAGCCGATCCGCTGCACCAGCGCGGCCGCCACCGGGCCGACTGCGACCCGCGCCAGCGACGCGAGCGCCGACAGCAGCGCAAATTGGAACGCGCTGAAGCGCATGTCGCACAGGGCCATCGTCAACGCACCGAAAACGGTCGCCCCCATCGCGCCGGCCAGGTTGTCGAACCCGACCGCGGTGATCATTACGGCGAAGTCACGGCCGGCAAGCGCGAGCCACGAGTACAGGAGGTTGGTGGCCGCCTGCAGCCCGCCGAAGATCATCAGCGAGCGGTACAGCCCGAGCCTCGCGTAGACGACGCCACCGACCGTCGTGCCGATCAGGATTGCGGCAATGCTCGTGGTCTTCGCGACCGCGCCAACCTCGGCGGCGTTGAACCCGACGCCCCTGATCAGGAATGCGGTCGACAGCGACAGCGCCGCGGCGTCGCCGACCTTGTAGAGCACCACGAGGCCGAGCAGCGCGAGCGCCCCCGGGCGGCCCAGCAGCTCCCGCAACGGTTCCGTCACCGCCGCGCGCAGCGTCCGCGGCGGCACGACCATGCGCTCGGGCTCCGGCGCCACCACGGTCAGCAGCATCGTGGCGGCGGCCAGCGCGGCCATGAGGAGGTACGTGTCGCGCCAGCCGATGAACTTCGACAGCACCATCGCGAATGCGCCGGTCAGCAGCGAGGCGAGGCGCCAGCCGAGCTGCACGGCACTCGCGCCGAGGCCGCGTTCCGCGGCCCTCAGGGTGTCGGTGCGGTAGGCGTCGATGACCACGTCCTGCGACGCCGACAGGAAAGCGAGCAGCAGCGCAAGCGACGCGACTGCGTATATCGCCTCGTTCGGCGCCTGCAGTCCCAGCACTGCGACGGTCGCCGCGATGCCGACCTGGAACAGCAGGATCCAGCCCCGTCGACGGCCGAGGAATGGCGGCACGAAGCGGTCCAGCAGCGGCGCCCACAGGAACTTAAACAGGTACGGCATGCCGACCCAGGTCAACCAGCCTATGGTCGTCAGGCTCACGTCCAGCGTGGCGAGCCATGCCTGCAGCGTGCTCTGCGACAGGTTGAACGGCAGGCCGGACGCGAAGCCCAGAGTCAGGGCGGCGCCGACCCTGCGATTGGCCACCAGGTCGGCGAAACGCAGCCGCTGCGGCGTGTTCACGTTGCGGCCCTAGAATTCATGGTCGTAGTCGAGCACTAGCGGCGCGTGGTCGGAGAAGCGGCTCTTTTTCCAGATGCTGGC
>JANXWS010000057.1 GCA_025351005.1 Pseudomonadota bacterium | reverse complement strand
GCGCCGGCGCTGCGGTCGCGTTGCCGTTCGGGGTGATGATTCCGTATACTGCGCCGCCTTTCGCGCCGGTGTAGCTCAGTTGGTAGAGCAGTCGCTTCGTAAGCGAGAGGTCGGGGGTTCAAGTCCCTCCACCGGCACCATCGTTCCGCTCCGCGACGACGAAACCCCGGCTCGGGCCAGGCGCCGGTCCGAGAGGTCGCAGAATTTCTGCCGGTGATTCAGAGCCATCAGCGCAGCTCTACCCGCTGCAGCCAGAATTCGCGGGGCCCTTCCGAGCCGACGCGAAAGAGCGCGAGCCCGGCGACGTGGCGCAGATCCAGCCTGCGCCCGGTCGGCGCCGAAGCAATCGTCTCCAGCGGGAACGCGAGCGTCTCGCGGCGCCCCGGCGGGATCTCCCGGACCGCGTCGAACCGGTCGCCGGCGGTGAAGTTGTGGCTGCGGTCGTGTACGCGGACGTGCAGCTGGAGAATGCTGCGGCCCGGGTTGGTGACGTCAACCAGCAGCGCCTGTCTTCCGCTCCAGTCGGGGCTCGGTTCATCTAGCCAGACGCCGGCAACGGGACGCACGAGGAGCGGTATTCGCAGCGCCGTCTCGCCGGCCGATTGCGCGTAGGCCGCCGGCAGCTGAATTCGTTCCGACGGTGACCCGCCGAGCGAGACGAACAGCAGGTCGAGCCGCGAGGCTGGCTCGAGCAGCACCGGAAAGCGCTGGCTGCGGTTCGCGTAGCCAGCGATCGTCCACACGAGCGGCGTCAGTATCAGTGCCGCGAACGCGAGGCCGGCCGCCAGGTAGAGCGCGCGCCACCACGTGCCGTGAGCGCCTGGCCGGCAGCGCGCGTCGAAGGCCGCGGCCAGGCAGAGCGCCGCGACGGCGCCGCGGGCGTCGAGGCCGACGTCGCGCAGTGACGGGTCGCGGTGGGAGAAGAGCTGGGCAATCTCGGTCAATCCGCCGACGGCAATCGCGGCGAGCAGCGCGATGAGGTACTCGCGCCAGACCGGGCCCGCGCCGCCGGCCCGCTGTCGCGCGAGCACCAGGACGCTCAGCGCGATGATGCCGAAGACGCCCGGATGCGCCAGCTTCTGCAGCACGTGCAGGATCAGAGGCCGCCCTGGAAGCTCGCCGAATACCACCGCCAACGCCAGGCCGCCGATCAGTCCCAGCAGCAGCGGCGGCCAGATGGCGCTTAGCCGGCCAATGTCGAGGCGGGGCGGAGCGGCGTCACGGTTCAAGCGGGGGATCCTGCGACAGCGGCCTCGCGGTTCGCGGGCGGCCTAGGGGCGCGTTCCCGCGAGCTTGCGCTGCACGTGCGCGGCGAGCGAGGCAACGGTCGGGAAGTCGAACAGCTCTGTCAGGTCGACGATCCCCGGGTACTCCTTGTCGATCTCCTCGTGGATCTGGATCAGCGTCAGCGAGCTGGCACCGATCTCGAACAGGTTGTCGTCGACCTCGACGCGCTTGCCGGGCAGAGCCGCATCGCAGATGGCCTTGACCTTGGCCTCGACGCCGCCCGCAGCATCGCGGTGCGCGTGCTGGGCCTCGCGCAGCCGCGCGAGCTCGGCGACGTCGGCCGCAAACTCGCCGGCTTCGAAGGCCTCTTCGAGAGCGACGCGCTGGATCTTGCCGCTGGTGGTCTTCGGTATCCGCTTGACCGGCACGACGTGCGCGACCTCGAGGCCGGCGTGCTCGTTGACCAGCCGGGTGACCTCGGCCGCCACGCTCACGAAGTCCGGGAGCGAGCCGCGATGCAGAATGAAGAACGTCAGCTCGTCGCCTTCGGCGCCGGCCGGCCGGCAGCCGGCCGCCACCACCTTGCCGAGTTCGAGGCCTGCGGCGCGTTGCGCGATCGACTCGAGGTCATGCGGGAAGTAGTTCTGGCCGTTGACGAAGATGATCTCCTTGGCGCGTCCAGTCACGTACAGCGCCCCGTCCACCAGCACGCCGAGGTCGCCGGTGTCGAGCCAGCCATCCGCGTCGATGGTCCGGGCCGTGATCTCGGGTGCCTCGTAATAGCCCTTGGTGACGTTCGCGCCGCGAATCAGCAGGTGACCGACCGTGCCGTCCGGCAGCGCGCCGCGGCCGTCGTCGGCGATCCGCACCTCGCTGCCCGGAATCGGCCGGCCGACGTTGATCAACGCAAGCGCATCCTGCTGCCCGGGCGCGGCGCGACCGGCCGGGGCGCCGACCCGCAGCCGGTGGCGGTCGAAGCGAAGCGAGCTGTAACTGCTGCCCGCCACGGGAAAGGTGACCGCGAGGGTCGCCTCGGCGAGGCCGTAGACCGGGTACATCGCCGTGCGCTTGAGCCCGCAGGGCGCCATCCGCTCCATGAACTCGTCGCACAGCTCCACCGAAATCGGCTCGGCGCCGTTGAAGATGAGGCGCGCCGCGCTCAGGTCGACACCGGCCAGGGCGCGATCGCCGAGAACCTTCAGGTAATGCCGGTAGCCGAAGTTCGGCGAACTGAGGATGGTCGCGCGCCGTTCGGAGGCGAACTTGGTCCACAGCATCGGCCGGCGGATGAACAGCTCCGTTGGCATCAGGTGGTTCTCAATGCGGTTCGCGAACATGAAGATGTGCTTGCCGATCAGCCCCATGTCGTGGGTCAGCGGCATCCAGCTGAGCGACACGTCGCGTTCGTTGAAACCGGCGGCGGCCGTCGTGCCGCGCAGGTTCGCGATCAGGTTGCGATGGGTCAGCACGATTCCCTTCGGCTCGGTGGTCGAGCCCGAGGAGAACTGGATGAAAGCGACATCGTCGGGCGTCGCGGCTGCGGGCTCGCCGGCCGCGACGCTGCCATCGAGCTCGTCGACGACCAGCGCGCGGCGCTGCAGGCGTTCGAAAACGGCGCTGGCGCCGACCGTTGCCGCAAACGCGCCGATGCGGTCCAGGTTCTTGCGGTCGGTGTACAGGAACGGATCGCCGAGCCGCGCCGCGATCCTGAGCAACTTGTGGCGGTGCTCGTCCGAGATGCCGACCGCGAGCGGCACGGGCACGATGCCGCCGCAGAGTGCGCCCCAGAAGCCGTCGATGAACAGCTCGTTGCCGTTCAGGAACAGGATCAGCTTGTCGCCACGGGATGCGCCCAGCCGCTGCAGCTGGCCGAGCACGCGCCGGGCGCGCTCGTACAGCTCGCCGAACGGCACGATGCGCTCGTCGTGTTCGCCCTCGAGGTAGTGGACCGAGCGCGCCACGTTCCGGTTGGCCTCGAGGATCTCGATCAGGGTCTCGCAGTCCATTCGTCGCTGTCCTTGGCGGTCGCCCGGCCGCGCTGCGCGGGCTTGTGTCAGTGGCGCAGGGCGAGGCGCATGTTGAGGCCGCGGCGCGCGCGCAGGTTGATGGCCGCTTCGAGTTCGAGAGGACCTTCGTCGATGTACGCCATCCGCAGCCGGCGGGCGACGCGGGCGACGTGCACCGTCATCTCGTACATCGCGAAGGTCTCGCCGATGCAGTGGCGCGGACCGGCGGCGAAGGGGATGTAGATCCACTGGTCGCGCGGGTCGGTTGCCGGGGCGATGAAGCGCTCCGGCCGGAACTCGAGCGGCCGGTCCCAATACGCCGGATGGCGCTGTATCAGGTACGGGCTCAGGATCACGTCGGTACCGGGTGGCACCGCGTAGCCCGACAGCTGGTCCGGCCCGATCGTGCGCCGGGTCAGGATCCAGCCCGGCGGGTACAGGCGCATCGCCTCGCGAATCACCGCCTGCGTATAGTGCAGCGCCTCCGACTGCGCGAGTGTCATGCCCGCCGGCTGCGGCGTCGCGTCCAGTTCCGCGGTCAGGCGCGCGAACGCCTCCGGGTGCGTGGCGAGCAGGTACCAGGTCCAGTTGAGTGCGCTCGCGGTCGTCTCGTGACCGGCTACGACCAGCGTCATGGCCTCGTCGATGAGCTCACGATCCGGCATCGGTGCGCCAGTCTCCTTGTCGCGCGCCGCGACCAGCATGCCGAGAAAATCAAACTGGTCCTCGCCCGCGGCGCGCCGTCGCGCGACCAGCTCGCCGACCAGCCGGTTCAGAAGCCGAAAACGATAGGCGAACTGCAGGTCGCGCGCGGAATGCTCGGCGACGATTGCGAACGGATTGCCGCCGATGCGGTCGGTGAGCCAGTCGAGGTCACGTCCGAAGATCGAGCGCAGCACGATGTCGAGCGTCAGCGTGCTCATCTCCTGAGTGACGTCGACGGGCTCGCCGCGGGCGGCGAGCCGGACCCAGTGTTCGATGCGATCGTCGACGCAGCGCTCGATCAGGGACGCGAACTGCTCGAGGACGCGCCGATGGAACATCGGCTGGATCATTCGGCGCTGTCGGCGCCATAGCTCCCCCTCGCTCGTCATGATGCCGTTGCCGAGCAGGATCCGGACGCGATCGAGGCCGATTCCCTTGGTGAAGTTGCGGTGGCGCGTGACCAGCACGTGCTTGATGTCCGCGGGGTTGTTGACGATCCAGGTGTCGGAGCGGCGGCCCGGCGCGTGGATGCGGAACAGGTCGCCGTTGCGTCCCGCCGCCGCCACCAGGCGCTCCAGCGAGTCCGCGGTCGAGCCGACGTCGAATTGGTCCTGGGCCAGCGGCGGGAGCGTGGTGCGCGCGCTATGCTGATCTTGGAATCGCGGCATGCGGGCGGCGCAACGTTTTCCGATGTTCGTGAAAGAGCACATCAGTCTACATTACACGGCGGTTCCCGGGCAGCCGTGGCCGGCACTGGAGCAGGCGTGGCTGCCGCGATTGCCCGCGGCCAAGCGCGCCGGCATCGCGCGCCTGCGCGAGGCTTGCGACCGCAATGCCACGCTGCTCGGCATTGCGCTGCTCGGGTCCGCGCTGCAGGCAGCCGGCGTGGCCTTCGATCCGGGCGCGATCGAGTTCCGGCCGCGCGCCAAGCCCGTGCTCGCGGGCGCTCCCGACTTCAGCATTGCGCACGCCGCGAGCCTCGTCGGCTGCGCGCTCGCGAGCGGCGGCCGGGTCGGCTTCGACCTCGAGGCGCTGGACGCCGTTGCGCCGGCCCGGCTGCGGCTCGCGCTCGACGCGGCCGAGCAGCGGCGCCTGGCGCGCGGCGAACTGACGGCGACCACGGCCTGGGTCATGAAGGAAGCAGTGCTCAAGGCGGCGGGTCGCGGCCTCGCGGCGCTCGCGCGCGTGCGTCTTCACGGTGAAGCGGCCACTCTCGACGGCGTGACGTTCCACCTCGTGCCGGTCGCGCTCGCCGCGACCCATGTCGCATGGCTTGCGCTCGATCGGCAACCGCTCGCGCTCGGCGTCGTCCGGCGCGAGCCGGAGGAGTTCGCGCCGTTGCCGTGAGTTGCGGCAGGCTACAGAATCTGCGCCTGCCGAGGAGCCCGATGACCGAATCACCCGAACAGCGCGCCGCGCGCCACGCCGAGGACGAGCTGCTGACGCGCTCCGGGCGGCGGCTGACTCCGGCACGGCGTTTCCTGTACCGGCTCGGAGTGCCGGTGGGGATGGTGCTGATCCGCTTCTGGTGGCTGACCTGCCGCGTGGTGCGCGTGGTCGGGGAGGAGCCGGCGCTCGCAGCCATCGCCAGCGGGCCGGTGCTGCCGGTCTACTGGCACCAGCACCAGCTGTTCTGCACCCGCTACCTGCTCGGGCTGCGCCGCCGCGGGCTGAAGCCCGGCTTCCTGATCAGCCCCTCCGTCGACGGCGAGATACCGGCCATGATCGCGCGCGCCGAGCGCACCTACGTCATTCGCGGCTCGTCGAGCCACACCGGCGGGCGGGCACTGCAGGACTATTACCGAGCCCTGCAGCAGGGCGTGTCGCCGGCGATTACCGTCGACGGGCCGTACGGGCCGGTCTACGAGTTCAAGCCGGGCGCGGTCTGGCTCGCCCAGGTATCGGGCCGGCCGATACTGCCGCTCGCGTTTCACGCCAGCCGTGCATGGCACACCCGCGGCTGGGACGAGTTCGTCGTGCCGTGGCCGTTCGCGCGCATAACGATCGCGGTAGGCGAGCCGCGCTACGTGCCGAAGCGCCTCGACGCCGAGGCGCTGCAGCGCTGGCAGGTGGAACTCGCGGCGGCCCTGACCGAGCTCTACCGCACTGCGCGGGCCGCAGCCGCGGCGTCCTGAGCCGCCATCGCGGCGTTGCCACAGTGCTGGTCGCCGTCGGCGCAGTCCGCCGGCTCGATCTGTATCGTCGAGTGCTGGATCGAGAATTCCTCGACCAGGACGCGCTTCATCGCCGCCAGTGTCGAGGCGGCGTCGGCGCCCGGCGCGAGCCGCGCGTGCAGCGTCAGCAACGTCTCGCGCGGCGTCAGCGACCACGCATGGACGTGGTGCACGTCGACCACGGACGGCACAGCGACCACGAGACGCTCGCCCAGGCCGGCGGCGTCAAAGCCATCCGGCGCACCTTCCTGCAGCACGTGGGCCGAGTGGCTGAGCAGTTGCCAGGCACCGCGCGCGATCAGCGCGGTCACGACCAGCGATAGCCACGCGTCTGCCGGCAGCCAGCCGGTCGTCAGCACGATCAGCGCCGCCAGCGCCGCGGCGCCCGAGCCCGCCAGGTCGCTGAGGACGTGCAGGTAGGCCGCGCGCACGTTTAGGTCGTGGCCGTGGCCGTGCAGCACCCACGCCGCGAATGCGTTGACGGCGATGCCGGCGAGCGCCACGCCGAGCGCGATCGGCGCGATGATCGGCTGCGGCGTCATGAGCCGGCCGACCGCTTCGACAACGATAGCGATCACAATCGCGAGCAGCAGCAGCGAGTTGACGAACGCTGCCAGCACCTGCAGGCGCGTGTGGCCGAACGAGCGCAGCGCCGAGGCCGGGCGCAGGGCCATGCGGTGGGCGCCGTAAGCGAGCGCGAGCGCGAGCGTATCGACGAACATGTGGCCGGCGTCGGCGAGGAGCGCCAGCGACCCGGACCAGACACCGCCGATCGCCTCGACAATCGTGAAGGCCCCGATCAGCCAGAAGGCGGCGCCGAGGCCTGCCTGGGCCGAGGCGCCGGCGTGATGACCGCCCCCCGCCCCGGGGCGCGCTCCGTGCTCATGGCCGTGCTCGTGGCCGTGCTCGTGGCCGTGCGCGTGCCCATCGCCGTGGCCGTGATCGGAGTGGTCGTGCTGCCTTGTCACCGCGGCACTGTAGGGGCGGCGGCGAATCGGCGCAACGACTGACAAAAATCCAATGCAGTCTTGCAGTTAGCTTGCAATCCTAGAAAAACGTGCCAGAATCGGTCGTAACTCCGTAACGCACGGCAATTCGAGAACTGTGGCACAGGTCCGGATCGCGCCGAGGGTGGCTGCGAGACTCGACGGGGAACACGGGGGTGGGGTCTAGCGGAATGCCGATCGACAAGGGCCAAGAGGACCGGGAATGGACCGCCTCGGACATCCTGGCGCCGCAGCGCTGGGCGCCGGCCGCGGGACGACCGACTTTCGGCCTCGACGTCACCTGCACCAAGATCGCGGTCGACTTCCAGAACCTCGAGCGGCGAACCGCGGAAACCGTCCTCAAGCAGAACCTCGACCTGCTGCGAGAGGCGACCGGCACCGACGCCGTCTTTCTCGCCACCTACGACGCGACCGCCACCACCATCCAGTCTATCGAGGCCTCGAAGGGGCTGTTCGTGGCGGCTTCGCCCGAAGTGCTGCGCGGCGAGGAACTGCAGAACCTCAGCTGGATCCCGCAGCGGCTGACACATACCCGAATCCTCGAGATCCGCGACACGCTGACGGCGCGCAGCGAGCACGCACGCGAGGCGCAACGCTTCGGTGAGCTCGGCATGCGGGCAATCCTGCTGGTCGGGCTCGCGGTCCGCGGCCGGCCGTACGGCTTCCTCGGGCTCGCGTGCAGCGCGCCGTGCGCCGGCTGGGACGTCAACTTCCACCTGCTGCTGAAGCTGGTCGGCAACAGCCTGGCCGGTGGTCTCGAGCGCGTCTCGCTGCAGCGCGAACTCGAGGACCTGCAGGAGCGCAACGCGCTGGCCCTGCCGTGCACCAACGAGGGCCTGTGGGATTACGACGCCGGCAGCAACCGCACCTGGTTCTCGCCGCGCTGGAAAGCGATGCTCGGCTACGCCGAGGACGAGCTCAACCGCGCCCCCGACTGGAACAAGCTGGTGCATCCGGACGACCTGCCGCGCGTCTCGCAGATGATCCGCGAGCACGTCGCCGGCCGCTCGCCGCTGTTCGAGAGCATGCACCGCATGCGCCACCGCGACGGCGAGTGGCGCTGGGTCGTGTCGCGGGCCAAGGCGCACGCCGACAACGGCAGTCTGCGGCGCCTGATCGGCGTCGAGCTCGACGTCACGGAGCGCAAGCTCTACGAGGAAGCCCTGTTCCGCGAGAAGGAACGCGCCCAGATCACGCTGCAATCGATCGGCGACGGCGTCATCACCACCGACGAGCACTCGCGCGTCGAGTACCTCAACCCGGTCGCCGAGGAGCTGACCGGCTGGCGCGTCGAGGACGCGATGGGGCGCAACATCGACGAGATCTTCCGCGCCTTCCACGAGGAGACCTGCGAGCCGCTCGAGAATCCGCTGGCCTCCGCGATCCGCCGGCTGAAGCCCGTCAAGTCCGTGCGACCGATGCTGTTCATCCGGCGCGACGGCAACGAGATCTACATCGAGAGCACCGCTTCGCCGATCCGCGACGGCGCCGGCACGGTGACCGGCGGCGTGCTCGTGTTCCACGACGTCAGCGAGGCGCGCGAGCTGAACCGCCGTCTCAGCTACCACGCGAGCCACGACGTGCTCACCGGGCTCGTCAATCGCCGCGAGTTCGAAAACCGGCTCGAGCGGGCGCTCCGCAGCGCCAAGGCCCGAGAGACGAGCTACGCGCTCTGCTGCCTCGACGTCGACCAGTTCAAGATCGTCAATGACACCTGCGGTCACAGCGCTGGCGACGCCCTGCTCGGGCAGGTGGGGCAGCTGCTCAAGTCGAAAGTTCGCTGGCGCGACACCCTGTCACGGCTCGGCGGCGACGAGTTCGCCGTGCTGCTCGAGGCCTGCTCGCTCGACGAAGCGCTGCGCACGGCGGAGGGCCTGCGCGAAGCGGTGCGCAACTGCCGCTTCCAGTGGGAAGACCGCACCTTCCGGCTCGGTGTCAGCATCGGCGTCGTGCCGATCACGCCCGAGAACGAGGACGTCGCATCGGTGCTGTCGGCGGCCGACAGCGCCTGCCAGGCGGCCAAGGAGCAGGGCCGCAACCGCGTCCACTGCTTCGAGGAAAACGACATCGACCTGATGCGCCGCCGCCGCGAGATGCAGTGGGCAGCGCGCATCAACACGGCACTCGAGGAAGGACGCTTCGACCTCTACCGGCAGACGATACTGCCGCTGCAGAGGGAGGAGACCGGCCTGCACTACGAGATCCTGCTGCGCATGCGCGACGAGCAGGGCAAGATCATCACGCCGGACAACTTCATCACGGCCGCGGAGCGCTACGGCCTGACGCCGTCGATCGACCGCTGGGTCGTCGAGAACACGCTGCGCTGGCTGGTGTCCGAGGCGGACGAGCGCGAGAAGCTCGCGATGTGCTCGATCAACCTGTCCGGGCAAAGCCTCGGCGACGACAAGTTCCTGCCGTTCGTGATCGAGCAGTTCCATCGCACCGGAATCGACGCGCGCCGCATCTGCTTCGAGATCACGGAAACCGCCGCGATCGCCAGCTTCTCGCAGGCCAATCGCTTCATTCAGGCCCTCAAGGAGCTCGGCTGCAAGTTCGCGCTCGACGACTTCGGCACCGGCCTGTCGTCATTCGGCTACCTGAAGCACTTCCCGGTCGACTTCCTGAAGATCGACGGCAGTTTCGTCAAGGAAATCCTGCACGACCCCATCGACCGGGAGATGGTCCGGTCGATCAACGAGATCGGCCACCTCACCAACAAGCGCACGATCGCCGAGTTCGCCGAGAACGAGGACATCATCACGATGCTGCGCAACCTCGGCGTCGACTACGCGCAGGGCTACGGCGTGACGCGACCGCAGAAGATCCAGCGCAGCCCGGTCGAGCGCAGCATCGGCCTCGATACCTGACAGCGATCAGCCGGCGAGCTCGAGGCGCATCGAGAGATCGACCGCGCGGACGTGCTTGGTGATCGATCCGACCGAGATGAAGTCGACGCCGGTCGCGGCGATCGCCCGTATCGTCCCGAGGTCGACGCCGCCGGACGCCTCGAGTCCAAGCGGCCGCTCGCGGGCGCGGTTGCGCTCCACGGCGGTTCGCAGGTCGGCGAGCGGAAAATCGTCGAGCAGCGCCAGATCGGCCGCGGCTGCCGCTGCCTGTTCGAGCTCGGCGAGCGACTCCACCTCGACCTCTACCGGCACCCCGGGCGCTAGGCGCCGCGCCGCCGCGACCGCCGCGCCGAGCGAGCCGGCCGCCGCGATGTGGTTCTCCTTGACCAGGATGCCGTCGAACAGTCCGATGCGATGGTTGCGGCCGCCGCCGCAGCGGACCGCGTACTTCTGCGCGAGCCTGAGTCCCGGCAGCGTCTTGCGCGTGTCGAGAAGCGTGCAGCCGGTGCCGGCGATCGCGGTCACGTAGCGGCGGGTCGTGGTCGCCGTCCCGGACAGCGTCTGCAGGAAGTTGAGCGCCGTGCGCTCGCCGGTCAGCAGCGGCCGTGCCGCGCCGATCGCCTCGAACAGCAGCTGGTCTGCTTCGACCGCATCGCCGTCGCGGGCGTGCCACGTCACCCGCACCGAGCCGTCGAGCGCGGCAAACACCGCGTCGACCCAGGCCGCGCCGCACAGCACCGCGGCTTCCCGCGTAATCACGCGCGCCTGCCCGCGCGCGGTCGCGGGCACCAGCCGGGCTGTCAGATCACCGGCGCCAACGTCCTCGGCGAGCGCCGCGGCGACCGAGGCTGCCACATCGGCCGGCTTGGGCGATTCCATGCGAGAAGCGTTGCACGCCGTCGCGGAAAAGGAAACCGGCCGCGCGTCGCTGCGCGGCTCAGGCGCCCTTGCCCGGCCTCGTCGCCCGTCGCGGCGCGCGACGCCCGAGCGCCGTCAGAAGGGCAGGCCGTGGGCCTGGCCGCCCATGCACAGCAGCATCGGCACGGAGAGCACGAAGTTGACGCGCGAGGCGAGGCCGGCCGTCTTGCGGGCCGCGGCCTTTTCCGCATCGCTCGCCGTGACGATGCCGAGGATCTTCTTCTGGTTGGGCCAGATGAACACCCAGACGTTGAACAGCATGATCGTGCCGAGCCACGCACCGACGCCGATGGTGCGGAAGCCCTCCTGCAGCCCGAAGGCCTTGTGGATGGTCATCGTCGAGCCATAGCCGAACAGCAGGTAGTAGGCGCCGGTCACCCACGTGACGACGGCGGACCAGCGAAACCAGAACAGTGCGCGCGGCGCGATGTACTTCGTGATGCCGGCGCCGCCCGGGCCGCCCTGGTCGGCCGCAGCGGCCGCGAGGCCCGGCGTCTGGACGACGTTGAAGTAGTAAAGCAGCCCGATCCACATCACGCCGGCGAGGATGTGCAGCCACCGGCCGAGCAGGGCGTGATGCAAATCGACGCCACCGCCGCCGAGCACCGTCAGCAGTACGCTGACACCAACCGCCAGCACGACTCCGGTCGTGATCGCGCCCTTGACCGAATTGAGTGGATTCATCGTCTGGGTCCCCCATGGTTGTCGCCGGGCTCCGGCGCGCTCGGCTGGTTCGGTAGCTACCGAGTCAGGTAGAATAGGTGCTTGCCGCCATGAATTTCAACCAGTTGCTGGCCCCGCGACAGGGCCCGGCACCGAGACGCCACTTGCCGCCGCCCGCCCCGAACTCCCCCTGCATCGGCATCTGTAACATTGGCCCGCTCGGCCTGTGTTCCGGTTGCCACCGCACGCTCGACGAGATCGCGGGCTGGCTCACGTTCGACGCCGCGGAGCAGTGGGCGGTGCTGCGGGCGTGCGTGGCGCGTCGCCGGGGGACCGATCCCGCCCGGCGCGCAGAGCGCGCCTGAGTCCCCGCATTCCCCGCCACGAGGACCGTACCGATGAGCGACTCCGACGTTTCCGCCCGCATCAAGGATCACCTGGCGAGCGCTCCGGTCGTACTGTTCATGAAGGGCACGCCGGACTTCCCGCAGTGCGGGTTTTCGGCGCAGACCGTCACGGCGCTGCAGGCGTGCAAGGCCGATTTTCACGCCGTCAACATCTTCGAGGACCCGGAACTGCGCGAGGCGCTCAAGGCCCACTCGAACTGGCCGACCTTCCCGCAGCTGTACGTCAACGCCGAGCTCCTTGGCGGCTGCGACATCGCGATGCAGATGTTCCGCAGCGGCGAGCTCCAGCAGCTGCTGCAGCAGGCGGGCGCGGTCGCGGCCTGAGGCCGCCTCAGCCCTCCTCGGGCTCGAGGGTCGGTTCCACCATCGGATTCAGCGGCTCCTCGGCGAGCGCCGCCGCGGCGGCGAGCGACGCGAGCCGCGTGCGCGCCGCCGCGAAGATCGGCTGGAACTGGTTGCAGACGTCGCAGAACAGGTCCGCCGTCTGTTCGGCGTCGTAACGCGCCGAGTGGGCTGAGGCCCGCTCCCAGGTCAGCCCGGCCGCGATCGCGGCTCGCGACAGCACCGTCTGGCCGTAGGCGACGCCCGCGAGCGTCGCGGTATCGAAGCAGCTGAAGGGGTGGAACGGATTGCGCTTGATCGCCGCGCGCCCGACGGCTGCGTTCAGGAAGGCGAGGTCGAAAGCCGCGTTGTGACCGACCAGGATCGCGCGCGTGCAGCCGGTCTCCTTGACCGCCGTGCGCACTTCCTTGAAGAGCTTGCCGAGCGCGTCGCGCTCCGGCAGCGCCGGCCGCAGCGGATGGTGCGGGTCGATGCCGTTGACGGCCAGCGACGCCGGGTCGAGGCGGCCGCCCGGGAACGGCTGCACGTGGTAGCGCCAGGTCTCGCTGCGCACCAGCCGACCGTCCGCTTCGAGCTTGAGCAGCACGCCCGCTATCTCGAGCAGCGCGTCGGTGGCCGGGTTGAAGCCGCCGGTCTCGCAGTCGATGACCACCGGCAGGAAGCCTCTGAACCGGTCCCGCATCTCGTAGGGTTCCGCCATCGCGCTAGCCGCCGCCCGGCGCGCCGAGGCGCCAGGCGATCGTGCCGCCGGCCCGGAACGGCACCAGTTCGTCGTCGCCGAACGCGTAGCTCTCCGGCGGCACCCAGCGCTCGCGCACGAGCGAGATCGCGTCCGCGTTGCGCGGCAGGCCGTAGAAATCGGCGCCGTGGTGGCTCGCGAAGGCCTCGAGGCGATCGAGCCGGCCGGCCGCGTCGAAGGCTTCCGCGTAGAGCTCGATGGCGGCGTGCGCCGTGTAGACGCCGGCGCAGCCGCAGGCGGATTCCTTGTCGCGGCGGGAGTGCGGGGCGCTGTCCGTACCGAGGAAAAACTGCGGCTCGCCGCCGGTGGCGGCCTCGACGAGCGCGACGCGGTGCGCCTCGCGCTTCAGCACCGGCAGGCAGTAGTGGTGCGGGCGCAGGCCGCCGTCGAAGAGCGCATTGCGGGACAGCAGCAGATGCTGCGGCGTGATCGTGGCGCCGACCCGCGGTCCGGCGGCGCGCACGAAGTCCACTGCCTCGCGCGTCGTGACGTGCTCGAACACCACGCGCAGGCGCGGGTGGCCTCTGACTATGCCATCGAGCACGCGGTCGATGAAAACCGACTCGCGGTCGAAAGCGTCCACCTGCGGATCCGTGACCTCGCCGTGCACGAGAAGCGGCAGGTCGTGTTCCTCGAGGGCCGCGAGCGCCGCCCGCACGCGCTCGATGCCGGTCACTCCGGAATCGGAGTTGGTGGTCGCGCCGGCCGGGTAGTACTTCACGCCGTGCACGAAGCCGCTCGCGCGCGCGCGGCCGATCTCGCCGGCGCTGGTGCGGTCGGTCAGATAGAGCGTCATCAGCGGCTCGAAGCGGCAGTCCGGCGGCAGCGCCGCGAGGATCCGGCGCCGGTAGTCGGCTGCGAGTGCGGTCGTGGTTACCGGGGCGGCCAGGTTCGGCATCACGACCGCGCGGCCGAAGCGCGCGGCCGTGTGCCGCACGACCGCCGCGAGAGCGGCGCCGTCGCGCAGGTGCACGTGCCAGTCGTCGGGGCGGGCCAGCGTCAGCGTCATCGGCGGCGCCGCCGGACCCCGATCGCGCGCAGGAAGTCGCCGTCGGTCAGCAGTGCGGTGCCGAGCCGGACGCCGAAGCCGGTGATCGGCGTCGCCACGTGCGCGAGCCCGCCCGGGCGATCGGCACTCGACAGGTCCACATGCAGCCATGGAATGCCGTCGGCGACGAAGCGCGACAGGAAGCGGCTCGCGTAGATGTGGTCGCCCTTGCCGTCGAGCAGGCACTGGACCACGTCCGCGACCGGGCTCTCGAGGTCCTCGTCGAAGTCGGCCGGCATGGGCATGGTCCAGACGCGCTCGCCGGAACGGTCGCCCGCGGCCTCGACGATCGTGCGCAGAGCCGGGCGGTTGGTGAAGACGCCTGACATTCGCTCCGTCAGCGCCATCACGCACGCGCCGGTCAGCGTCGCGAAGTCGACGATGCAGGCCGGCCGCGTGCGCGACGCGAGCACGAGGGTGTCCGCCAGCACCATGCGGCCCTCGGCGTCGGTGTGCATGACTTGGATGGTCCTGCCGTTGGCCGCGGTGATCACGTCCTGCTGCGTGTAGCTGGCGGGTCCGATGCGGTTTTCCGCGAGCGCCAGCCAGGCGTCGACCGGGTGCGGGTAGCCCTGTTCGGAGAGAGCCGCGAGGATGCCGAGCGCGACCGCGCTGCCGGCCATATCGGCATGCATGGTCAGCATTGACCGCGGCGTCTTCAGGTTGTGGCCGCCGGTATCGAAGCAGATGCCCTTGCCGACCAGCGCGATCGGCCGCTCGGTGGCGCGGCGGCTGCGACCGGCGCCACGCGGCCGGTACTCGAGGCGCACCAGCGCCGCGTCGCGTCGCGCGCTGCCGCGGGCGACGGCGAGAAAGGCCCCGGCGCCAAGTCGCCGCAGCGCACTCTCACCGAGCACGCGCATGCCCCAGCGGTGGCGGCGCGCCAGCGTGCCGAGCGCGCGGCGGTAGCTGCCCGGGCCGAGCACGTTCGGCGGCAGCTGGGTCAGCCAGCGCGCCAGATGTGCGCCTGCCTCGGTGGCGCCGGTCGCCGCGAGCGGCGCGCCTCCCGCGACGCTGACGCGCCGAGGTCGCCAGGCCGGCAGCGGCTTGTGCTTCGCCTGCGGCCGGCTTTCGGTGGCGGCGAGCAGCGCTGCGACCAGCGCCTCCACGGGCGCCGCGTCGCGCTCGGCTGCGACCGCGGCGATGCCGACGGCGCCGGGCCGTGCGGCGGCGGCGTCGCGCACCAGCCGGCCGGCGAGCGTCAGCGCCTGGAAGGCCTCGGCATCGGCCGGCAGCACGCCGACGTAGGCGCGCGCGCGGCGCCGCGTCGGCAGCGTCACGGCGTAGCTGCCGCCGGGCTTGCAGCGCAGGCGAGTGTGTTCGCGGGCAAGCTCGCTGCCGCCCGGAAAAGCGCCGAGCGCCGCCACCCGGTCGGCACGGACCAGCAGCAGCAACACGTCCAGTCGCGCGAGCCAGGCCGCGGATGGTCGTGCGACGCGAACCAGCGTCAGGCGATCGCTTGGCGGCAGCAGTTTCACCGGGGTTGCATTCCTTGACCGACCCGCGTCAAAGCCAGATCATATCGGAGTCGCACGCGGGACGAGTCGTTCCCGCCGGATAACGATGCCCATGGCCGAAACCCCGAAAGTCGAGGACCTCGATCCGCTCGAGACTCAGGACTGGCTCGAGTCGATCGACGCGGTGCTCAAGGTGCACGGACCGGAGCGCGCCCATTACCTGCTCGAGCGCCTGATCGACCATACGCGCCGTTCCGGTGCGTACTTGCCGTTCAAGCCGAACACCGCCTACGTCAATACGATCAGCGCCGCGCACGAGAAGACCTACCCCGGCAATCGCGCGCTGGAGCGACGCCTCGAGGCCTACATACGGTGGAACGCGCTCGCGATGGTGGTCGCGGCGAACCGGCAGAGCTCCGAGTATGGCGGCCACCTCGCCACCTACGCCTCGTCGGCGACGCTGTATGAGGTGGGCTTCAACCACTTCTGGCGTGCCGCGAGCGAACAGCATCCGGGTGACATGGTGTTCGTGCAGGGGCACTCCAGCCCAGGGATCTATGCGCGCGCCTACCTCGAGGGACGCCTGAGCGAGGAGCAGCTGCGCAATTTCCGCCGCGAAGCGTCCGGCCACGGACTCGCGTCCTATCCGCACCCGTGGCTGATGCCGGAGTTCTGGCAGTTCCCGACCGTGTCGATGGGCCTCGGGCCGATGATGGCGATCTTCCAGGCGCGCTTCCAGCGCTACATGGAGCACCGCGGCATCGCGCGGTCTTCCGACCGCAAGGTCTGGTGCTTCCTCGGCGACGGCGAGATGGACGAGCCGGAGTCGATGGGCGCGCTGACGATGCCGGTGCGCGAGCGCCTCGACAATCTCGTGTTCGTCATCAACTGCAACCTGCAGCGCCTCGACGGTCCGGTGCGCGGCAACGGCAAGATCATCCAGGAGCTCGAGGCGGCCTTCCTCGGCGCCGGCTGGAACGTCATCAAGGTGCTGTGGGGCTCGCGCTGGGACCCGCTGCTGGCGCGCGACCAGAAGGGCCTGCTGCGCCGGCTGATGGAGGAATGCGTCGACGGCGAGTACCAGAACTTCAAGGCAAAGGGCGGCGCCTACACGCGCGAGCACTTCTTCGGCAAGTACGCCGAGCTGCGCGAGATGGTCGCGAACATGTCCGACGAGGAGATCTGGCGCCTGAATCGCGGCGGCCACGACTTCGTCAAGGTCTGGAACGCCTATGCGGCGGCCGTGGCCACCCGCGGCCAGCCGACCGTGATTCTCGCCAAGACCGTCAAGGGCTTCGGCCTCGGCAAGGCCGGCGAGGCGCAGAACCCGACCCACCAGCAGAAGAAGCTCGACGACGACGCGCTGAAGGCATTCCGCGACCGCTTCAACATCCCGGTGTCCGACGACGAGATCGCGAAGCTGCCGTTCAAGCGCCCGGCCGATGGCAGCGACGAGATGCGCTACCTGCAGGAACACCGCGCCGCACTCGGCGGCTACCTCCCGGCGCGCCGCACCAGCGCGCCGGTACTGGTGGTGCCACCGCTGGAGGCGTTTCAGCCCCTGCTCGAGTCCACCGGTGAGCGCGAGATCTCGACGACGATGGCCTTCGTCCGGCTGCTCGGCATTCTGCTGAAGGACAAGAACATCGGCCGCAACATCGTGCCGATCGTGCCGGACGAAGCACGTACCTTCGGCATGGAAGGGTTGTTCCGCCAGATCGGCATCTACTCATCGGTCGGCCAGCTGTACACGCCGCAGGATGCCGATCAGCTGCTGTCGTACCGCGAGGACAAGAAGGGTCAGATCCTCGAGGAAGGCATCAACGAGGCCGGCTCGATGTGCTCGTGGATCGCGGCCGCGACCGCCTATTCGAACTACGGCACGTACATGGTGCCGTTCTACATCTACTACTCGATGTTCGGCTACCAGCGCACCGGCGACTTCATGTGGGCTGCCGGCGACCTGCGGGCGCGCGGCTTCCTGCTCGGCGCCACCGCCGGTCGCACGACGCTCGCCGGCGAGGGCCTGCAGCACCAGGATGGCCACTCGCAGCTGCTGATGAGCGTGATTCCGAACTGCATCAGCTACGACCCGTGCTACGCCTACGAACTCGCCGTCATCATCCACGACGGCCTGCGACGCATGTACGCCGAGCAGCAGAGCGTCTTCTACTATCTCACCGTGATGAACGAGAACTATGCCCAGCCGGCGATGCCAGCCGGCGTCGAGGCCGGCATCGTCAAGGGCATGTACCTGCTCGACATCGGTGGTCGCGGCAAGGTGCGGGCGACGCTGCTGGGTTCGGGAACGATCCTGCGCGAGTGCCGGGCGGCCGCCCAGCTGCTCGAGCAGGACTTCGGCGTGCCCGCGGACGTCTTTAGCGTCACGAGCTTCTCGGAGCTGCGACGCGAGGCCCTCGACGCCGAGCGCAGCAACCGGCTCAACCCGACCGCGAGGGCGCGCGTGCCGTACGCGCGCGAGTGCCTCGGCGACCGCAGCGGACCCTTCATTGCCGCCACCGACTACATGAAGATAGTCCCGGACCAGATCCGCGAGTGGATCCCGGGCCGTTACGTCGTGCTCGGCACCGACGGCTTCGGCCGCTCCGATGCGCGAGCCGCGCTGCGCAGCCATTTCGAGGTCGATCGCCACCACATCGCGGTGGCCGCGCTGAAGGCACTCGCCGACGAAGGCAAGATCGACGTCGCCACGGTCAGCGCCGCGATGCAGAAGTTCGGCTTCGATCCCGCCAAGCCCAACCCGATGGCGGTCTGATCTATGACTGAGCGCATCACGGTCGTCGTGCCCGACCTCGGTGACTTCAAGAGCGTCGACGTCGTCGACGTGCTGGTGCGGATCGGAGAGGAGGTCGCGATCGACTCGCCGCTGCTGACGCTGGAGACCGAGAAGGCGACGATGGACGTGCCCTCGACCGCGGCCGGGCGCGTGATTGCGGTGCTGGCGAAGAAAGGCGACAAGATCTCCGCCGGCTCACCCGTCGTCGAGCTCGAGGCGGCCGCAGCGACCGCCGCTGCGCCGGCCGTGGCGGCCGCAGTCGAGGCGCCGGCCGCGTTATCGCCGACGCCGACGCCTGCGCCTACACCGGCACCCGCACCGGTGGCCGCGCCGGCACCGGCGCGCGGCGAAGCGGTGTCGGGCCAGCGGCCGGTCGAGGAGGTCGGCTTCGCGCGCGCCTACGCGACTCCGTCGGTGCGGCTGCTGGCCCGCGAGCTTGGCGTCGATCTTGGACGGCTGTCCGGATCGGGCCCGAAAGGCCGGATCACGCACGAGGACGTCAAGGCCTGGGTCAAGCGCGCACTCGCCGGCGCCGTGCCGGCGGTGGCGGGCGGCGGATTGCCGCGCATTCCGGAGGTCGACTTCGCGCGCTTCGGGCCGATCGAGGTGCAGCCGCTGACGCGCATCCAGCGGATATCCGGCCCGCGGCTGCACGCGAGCTGGGTCAACGTGCCGCACGTGACGCAGTTCGAGGAGGCGGACATCACGGCGCTCGAGGAGGCGCGGGTCCGGCTGAAGCAGAAAGCGCTCGACGAGGGCATCAAGCTGACGCCGCTCGCGTTCGTGCTGCGGGCCTGCGCGCGCGTGCTGCATCATTTCCCTCGCTTCAACGCCTCGCTCGACGCGCAGGCCGAGAACCTGGTCTTCAAGAAGTACCTTCATCTCGGCTTCGCCGCCGACACGCCGAACGGCCTGGTCGTTCCGGTGATGCGCGATGCCGACCGCAAGGATGTCTACGAGATCGCCCGCGAACTCGCGGCGCTGTCCGAGAAGGCCCGCGCCGGCAAGTTGACCGCGGCCGAGATGCAGGGCGGCTGCTTCACCGTGTCGAGCCTGGGCGGCATCGGCGGCACCGCCTTCACCCCGATCATCAATGCACCCGAGGTTGCGATTCTCGGTGTCTCGCGCTCGAGCCTGAAGCCGGTGTACGTCGACGGCCAGCTCGTGCCGCGACTGATGCTGCCGCTGTCGCTGTCCTACGACCATCGGGTCGTCGATGGCGCCGAGGCCGCCCGCTTCACGACCGCGCTCGCCACCGCACTCGCCGACGTGCGTGCGCTGCTCGAGGCGGTGCCGTGACCGACGCGCCGCGCGAGGTGCGCGTCCCGGCGCTCGGCGACTTCAAGGACGTGCCCGTGATCGAGGTGCTGGTCGCGCCCGGCCAGGCCGTCGCCGAAAACGACTCGCTGGTCACGCTCGAGAGCGACAAGGCGACGATGGACGTGCCGGCCCCGTTTGCGGGGGTCGTGCGCGAGGTGCGCGTCAAGGTCGGCGATCGGGTCGGCGAGGGTACGCTGCTGGCCTTGGTCGCCGCGGGAGCCGGGGTCGGAGCCGCGGCGGAGCCAGCCGCGGCCGCGCCGCCGGTCGCCGCGACTGCGCCGGCGACCGCAGCAGCCGACGAGCCGGCCGCCGACGTCGTGTTTCCGTTGGTCGTGATCGGCGCCGGGCCCGGCGGCTACACCGCCGCGTTCCGTGCCGCGGACCTCGGCCTCAAAGTCGCCCTGATCGAGCGCTGGCCGACGCTCGGCGGCGTCTGCCTGAACGTCGGCTGCATTCCGTCGAAGGCGCTGCTGCACGCCGCCAACGTCCTCGAGGCGGCGGCCTCGATGGCGAACTGCGGCGTCGTCTTCGGCACGCCGCAGATTGATCTGCCGCGGCTGCGCGGCTGGACGGAACGTGTCGTCGGCCGCCTGACCTCCGGCCTGAGCGCGCTCGCCAAGCAGCGCAAGGTCGAGCTGCTGCGTGGCGAGGCGCGCTTTGTCTCGCCGCACCGGATCGCGGTCAGCGGCGAGGGCGGTACCCGCATCGTCGGCTTCGAGCAGTGCATCGTCGCGGCGGGCTCGGAGGCGGTGCGCATGCCCGGCGCGCCCGACGATGCGCGAATCATGGATTCCACGGGCGCGCTCGAGCTCGCGAGCCTGCCGGCGCGGCTGCTGGTCGTCGGCGGCGGCATCATCGGGCTCGAGATGGCCTGCGTCTACAACGCGCTCGGTTCGAAGGTCACCGTCGTCGAACTGCTTCCCGGCCTGATGCCGGGCTGCGACCGCGACCTCGTGCGGCCACTCGAGAAGCGGTTGCGGGCGCATTACGAGGGCGTCCACACCGGCGTCAAGGTCGCCCGCATCGAGCCCGAGGCGGCCGGGCTTGCGGTGACGTTCGAAGGCGCCGGCGCGCCCGTCCCGCAGTCCTACGACCGGGTGCTGGTCGCGATCGGCAGGCGGCCGAACGGCCGCAGCATCGGCGCCGAGGCGGCCGGAGTGCGCGTCGACGAGCGCGGCTTCATTCCGGTCGACAAGCAGCTGCGCAGCAGCGTGCCGCACATCTTCGCGATCGGCGACATCGTCGGCCAGCCGATGCTGGCCCACAAGGCAAGCCACGAGGGCAAGGTTGCCGCCGAGGTTGCCGCCGGTCTCAAGCGCGCGTTCGACGCGCGCGTGATCCCGTCGGTCGCCTACACCGACCCGGAGATCGCGTGGGCGGGCCTGACCGAGACCGAGGCCCAGGCGCAGGGCATCCGCGTCGGCAAGGGAGCGTTCCCCTGGTTCGCCTCCGGGCGCTCGCTCGCGCTCAATCGCGAGGAGGGCTTCACGAAGCTGCTGTTCGATCCCGCTTCGCACCGCGTGCTCGGTGCAGGCATCGTCGGCACCAATGCCGGCGACCTGATCTCGGAGGTCGCGCTGGCAATCGAAATGGGCGCCGACGCCCACGACATCGGTCTCACCGTGCACCCACACCCGACGCTCTCGGAGACCGTCGCGTTCGCGGCCGAGGCCTTCGAGGGCACGCTCACGGACCTGTATCTGCCGAAAAAGGCCTGAGTTGCCTCGGCCTGCTCCTCAGCCCGCGACGAGCGGAACCTCGAGCGCCACCCGCAGGCCAGGCGCCGCGTCTGCCAGCTCGAGCTGCGCCTGGTGCAGCCGCGCCACGGCCGCAACCAGCGACAATCCAAGCCCCGAGCCCGGTCGTCCCGAGCTCGCCGGCAGTCTCCGGAAACGTTGCGTGGCGAGCTCACGGTGCTCGGAGGGGATGCCGGGGCCGGCATCGGCGACCTCCAGCCGGGCGCGGTCGCCGGCGCGCCGCAGGGATAGCTCCACCGGCGTACCGCGGCCGTACTTGAGGGCATTGTCGATCAGGTTCGAGAGGGCCTGCGCGAGCAGCTGGCGATGGCCGCGCACGACCAGTCCCGGCTCGATCGTCACCTTGAGCTGGCCCGGGCCCGCCGCCGGCCGGTAGAACTCCGCCAGGTCCTCGGCGACGCCGCTGAGATCGACGGCCTCAAGCGGCGCCGTGCCGGATTCTGCGAGCGCGATGCGCAAGAGTCCGTGCAGCGTCGCGCTCAGCCGGTCGATCTCGGCAAGCACCGTATCGGATGCGGCCGCCTGCGCGTCGCTCGTCGCCACATGGCGCACGGCCTGCGCGGCACCGCGGATCCGGTTCAGATGGCCGCGCAGGTCGTGGGCGGTGCTGTCGAGCACCGCCCGCATCGTCGCCGTCAGCGACTCGACCCGGTCGAGCAGCTCGTTGAACCGCGTCACGAGGGCGTCGATTTCGTCACCGCTGCCGCTGACCGGCAGGCGCTCGCCGAGGCTGCCCGCCGCGATGCGTCCGGCGCTGGCGGTGATCGCCTGTGCCGTGCGCGAGATGCGCCGGCCGAGCCACAGGCCGCCGACTGCGCCGAACACCGCGGTGACGAGCACCGCCCACGCGAGGCTGCGCAGCATGACGTCGCGGAACGCCCGGCGATCCTGCACGTCGTGGCCGACCAGCAGCCGGAAGCCGCCGGCGAGGTCGATCACGCGCGCCCGGATGCGGCGACTTGCGTTGGCATCGCCGCGGGTGACCGCGACGTCGAACTCGGCCCAGCCTCCCGGCCGGACCGCGAGCTCCGGCAGTACGACGACGTTTCCAGCCAGGAAATCGCCGCGCGGACCGCGCAGCTCGTAGACCCCGCCGCGCACCCACGGATCCTCGGCGCGATCCACCACCGCGGTCACGAATGCGTCCAGGTCCTTCTCGCGGAACTCCTCCGCGAGCCCCTGAGCCTCGAGCGCGATCAGCTGGTCGCCCTCGGCGGCGATGATGCGCGAGGTCACGAGGTAGACGCCGCCGAGCACCACCGTCATCGATGCCGCCACCAGCAGTCCGTGCAATAGCGCGACACGGGCGATGGACGAGCGCGCAAAGCTGACGAGGGCCACGGCGCCGCCGTTCAGGGGTCTTCGGTCAGGGTGTAGCCGGAGCCGCGGACCGTGTGCAGCAGCTGGCGCTCGAAGCCCTTGTCGATCGCCTGCCGCAGGCGGCTGACGTGGACGTCGATCACGTTGGTCTTCGGGTCAAAATGGTAGTCCCAGACGCCCTCGAGGATCATCGTGCGGGTCACGACCTGTCCGGCGTGGCGCATCAGGAACTCGAGCAGCTGGAACTCCCGGGCGGTGAGCTCGATCTTGCGTCCGGCGCGCGTCACCTTGCGGGCGCGCGCATCGAGCTCGAGGTCCGCGAGCCTGAGCTTGCCGGCCGGCCCGGCCTCGCCCTGCCGGCGCGCGAGCGCGTCGAGGCGCGCCGCCAGCTCCTCGAGGTGGTAGGGCTTGGCGAGATAGTCGTCGCCGCCGGCGCGCAGACCCTGCACTCGCTCGTCGACTTCGTCGAGCGCGCTCAGGATCAGGATCGGGACGCCGCTGCCGGCGCCACGCAGCCGCGTCACGATCTCCAGACCGTCGAGCTTCGGCAGCATGCGGTCCAGCACCAGCACGTCGTAACTGGCGTTCGCCGCAGCTTTCAGCCCGGCCTCGCCGTCGAATGCCTGCTCGACCGCGTGACCGAGTTCGCGCAGTCCCTTCGCCAGATACTCGCTGGCGCGACGATCGTCTTCGACGAGCAGGATCTTCATGTTCGTCCCCGGCGCCTAGGATACGGCATGTGCCCGCCGCTGCACCGGGCCAACCTTAAGGACTCTTAACGCGGCCGTAAGGCGCGCGCAGCGGCGCTCCGCTAGGCTCGCCGTGTGGCATCACGAAGTACCCCCGGGCGAACCGTCGGTCGCGTCTCGCAGCAGTGGCGCGGCCTGGGCGCGCTCGTGGTCGGGATCGGCCTTGCGACGGGGAGCGCCGCCGCGGCGTCGGGCGCCACTGCCGCGCCGCCGCCGCGGGCACCGGTGCCGACGATGACGGACTGTCAGAATCTCTTGCGCCAGTTCGACGTCGCGTGGCCGGCGCATCGCCAGTCACCGCGCGCGGCGAGCGCGCGCCACGGCCGCGACCTGGGCGAGAACGAGTGCCGCGAGAGCCGTTTCGCGGACGGCGTCCATCACCTGCGTCGCGCCCTCTATGACATCGGCGTCAAGCCGGTCAAGAGCGTCGGCGTGGCGCCGACGGGCTGACTCCCGCGGCCGGCGTCTTCGGCCGGTAGCCGCACTCGGCGCGCACCGGACAACGCCAGCACTCGGGCTTACGCGCTTTGCAGACGTAGCGTCCGAGCAGCAGCAGCCAGTGATGCGCATGCAGCCGGTAGTCGGCCGGCACGTTGCGCAGCAGTCCGCGCTCGACGTCGCCGACGGTGCGCCCGGGCGCAAGGCCGGTGCGGTTGGCCACCCGAAAGATGTGCGTGTCGACGGCGATCGTCGGCTCGCCGAACACGCAGTTCAGGATCACGTTCGCGGTCTTGCGGCCGACGCCCGGCAGTGCCTCGAGCGCGGCGCGGTCGTGTGGCACCTCGCCGCCGTGACGTTCGAGCAGCTGCTTGGACATCGCGATGATGTTCGCGGCCTTGGTATTGTAAAGGCCGATCGTGCGCACGTAGCCCTTCAGCTCCGCCAGGCCGAGCGCGACGATCGCCTGCGGCGTGCGTGCGACGCGGAACAGCGACGCCATCGCCTGGTTGACGCTCCGGTCGGTTGCCTGCGCCGACAAGATCACGGCGACCAGCAGCTGGTACGGCGTCGACCAGACGAGTTCGGTGCGGGGCTCCGGTTCGTCTGACGCGAGCCGGGCGAACAGCGCACGGCGGCGCGCCGGGCTCATGGCTCGACACCGTCCGGCGCGTGCTGCGCGAAATGCAGGGCGCGGTGTGCCGCGCGTGCCGTGGCGCGCTCGGCGCGAGCTCGGATCCGGTCGCGATACTGGTCCGCGCGCCGCCGCAGCGCCGCGAGGGCAAGCGGGGAATCGCCGGCCTCCACGAGCGTGATGCAGTCGACCGGGCACGGCGGCAGGCACAGCTCGCAGCCCGAGCACTCGGCGGCAATCACCGTGTGCAGCTGGCGCCGCGCGCCGACGATCGCGTCGACGGGGCATGCCGGCAGGCACTTGGCGCAGCCGATGCACACGCTCTCGTCGATCACGGCAACGCGCGGCGGACCCTCGGCGCCATGGGCGCTGCTGACCGGCTTCGGCTCGCGGCCGAGCAGCCGGGCAAGGCCTGCGGCGGTCGGCAGGCCGCCGGGCGGGCACTGGTCGATGTCGGCGGCGCCGGCCGCGAGCGCCTCCGCGTAGGGGCGGCAGCCCGGGTAGCCGCAGCGCGTGCATTGCGTTTGCGGCAGCAGCCGGTCGAGCGCGTCGGCGAGCGCCGCGGACACGGGGTTACTTGACGCGCATCCCGGCGCTCACGCCCGCGTCCGGGGCTATCAGGAATACGCCCGGGCCGTCGCTGCTGGCGGCCAGCACCATGCCCTGCGAGAGTCCAAAGCGCATCTTGCGCGGCTTGAGGTTCGCGACCACGACAACGTGGCGGCCGACGAGCTGCTCGGGCGCATACGTGCCGCGGATGCCGGCGAAGACGGTGCGCTGCTCGTCGCCGACGTCCAGCGTCAGCTGCAGCAGCTTGTCGGCGCCCTCCACGAGAGCGGCCGCGACCACGCGCGCGACGCGCAGGTCGATCCGGTTGAACTCGTCGACCGAGATCTCCGTCGCCGGCTCGCTCACGGCCGGTGCGGCTGGTGCAGCTGCCGCAGGCGCGACCGCCGGCTCCGGCTCGATCAGCGAGGCGACCACTTTCGGGTCGAGGCGGGTCGCCAGCGGCACGTATGGCGCCAGGGCCGTGCCGAGCAGCGGCTCCGCGACGTCGTCCCATTGACGGATCGGCCGGCCGAGGAACGCGCCGGCCCGCTCGGCCATCGCGGGCCGCACCGGCTGCAGGTAGGTGACCAGCACGCGGAACAGGTTCAGCCCCTGCGTGCAGACCGCGCCGACCGAGGCGCCCTGGGCCGGGTCCTTGGCGAGATTCCAGGGCTTGCGGGCGTCGATGTACTGGTTGGCGCGGTCGGCGAGCGCGGCGATCTCGCGGATCGCGGTCGCGGTGTCGCGTGCCTCGTACAACGAAGCGATGCGGCTTCGCGCCGCGGCGAACTCGTCGTACAGCTCGGGCTCGGGCAGCTCCGCCGCGAGCCGTCCGCCGCCGCGCGCGATGAAGCCCGCGCAGCGGCTCGCGATGTTGACGAGCTTGCCGACCACGTCGGCGTTGTAGCGGCTGACGAAGTCATCGAGCGACAGGTCCATGTCGTCGATGCCGGGTCCGAGCTTGGCCGCGAAGTAGTAGCGCAGCGCCTCGGCCGGCAGGCGGTCGAGATAGCGCCGGCCGGTGATGAACGTGCCACGCGACTTCGACATCTTCTGGCCGTTGACGGTCAGGAAGCCGTGCGCGTGCACCGCCGTCGGCAGGCGCAGGCCGGCGCCCCGCAGCACGGCGGGCCAAAACAGCGTGTGGAAGTAGAGAATGTCCTTGCCGATGCAGTGGTGCAGCTCGACCGTGCTCGCCGGCCCCCACCAGTCGTCGAACGCGAGGCCGCGGCTGCGCGCCAGAGCCAGGCTCGCCGCCATGTAGCCGACCGGCGCATCGAGCCAGACGTAAAAATACTTGCCCGGGTGTCCCGGTATCCCGAAGCCGAAGTACGGCGCATCGCGCGAGATGTCCCAGTCGCGCAGGCCCGTGTCGAACCACTCGTCGAGCTTGTTGGCGACGCTGTCGTCGAGGGCGCCGCTGCGGGTCCACTCCCGCAGCATCGGCTCGAAGGCAGCGAGCCGGAAGAACAGGTGCTCCGACTCGCGTTCGACCGGCCGCGTGCCGCTGACGACCGACACCGGGTCGATCAGGTCGGACGGCGTATAGGTGGCGCCGCAGACCTCGCAGGCATCCCCGTACTGGTCCTTGGCACCGCAGCGCGGGCACGTGCCCTTGACGTAGCGGTCGGGCAGAAACATCGCCGCCTCGGCGTCGTACGCCTGGCGGATCGTGCGCCGGGAAATGTAGCCGCCGGCGTCGAGCGCCCTGAAGATGCGCTCGGTCAGCTCGCGGTTCTCGTCGCTGTGGGTGGAGTGAAAGAAATCGAGCCCGATCAGGAAGTCCGCATACGTCGCGCGATGCTCGGCGGCGACGCTCTCGATCAGCCGCTCCGGTGGCACGCCCTCGGCCTGCGCCTTCAGCATCATCGGCGTGCCATGGGTGTCGTCGGCGCAGACGTAGACGCACTCGTGACCGGCGAGGCGCAGCGCCCGCACCCAGATGTCGGTCTGCACCGCCTCGAGGATGTGGCCGAAGTGCAGCGGGCCGTTGGCGTAGGGCAGAGCGCTGGTGACGAGCAAGCGGCGCATGGGACTCCGGCGGGACTGGCGACGGCCGATGATTATGCCAGCCGGCCGGCGGCGCCGCTCACGCGCTGTTCTTGTACTGCTCGAAGCGGCTCTTGTTGATCGCCTTGCGGTAGGCCTCGCGGCCCGAGATGACCTTGCCCTCGAGCAGCTGGTGGATCGCCATATCCATCGTGCGCATGCCGGTGGCCGCGCCGCTTTGCATCGTGTTCTCGAGCTGGTCCATCTTGCCCTGGCGGATCAGGTTGGAGACGGCGGCGTTGTTGATCAGGATCTCGAGTGCGGCGACGCGGCCCGGCTGGCCGGCGCGCGGGATCAGCTGCTGCGAGATCACGCCGCGCAGGCTGGTCGACAGCATCGTGCGCACGTGCGACTGCTTTTCGGAGGGGAACGCGTTGACGATCCGGTCGACGGTCGCGGTGGCGCCGTTGGTGTGCAGCGTGCCCATCACCAGGATGCCCATCTCGGCCGCGGTCACGGCGACGCTAATCGTCTCGAGGTCGCGCATTTCGCCGACCAGGATCACGTCTGGGTCCTCGCGCAGTGCCGAGTGCACGGCTTCCGCGAACGACGGCGCGTGCACGCCAACCTCGCGCTGGCTGACGAGGCAGCTCTTGCGCTGGTGCACGAACTCGATTGGATCCTCGATCGTCAGCAGGTGACCATGCAGCCGCGTGTTGATGTCGTCGATCATCGCCGCGAGCGTCGTCGATTTGCCGGAGCCGGTCTTGCCGGTGACCAGGATCAGGCCGTTGTTGGCGCGGCACAGCGTCCGCACCGGTTCCGGCATGTTGAGCTGGTCGAGCGTCAGGGCCACCGACGGAATCACGCGCAGCACGGCACCCATGCCGCCGAGGTGGCGCATGACGTTGACCCGGAAGCGCGCCAGGTTCGGCACCTGGTAGGCAAAGTCGGCGCCGTCCTTCTCCTCGAAACGCGCGCTCGCCTTCGGCGGCATGATCTCGAGAAGCGTCTCCTTGACGAAGTCGGCCTTCAGCGCCTCCGGCCGCAGCGGCTGCAGGTCGCCGTAGACGCGCAGCCGCGGCGGGTCGCCGGCGAGGAAGTGCAGGTCCGAGCCCTTGCGGTTCAGGACCTCGACCAGGTACTCGTCGATGCGCGGCATCGCAGGGCTCAGCCGGCGCCGATGTCAAGCTTGGGCAGCAGACTCGTGTCGGTGACGAATCGCTGCAGCGTGCGCCGGTCGGCGGCGTTGAGGTAGGCGTCGTCCGGGTCCAGTTCCTTGTCCTGCACGCCCGCCAGCAGCGCCTGGTCCAGCGTCTGCATGCCGAGCTCGCGTCCGGTCTGCAGCTGCGCCGGAACCTGGTGCGTCTGGTCGGTCTGGATCAGCTTGCCGATCGCCTTGTTCATGACCATGACCTCGCAGACCGCGCGCCGGACGCGGCTGTCGGCGCGGCGCACCAGCACCTGGGTGATGACGGCGAGCAGGCTCTGCGCCAGGAAGCTCTTGGTCTGTTCGCGCTCCTCGATCGGCAGTGCGTCGATGATGCGGTCAATCGTCTTGGTGGCGCTCGTCGTGTGAAGCGTGCCGAGCACCAGGTGGCCGGTCTCGGCGGCGGTCATGGCCATGCGAATGGTTTCCGCGTCGCGCATCTCGCCGACCAGGATCACGTCCGGGTCCTCCCGCATCGCCGCGCGCACGCCTTCGGCGAACGAAGGCACGTGCGTGCCGTACTCGCGCTGGATGACCTGTGCCTCGAGGCTGCGGTGCACGAACTCGATCGGGTCCTCGAGGCTGATGATGTTCAGGCGCCGCGTCCGGTTGAGCTCGTGGATCATCGCTGCGAGCGTGGTCGACTTGCCCGTGCCCGTCGAGCCGGTCACCAGCACCATGCCCTGGTGGTAGTCGATCAGCTTCTTGACGATCGGCGGCAGGTTGAGGCTCTCGAGCGTCGGCACGTGCGACGGAATCGAGCGGAACACGGCACCGACGCCGGTCTCCTTGCGGAAGATGTTGACGCGGAAGCGCCCGCCGTCCTCGGCGACGTAGGAAAAATCCAGGTCGTGGCCGGTGCGGAACGTCTCGGTCTGCTTCTTCGTCATGATCTCGCTGACGTAGCTCTCGAGCTCGGAGTCGCCGAGATTGCGGAAGCGGATCGGCATCAGGTCGCCGTTCATGCGCAGCATCGGCGGCACGCCGACGGCGAGGTGCACGTCGGAACACCCCTGGGCCGTGCCGAGCTTGAGGAACGCGTCAATGCGAGGCATCCCGTCCTTACCCCCTCAGGCGAACTTCTCCAGTGCCGTGCGCAGCTCGTCCATCGTCTGGAAGCGCTTCATCTTGTCAACCGCCATCGCCTTTACCACCAGCTCGGACAGCTGCTGCGGCAGCTTGGCGTTGAGCTCGATCGGCGGCTTGGCCTTGCCCTGAACGTGCTGGTACATCACGGCCATGTGGTCGCCGCGGCTGTACGGCGGCGCCCCGGTCAGCATCTCGTACAGCATGACGCCGGCGCTGTAGACGTCGGCGCGCTGGTCGACTTGCTTGCCGAGGATCTGCTCCGGGGCCATGTACTTCGGCGAGCCGATCACGTAGCCGGTCTTGGTCAGCTGCGCGTCGCCCTCCTTGTGGGCGGCCGCGACTCCGAAGTCGACGATCTTCAGCAGGCCGGCGTCGTTGATCAGCACGTTGGCGGGCTTCAGGTCGCGGTGGACGATGCCGATCTCGTGGGCGACCTCCATGCCGGTCGCGATGTCGATGCCGTACTTGACCGCGCGCGCGATCGGCATCGGCTGGCTGTTGACGATCTCCGAGCCGAGCGTATGCGAGGGGAAGTACTCCATCGAGATCGCGTAATTGCCGCGGATGAACAGGAAGTCGTAGATCCGGATCACGTTGCGGTGCGTGATCTTGCGCGAATAACGCAGCTCGTGCACGAACCGCTGCATGACTTCCTCGTCCTGCGACACCGTCGGGTTCAGGAACTTCAGGATCAGGCGCTCGTCGACGACCGTGTCCTCCATCAGCAGCACCGTGCCGAACGCGCCCTTGCCGATCTTCTCGATGTACTTGTAGCGGCCGTCGAGTATCTCCCCGGGGCGCAGCGCCGTGATGTCGAGCGGGGCCGCGGCCGCCTCGTTCTGGCGCACCAGCTCGTGGACGTCGGCGTTCTCCATCAGCATCGTGCGGACCGGTGCCGCGATGGTGTGGTCGACCTTGCGGGCCCCCTCGACCGGCTCGCTGGAGAAGCGCGCCTCGAGCTCCTGCAGTGCGCGGCTCGCCGCCACGCTCAATGTCTGGTCGGTGGCGAGTTCGCCGATCGAGCGCAGGTGCCCGCGTACCGAGTCGGCGGTCTGCGCGTCGCTGAGGCGCGCCAGCGCCGCCACGGCCTCGACGCGGATGTCGGTCTCGGCGCGTTGCAGCTGCGGCAGCAGCACGTCGATGACCTTGGCGTCGCCCAGCTTGCCGAGCGCGCGGATCACGGCCGGGACCGAGTGCGGCGGGCCCTGCAGCATCTCGAGCAGCCGCGGCATCGCCCGCTCGCTGCCGATCTCGGCGAGCGCATCGACCGCCCGTTCGCAGACCCACCAGTCGTCGTCGCGGGTGGCCTGCAGCAGGTAGTCGACCGCGCGCTCGTCCTTCGTCAGGTTCAGGATTTCGATCGCGGTGCGGCGGATGTCCTCGTCCTTGTCGCGCACGAGCTCGAGCACCGCATCGACGACGCGCGGGCCGCCGATCCGGCCGAGCGCGTCGGCCGCGCGGCTGCGCACCCACCAGTCGCTGTCCTTGATCGCCGCCAGCAGGTACTTGATCGAGCCGCTGTCGCCGACCTCGTTCAGCACCTCGACGGCCGACCGGCGTGCGTACTCCGACTCGTGCTGCAGTACCGGCACCAGGTAGCGCACCGTATCCGGATCCTTGGCCCGGATCAGCAGTTCGATCGCACGGTTGCCGACCTCCATGTCGGGGTCGGCGAGCAACGGTGCGACGGCCTCGGTGCTCTTCAGGTCCGGGGTCTTGAGCAGCGCCGCGAGCGCCCCGAGGCGCACCAGCTTGCTCGGATCCTTGAGCTGGGCGAGCAGCGCCTTTTGCACTTCCGGCGTGCCGAAGCGCGCCAGGATGTCCATCAGGTTGACGCGTACCGCGACGTCCTTGCCCTCGAGCCGCGACAGCAGGTCGGGGATTGCGGCCTCGTCGGCGATGGCGCCTATGATCTTGAAGAGCGCGGTCTTGTCCCCCGACTCCTGGTTGTAGGCGGCGGCGAGAAGGTCGCGCAGCGGGATCCGCTCCTTGTGCGCCGCGATCACGTCGAGCAGCGCCGAACTGGAGATGTCCGGGTCGTTCAGCGCCCCGAGCAGCTCGGCGGTCGGGAACTGGCGGGCGCTCGACAGCGCCCAGGAGACGGCCGCGACCGTTCGAGGGTTCGAATCCCCGAGCCCCTGCAGCAACAGCGGCGCGTTGCGGGCGTCACCGCCAAGCGTCGCCAGCACGTCGACGTAGGCCATCGTCAGGCGCTTGTCGGCCGCGCCGAGTTCGGCGATCACCAGGGGTATCGCATCGCGCCCCAGCGCGATCAGCCGTTCGACCGCTTTGCGAAACTTGGGGCTGGATGCATCGGTGCTCGCCTTGATCTCGGCGAGGACCCGTTCACCGCGCAGCGACGTCAGAAACTTCACCCACGAATTATGCCATAGCGACTTGCGCCGGCCGCGCCCCGGCTGCACCGGTCCGTTAGAATGCGGGTTTACCGTCAGGCGGCCACCCCCGAATGAACAGCAACGAGCTTCGCGCACTCGCCGCCGCCGTCGTCGACCCCTGCCTGGAGCGGCCGCTCGGCGCGGCCGTGACCGGAGTCGCGTTGGACGGCAGCCGCGCCGTGATCGACGTCACGCTGGGTTTCCCGGTCGTCGGCTACGAGGCCAGGCTCGGCGAACTGCTGCGCCGGGAACTGTCCGCTGGCGGCTGGAGCGGGGCCGTCGATCTGAGGCTGCAGGCGCGGATCGCGGCCCACGCGGTGCAGGGTACGCTGCAGCCGCTGCCGGGCATCGGCAACGTGCTCGCGATAGCCTCCGGCAAGGGCGGCGTCGGCAAATCGACCACTGCCGCCAACCTGGCGCTGGCACTCGCGGCGCAGGGCGCGCGCGTCGGGCTGCTCGATGCCGACATCTACGGCCCGAGCCAGCCGCTGATGATGGGCCTCGCCGGCGAGCACCCGCAGATGACCGCGGACAAGAAGATCGAGCCACTGCGCGCCTACGGGGTGGCGGTGATGTCGATTGGCTTTCTGATCGACGCGGCTCAGCCGATGGTCTGGCGCGGCCCGATGGTCACCCAGGCGCTGACGCAGCTGCTCGGCGAGACGCGCTGGGGCGAGCTCGACTACCTGATCGTCGACATGCCGCCCGGCACCGGCGACATCCAGCTGACGCTCGCGCAGCGCGTGCCCGTCAGCGGCGCGATCATCGTCACGACGCCGCAGGACATCGCGCTGGCCGACGCCCGCAAGGGCCTGATGATGTTCCGCAAAGTTGCGGTGCCGGTGCTCGGCATCATCGAGAACATGGCGACCCACATCTGCTCGAGCTGCGGCCACGAGGAGCACGTCTTCGGCGTGGGCGGCGGCGTGCGGATGGCCGCGGAGTACCAGGTGCCGCTGCTCGGCAGCCTGCCTCTAGACATCCGGATCCGCGAGCAGACGGACGACGGCCGGCCGACGGTCGTCGCCGAGCCGGAGGGCGCCCTCGCAGCCGCCTACCACGACGTCGCGCGTCGTGCCGCGGCGCGGCTGGCAGCAGGCGCAGGCACGACCGCGTTCCCGACGCTGACCGCGAGCGACGACTGAGGACGCGGCCCACGGTGGATACCTCTTGGCAGGCAGCGGGGCAGGCATGAGCATCAAGTCCGACCACTGGATCCGGCGCATGGCCGCCGCCGGCATGATCGAACCGTTCGAGACGGGCCAGGTGCGCTCGGTCGACGGCCACAGGATCGTCTCCTACGGCACCTCGAGCTACGGGTACGACGTTCGCTGTGCGAGCGAGTTCAAGGTCTTCACCAACATCAATTCGACCATCGTCGATCCGAAGGCCTTCGACCCGCAGAGTTTCGTCGACCTCGACGCCGACGTCTGCATCATCCCGCCGAACTCGTTCGCGCTCGCGCGGACCGTCGAGTACCTGCGCATTCCTCGCAACGTCCTGACGATCTGTCTCGGCAAGTGTGTCACCGGGGACACGCGCGTCGTGGACGCCGACACGGGCGCCTACGTGCCGATCACGGAGATGGGCTTCGGGCGCCGGACGCTGGCGCTCGACGGGTGGCGCCTGCGGCCGGCATCGGTCTCGGCGTTCATGGCGCAGGGCCGCCGGCCGGTCTTCGAGCTGAGGACGCGTGCCGGCCTGCGGATCCGGGCAACCGCCAACCACCCGTTCCGGCAGCTCGCCGGCTGGACACCGCTCGGGCAGCTCTCGGCCGGCGACCGGATCGCGGTCGCACGCGAGGTCCCGGTGTTCGGTCGCACACCGCTGCCGGACTGGGAGGCGTCGCTGCTCGGGCTCATGCTCGCCTCGGGCCAGTGCCGCACTCCGGGTCACGGTCCGGTGTTCACGTCCGGGGATCCGGCGCAGGTCGCGTTGCTCGCGTCCGCGGTCGCGGCGGGCGGGCTCGGCGTGGTCAGCCGAAAGGGCGCACTCTGCCACCGGCTCGTCAACCGCCGCGGCCGGGGCGGCGTGCCCGGCACGAACCGCGCCTCGAGCTGGCTGCAGGGCTACGGCCTCGCGGTCGGCGCCGGCGAGAAGTTCGTGCCGCAGGCCGTATTCCGGGCGCCGCGCGACTCGGTACGGCTGTTCCTGCAGGCGCTGTTCGCCGCCGACGGTGGCCTGGACTTGCAGGGTGACAGTGTCTTCCTCGATTTCCGCTCGGGGTCGCGCCGGCTGGTCGAGGACGTCCACCACCTGTTGCTGCGCTTCGGGATCTTCGGCCGGTTGTGCGAGCAGACGACCCCCATCGGTACGATCGCCTGCTCGGTGCGGATCACCGACCGCGACCAGATCGCGCGCTTCGCGGAGTGCGTCGGCTGCGTGCCGGGGTCGATCCAGCAACGGCGCCTCGAGGCCGAGACGTTGCGGCTGATCGCGCACCGGCGCTGCCAGAGCAACGGCCAACCCTTGTCGCACGAGGCCTGGCCGCTGCTCGCGGGCGCGGGCGCGGTCGCCGGCTCCGGCGTGAGCCGCAACTCGACCGGCACGCGGAGGTCGCCCGGCCGGTCGTTACCGCCAGGCGCGGCCGCGGCGGTGCTGTCGACCTGCGACTACCCGGTGCTCCCGGAACCGGCCGCCGGCGCCGCGTGGGACGTCGTCGAGTCGATTGCGCCGGCCGGCGAGGAGGAGGTCTACGACATCTCCGTACCGCGCTGCCACAACTTCGTTGCGAACGGCATCGTCGTCCACAACTCGACGTACGCGCGCTGCGGCATCATCGTCAACGTCACGCCGCTGGAGCCCGAGTGGGAAGGGCACGTGACGCTCGAGTTCTCGAACACGACGACCCTGCCGGCCAAGATATACGCCAACGAAGGCGTCGCGCAGATGCTGTTCTTCGAGTCGGACGAGGTCTGCGCGACCTCGTACAAGGACCGTGCGGGAAAATACATGGGCCAGCGCGGTGTGACGCTGCCGAAGACCTGACGCCGTCAGTGCGGCGCGGGCGCGCCGGGCGGCGGTGTCGCGTCCAGCCACTTGAGCGAGCGCAGGACGAACAGGAGCCGCGTGCGGCCGTCTTCGCGCTGCTCGATGCGCACCGGCAGCCAGCCGAGCGAGGGCGCATACCAGTACCGCCAGCTGCGACCGCGGCCGTCCGATCCCTTGCGGTCGCTGTCGAAGATCACCGTGTCGATGGCGCCGAGCGCCGTATCGAGGCGCGCGCGGCTGCCGCGCGTGTACACGTAGTGCTTGAGCTCGCGTCCGTCGATCATCGCGTACTCCTTTGGCTCGCGACCGGCCAGCAGGTCGACGATGACCGCGGCGCGGATGGACATTGCGTCCTGCGTGCCGGGCGCGAGCTCGAGCGCGACCGCCTCGCCGCGTGCACGGCCGCTGACGCGGCCGTGCTGCCAGTCGTAGAGCAGCGTCGTGTCCTCGCTGTGCTCCTTGCTGCCGTCGGTGAGCGAATAGCCGCGCGGCTCGACGCCCGCGGCCGTGACCCGGAAGCGGCTCTGCTCGAGCGACTTGGCGCTGACGATCAAGCTCGCCAGCAGGCTCGGCGCCGCGTGGGTTTCGTACAGCCATGCATCCGGAGCCGTGTCCCGCGTCAGCGTCAGGCGCAGGTCGCCCGCGTTCAGGCCCTTGAACGAGGTGCGGTACACGACGTCGTGCGGCCGCAGCGACTCGGCCTGCGCCGGCAGGCCGAGCCAGGCGAGCAGCAGCAGCGGCACGCCGCGCCCGGCCTGCGCGATGCGCCATTCACGCGGCATCGAGGTGCTGCAGCCGGACGGGGGCCAGCAGCGGGCGGCCATCGAGCGTGACGCGGCCGGCCGTCGCACGCAGCCGGCCGCTCGCGTACCAGCCGATCACCTCCGGATAGAGGCGGTGCTCCGCGCGAAGCACGCGCGCGGCCAGCGACTGCTCGCTGTCGCCCGGCAGCACCGGCACCGGTGCCTGCGCGACCAACGGCCCGCCGTCGAGCTCGTCGGTGACGAAATGCACCGTGCAGCCGTGCGTCGTGACGCCGGCCGCGAGCGCGCGCCGGTGGGTATCGAGGCCGCGGAACTCGGGCAGCAGCGACGGGTGGATGTTCAGCATCCGGTCGGCATAGCGGGCCACGAACTCGGTGCTCAGGATGCGCATGTAGCCCGCCAGCAGCACGAGCGCCGGCCGCCAGGCATCGATGCGGTCCGCGAGCGCGGCGTCGTGCCGCTCGCGATCGGCGAAGCCCGCGGCGGGCACCGCTTCCGCGGGGATGCCGAGTGCGCGGGCGCGCACCAGCCCGGCGGCGGCCGGCTGGTCGGAGAGCACCGCGCGGACCTCGATCGGCAGTGCCCGCGAGCCGGCCGCCGCCGCGATCGCGGCGAAGTTGGTGCCGCTGCCGGACAGCAGCACGACGACCGGCACGCGGCCGGTCGCCTCAGCCGTCGAGGACGACACCGCTCGCGCCCGGGCGGACCTCGCCGATCACGGTCGCGGTCTCGCCCTGCGCGCGCAGCCGCGCCAGGGCCTGCCCGGCCGAATCGGATGGCACGAAGACCGTCATGCCGATGCCGCAGTTGAAGGTCCGGTGCATCTCGGTCGTGCCGAGGTTCGCTGCCGCCTGCAGCCAGTCAAATACCGCCGGTCGCTGCCAGGCGCGCAGGTCGAGGCGGACCTCGAGCCCGTCCGGCAGCACGCGCGGGATATTGTCGAGCAGGCCGCCGCCGGTGATGTGGGCGAGCCCATGCACCGGCAGCTCCGCGAGCAGCGCCAGCAGCGGCTTGACGTAGATCCGCGTCGGCGCGAGCAGCAGCTCGTACAGCGAGCGGCCGTCGACCTTCGTGCCGGCGTCCGCCTTCGAGATCGAGAGCAGCTTGCGGATCAGCGAGTAGCCGTTTGAGTGCGGGCCCGACGAGGCGAGCCCGATGATCACGTCGCCGGCGCGGGTGGCGCTGCCGTCCAGCAGCAGGTCCTGCTCGACGATGCCGACGCAAAAGCCGGCTAGGTCGTAGTCCGGGCCGTGATACATGCATGGCATCTCCGCGGTCTCGCCGCCGACCAGCGCGCAGCCCGCCTGCACGCAGCCTTCGGCAATGCCGGCGATGACGCGCTCGGCGACCTCGACGTCGAGCCGGCCGGTGGCGTAGTAGTCGAGGAAGAACAGCGGCTCCGCGCCCTGCACCACGACGTCGTTGGCGCACATCGCGACCAGGTCGATGCCGATCGTGTCGTGGTGGCCCGTGTCGATCGCCAGGCGCAGCTTGGTCCCGACGCCGTCGGTGCCGGACACCAGTACTGGCCGGCGGTAGCGCTCGAGCGGCACGCGCACCAGCGCGCCGAATCCGCCGAGACCGCCCATGACCTCGGCGCGCAGCGTGCGCCGGACGTGCGGCTTGATCCGCTCGACCAGCTCATCGCCCGCGTCGATGTCGACGCCGGCGTCACGGTAGGTCACGGCAGGTCGCGAATCGGGCATGGGCTGTCGCCGGGTCGGCCTTGATGGCTGTGGTATTTTACATGCCGGCCCCGGTCGCCGCCGGCGGCGCGCCGGTGCCGGCTCCGACCCCGGACTTACATGTCTCCTGCCACCCGAATCACCCTCGCATTGTTGGTCGGGCTCGCCGGCGCCGGCGGCCCGTCGCTCGCCCGGGGAGCGCTGGTCGAGGGCCTGTACGAGAGCGTCGTCCAGGGCGATGCGACCGAGTCCGGGCGGGCGGCAGCCGCGACCGACGCGCTGCGCCAGGTCGTGGTGCGCGTCACCGGCCGCGGCGCGGCGGCCTATGACCCGGCGCTCGCGTCGCTGTATGCCGACGCCCGTCGCCTGGTGCGCACGTTTCGCTCGACCGCGCCCGGCCAGATCGCCGTCAGCTTCGACGCCGCGTCGCTCGACCTGAGCCTGCAGCGGGCCGGCCAGCGGATCTGGTCGCGGGAGCGTCCGCTGACGCTCGTCGTACTCGCGAGCGGCCGGTCCGGGGCGAGCCACGATCTCGCCGGCGGCTCGGAGCCGGAGCTGCGGCACGACCTCGTGCAAGCAGGCCATGCACGCGGCCTGCCGCTTGCCTGGCCGGCGGGGCTGGGGGCGGCGGACGAGGAAGCGCGCTACCAGGACGCGCTGGCAGGGCGGCTCGAGCCGCTGCGGGAACTTGCCCGCCAGCTGGGCGCGGACGGCGTGCTGCTCGGCCGGGTGACGCCGGCCGGCACGGCCTGGAGCTGGCTGGGGCCGGCGGGCGAGGGCAGTGCGAGCGGTGCCGCGAGCGAGGCACTGCAGGCGCTGGCCGACCGGCTGGGGAGCCAGTTCGCGGCCGCCGGGGCCGCCACCGGGCAGATCGTCGCGCTGGTGCGCGGCGTTCGCGACCTGCCGGGCTACGCGGCGGCGAACGCGGCGCTCGCCTCGCTGCCGAGCGTGAACAGCGTCGCGCTCGAGGAGGTCAGCGGCGAAACGCTGCGTTTCCGGCTCGGCTTCGACGGCGACCCGGACGCGCTGCGCCGCGCGCTGCACGACGGCGGCCGGCTGCTGCCCGACGATGACGCGGGGCCGGGCGGCGCGATTCAGCTCGTGCTCAAGCCGTGAGCCTGGCCTGGCTGCCGAACGCACTGTGCATTGCGCGGATCCTGCTCGTGGTTCCCACTACGCTCGCGCTGCTGGCGGGGCGCTATGAGCTGACGCTGCTGCTGTTCGGGGTCGCCGCGATCTCGGACGGGCTCGACGGCTGGCTGGCGAAGACCTTCGGCTGGACCTCGCGGCTCGGCAAGATCCTGGATCCCTCGGCCGACAAGCTGCTGCTCGTGACCGTGTTCGTCACTCTGACCTGGATCGGGCTCGTGCCGGCCTGGCTCACGGCGACCGTCGTGCTGCGGGACGTCGCGATCGTCGGCGGCGCGATCGCCTACCGGCTGCTGATCGGCTATGTCGAGGGGCACCCCACGCCGGTGAGCAAGCTCAATACGCTCGTGCAGATCCTCTTCGTGCTGGTCGCGGTCGCGGCGGCGGCCTGGCGGACGGTGCCGGCAGCGCTGGTGGCGACACTCGGTGCCGCCACCTTCGTGACCACCGTCGTCAGCGGCCTCGACTACGTCGTGACCTACGCGCGCGACGCCTGGCGGGCCGGCCGCGCCAGGAACGGCGCCCGCTGATGGAGCAGTTGCCGCTCGGCGTTCGGCTGCGCGCGGCGTCGACGATCGCGAGCTTCCACCCGGGACTCAACCGACCGATCGTCGCCGCGCTCGAGGCGCGCGCCGCCGGGCCAGCGCTCGCGCCGCTGTTCCTGTGGGCGGCGCCGGGCGCCGGCCGCACTCACCTGCTGCAGGCGACCTGCGCGCGCGCCGCCGAACACGGCCGCCGAGCCGGTTACCTGCCGCTGGCCGAGGCGTGGCCGACGCCGGACATGAGCGCCGGCCTCGAGCAGCTCGACGTGCTGTGCCTCGACGACCTCGGCCGGGTCGCCGGCCACGCAGCGTGGGAGCGGGCGCTGTTCGCGCTCTACAACGAACTGGCCGACCGCGGCGGCAACCTGGTCGTGAGCGCAGACACGGCGCCGGCCGGGCTCGGCGTCGCGCTGCCCGACCTCGCGTCGCGCCTCGCCGCCGGCATCGTCTTCCAGCTCCGGCCGCTCGACGAAGCGGCCCACGGTGCGGCGTTGCGCGCCCGCGCCCAGGCGCTCGGCGTCGAACTGCCGGAGGAAACGCTGCAATACCTGCAGCGGCGCCTGCCGCGCGACTTCGCGGCGCTCTGCGATGCGCTCGACCGGCTCGACGCGGCATCGCTGTCGCACCAGCGCCGCCTCACGGTGCCGTTCGTACGGTCGGCGCTGCAGCTCCCGGGCGACTGAGCCGCAGGAACGCGGCGAGCGCGACGTACAGCGCGAACGCGGTCAGCACCAGCGCGCCCGCGAACGGCCGCGCGCCCGGGTTGGCGAGGACCTCCATCAGCCCGTAGCCGAGGTACGGCACCGTCAGCAGCGCCGCCGCCTCGTGGCGCCGCGGCTGCCCCTGCCACAGACCCGGTGCGAGCAGCAGCCACGGCGCGACGCCGAGCGCGCCGATCAGTGTCGCGGTCGGTGCGCTGAAGCGCGCCGCATGCCAGAGCACGAAGTCGCCACAGAGCAGCAGCACCAGCGCCGCGACCGCGTGACGGGCGGTGCGGGCGCCGCCGCCGGCGCTCATCGCGGTGCCGGAACCGCGAGCCGCATGGCGACCTCGGCGACGCGCCGGCCGAGCAGCTGCGCCAGCACTTTCTCGTCGTCGCTGAGGCCGCCCTCGGCACCGCCGATCGTGCCGGCACCGTAGACCGAACCGCCGCGCCGCGTGCGCGCGAGCGCGGGCTCGGTGAACGGCAGACCGACCATCACCATGCCGTGATGCAGCAGCGGCAGCATCATCGACAGCAGCGTCGACTCGTGTCCGCCATGCAGGGTGCTCGTCGACGTGAACACCGCGGCCGGCTTGCCGACCAGCTGGCCGGATACCCAGGCACTGCTGGTGCCATCGAGAAAATACTTGAGCGGCGCCGCCATGTTGCCGAAACGCGTCGGACTGCCGAGGATCAGGCCATGGCAGGTGGCGAGTTCGGCGTGGCTCGCATAGGGCGGTCCGCTCGCCGGCACGGCGGCCGCGGGAGCCTCGATTACCGTGGCGACGGACGGTACGGTGCGCAGCGTCGCGGTGACGCCCGCGACGCTCTCGACACCGCGAGCGACGTGGCGGGCGAGCTCGGCGGTGCTGCCGTTGCGCGAGTAATACAGGACGAGGACGGTCAGCATCGGGCGGGGGTCGGCAGGCTCTGCGCGTGCTCGCTTGACGCAGGATTCTGGCGCTTGCTAGCGTCTCGGCACATGCGGGATCCGGATCATGGCACGTTTCCTCGGGCACGGCTGCGGCGCCTCGCGGCGCTCGCGGCGCTCGCGGTGCTCGCGGCCGGCTGCGCCGGCGCGCCGGTGCAGACGATGAGCGACACGCGCCAGACGATCAGCGCCGCCGAGCAGGCCGGGGCCGGACAGGTCGCACCGGATGCGCTCGCGAGCGCGCGGCAGGGGCTGAAGCGGGCCGAGGACCTGCTGGGAGCGCACGAGTACCGCGCCGCGCGCCGCGCCGCCGAGGCCGCGCGACAGAGCGCCGCCGAGGCGCTGGCGGCGGCGCGCGCTGGCGGCGTGCCGAACTGAGCCCTCAGGCGCGCCAGCGCCCCGACAACCGCGTCAGCACCTGGTCCGGGTACTCGCGCCTACCGACGCTGCCGTTGTAGCGTTCGAGCGCGCGGCGGTAGTCATTGCGCTCGAGGTGCATGTAGTAGGCCAGGATCTCGCAGCCGAGGTGGACGTTGAAATCGACGCTGCCGAACAGGCGGTTCTCGACGCCAAGCCGCCGTGGCCAGAACGGCATGACCTGCATCAGCCCTACGGCCCCGCTGCGCGACACCGCGTAGCGGTCGAAGCGGCTCTCGACGTCGATCACGGCCAGCACCAGCTCCGGCGTCAGCCGCAGGTCGAAGCGCAGCTCGCGGTGATAGCGGGCGGCGACCGCGTGCGCCTCGCAGTACACCTGTCGCAGGATCTCGACCCGCAGCTGCGCATCGCGCACCAGCGCGCGCAGACGCGGCTCCTGCAGTCTGAGGAACACCTCCTCGCCGTAGCGATCGTCGTGTCCGTCGCAGCGCGCTGCCGCGATTGCTGCCTCGAGGACCGCGCCGAGGCCGGCGTCCCGCTGCCGATCGGCGCGCGCGCCGCCAGGCATCGCGATCGCGGTGCCAAGTGCGAGGACGGCGAGCAGTCCGCGACGCGCGCGCACAGGCGCGTCAGGCACTGCGTCGCGAACGCAGAAAGGCCGCGGCCTCCTCGAGCGACAACTCCTCGCTGGCCGCGGCGCGGCGGTGGCGGTACTCGAGGCGCCCGGCCTCCAGGCCGCGCTCGCCGATGACGAGGCGGTGCGGGATGCCGTACAGCTCGGCGTCGGCGAACTTGACGCCAGGACGGGCGTCGCGGTCGTCGTACAGCACGTCGAAGCCGGCCGCGCCGAGATCGGCGTACAGCCGCTCGCTCGCTTCGCGCACGCGCGCCGACTTCTGCAGGTTGATCGGCACCAGCACGACGTCGAAGGGCGCGAGCGGCTCCGGCCAGATAATGCCGCGCTCGTCGTGGTTCTGCTCGATCGCCGCCGCGACCACGCGCGTCACGCCGATGCCGTAGCAGCCCATCAGCATCGTGACGCTGCGGCCCTGCTCGTCCAGCACCGTCGCGCCGAGCGACTCGCTGTACTTGCGGCCCAGCTTGAAGCAGTGCCCGACCTCGATGCCGCGCGCGATCGACAGGCGGCCCTTGCCCGACGGGCTCGGGTCACCGTCGACGACATTGCGCAGGTCGGCGGCCGCGGGCTCTGGCAGGTCGCGCCCCCAGTTGACGCCGCCGAGGTGCAAGTCGCGTTCGTTGCCGCCGCAGACGAAGTCGGCGAGCGCCAGCGCCGCGTGGTCGGCGATCAGCGGGCAGCGCAGCCCGACCGGGCCCACCGAACCGATCTCGGTGCCGAGCTCGGCCGCGATCCGCGCCGCCGGCGCGAACCGCAGCGGGCTCGCCACGGCGGCGAGGCTCTGCGCCTTGAGCGCGTTCAGCTCGTGGTCGCCGCGCAGCGCGAGCGCGACCAGGCCGCCGGCCTCGCCCTCGACGATCAGCGTCTTCAGGCAGCGTCCTGCCGGCACGGCGAGCAATGCCGCGAGCTCGGCGATCGTGTGCACGTCCGGAGTCGGCACGCGCGTCAGCATCGCCGTCGCGGCGGGCCGCGGGCCGGGCGCGAGCGCCTCGGCCTTCTCGAGGTTGGCGGCGTAGTCGTCGCCATCCGAGAACGCGATCGCGTCCTCGCCCGAGGCGGCGAGCACGTGGAACTCCTGCGAGCCGGTGCCGCCGATCGCGCCCGGGTCGGCGAGCACGGAGCGAAAGCGCAGCCCCATGCGGGTGAAGATCCGCGCGTAGGCGTCGTACATTAGCCGGTAGCCTTCGTCGAGCGAGGCCTCGTCGACGTGGAAGCTGTAGGCGTCCTTCATGATGAACTCGCGCGCCCGCATGACGCCGAAGCGCGGCCGCATCTCGTCGCGGAACTTGAGCTGGATCTGGTAGAAGTTGACCGGCAGCTGGCGGTAGCTCTTGAGCTCGCGGCGCGCGATGTCGGTGATCACCTCCTCATGCGTCGGCCCGTAGACGAAGCCGCGCTCGTGCCGGTCCTTGAGGCGGAGGAGCTCGGGGCCGTACTCGACCCAGCGGCCCGACTCCTGCCAGAGCTCGGCGGGCTGGATCGTCGGCATCAGGAGCTCGAGCGCTCCTGCGCGGTCCATCTCCTCACGCACGATCCGCTCGACCTTGCGCAGCACCCGGAGCCCCATCGGCAGCCAGGTGTAGAGACCGGCGGCGAGGCGCCGGACCAGACCGGCCCGCAGCATCAGCTGGTGGCTGACGATCTCGGCCTCGGCGGGCACCTCCTTCAGGTTCAGCAGCGGGTAGGCGGTCAGGCGCATGCGCGACGGGGCCTCGACGGTCGGTGTGCGGCGCGGCGCGCCTCCCGCCGGATCTTATCAGGCGCCACGATCCCGGCCGGGACGCGGTTGTTGGCGGCAGCCGGCGGCCCTATGATCCCGGGATGCCAGACACCGAAGCCAGCGACGAGCCCGGTACCTACCGCCCGCGCCGCCGCGGTGTCTTTCTGCTTCCGAACCTGCTGACCACCGGCACGCTGTTCTCCGGCTTCTACTCGATCGTGGCCGCGATCGACGGCAACTTCGACCGCGCCGCGATCGCGATCTTCGGTGCGATGCTGTTCGACGGGCTCGATGGCCGCGTCGCGCGCTGGACGCACACCGAGACTCTGTTCGGCAAGGAGTACGACAGCCTGTCCGACATGGTGGCTTTCGGCATCGCGCCTGCGATCGTGGTCTACCAGTGGGGCGTCGCGCGGCTCGCCGAGTACAACGCGGCCTGGGGCCGGATCGGCTGGCTGGTCACGTTCTTCTATGCGGTCGCGACGGCGCTCCGGCTGGCGCGCTTCAACACGCGCACGGCGACCGTCGACAAGCGTTATTTCGAAGGCCTGCCGTCGCCGTCGGCAGCGGCCGTGACCGCCGCGTTCATCTGGTGCGCGCACAAATACGAGATCGGCGGCTTGAACGGCCTGCTGATCGCTTTCGCCGTCACGGGTTTGGCGGGCGCGCTGATGGTGAGCCGCTTCTACTACTCGAGCTTCAAGGTGGTGGCGCTGACGGGCAAAGTGCGGTTCACCTATGCGACTCTGATCCCGCTGACCTTCGTCGTGATCGCGATCGAGCCGCCGCTCGTGCTGCTCGCGCTGTTTGCTGCCTTCGCATTGTCGGCGCCGGCGCAGGCGGCATGGCGCCGGCTGCGGCGCCGGCCGGCGGCAGGGCCGGGCCCGGGAAGGAGCTGATGGACGCGCGTCGCGCGGCGGTGCTCGAGACCCTCGGCGTCGACCGCTTCGTGGCGCGCGCGCCGCCGGTCGCGGGGGGCGTCGCGCCTGCGGGGGCGGTGTCAGCGCCCGGGTGGGACGAGCTCGCCGCGCAGGTGGCCGGTTGCACGCGGTGCGGGCTCGCAGCGACCCGGAACCGCACGGTGTTCGGCGTCGGCGACCGCGCCGCCCGCTGGCTGATCGTCGGGGAGGCGCCGGGCGCGGATGAAGACCGCCAGGGCGAGCCCTTCGTCGGCCGCGCCGGCGAGCTGCTGAACTCGATGCTGCGGGCCGCCGGTCTCGGCCGCGGCGAGGTGTTCATCGCCAACATCCTCAAGTGCCGGCCGCCCGCCAACCGGGACCCGCTGCCGGAGGAGGTGCGCTGCTGCCTGCCGTACCTGCACCGGCAGATCGCGCTGATCGGCCCGCAGCTGATCCTGTGCGTCGGCCGCATCGCCGCGCAGGCGTTGCTCGGCGTCGCCACGCCGATCGGCCAGCTGCGCGGCCGCAAGCACGTGCTCGAGCCGCACGGCACGCCGGTGATCGTGACCTACCATCCGGCGTATCTGCTGCGCTCGCCGGGCGAGAAACGCAAAGTCTGGCAGGACCTGCGGCTGGCGCTGGAGGTGACCCGTGGCCGCAGCGCATGACCGGGTGCAGCCCGCGCCGATCACGCACCGGCGCATGACGGAGGCGGACCTCGAGACGGTGATGGAGCTCGAGTCGGCCGCCTACATGTTCCCGTGGAGCACGGGGATCTTTCGTGACTGCCTGCGGGTTGGCTACACCTGCCGCGTGCTGCGGACCCAGGAGGCCATCGGCGGCTACGGCATCATGTCGATGGGCGCGGGCGAGGCCCACATCCTCAACATCTGCATCCGCGCCGACCTGCGGGGCCTCGGCATCGGCCGGCGACTGCTGGCCTGGCTGCTGGGCGAAGCTCGCGACGCCGGCCACGGCTGGGCCTTCCTCGAGGTAAGGCCCTCGAACCGGCCGGCGATTCAGCTCTACCAGTCGCTCGGCTTCGCGCCGGTCGGCCTGCGGCGCGGCTACTACCAGGCGGTCGGCGGGCGCGAGGACGCGATCGTCTACCGGCTCGACCTGGACGTCTGGGGGGCGGCTCGCGAGCGGGCGCTGAAGCTTGTGCGGCGCGAGAGCTGACCGGCTAAGATTGCGGGCCGCCGAAGCCGGACCCCAATGACCGAGTTGGACCTCACCGCCGAGATCGAGCGGCGCCGGACCTTTGCGATCATTTCGCATCCGGACGCCGGCAAGACGACGCTCACCGAGAAGCTCCTGCTGTTCGGTGGCGCGATCCAGATGGCTGGCGCCGTCAAGGGCCGCAAGGCGGCGCGCCACGCGACTTCCGACTGGATGCGCCTCGAGCAGCAGCGCGGCATCTCGGTGACCTCCTCGGTCATGCAGTTCCCGTACCGCGAGCGCGTCGTCAACCTGCTCGACACGCCCGGGCACGAGGACTTCTCCGAGGACACCTACCGGACTCTGACCGCCGTCGACTCGGCGCTGATGGTGATCGACTGCGCCAAGGGCGTCGAGGAGCGCACGATCAAGCTGATGGAGGTCTGCCGGCTGCGCGACACGCCGATCATGACCTTCGTCAACAAGCTCGACCGCGACGGCCGCGAGCCGGTCGAGCTGCTCGACGAGATCGAGCGGGTGCTCGGCCTCGCGTGCGCACCCGTCACGTGGCCGATCGGCATGGGCCGCGACCTGCAGGGCATCTACCACCTGCGCGAGGACCGCATCTACGTCTACGCGGCGGCCGGGCGCGGCCGGGTCGGCAGCAACACGGTCATCGAGGGCCTGCACTCGGACGCCGCGGGCCTGCTGCTCGGCGCCCGTCGCGACGAGCTGATCGGCGAGATCGAGCTGGTGCGCGGTGCGAGCGCGGCCTTCGACCTCGATGCCTACCGCGCGGCGCGCCAGACGCCGGTGTTCTTCGGCTCGGCGATCAACAACTTCGGCGTCGAGGAGCTGCTGGCCGGGTTCGTCGCGCACGCGCCCGGGCCGCGACCGCGCGCCACGACGACGCGCACGGTCGCCGCGACGGAGGCCCGCTTCGCGGGCTTTGTGTTCAAGATCCAGGCGAACATGGACCCGGCACACCGCGACCGGATCGCGTTCCTGCGGATCTGCAGTGGCCGCTACCAGCGCGGCATGCGCCTGCACCACGTTCGGCTCGGCAAGGAAGTGCGCGTGGCGGACGCGCTGACGTTCATGGCGGCCGACCGGCAACAGGCGGAGGAGGCTTATGCGGGTGACATCATCGGCCTGCACAACCACGGCACGATCAACATCGGCGACACGTTCAGCGACGGCGAGCGGCTGACCTTCACGGGCGTACCCAATTTTGCGCCCGAGCTGTTCCGCCGCGCGCTGCTCAAGGACCCGCTGAAGGCGAAGGCGCTGCAGAAGGGTCTGGCGCAGCTGTGCGAGGAAGGCGCGACGCAGCTATTCCGGCCACTGCGCAACAACGACGCCATCCTGGGCGCGGTCGGCCCGCTGCAGTTCGAGGTTGTGGCCTTCCGGCTCCAGGATGAGTACGGCGTGCAGTGCGTGTTCGAGAACATCGCGGTCGCGACGGCGCGCTGGGTCGACTGCACCGACCCGAAGCGCCTGGCCGAGTTCCGCGAGCGGTGCCACGACAACCTGGCCCTCGACCACGCCGGCGGGCTCGTCTACCTGGCGCCCTCGCGCGTCAACCTGGAGCTGACCATCGAGCGCTGGCCGGACGTCGCGTTCCGCGAGACGCGCGAGCACCTCGCGACCGCTGCCTGAGGCGCGCGCCGCGGCGAGGCGGGCACACGGCGGCGCCGACCCCGCTGCGCCGGCGGCGCGGCCGCGGAGCTGCGGCAGCGAGCAGTCCGCGAATGCGCCCACCGTCGCGCTCGGTCCGCACGTCTCCTCGTGCGCGGCGCCATTGGGCGTTGCAGGCAAAGGAGGAGGCACCGACGACGCGCATCGTCGTGGCGGCATGAACATCGGGAGACCGCGCGTGATGCGGTGCAAGAGACGACGGCTGCGCGGCCGCGTCCGCATCGCTTGTGTCGTCAGTGCCGATCGTCAATCATGGCTGTCCTCCAATCGACTGCGCGCGGTGCTCAGATGGCGAAGCGAATTGCGTACGTCACCGGCGGCATGGGTGGCATCGGCACCGCCATCACGACGCGCCTGTGCGAGGCCGGACTCACGGTAGTGGCCGGCTGCGGCCCGGGCTCGACCCGCAAGGAGCGCTGGCTCGCCGACATGCGTGCCAGGGGCTTCGACGTACACGCATCCGAAGGCAACGTCGCGGACTGGGACTCGACGCGCGCCGCGTTCGCGACAGTCGTGAGCGCCGTGGGTCCGGTCGACGTGCTCGTGAACAATGCCGGCATCACGCGCGACGGCACGTTCCGCCGCATGTCGCACGACGACTGGCGCGCCGTCATCGACACCAACCTGAACAGCCTCTTCAACGTCACCAAGCAGGTCATCGACGGCATGCTCGACCGCGGCTGGGGCCGCGTCGTCAACATCTCCTCGGTGAACGGCCAGAAGGGCCAGTTCGGCCAGACCAACTATTCGACTGCCAAGGCCGGCATCCACGGCTTCACGATGGCGCTGGCGCTCGAGGTTGCGAGCAAGGGCGTGACCGTCAACACCGTCTCGCCGGGCTATATCGCCACCGACATGGTGCGCGCCGTCAAGCCCGAGGTGCTCGAGCGCATCATCGCGACGATCCCGGTGCGACGCCTCGGCGAACCGCAGGAGATCGGCGCCATCGTCGCGTGGCTCGCCTCGGACGATTCGGCGTTCGCGACCGGCGCCGACTTCTCCCTCAACGGCGGCCTGCACATGGGCTGAGCGCGGCTCACCAGGCCGCGGGATCCAGCCGGTAGAATCGCGCGAGCTCCGCGTACAGCTCGCCGTGCTCGCGCTTGAGCTCGCGCGGCAGCTCGAAGAACGTCTCGCTCGCGACCGCGAAGAACTCGGCCTCGTCCTCGGTGGCGTACGGGTCGAGCAGCGTCTCCTCGCCGGCGCGGGCGCGCCGCTCGACGTCGTCGTACGCGTGCTGCAACACCTGCGCCCAGCGCGCGTAGTCGCGCGGGTCGCCCTGCAGCGGCGTGCCGTTCGCGGCACCCTCCTCGTGGTCGAGGTAATGCGCGAATTCATGGATCACGACGTTGTAGCCGTCGCCGGCCTCGCGGACGTCGCGCCACGACAGGATGATCCGCGACGTGTCCCAGGACTGGCCGGACAGGACCCGCTCGCGCTCGGTGACGACGCCGTCCTCCTCGACGTGGTCGCGCACCACGAACTCGTCCGGGTAGACGAGGATCGCGCGCAGCTGGTCGAAGACGTGTTCGCTGCGGTTCAGGATCAGCAGGCAGGCCTGCGAAGCAATCTCGACCTGCATCCGCGCGCTGACCGTGAGACCGCCGCAGCCGACGAACTCGCGCTCGGCGAGAAAGACGCGCACGCGGGCCTCGAGGCGCGGGCGCAGCCCGAGCGGCAGGCGCCGCCAGGCGCGCGTGGCGGCGAGCGCCGCGGTGGCCGCGCCGCTGGCCGGCGCCGCGAGCAGCGCCTTGCGGCGGCGCCGTTGCAGCAGCGGCCGGCCGACGATCGACGCGAGCATCAGCGCCGCGACCGCGAGCGCCACGACCAGCGTCGTCATGGTGCGCGCCCGCGGCGCCGCGCGCGGAAGCCGCGTGCGAGCGCGACCAGCCGCTGCCGGTCGGTGACCGTCGCGCCCGGCAGGTAGCGGGCGGCGACGTAGGCCTCGGCGACCTGGCCGAGCTCGCTTGCGACCGCGGGTTCGGCAGCGGCGACGCGGCGCGCGTAGTCGAGCGGCCCCTCGCTCGCCGCTCGCGGCAGGCCGGCGGCGGCGAGCTCGCCGCAGACGGCATCCCAGGCGGCGACCAGCGGATCGCGGCGCCGCGGCCTGAGCTCCCAGGCGAGCAGCACCGCGAGCGCGAGCGCCACCAGCACGAAGCCCGCAGTCAACGCGAGTGCCAGCCCGCGCACGCCCTGCTCGCCGAGGCCGAGTGCCTCGAGCAACCGCTGCTGGCGGTCGGGGCCGAAGCGCACGACGCTCTCGTACCAGCGCGTACGGGCAGCGTCCCAGATCTCGCGGGCCCGTCCGAGCCAGGCGAGGTCGGCGAACAACCGGGTCGTGGCGAGCCCGGAGCCCACCCGCGCCACCTCGTTGCGCCGGATCCGGTCGGGCGCGACGGCCGCCGTCGGGTCGACCCGCAGCCAGCCCTGGCCCGCGAGCCAGACCTCGGTCCACGCATGCGCGCTCGACTGCCGCACCAGCAGGTAGCCGCCGTACGAGTTCCACTCGCCGCCCTGGTAGCCGATCACGACCCGCGCCGGGATGCCGGCGGCGCGCATCAGCACGGCGAATGCCGACGCGTAATGCTCGCAGAACCCCTCGCGCGTCTGGAACAGGAACTCGTCCACCGGCTCGGCGCCGAGCGGGGCGGGTTCGAGCGTGTAGCTGAAGCCGTCGCGCCTGAAGCGGTCGAGCACGCGCTCGATGTACTCGCGTTCGGAGTGGGAGGCGGCGCGCAGCTCCGTCGCGAGCGCGCGGCTCTGCGGTGAGCGGCGCTCCGGCAGCAGCAGGTTGCGCCGCACGAGGTCGGCAGGCAGCGCCGTCGGCATCACGCGTGCCTCACTGCTCGACTCGAGCGCATAGTCGAGGCGGCTCGTCACGGCGCGGTGCTCGAGCATCCGCGGCTCGACGTACACGAGCTGGGTCGCGCGGCCGCGGAGCGCGAGATCGCGCGGCCAGCCGATCACGGTGTCGAGCCCGGGCAGCCACTCGCGCTGCGTCGGCTCCAGCGTCACGCGGTAGCCATAGCGCACACCCGCCGGCACGATCATGGGCGCCGCGAAGTCCTGGCTGGTCGTGACGCGCCGCCAGCTGCGCCCGTCGAAGCCCTCGAGTACCACCATGCGCCAGTAACGGCGCGCGGGCGGAGGCACGGCGTCGTCGAACCAGACGCGGAACGCGGGCTCGTCGGACAGGCCGAGCTGGGCCACGTCGCCCGGGCTCATCTGGTCGTCGATGCCGGTCGTGCGCGCAGCCGAGGTCGCGGGCAGCGACCAGAACCGGCCCTCGATCCGCGGCACGAACAGGAACAGCACGACCGTCAGCGGCAGGCCGAGCGCCATGATGCGAGCCGCGAGGCGGAACGGGCGCACGGCGCTGTTGGCCTCGACCGGGCGGTGCACCCGGGCGAGCGCCGCGGTCAGCAGCCAGGCCGCGACCAGCGTGTACGCGAGCCGGCCGAGCGACTGCTCGTACAGCAGCGTCGCGAGACAGAGCAGGTAGCCGACGAACACCAGCACCGCGTGATCGCGCGGCGCGCGTGTCTCGGTGAGCTTGAGCGCAGCCATCAGCGTCAAGAGCGCCGTGCCCGCGTCGAGGCCGTTCAGCGTGTGGAAGCTCAGCAGCACGCACGCGGTAGCGACCAGCGCCGCGGCCAGTCGCAGGACCTGCGGCGGCAGCGCCCAGCCGCGCTGCTCGGCGAACAGCCTCCAGACGACCGCGGCGGCGAACGCGGCCGTCGTCCACACCGGCAGGTGCCAGACGTGCGGGGCGAGGGCGAGCGCGAGCGCGCCGCAGGTGGCGAGCAGCCGCTCGAGGCCGGGCGCGGGCTTCACGAGGCGTCGACCGGGAGTCCGAAGATCGCGAGCCGGCCGAGGCAGCGGTTGCGGTGCGACAGCCCCGTGCCGGGCGGCACTTCGCCGTCCGGCAGCCGCAGTCCGTAGCGGTCGCCGCGCTGCTCGGCGTCGACGATCCAGCGCGCCAGACGAGCGAGGCGCGCCTCGAGGTCGCCGACCGGCACGGCGGCGAGATCGAAGACGATCGGCGCGCGCGCGGCGCCGACGTATTCCTTGACGACCAGCTCGCCGCCGCGCGCCCAGGCCTTCCATGCGATCCGGCGCGTCGGGTCGCCGCTGCGGAAGCTGCGCAGGCCGGCGAAATCCTCGTCGCCGCTGGCGCGGCCGTCGTGGGCGGAGCCCGCGTCGGCCTCGGGCGGCGGGCCGTCGCGGTCGCGCGCCAGCGGTCGCGGGTAGACCAGGCACTCGAGCCCGGGATGCGTCCAGGTCCAGGCGTTGAAGAGTCCGAGCGGGAAGCGCGACTCGATCCGCAGTCGCTCGAGCCGTACCCTGCCGCGCCGTGCGGTCGGCACCGTGACCGCCGCGGATGTCGAGCCGGCGCCGGGCACGCTGACGGCGGCTGCTGCGCGATCGCCCACGCGCAGCACGATGTCCTCGCGCGCCGACGGCGCGGCAAGCGTGAAGGCGAGCTCGGCCGGGTCGCCGGCGAACGGCGCGCGCGTCCCGGCCGGCGCGATGCTCAGACCCACGAGGTTGTGGTGGCACTGGTGCATCGCGATCCAGCCGGCCGCGGCCAGCACGAACGTCAGCGCCAGCGCCAGGTTGTTGCCGTAGTTGAGTCCGGCGAGCAGCATCGCGAACAGCATGCCGCCGTAGGCGAGGCCGAGCCCGGTCGGCAGGATGTAGACGCGCCGCCGGGCAATCGTGACGATGCCGACGTCCGGACCGTGGCGACTCTGCGACCAGGCCACGACGCGCGCGCCGGCCCGGCGCCTGAGGGCGCGGTAGCGATCGCTCAGCGCACGGCCGGGGCGCACGCCGCCCTCAGGGCACCGCGACTGCCCCGAGCAGCAGGCGCTCGAGGTCCGGGTGCGAGCCGTCGACCGGCGAGCGCGGCTCCAGGCGGTGGCCGGCGACGGCGCGGGCGACGGCCTGCACGTCCTCCGGCAGCACGCCCGGCCGGCCGTGCAGCAGCGCCCAGGACTGGCTCGCGCGCAGCAGCGCGATCGCGGCACGCGGCGAGAGTCCCGCCTCGAAATGTCCCGACTCGCGCGTGTGCCGGACGAGCGCCTGCACGTAGTCGAGCAGCGGCTCGGCGACGTGGACGCGCGGCACGTGCCGCTGCAGCGCGCTGAGCGTGTCGGCCGACAGCTGCGGCGCAAGCATGGCCAGCAGCTCGCGGCGGTCCTGGCCGCGCAGAAGCTCGCGCTCGAGCAGCGCGCCGGGGTAGCCGAGCTCGATGCGCATCAGGAAGCGGTCGAGCTGCGACTCGGGCAGCGGATAGGTACCGAGCTGGTAGCTAGGGTTCTGGGTCGCGACCACGAAGAACGGCTCCGGCAGCGGATAGCTGCGGCCGTCGACCGTCACCTGACGCTCTTCCATCGCCTCGAGCAGCGCGCTCTGCGCCTTCGGCGTGGCGCGGTTGACCTCGTCGGCCAGCAGCAGCTGCGCGAATACCGGACCGCGCCGGAACTCGAAGCGCGACTGCTCGCGGTCGTAGACGGAGACGCCGATGACGTCGGCCGGCAGCAGGTCGGCCGTGAACTGCACGCGCTGGTAGGACAGTCCGAGTACCCGCGCGAGTGCCTGCGCAAGCGTCGTCTTGCCGACTCCGGGCAGGTCCTCGATCAGCAGGTGGCCGCGCGCCAGCAGGCAGGCGAGCGCGAGGCGCACCTGGCGGTCCTTGCCGAGAACGATGCTGTTGAGCGCGGCGATCACCGGCTCCAGCGCGCGGCGGGTGTCGGCGGCGTCGCTCATGGCGGCCTCACTGCAGCCGCTGCACGCGCAGCAGCTGTGCCTCGAGCCCGGCGAGCTCGCGGCTGAAGTCGGCGATGCGGGCGCGCTCCTGCAGCACGACCGCCGCCGGGGCGTTCGCGACGAAACTCGGGTTGGCAAGCTTGGCCTCGGTGCGGCCGAGATCCTGCTGCAGTTTGGCGATGCGCCTGGCGAGCCGCGCCGCCTCGGCCGCGACGTCGATCAGGCCCGCCATCGGCACCAGGATGCGCAGCTCGCCCTGCAGCGCCACCGCCGACTCGGGCTCCGGCTCCCCGGCGCCGAGCGGCGTGAGCCCGCTGACGTTGGCGAGGCGCTCGATCCAGTGTCGCGTGCGGGCGAGCCGCTCGAGGTCGGACGGCCCGCACTGCGCGAGCCGCACGTCGAAGCGGCGCGACGGCGGAATGTCCATCTCGGCGCGGATCCGGCGCACGGCCAGGATGAAGTCCATCAGCCAGCGCATCTCGGCCTCGGCGCCGGGATCCGCCGCGGCGGCGTCGGCCTCGGGCCACGGTGCCTGCATGATCGTGTCGCCGCCGCGGCCCGCGAGCGGCGCGATCCGCAGCCAGATCTCCTCGGTGATGAACGGCATCAGCGGGTGCAGCGCGCGCAGCAGCGTCTCGAGCGTCGCGAGCAACCGCCGCCGCGTCGCGCGCTGCTCGGCGGCGCTCGCACCGTCCGGGCTCAGCACCGCCTTGCTGAGCTCGAGGTACCAGTCGCAGAACTCGTACCAGGTGAACTCGTAGAGCGCCTGGCTCGCCAGGTCGAAGCGGTAGCCGTCGAAGCCGGCGCGGGTCGCCCGCAGCGCGGCGGCGAGGCGCGAGCCGATCCAGCGGTCGGCAAGCGTCGCGCGCTCCGCGCCGGCGTCAAGGGCCTGGCCCGCGACGCTGCCCTCGACGTAGCGGGCGGCATTCCACAGCTTGTTGCAGAAGTTGCGGTAGCCCTCGATGCGGCCGACGTCGAAGCGGATGTCGCGGGATTGCGTCGCCAGCGCCGCGAACGTGAAGCGCAGCGCATCGGTGCCGTACGGGGCAATGCCCTGCGGGAACTGCTGGCGCGTGGCGCGCTCGATGCCGGCGGCGAGGTGCGCCTGCATGAGCCCGGCGGTGCGCTTCGCCACCAGCGCCTCGAGGCTGATGCCGTCGACCAGGTCGAGCGGGTCGAGCACGTTGCCCTTCGACTTCGACATCTTCTGGCCCGCGCCGTCGAGGATCAGGCCGTGCACGTAAACCTCGCGAAACGGCACCTCGCCCGTGAACCGCAGGCCCATCATGATCATCCGCGCGACCCAGAAGAAGATGATGTCGAAGCCCGTGACCAGCACGGCGGTGGGGTAGAACTTGGCGAGCTCGGGCGTGCGCTCGGGCCAACCGAGGGTGGAGTAGGGCCAGAGTGCCGCCGAGAACCACGTGTCCAGCACGTCGTCGTCCTGGCGCAACGCGACGTCGGTCGCGAGGCTGTGGCGGGCGCGCGCCTCGGCCTCGCTGCGGCCGACGTAGATCGATCCGTCGGTCGCGTACCAGGCCGGAATGCGGTGTCCCCACCACAGCTGGCGGCTGATGCACCAGTCCTTGATGTTGCGCAGCCACTCAAAGTAAGTGCGATCCCAGTTCTCGGGCACGAAGCGGATCCGGCCGCCCGCGACCGCGTCGACGGCCGGGTCCGCGAGCGGCTGCACGCGCACGTACCACTGGTCGGTCAGCCACGGCTCGATGACCGCGTCGCTGCGGTCGCCGCGCGGCACCATCAGCGTGTGCGGCTCGATCTTGTCGAGCAGACCGGCCGCCTCGAGGTCGGTGACCACGCGGCGCCGGGCGACGAAGCGGTCGAGTCCCCGGTAGGGCGTGGGCACTTCGTCGTTCAGCGCCGCATCGCGGTCGAGGATGTTGATCAGCGGCAGGCCGTGGCGCGCGGCGACGTCGTAGTCGTTGAAGTCGTGCGCCGGCGTGATCTTGACGCAGCCGCTGCCGAAGCTGCGATCGACGAAGTCGTCGGCGACGATGGGGATCTCGCGGCCGCAGAGCGGCAGGCGCACGGAGCCGCCGATCAGATGGCGCGTGCGGTCGTCGTCCGGGTGCACCGCAACCGCCGCGTCGCCGAACATCGTCTCCGGGCGCGTCGTCGCGACGATCAGCCCGCCGTTGCCGTCCGCGAGAGGGTAGCGCAGGTGCCAGAGGTGGCCGGACTCCTCCCTGGACAGCACCTCCAGGTCGGAGAGCGCCGTGTGCAGTACGGGGTCCCAGTTCACGAGGCGCTTGCCGCGGTAGATCAGCCCCTCGTCGTAGAGCCGCACGAAGGTCTCGACGACGGCGCGCGACAGTCCCTCGTCCAGCGTGAACCGGTCGCGGGTCCAGTCGACGCTCGCGCCCAGGCGGCGCATCTGCCGCGCGATCGCGCCGCCGGATTCCTCCTTCCACTGCCAGACGCGCGCCACAAACGCCTCGCGCCCGAGCTGCTGGCGTGACTGGCCGGCGGCCTGGAGCTGCCGCTCGACGACCATCTGGGTCGCGATGCCGGCGTGATCGGTGCCCGGCTGCCAGAGCGTGTCGTCGCCCCGCATCCGGTGATAGCGCGTCAGCGCGTCCATGATCGTGTACTGGAACGCGTGTCCCATGTGCAGCGTGCCGGTGACATTCGGCGGCGGGATCACGATCGCGTACGGTGTGCCGTGCCCCTGCGGCCTGAACCGGCCGTCCGCTTCCCAGCGCGCGTACAGGCGCGCCTCGATGTCCCGCGGCGAGTAGCTCTTGTCCATGCAGCTCAGGCGCTGACGTTGTGGGTCTCGGGGAGCTGGCCGCGCTCGCGGTAGTAGGCGAAGCGCCGCCGGCCCGCGTCCCGACGCGCCGGCTCCGCATCGACGAAGTCCGCGACGCGCGCATAGCTGTCGTAGAAGACCGGCGCTTCCTGGTCGAGGTTCACGAGCAGGTCGGCGGCGACCGGCGTGCGGCAGCCGATCCAGATGGGCGTTGCCGGGGGCGGGCCCACGCTCGGCGCGGCGCTGGTCGCGCGCTCGTGCGGCACGAAGGCGCGATCCGCGAACGTCCACAGCAGCGTGTCGAAGGCGTCGGCGTCGGCCGGAGTGTCGAGGCTGACGCAGACGGTCAGCCCCTGCAGGAACGCCTTCTCGATCAGCCGGCAGGCATACACCCGCAGGGCGCGTTCGAGCACGCCGTCCAGCACGTAGAAGTCGATTCGCGGCGCCATCAGGTCCGCGACAGCAGGTAGTCGACGAGCAGCGCCACCGGCCGGCCGGTGCTGCCCTTGCTGGCACCGGTCTGGTACGCCGTGCCGGCGATGTCCAGGTGCGCCCACGTCAGGCCGTCGACGAAACGCCACAGGAAGCTCGCGGCGGTGGAGGCCCCGCCGTCGCGGCCGGCGACGTTGGCGAAGTCGGCGAAGTTGCTCTTCAGCTGCTCGAAGTACTCCTCGCCCACCGGCAGCCGCCAGCAGCTGTCGGCGCTGCGCCGGCCCGCGGCGAGCAGCTGCTCGGCGAGTGCGTCGTTGTTGCTCATGATCGCGCTGTGGTGCTGGCCGAGTGCGATCACGCAGGCGCCGGTCAGCGTCGCGATGTCGATCACCGCGGCCGGCCGGAAGCGCCGGCTGTAAGTCAGCGCGTCACACAGGATCAGTCGTCCCTCGGCATCGGTGTTCAGCACCTCGACCGTCTGGCCGGACATCGACGTGACGATGTCGCCGGGCTTGGTCGCGCTGCCGCTCGGCATGTTCTCGCAGGCCGGCACGATGCCGACGACGTTGATGCGCGCCTCCAGCACGGCGAGCGCCTTGACGGTGCCGAGCACGGCGGCGGCGCCGGTCATGTCGAACTTCATCTCGTCCATCGCCGGCGGGTCCTTGAGCGAGATGCCGCCGGAGTCGAAGGTCACGCCCTTGCCGACCAGCGCCACCGGCGCGCTGCCGGCCTTGCCGCCGCGGTACTCGAGGACGATCAGCCGGGCCGGCTCGTCGCTGCCGCTGGTCACCGACAGGAAGGCGCCCATGCCGAGGCGCTTCAGCTCGGGCTCGCCGAGGATGCGGGCGCGGATGCGACGGTGCGCGCGCGCGAGCGCGCGCGCCACGCCGGCGAGGTGGCTCGGCGTGCAGACGTTAGCCGGCAGGTTGGCGAGGTCGCGTGTCAGCGAAGCACCCGCCACCACGGCGGCGGCGTGCAGCACGCCGCGTTGTGCGGCGGCGAGATCGGCCCGCCCGGCACAGGCGACGCGCAGCCTGTCCAGGCGCGGCGGCTTCGGACGGCGGCCGGACTTCAGCGCCGGGATCTGGTAGCGCGCCTGTCCGAAGAGTTCGGCTGCGTAGCGGGCCCGGTAGTAGGCGTCGACCTCGGGCACGTCGCCCGCGGACAGCAGCAGGAGCGCATCGCGGGCGCCGCAGCGCAATACCGCCGGCGCCGCCGCGCTGAGCGCGCGCCGATAGCTGCGGCGGCTCCAGCCTTTGCGGCTGCCGAGGCCAGCCAGCAGTACGCGCGCCGCCGGCCCCGGCCCGAGGTCCGGCAGCAGCAGCGTGTCGCCGAGGCGACCCGCGAAGTCCCCCTGCCGCAGTACGCGCGTGATGCGCCGGCCGAGAGCACGGTCGAGGTCCGCGGCTTCCGCCGTGAGTTCGCCGCCCTCGTGCACGCCGGCCACCGCGCAATCGGTGCGCGCGCGGCGCCCGCCGCGGCTCTCTGCTACGAACTCCATCGAACCTCTCCATGGCGCGCAGGCCCGCTGACCGGACCGATCGGGACGACTTGCCTGCCCTTCTACGCGCGCTGCTTTGGGTTTAACTTACGGGCGCGGCTGCACCGGCGGCCGCTCTTGCTCCTGGGCGAGAGTGTACTTCAAGGGCTCCCGGACGCGAGCGGCGCCGGGCCCGGCCGTCGTCGACGCTTGGAGGCTGGTTGGGAATTCTCGATCGCTACGTGTTGCGCGAGGTGGCCCAGTCCTGGTTGGCCGTGACCGGCATCCTGACCGCGATCCTGGTCAGCAACCAGCTGGCTCAGGTGCTCGGCCAGGCAGCCGAGCGCGGCTATCCGCGCGCCGTGATCTTCCACCTGATCGGCCTGATGTCGATCCAGAACGGCACGCTGCTGGTACCGGTGGGCCTCCTGCTGGGCATCGTGCTGGCGCTCGGCCGCCTGTACCACGAGAGCGAGATGGCGGCGATGCGGGCCTGCGGCTTCGGTCCCGGCCGCCTGTTGCGCGCGGTCGGAGTGCTGGCGCTCGTCGTCACCGCAATCGTCGCCTGGGTCGTCACGGACACGGCGCCACGCGCCTTCGGTCGCGTGCAGGAGATCCAGCGGGACGCGCTGCGGGCTGCGGTCTTCGGCCTGCTCGAGCCAGGCAAGTTTCACACGTTCATGAGCGGCACGGCCGTCTTCTACGCCGAATCGCGCGAGCCCGACGGAACCTTCCGGCACGTGTTCCTGCAGCGCCGACAGTCCGAGCGAGTCGAGATCGTGCTCGCCGACCGAGCGCGGCACGTCGTCGAGGAGGACGGCGCGCTGCACGTGCTCGTACTCTACGATGGCGAGCGCTTCGAGGGCACGCCCGGCCTCGCGGCGATGCGGCGCGTGCGTTTCGCCGAGCACGGCATCCCGGTGCGGATCGGCACGCCGGCCGCGGCGCCCGCCCGCGTCGAGACGCGCGCGTCGCTCGATCTGGCGCTCGATCCGGCGCCGGACGCGCAGGCCGAATTCCAGTGGCGGGCGTCGGTGCCGCTGATGGTGCTGCTCCTGACCGTGCTTGCCGTGCCGCTCGCCGAGCTCCGGCCCCGCCAGGGACGCTACGCACGCATCGGCATCGCGATCCTGGTCTACGTCGTCTACTCGAACCTGCTGTCGGCGGCGCGCACCTGGGTCGAGAAGGGCTGGCTCGCGCCCGCGATCGGCGTCTGGTGGGTGCACGCGCTCGTGCTGCTTGCGGCGCTCGCCCTGTGGTGGCGCCACTCGCCGCCGCCGTGGGCCACCCGGTGAGGCTGCTCGACCGCTACCTGGCGCGCCAGGTGCTCACGTTCACGGTGCTCGTGATGGCCGTACTGGTGGCGCTCGCCGGCCTGTTCCAGTTCATCCAGCAGCAGGACGACATCGGCGTCGGCACCTACGGCACGCTGGACGCGTTGTTCGTCACGCTGTTGATGCTCCCGCAGCAGGCGTTCCAGCTGCTGCCGATCGCAGCGCTGATCGGCGCGCTGCTCGGTCTCGGCAACCTGGCGCGCGGCAGCGAACTGGTCGTGATGCGCGCCGCTGGCGTGTCGGTGACGCGAGTGACGCTCGCGGCCGCCGCAGCCGGGCTCGTGCTGCTCGTTTGCGGCGGCATCCTGGGTGAGGTGCTGGCGCCGCCGCTCGCGGCGTACGCCAACCAGGTCAAGGCGCTCGGCAAATACAACAACTTCAGTTATGCCGGCCACGCGGGCATCTGGGTCAAGGACGGCAACCGCATCCTCAGCATCCAGGAGCAATCGGCCGACAGCGTCTACGGCGGAATCTACGTCTACGTGCTGGAGGCGGCCGCCGACGGGCGCCAGCACCTGGCGGCCCTGGCGCGCGCCGACCGGGCCGAGCTGGTGCGCGCCCACACCTGGCGCCTGCACGGCTATGCATCGTCGATCCTCGGCGGCGACAGCGTCACGACCAGCCGGCTCGCGAGTAACGAGGTCGAGAGCGACATCAACCCCGAGTTCCTCGGCGCCGCGAGCGTCGATCCGTCGTCGTTGCCCGTGCTCAGCCTGTACCGCTACGTCGGCCACCTGCGCGCCAACGGGCTCGAGTCGCGCGCCTGGGAGGTCGCGCTCTGGTCGCGCATCGCGCGCAGTCTCTCGACGGTGCTGCTCTGCATGCTGGCTGTGCCGTTTGTGTTCGGGCCACTGCGTTCAACGGGCGCCGGCGCCCGCACCGTGGTTGGCATCGTGGTCGGCGTCGTCTATTTCCTGATCAACCGCACCCTCGAGAACAGCGGCGGCGTCTACGGCCTCGACCCGCTGCTGATCGCCTGGGGGCCGCTCGCCTTGCTCGCAGTGGCGACGTTCGCGGCCGTGGCGCGCGTCCGCTAGCTAACCGCCCGCCGGGCCGGGCCGCACCGGTACGATGCGCGTGCCTGACCACGCATCGTGCAGGGTGCCGCGGCTCGAGAAAACGTTGCTGGCGAAGCTCAGCGCGAGCGGCAACGCGCCGAGCGGCGGCAGCCACCAGCTGCCGCGGTGCGCGAGCCACAACGCGGTCGCGACGATCGGCGCCAGGTACAGCGGCGCCGCGAGCGCGAGGCGCAGCAGCACCACGCCCCAGGACGGCACGGCGCCCGCGGTCGTCTCGAGCCGGATGCGCCACGCCTTCATGCCGAGCGTCTGCCCGCGCCGCGTCCAGGCGGCGCCGAAGTAGAGGGCAACGGTCCCGGCCAACAGCGCCTGGTACAGGTACTCCCACGCGCCGACGCGCGCGCGGGTGATCGCCTCGCCGTGCGTCGCAAGCTGCGCGATCGCGGTCAGGATCATCAGCAGCGCGAGCAGCAGCAGACCGTCGTAGGCGGCGGCCGCGAGGCGCGGAAACGTGCCTGCCCGCGCCGTGTCCACGTCAGTGCCGCAAGACGTCGTCGCGCTTGCGGAAGATCGCGTCGTAGCGGTAGCCGGGCACGCGGTACTGCCAGCCGTCGGTCGCGCGCCCGATGCGCTCGGCCTCGGCGCGTACCTGGGCCGCGTCCGCTGCCCGCCGATCGGCGGCGGGGAAGTGCGCGGCGGCCCCGGCGTCGAAACGACTCGCAACCGCGAGCCAGCGCTGCTCCCCTTCGGCCCAGCCCTCGAGCGTAACGACGAGGCCGTCGAAGCTGTGCACCACCGTGCGGTCGCGCCGCGGCCGGCCGGCCGGGACCGCACTGCGGCGGACCTCGTCGAACTCGAGCCTCGCGAGCACGTCCGCGGCAGCGTCCGCGGCGGCCCGATGGCTGAGCTCGCGTCCGCGGGGCAGGTCCGGCACGTCGAAGTGCGCGGCGTCGCGGGCGGTGCGCTCGGCGCGCCACGGCGGCCCGTTCGCAGGCGCGATCGCAAGCGACTGGACCCGCTCCGGGGCGAGGTCGATGACCGTGCGCGCAAGCCACAGCTGCGGCGTGCGCGGGAGTTCGAGCGCGGGCCGTGCCTCCAGCGCCGCTGGCGCCGTCGGCAGCCGCACGTAGCTGCCCTGCTGGCCGGCGGCGCGGCCGACCAGCAGCGCGAGCGGTGCCTGGAGACCGCCGAGCTCGAGACGGATCGACTGTGCGCCGGCGGCGGCCACGTCCTCGACCCCGAGCGCCGGATAGCGTGCCGGGTCGCTGGTCTTGGCTTCGACGACGCGCAGCTCGCCGAGTGCTACCAGCAGGCGCCGGACCCGGTCCATGTCGGCGGCGTAGTCCGCCTCGGCAACCCGCCAGCCGCCGTCGCCGCGCGCGAGCGTCACCAGCGTTCTGCCGCCGGCGCCGACGAGGCGCAGCGAGGTGACCGAGTCGAGCACCGCCGCGAGGCCCGGCAGCACCGGCGCCCCGTAGCCCGGCTCGTGCCCGGTCGTCCGTCGCGCGCCGAGCCACAGCGCTGCGGCCGTCATCGCGACTGCGAGCGCAAGCAGCACGAGCAGCCGACGTGCGCTCATGACGCCCCGGCGCGGGCGCGGCGCCGGCGTCGCGCGACCACGGATACGAGCAGTGCCACCAGCGACACGACGACCGGCATCGCGACGACGTTGATCACTTTCAGGACCGTGCCGAGCGCCTCGATCTGCTCGTCGAGGTCGCGGCGCACGCCGCGCAGCTGCCGGCGGATGTCGAGCTTCTGCTGCCGGAAGCGCTCGACCTCGCGCTGCTGCTCGCTCGACAGGGTCAGCGACTGACGATCGGCGCGCCCGTTCTGCAGCTCGGCAAGCTTGCGCTCGGTCTCGGCAAGGCGTGCCTCGAGCTCGGTCTCCTTGCTGCGCAGGCGCTCGTCGGCGCGGACCCGCAGGCGCTCGACGCGGGTGAACGGGCGGCTGAACGTCGGCCGGCCGCGGATGCCGAGCAGGTCCGCGCTACCGGTCAGGTTGTCGAGCGCGTTGAGCACGAAGTCGCCGTTGTTGGCCGAGGGCTCGGCGACGCGCTCGCCGAACATCGTCGTGACGCGGACCCACATCATGTCGGCGAGGAAGTCGCTGTCGGCGACGACCACGAGGTTGGCTGGGGCAGTCGCGCGCGCGAGGTGCGGGCCGGCCGGCGTCACGCCGGCCGGCGGGCCGCCGGGGTAGGCGCTCGGCAGCAGCCCGGAGATGCGGGCGGCGACGACGTAGCGGCGGCCGGTCGGTTTGAAACCCTGGCGCAGGCTGCCGGGCGACCGCGCGAGCCGCAGCGTGTCCGTCGGGATCGGTGCCGACTCCGGTCCGGAGGTCACCAGCGGCTCGAAGCTCACGCCCTCGACGTGGCGCGGCTCGAGGAAGCCGGGCGTGGCGAAGTTGATCGTGCCGAGCGAGGCCGTGATCACGTCGCCCTTCGCGAGGCTGCCCTCGCCGAACCCTACGAAGGCCGGGTCGCGCACCGGCTGGCCGCCGGCGCCGCCGACCAGCAGCGCGTGTTCCATGTCGCCGAGCGCCCGGCGCGGATCGTAGCCGACGCCCCACGCCGACAGCAGCGGTTCGAGGGTCGAGGCACGGTCGGCGCCCGCACCTGCGCCGGGATCGAACAGCGCGTCCGGATCGACGCACAGCAGCATGCGGCCGCCGCCGAGCACGTACTGGTCGATCGCGTAGGCGAGCCCGGGTGACAGGCCCTTCGGCTGCACGACCCAGAGCGCGTCGAGCCCGGCCGGCAGCGTGACCGCGTCCGGCGCGATCGTGCGCACCTCGAACAGCTCGGCGACCTGCCCTTCGACGATCCAGGGCCGCTGCATGCCGCCGCTCGCCGGGTCGAAGCCGCCGCCGAGCGGGAGCGTGCTGAGCACGCCAACGACCTTGCGGGCCGGCGCCGCCAGCTCGTGGATCAGGCGGGCGACGTCGTACTCCAGGAACTCCTCCTTCTGCGGCTGGAAGAACTCGATGACCGACCGGCCGTCGGTCGAGTTGGTGCCGGCAAGCCCGAACCAGATCGGCTCATCGCCGCGGCCGAGCGGCACGGCCTTCAGACCGAATTCGGTCGCCCGGTCCTCGTCGTCGGAATACGGCTGTGGATCGACGACGTGCAGCCGGATGTGGCCGCCGGAACGCGCCGCAAATTCCTCGAGCAGCTCGCGGACGCGGCCGGCATAGGCGCGCAGCTGCGGCACCGGGACCGACGCCTGCTGCGAGAAGTGGAAGTAGAGATTGACCGGTTCCTTGAGGCCGCCCAGCAGGTGGTCGGTGCCGGGCGCGAGCGTGTGCAGGCGGTTCTCCGTCAGGTCGAGGCGCGCCCCCTTGAGGCTGTGGTCAAGGACCACCGTCAGGCCCACGAACAGCACCGCCAGCACGACGAACGTCGCAATGCCCAGGGTCCGGCCCGTCACTTCGCGCATCCCTCAGTCCGCCTTGCGCAGTTCGAGTACCAGGGTCGTCGCGTACAACCACACGCCGATCGTCATCGCGAAGTAGAGGACGTCCCTGAGCTCGAGCACGCCCTTCGAGATCGCCTGAAAATGGGTCAGGAAGCTCAAGCTCGCGACCGCATCGACGACCGCAGGCGTCGCCCAGCCGCGAAACGCATCGAGCACCAGCGGCTGGCCGGCCAGCAGCAGCAGGAAGCAGACCACAACCGTCAGGATGAACGCGACGACCTGGCTTCGAGTCGCGGCCGACAGGCAGCCGCCGATCGCGAGGAAGGCGCCGGCCATCGCGAGGCTGCCAAGGTAGCCCGCCAGGATCGCGCCGTTGTCCGGCGAGCCCAGGTAGTTGACCGTGATCCAGATCGGGACGGTCAACGCGAGCGCAAGGGCGACGAAGGTCCATGCGGCGAGGAACTTCGCGAGCACGATGGTTCCCGGCCGGACCGGCAGCGTCAACAGCAGCTCGATGCTGCCGCTGCGGCGCTCCTCGGCCCACAGCCGCATCGCCACCGCCGGCACCAGAAAGAGGTACAGCCACGGATGGAAGCTGAAGAACGGCGCCAGGTCTGCCTGGCCCCGCTCGTAGAAGCCGCCCAGCCAGAACGTGAAGGCGCCGGACAGCAGCAGAAAAATGACGATGAACACGTAGGCGAGCGGGGTCGCGAAGGAGCCCGCGAGCTCGCGCCGATAGACCGCGCTGAACGCGCTCACGGCGCTGCCTCAGTGCCGGTCGTGATGGCGCGGAACACTTCGTCGAGGCGGCCGGTCTCGAGCCGCAGGCCGTGCAACGGCAGGCGCTCGACGCGTGCGAGTTCGGCGATGCGCTCGTAGAGCTCCTCGCCCGCCCGCGGCAGTGCAGTCAGCCGCAAGTCGGGCGCATCGACCTCGACCGCGGCCACCTGGGCCAGGCCGCGCACGGCGGCGGCGATCCGGTCGAGGTCCGCTTCGGCCGCAGCCGTCACGGTCACGGCGTTGTGATAGCGGGAGCGTGCCTCGAGCGTCGCCGGGCGCTCGTCGACGAGCAGTTCGCCGCGCGCGACGATGATCGCGCGCGTGCAGACGGCGTGCACTTCCTCGAGGATGTGGGTCGAGATCACGATCGTCTTGCCGGGCGCCATCTCGCGGATCAGCGTCCGGACCTCGTGCTTCTGGTTCGGGTCGAGGCCGTCGGTGGGCTCGTCGAGCACCAGCACCGGCGGGTCGTGCAGGATCGCCTGCGCGAGGCCGACGCGGCGCCGGAAGCCCTTGGACAGGGTCTCGATGCTGCGCTCGAGCACGTCCTCGAGACCGAGCCGCCCGATCGTCTCGGCCAGCCGCCGGCGCCGCAGGTCGCCCGCGAGCCCGCGCACGTCGGCGATGAAGTCGAGAAAGCCGCGCGGCGTCATCTCCGGCCAGAGCGGGGCGCCCTCCGGCAGGTAGCCGAGGCAGCGCCGCGACGCGAGTGGCTCGCGCGCGACGTCATGGCCGCAGACCGAGGCAGTCCCCGCCGTCGGAGCCAAGTAGCCCGCGATCACGCGCATCGTCGTCGTTTTGCCGGCGCCATTCGGTCCGAGAAAACCGAGGATCTCCCCGGGCACCACCCGGAACGACAGGTCGCGCACGGCGACGACGTCGCCGAAGCGTTTCGTGAGAGTCTTGACTTCGATCATGGCGTCGCCTGTGACTGGCCGTAGCCGGCCGAGTTCCGCACCGTCGGCCGCGGGCGGCGATTCTGCAAAAGCGGCGGCCGTCCTGCAATGCCACGCCGGGCGCCGGCCGCCTGCAGGCTAGAATGGAGCAATCCGGGGCCCACGTTCGGCATGCGACACGATTTCACGCCGACCGACGATGCGGGGGCCGACGGGCGGAGTCGCCTCGTCTGGGACCTGCCGCTCCGCGTCTGCCACTGGGGCCTCGCCCTCGCGGTCGGCGGCTCGTTTGTCACCCACTGGATCGGCATGTCCGCGTTCCCGCAGCACGTGTTTTGCGGCTGTGCCGTGCTGGTGCTGGTGCTGTTCCGCATTGCCTGGGGCTTCGTCGGACCCGCCCATGCCCGCTTCGCGGACTTCATGCGCGGCCCACGAGCGGTCATCGCGTCGCTCGTAGCGCTCCGCGGCGGTCGCGCTCCGCGTTTCGTCGGGCACACGCCGGCGGGCGGCTGGATGATCCTCGCGTTGCTGGTTCTGCTGGCGCTGCAGGCCGGCTGTGGCCTGTTCGCCAACGACGAGGTCAGCAACACCGGGCCGCTGTTCGGTTACCTGAGCCAGGACGCGAGCGACACGCTCAGCTACTGGCACCGGCTAATGTCGAACCTGATACTCGCGGCAGTGTCCGTGCACGTGGCGGCGGCGCTCTATTACCGCCGTGTGCTGGGCCTCGACCTGATCGCTCCGCTCGTGACCGGTCGGAAGCGCGACGTCCCGGCAGCCCTGGAGATTGCGGACCAGCGCATCGGCGTCGCGATCGCGATCGTCGTGCTGCTTGCGGCACTGCTCGCGTCGGCGATCGCTACCGCACCACAGGCGCCGCTCGTGCTGATGTGAAGAGCATCAGTGCGCGTGGTGTTTGTCCTCGTCTTCCCTGAACTTCTTGTGGCAGTCCTTGCAGACCTGGGCCAGCTCGTTGAACGCGGGCTTGATCTGTTGCAGATCGCCGGTCTTGGCAATCTCGGCGAGCGAGGCACTCTTGGCCGCCAGCGCGCGCAGCAGTTCGTCGAATTCCGCGCGCTGCTCCCAGATGGCGGGCTTCGCCCGGGTCTTGCCGGCGACGTAGGAGCCCGCCGGAAACCCCTCCGGCAGCATCGGCGCCAACAGAGCGACGCGCGTCGCCTGCCTCAGGAAGGCGTCCTTGTCGTAAGGGACCTTGCCGGTGACGGCCGCGGCCATCGGGCTGAAATTCCAGCCGATCACGTGGTAGACGGAATGCCGGTAGTCGATTGCTTCCTCAGCCGGCGACTCTGGGGCCGCCAACGCGCCCGCGGCGCGTATGAGCGCGAGCGCGGCGAGGGCGGCGCGGAATGTAAGCATGGCATGGTCCTCGGCGAGGCGCCGGCGAGCGGCGGGGCGGCCAAGACTACGCAAGCGCGCGGGCCCTGCCAACGGCGGGCGGTCACTGCGCGGCTTTCTCGATCGCCGCCTTATAGGTCCGGAGGCACTTGCGGACCTCGACCACTCCGGGCCGGTCGGCGATGCGGGAGATCGCGCCCGCGAGTTCGTGCCACTGGCGACCCCACTTGAGCAGCCGTACCGCGTCACTGATGATCTGAGCCTCGACGGTGCCCGGCTCGGGCAACGCCACGTGCTTGGCCGGTGCCGGGCGTTGTTGGCGCTGCGGCGACGCGGTCGCGGACGGCTGCGGCGGACGTGGTGCTGCCGGGGGCGCCGCCGCGGCCGGTGGCGGCGTCGGTGCGGCGGGCCCCGGCGCCGGCGCCGCTGCCGCGGTCGGTACCGGTCGCGCCGTGTCCTCGCCGGTTTCGCCCGGCGCGGGCGCGGCGGGCGGCAGGATCCGCATCTCGCGCGTCGGCTCGAGAAGCGAGCGCGTTTGGGTCGTCGTCGTGCTGAGGGCGGTGAGCTTCGACTCCGTTTGGCCGAGGACGGCGGCGTTTTCGCGCTCCGGATCGGCGAGCGGAATGAACCGTTCGATATGCTGGGCCCCGACCAGGTTCGCCAGGAACGCCATCAGTTCCAGGGCCTCGCCGAAGCCAACGTCGCCGTTCGCTCGGCGCTGCTCGATCTGGCGCTTGAGCTCGCGTGCGCGGCCGAACGCCAGGTCGAGAATCCACCCGGCCGGACGCTGGTGGCGGCTCCAGGGCTGCACCTGCCAGTACGCCTCGTCCGTCAGCGAGGCGTACTTGAGGTGCAGCTCGATGCTCTGCAGCCACTTGTCGACGAGTTCGGCGACGCGCTGGTCGGCGGGATTCATGGCAACCCTGGCGCCGTTGAAACCGCGGTCACCCTAGCCAAAACAGCTTGCCGGCGCCACTGGTCAGCTGCCAGCGAGGAAAATCGCGACCGAAGAGCCGATGCCGACGAACCAGACGATGCTGCGCAGCAAGGCGAGGTCGGCGATGTAGGCCCCGAGGTACACGACTCGCGCGGCGACGAAGACGAGCGCGAGCCCGTCGACTCGTGGCTGCGGGGCGCCCAAATGGTGGGCGATGATGACCGCTGCAGCGAACAGCGGGAAGGCCTCGAAGCCGTTGAGCTGCGCCGAGTGTGCTCGCGCCCGCCAGCCGGTCTGCGCCGCCAGCCACGCGCGCGGGTTGTGGTTGTCGAAGCGGCTGCCGCCCTTCGCGCTCAGCGTCGCCGCATAGGGCAGGAGTCCGGCTATCAGCACGCACCAGTAGGCCGTGGTCATCGCGTCCTCCGCGGGAGTGGTTGTGACCGTCATTCTGCGCAATTCCGGCGTCGGTTGATACGTGCGACCGGTGACGCCTCGCTGAATTGCGTTGCCCTCTCGACGCGTATCAGCCGTCGAGCGGCCGGCCAGCGGACGCGGGCTCAGCCCGGTCCCGGGTCGAGACGCCATTCGAGGTATTCCCCGTCCTCAGCAACGAGCAGAAAGCCGCAGCCGCTGAAGCAGCGCATGCTGGCCGTATTCTTCCTTTTGATGATTGCAATCAGGCGCATTCTTCGCACGTTCCAGAAGGCGGAGATCGCCGCTGCCAGTAGTTGCCGGGACAATTTCCTGCCGCGCATCGCCGGGTTGAGGTTGATCGACACGGCAGTCGTCGCGGTGCTGGTGTCGACGTCGAAGCGGCACATCCCGACCTTCTCGTCGGATTCAACACGGCCGATGTACAGGTATCGATCGCGGTCGGTGAGCGAGCCCTCGTACCAGGCGGTGTGCTCCAGCCAGCCGACTTCCTCGGTCGCGACGGACATGGTTCGGGTCAGGGGATCGTTGCGCCAGGTCCAGATGTCCCGCGAGTCGTCGCGCGTCGCAGCGGCGATAACTATCTTTGACGTCATTTTCTCTTTTGCGCCAGAGAGTTAGGGGACTGGGCTTCCGCTGCGCGCCGGCGCGCAGCGCCACAGCCCGAATCGTCGCACGAGACACCGCTGTCGAGGGGCGCCGTCTCAAGCGTCTGAATGTACCGGCGCATGCCGACGGATGCGAGCGCTTCGGGCGGCCGCCGGCGCCAGCGTCTGATCCGCCGGCCGTCATCAAACCCGGCGTGCGCGGCCGGTATAGTGCAGGGCACATCCGGCGCCCGCGCGTTGGCCACGTGGCGCCTGGACTTACGACGCCCAATCGCCAATTTCCAGCACGGGAGACTCTGATGACGAATCGTCGCACTCTGATCTCGGTCCTCGCCCTCGGCGGCGGGATGCTTGTGGCGACCGCAGGTCGGGCCGGGGAGTCGGTCCGCGAAGAGGCCGGCCGGCACCCGAGGATCGCGAAGGCGATTCACGAGCTGGAGGACGCTGTCCACTACATGGAGGAGGCGCCGCACGACTTCGGCGGCTTCAAGGCACAGGCGATCGCCGACTCCAGAGCAGCGATGGGCTCACTCCGCAAGGCTCTCGCCTACCGCGGCGAGAAGGACGAGCGGCACCCGCGCTGACAGCATCGGGCGCTCCGAGGGCGCGCCGGCGCCGCCGTGCTCAATCCGCGCCGGCGCTGGCGGACGCCGCGGGCGGCCATTTGAGGGCGGGCGTCTGCGCTGTAATTCGCGCGTGAGTAGGATCGGATCGACTCCCGCTGGCACACGACGTTGCGCGAGCTTCGCGGTCCCGATCGCGCAAGTCTCAAACCCGGCCGGTCCGATTGGTCGCTTCGGTCCTGGCGCCAGGACCTCATCCGCCCCGCATCGCGCGACCCGGTTCCGGCCGATTGAGGCTCGTCATGTAATCCCTGGGCTGACCGCGATGGGGTGGCGCTCCCAGAGGGATTCGAACCCTCGTACCAGCCTTGAGAGGGCTGTGTCCTGGGCCTCTAGACGATGGGAGCGGTGAAAACGGGTTGGGAGGTGCCGGCGCGCGGTAGCCTGTTATTATACGACGAGACCATCGCACCTCAAGCGAGAGCGTTTCCTGAGTACGTCCCCCACTAGCATCGGCCGAGTCCCCACGGCGGCCCCTGCCGCCAACCCGCCCGTGATCATT
>JANXWS010000021.1 GCA_025351005.1 Pseudomonadota bacterium | reverse complement strand
CCCCCTCCGTATCCGCAGCATGGTCGCGGATGGCGAGCATAATGGAGCGGGCGACCGGAATCGACAGCAACTCGTCCCGGCAGTTCGATTGGAGGATGCAACCCCGGTGCGTGCGGCTACGGCCGCTTTGGCAGGGCAATTCCTCGCTGGGTGACCACAGCGAGTTTCTGGTGCAACGCGCCGAATCAGTCAAATCCGGCAGGCCGAAGCGTTCCGGCTGTGGCCCTGCGGATCGTTTGCGGTGGCACTCGGCGCGGGCTACAACTTCCGGTCATTGCGCGTGTAGTTCAATGGCAGAACTTCAGCGTCCTAACGTGCGAGCGCATGCCGTCGCGCAGCACTCGCCCTGCGCCATCGGTTCGGTCTCGTGCGGACACCCTGAACCGAACCACAAACCTTCCGTCTCGTGAGGGATGTCATCGCCCTGGCGACGTCCGTTGCTGGCGGCTACCGGCGCCGCACCAGGCTGAAATCGCCGGCGGGAAGCAGGGATCTCCATCGCCCAAGGGGCTCGGGCCGAGATAACAGGTCTTCATATCCGGTGAGAAAGTAATCCGGCCGTTATCCCGCGAAGGCGCCCCAACGTCCCGTTCCCCAAAAGCTCACCATAGCCCGGTGGCCAAGAGTCAGGGATGGACGCGACGTTGGCGGGAATCTGGCCGGAAGCGGCCGAAGCGACCGCGAACACCGTCAACGCCGGTGCGTGCGAAGCACGAAGCGCGACGCGAATCCAAGTCTCCGCCCACCGTGAAATCGCCATCGACGCGCGACAACTCTAGAAGTCACCCGCGCACCCGGGGCCGCGCGCGGCCGCAGCCGCCTGGCCGGGTGTTGCCAGCAGGGCATCGAGTCCAAGGTACTCGCGGCGGCTGATCTCGGTCATGTGGGTTCCCCTCGGGCTTGTCGGTGTGAGCGGGTGCCGCGAAGCGACGCGCATCGCCGCGGGCAAGCCGCTCACCTCGCGCCGAGCCTACGAGGTCGCGGCGGGAGACGCGAAGCAACCGGCGCCGGCCCTGCACCGGCTTCACGAGCTGCGCGCGAGCCGGCTGCACCACCGCCGCAAGCGCAGGCGTGCCCGGGAAATCACGAGTTCCTAACAAGTTCCTAAGGACCCTGTGTCTGGCGTTCTCTAACTTACGACTCACGGTCACTGCGATCTTCAGCCGAGACAACCGGCCAGGATCCAGGACCACGGAAGAACCTTCAGACACTAGGGAGACCAACGTGAGCAACATCAGCTTCCGGGAGAGGATGACGGTGACGGCGATTGCGCTGGCGATCTGCGGGGCCACGGTACTGCTCGGCTCGCAGGCGGCCGGGTCGGCGGTCGGTCACCATGCGCTGCCAGTGCCGAGCGGCGACCTGGGCGAGGTCGTCGTGACCGTGCCGCGCGAGACGGCGCAGCTGGGGGCCCTGCCGATGCCGATCGGCGACCTGGGCGAGGTCGTCGTGACCGCGCCGCGCGAAACGGCGCAGCTGGCCGCCTTGCCGGTGCCGAGCGGCGACCTCGGCGAGGTGGTCGTCGTTGCCTCGAGCACCCTGGCAGACTCCGAGCTCGACACGACGCCGACCGCCCTGATCGCGCAGCGGTGAGGTGCCGGACCTGAGGATGCACGGGGCTTCCCGGACCATGCATCCTCATCCGCCCCGCAGACCTCGATTCCGGCGCCCGCCGGACACCCGCGCGGACCGACGCCCGCGCATGTACCTGGACCATCCTGGCGTGCGACCCGCGAGAGCGGATGCGGACCGACCGGCCCTGACGGTTGCACGTGCCCTACCGGCCGCGCCGGCCGATCGCTCCACCGCCGCGCGGTGCCTTGCCACCGCTCGTTGCCGGGCGACCGATCGTTGCGCAACGGCGCATCGCCGGTGTCCGGATGGGCGAGTGCGCGTACGTGGCCGCACGAACAGTTGCGCTTCCGGCGAACGCCGAGTTCTCGGGCGGGCGGCCGGCGCCACCCCCGACTTGTACAGTCCCTGATGCCGGACTGGGCGGCGTTTCCTGGCTTTTGCACCGCTTCGGTGCATGCGCTAGGCTCTCGTGCGGGACGCGGGCCCGGCTCGCGGGCACGCGGGTTCATCGCCAAAGAACCGGCTCCGAACCTGCCGATGAAACTCGCCTTCGTTGATTGTGTGCTCGACCGCGCGGCGCGACAGCTGAGCCGCGGTGGCAAGGTCGTGCCGCTCGAGCCGAAGATGTACCAGCTTCTCGAGGTGCTTATCGAGCGGCACCCGGCCGTGATCACGAATGCCGAGCTCGACGAGCTGCTGTGGCCGAAGGTGTACGTGGCGCGCACGAGCCTCACGCGCCTCGTCTCGGAATTGCGCGCCGTCCTCGGCGATTCGCCGCGTTCGGCCACGATCATCCGCACCGTCTACAAGACCGGTTATTCGTTCGCCGCGGAGGTAAAGGAAGTCGGCGTGCCGCCGCCCGCGATTGCCCAGGGCCCGGCGGCCGGCGTCTCGCTCGTCTGGGAAGGCCAGCTGATTCACCTGTCGCACGGCGAGAACATCGTCGGGCGCGGTGCCGAGTGCTCGATCGTCATCGATGCTGCGACCGTGTCTCGCCGCCATGCGAAGTTCGTTGTCGCCGCGGACAGCGTGACGCTCGAGGACCTCGAGAGCGCCAACGGCACGCGCGTGAACCAGGCGTCGATCTCGGCACCGGCGGTGCTCAAACACGGGGATGAGATCTCGCTCGGCGAGGAGCGGCTCACCCTTCGCATGCGCAAGCCCCAGGCACTGACGACCGTGATAGTCCGCCGGGAACTGCTGGTCCGGGGCGACCTCTAGCGGAGTTGCAGCCTCGCCCGGCTCCCGCGCGGCGGTGACCGGAGTGCCCAGGCATTTCTTGTTGCGGCGCAGCGCGCCGATCAATCCGGGAAGGGCCTTTCGCGCGGTGCCCGGTTAGGTCCGTCGGCGCATCGGCCGTCGGCGGAAGAGCCAGCTCTACGGGCAACGACGATGCACGGTAGCCCCGTGCATCCTCAGGTCAGGCGGCTCATCGCAGCGCAATCAGCGCGGTCGGGGTCGCCTCGAGCTCGCGGCCCATCAGCGTGAGGAACGCCGTCACCGAGACTTCGCCCAAATTCGTTGCCGGCAGCTTGCGTGGGTGAATAGAATCAATGGCTACGCGGGTGTAGTTCAATGGTAGAACTGCAGCTTCCCAAGCTGCTGACGTGGGTTCGATTCCCATCACCCGCTCCATCATTTGCCCACGACAAGCCAAGCACGGCGATGAAGCCCGTGAACGCATTAAGCCGCCATTGTGATGACCGGCGATGTAAACCGGATTGGATGGTGGGGCATCAGCACGGCCGAGAGTCGACTACGGCCCTACAGAAAGTTGTGAGGCCAGATCATCGAGCGCCACATGTGGGCGACCGGCGAGTTGTCGAAGCCGAGGCCCGCCTCCGGCTGCCTGAAGTGGCGCCCGATGACGTCGGTGAATTCCGCCGGATCGACGCTCCAGTCGTCCTGGAAGCTGTAGATGTCGTAGATCGTGATCAAGCGTGAGGTCATGTACCAGCGGTGCCTGCGTGCTTCCTCGTGAGCGTCGCAGAGATATTCGGGCGGGGTGAAGTCCGGCCCGAAGAACTGGACGTAGGCCTCCGGGTAACTGAACCCCGCAGCCTCGTCGGCGAAGTAGCGCAACGCCTGGTGGTACTTGACCGCCCAGGAAATCTCCTCGCTGACGTAGGGGGCGATCATCTGCGCGCCCCAGTAGCCGTGATCGACGCGTATCAGCGCGCCATTGGCGACGTCGTGCAGCAGGCAGGCGAGGACCACCTTGTCCGGCTGGCCGGCCTGCAGCGCGAGCTTCGCGCATTGCAGAAGGTGCATGAAGGCGATGTCGGAGAAACGGTAGTGGAAGAAATCGAGCAGCGTTGGCCGGTCGGGCATCACCGGCAGGTCAGGGTTTTGACCCATCATGAACACCGCGCCGTCGTCCCTCATGTGTCGCAGCAGGGAGCGCTCGGGATTGCGGGCCTGCGCGCCGACCAGCGAGATCGGCTGCGGCATGATCATGCGCTCGCGGCCGGCCTGCGGGCACTGGTCAGCGGCGACGTAGGTGGCGGGCTTGCGGTTGCGCACGGTGGCGGAGGCGACAGTCAGCTCGGCGGCAGGTAAGGTTGAACATGCGCCGCGTGACGCGCTCTTGGCAACACGTGTTCGTCGCCGGGGCCATTGAGCATTGGGGCGCGCGACGCCGACGTTTGGGCAATGCATTCCAGAGGACGTCGCCCGGAACTGCGCCAGCTGCCGGCCAAAATCACGCGCGTAACGCGCACGGCGATTCTGGATCGACGATACCGGAGATTCGGGCGCTCATCGGCCCTCTCACGCATGTTCGAATCCCGTCGCCGGCTCCACCCTTTCCCCACCGCAGGCAACACGCCGCAACGAAAGCGCATGTAGCCCATTTGGCCGCTCTTCAGGGCTCGCCGATGACAATGTCTGCCTTCCGTAGCGTTGCCGCGCTGCATCGCGCGCCATCCGCCGTTCGTGGGCGCGGACGGCCGACGCAACAGAGAGCCACCGCGAAGGGGAGTGGGGCTTGTTCGTTCGGATCCGGGGCCGTGACGGGCTGTCGCCGCTGCATTCCAGTGCTAAATGCCGCGTGGGGCATGACCACCGTAGTACTCTGCCACCGCCCCCGTCGTGGCGCGCACGAGGTCACGCTCTGCAGCGCTCAGAAACGGGCTCCAGATGTCGAAGATCAGAACGGCCCGTGGTACGTCGCTGTCGTTCCAAGCCTCGTGCTCGAACGTGTCGTCGAATATGAATGCCTTCCCCGGGTGCCACTCGCGTCGCTGGGCGCCGACCCGGAAGCCGCAGCCGGGTGGAACGATGAGGGGAAAATGTACGAAGAGGCGGGCGTTGGTCACGCCGGAATGAGGAGGAATCCGCGTCTTGGCGTCGAGAATCGAAAACAGGGCCGACGGTCCGCTGCCCGAAACGTCCCAGCGGGGCATCGCCTCGAGGACCGCCACCGTTCGCGGGCAGCGGGCGAGATGCTCAACGACCGGAACACCCTCGCGCCACAGGTAGTACACGCCCCAGCGGCGCGAGTGATTCAGTTCCTTGAATTGCTCGAGCGTCGAGCCAGTCGGCAGCGTGACGTACGGTTCAAGCGTCTCCGGCCCGTCGGCCAGTACGTTGAATATTTCCTGGCGAACGTCATCGACTGCAGCTTCCAGCGGATCGAGCCAGGGGAAGTCGCCGCGCTCCGGGAACTCGATAGCCGGCAGCCGCGGGAAGTACATGAACGAAGGCTGCGGTCGGTAAATGCGTTCCTTCTGCAGCAGCGTCGCGAGACACTGCTCAAAGCGGTCGAGCGCCTGATCGGCATGGCGCGCACGCACGTTCTTCAGCCGTTCCTCAAGGAACGACTCGAGCACCCGATTGTTCGAGGCGATCACCTGGGTCGCGTGTTGTAGCACTGGCCGCATGTCGACCGGCAGGTCGGCGCCGGCCGGAATTGTCTGCAGCGCGGTCCGGTACGCGGCGGCCGCTCCCCGGGAGTTGCCCTGCAGCTCGAGCAGCGAAGCCTTCTGGAGCATCGCCCGGAGGTGGTGCGGTTCGATGGCGAGCACCTTGTCGAGTGCTGCCATCTCCTCGTCGGCCCGCTTCAGCGAGCGCAGCGCCACGGCGAGGTTGAGCCACATTGAGACGTGGGCCGGCTCGCCTTTGATCGCCTGTTGCAGCAGGTCGGCCGCGGCCGCCGGGTTACCGGACACCAGCATCTCGCGCGCGGTTTCATTCAACACCAGCGGATGCTGCGGCGCCTCTGCTCGCGCCTGTCGCAGCAGCGACGCGGCATCCTGGCTCCGGCCGGCGGCAGCAGCCTGCGCCATCGACTCGATGAGCAGCCGAACTCGCCGATCGTCAACCACGTTCATGCTGGCCGGGTCCCTACGTGTGACCACTCACGGTCGTGTCCCTGTTCGGCCCAGATCGGCTTTGTCGGGCAGCTTGATCATAGCGAGGAACGGCACGATGCGCCGCAAGCTGCGGTGCCGCCTGTCGCCATGGCGCGTGCCGCTCGGCCAGCAGATCGGGCCCATTGGGCGGCCGCATGGTCGAGCGCGTGCTCACGCAGTCGGCCGACTCAATGTGGTCGGTGAGTTGGCACGAACTCGTCCATCACCGCCCTGCGGAGCAGCGCCGGTGGCAGGAGACCCTGCGACAGGACGAAGTCGTTGAATTGCATTCGATCGAAGTTCCGGCGCAGTGCAAGCTCGGCCGCCTCGCGCGTCTCCAGCAGGCGCTGATAGCCGTAGAAATACGATGTCGCTTGGCCCGGCGCTCGGAAGACGTATCGCTGCATCTCCTGCGTCGCCATGCCCTCGGACAGACAGACTTCGTCCATCAGGAACGTCTTGACCTCCTCAGGCGTGATCCGGCCGAGATTGACCATCGGATCGAGAAAGGCCCGCGCGGCGCGCTGCGCGCGCGCCTGCAGCGCGAACAACTGGCCATCGAGCGGCTCGTAGGGCTGCATCTCCGCCTCCGCATACAGGCCCCAGCCCTCGACGTTGACGCTGTTGAACGCGAACACCGCGCGGGCGGTGGACACACCGGCCTCGATCATCTTCGCAAACTGCAGCTCGTGGCCGGGGCGGGCCTCGTGCGCGGTCAGCGACCAGGTCGCCGCCTGGTGCGAGAAGTCGTCAAACTTCAGTACCTTGCCGGAGGCGTCCGGCGGCATGCCGGTCGTCAGGACGAACTCGCCGTATTCACCCGTATTGCCAAGCAAACGCGGTGGCGTCATATGGGGCGCGGGTTGCTGCGCGTTTTCGGCTGTCGTCGCGAGGCGGATCGACGCGGCGCGGTCGGGCAGGGTCACGATGTGGTGGACCCTGATGGCCGCCTCGATCTGCGCAAGCCGCTCCTTGTAGAGCGGCATGACCTGGTCCTTGGGGATCTGCTGTTCCTTCAGCTTGCGGATCACCGAGTGGTAGTCAGGGTCGTCGAGGCCGCGGTCCTTGGCGATCAACCCGGCGGTGATGTTCATTTGATTGTGCAGCTCGGCGAACGAGGTCAACGCCTTCGAGATCAATTCGTCCGGCGAGACATCCACACCGTACTGGTGCAGGTTGTCGGCGTAGACCTCCGGAGGCAGCCGGTGGTCGGCGCGGGCACGCGGCTGGATTTCGGTCTTCACCCAGTTGTTGTAATCGGACAGCTGCCGTTCGAGGGCGGCGTAACGCGGCTGCCATCCCTTGAGGCGACTCTTCGCGAGCAGCTCCTTGAGGCCCGCGAGCAGCGTCGGGAAATCGTTGATGACCTGCTCGACCTCGCCGCGATAGGGACCCAGGAGCTTCGCGTCCGCCTGGATGCGCTCGCGCGTGCGCTCCTTGGCGAGCTCCGTGACCGGCCGGTAGCCTTTGGCGAGTCCCGCGTACTTGTCGAGGCGGATCAGCAGGGTCTGTTGCCGCGGCGGTGGCACCCGCGGGTCCAGCGTCTGTTGCGCGACACCGAACACGAGCCCCGCCACGTCCGTGAACGGAAAGAAAAAGCGATGCTGGAGCGTGTTGCCGGACACCGTGTCGTTCGCGGCCGCTATCAGGATCTCAAGGTCCTGCTTCACCTTGGCGTCCTCTTCCCGGGCAAGCAGCTCCCGAAAGTGGGTGATCGCCGCGCGCAGGTCGGCGTTCTCCGGTTCGAATTGATCTCGGCTGAAATCCTCGATTGCCTCGTCGTAGCCGTCGACCCCGAGGTTACTCGCCGTCTCCGGGTTGAAGCGGGCGAGCACCTGGAGGAGGATCTTCGCGTTCTCGTTGCTGCGAGCTACCCATGGGGTCTCCGCGGCCCAGGCGGTGCCTGCGAGCAGCAACGGAACGAGCAGGACGAGGACGCGCAGCGTGGGCATGGAGGCCGCTCCTGGTTGAGTCGGGACCGCAACGGTCGAGATGCATGGCGGGGTCAGATCTCGGACGCCGTCATCCGCGGCGCCGGCCGCACGGCGGTAGCCGCGCAACCCGCGAATTGTAGCCGGAACCAGCGAGGCCAGTGCCGCGCACGCGACGCCCGGTGGCTGGGCGCGGCCCGACGCACGCCAGGCTGCGGTAGCGCGCCCGGCCGACCGCCGGAGCGCCGTCGCAATCGGCAATTGCCCGGAGTAGGCTCGTCAGCCGGAAACCGGGCCAGCGCCGCAAGGGGTCGTTGTCGTGATTTTCAGGCAGCTGTTCGACCAGACCTCGTCGACCTATACGTACGTGCTCGGCGATGCCGCCGCGGGCGAGGCCCTGATCGTCGATCCGGTCCTCGAGAACTGGCAGCGCGATGCGGCGCTGCTGCGGGAACTGCGCGTCGCGCCGGTCGCGACGCTCGAGACCCACGTGCACGCCGACCACGTGACCAGCGCCTGGTGGCTGAAGCGTGAGTTCGGTTGCGAGATCGCGGTTTCGGCCGCCGGTGGTGTGGACGGCGCCGACCGATTGCTGCGGCACGACGATCGGATCGCCTTCGGCAGCCGGCACGTGCACGTGCGCGCCACGCCCGGGCATACGCACGGCTGCATCACCCTCGTACTCGACGACGCCAGCCTCGCGCTCACCGGGGACTGCCTGCTGATCCGCGGTACCGGCCGCACGGACTTTCAGCAGGGCGATGCGCGTGCGATGTTTCGATCGATCCGCGACCAGATACTCACGCTGCCCGCGGATTGCCTGCTCTATCCGGCGCACGACTACCGCGGCCTCACGGCCACCAGCGTCGGCGAGGAACGCCGCCTCAATCCGCGGATCGCGGACGCCGTGGGCGAGGACGACTTCGTCGGCTACATGAGCAACCTGAATCTGCCGCACCCTAAACTGCTCGAGATCGCGGTGCCGGCCAACCTCCGTGTCGGACGGCCGGATCCGGCGATCGAGCGGGAGCGGGGTCCGGACTGGGCACCGCTGCGCTTTACCGTCGCCGGCATCTGGGAGATCGAGCCGGCCGGACTTGCCGAATTGCGCTCCCCGGTCCAGATCGTCGACGTCCGCGCGGCGGCCGAGTTTGCCGGCCCGCTCGGTCACATCCGCGGCGCGACGCTCATCCCGCTCGAGCAGCTTGCAAAGCGCGTCGACGAGCTGTCCCGCGAGGTGCCGGTGGTGACGGTGTGCCGTAGCGGCGCGCGGTCGGCCCAGGCCGTGGTCCTGCTGCAGAAGGCCGGGCTGCGCCAAGCGGCGAACCTCGCCGGTGGCATGCTCCGCTGGACCGCCGAACATCATCCGGTCGCAGCCACATGAACGGGTATGGTCGCCTGGGTGCACTGTCCCTCGCGAGCGCAACCGGCGCGCGGGCTCGACGGGCCGGACCGACCGAGTCGGCGGTGCTCCGCTGTCGGCTGCCGCGCGGCGCGCTGCTAGGGCTCGCGTTGTTGGCCGGTCCGGTGAGCGCGGAGCCAGCGGCGGAGCTGTCGCTCGACCGGCAGTCGGCCGGGCGATTCGCGGGCCTCGCGCTCGCCTGCGTGCACATGCCTTATCCGACGCACATCTCCCACAGTCTCGCGAGCGATGCCGACGCGCGACCGCCACGCGAGCTGACGCCGGCGTTTTATGGATGCTACGACTGGCACTCGTCGGTCCACGGTCACTGGCTGCTCGCCCGCACGGCGCGCCTGTTTCCCGCCGAGCCCTTCGCCGCACGCGCCCGCGCCGCGCTCGATCAAAGTCTCACGCCAGACCACATTGCGGCCGAGGTGGCGTACCTCGACGCGCCTGGGCGGGCCTCGTTCGAGCGGCCGTACGGATTTGCTTGGCTCCTGCAGCTGAGTGCGGAACTGCACGCGTGGACCAACCAGGACGCGCAGCGTTGGGCCGCGACCATCGAGCCGCTGGAGCGCGCCGCCGTCGGCAGGGTCGAGCGCTGGCTGCCGAACCTGCGGTATCCGATTCGGGTCGGCGAGCACGACCAGACCGCGTTCGCCTTCGGCCTGATGCTCGATTGGGCCGATATACGCGGCGACCCACGCCTGCGCGAGCTCATCGTCGGCAAGGCGCGGGAGTTCTACGGCGCCGACCGCTCCTGCCCGCTCGCGTACGAGCCGTCCGGCGAGGACTTCCTGTCGCCTTGCCTCGGCGAGGCAGCCCTGATGCGGCGGGTGCTCGATCGCAACGCATTCGCGCGATGGCTGACGACGTTTCTGCCGCAGATCGCGCGCGACGCTGGCGGCAAGGCATGGCTCGCGCCGGCCATCGTGACCGACCGCAGTGATCCGAAGCTCGCCCACCTGGACGGGCTCAACCTGAGCCGCGCCTGGATGCTCGAAGACATCGCCGCGGCGCTGCCGGCGTCGGACCGTCGGGTCCCGATCCTCAGGGCCACGGCCGGTGCGCACCGCGTCGCGGCACTGCCGGCGGTCACCGGCGAGCATTACGAAGGTGGTCACTGGCTCGGGACGTTCGCGACCTACCTCACGACCGGCGGTGCCACTGCGGTCAGTCGCGATCGATAGGGGGCGGGCGGTCGTCGGTCGTCGACGACGACGTGCAGCATCAGGCGGGTTGGTAGAGCGCTGCATAGGTGTTGCGCAGCACGTTCTTCTGCACCTTTCCCATCGTGTTCCGCGGCAACTCATCGACGATCAGCACGCGCTTCGGGATCTTGTAGCGCGCGAGCCGCGCCTGGGCGGAGCGAATGATCTCGGCCTCCGACAGGTCGGCGCCTGGCTCCGCGACAACGATGGCAGTGACTCCCTCGCCAAAGTCCGGGTGGGGAAGGCCGATCACGGCGCTTTCCAGGACGCCGGGAAGAGCATCGAGCTCGGCCTCCACCTCCTTCGGGTAGACGTTGTAGCCGCCGGTGATCACGAGGTCCTTGGCGCGGCCGACGATGTACACGTAGCCGTTGCGATCGATTCGCCCGAGGTCGCCGCTTCGGAACCAGCCATCGGCCGTGAATTCGCGCCGCGTCTTAGCCTCGTCACGCCAGTAGCCGGCGCAGACGTTCGGACCTTTGATCTCGAGATGGCCGGTCGCGTCGGGGTCGCTTTCGACGCGGCCAGTGTCCCCGTTCACGATGCGCAGCGAGACACCGGGCAGCGGAAGTCCCACGGAGCCGGGCAGCCGCACACCGGCGTAGGGATTTGACGCGTTCATCAACGTCTCGGTCATGCCGTAGCGCTCGACGATGACGTGCGCCGTGCGGCGCTCGAACTCGCGGTGTGTTTCCGCGAGCAGCGGTGCGGAGCCTGAGACGAACAGGCGTATCGAGGCTGCCGCCTCGCGGTCAAGCCCGGCGAGCTGCAGAAGTCGTGTGTAGTGGGTGGGCACGCCCATGAACACTGTCGCCTGCGGTAGCAGTCGCAGGACTTGAGCGGCGTCGAATGTCGGCAGCAGGACCAGCCCCGAGCCGGATGCCAGCACGGTGTTGATCGCGGCAAACAGGCCGTGCACGTGGAACAGCGGCAGCGCGTGCAGCAGCACGTCGCGGTTCGTGAAGTGCCACGCCGTCGCCAGGGTCGCTGCGTTGGACGAGAGATTGCCGCGCGTCAGCATGGCGCCCTTGGCGCGGCCCGTGGTGCCTGACGTGTATACGATGGCCGCGAGGGATGACGCCGCGAGCGCGGCCGGAGCCGACGTGGGTAGCGGCGCCCGTTGCGCGAGGTCGGTCAACGACCCGTCGCCGAGGGCGCCCAGCGTCTCGACGTGCCCGACGCCAGCCGCTGCCGCGAGCGGCGCCAGCAGCTCCCGATCGGGCGGACGCACAACGGCCAGCCGCGGTTCGGCATCGCGCAGAACGTAGTCGACCTCATGCGGCGTGCTGGCCGTGTTGATCGGGACGTACACGGCGCCGAGACGCAGGCACGCGACGTAGAGCAGGACGGAATCGGGCGATTTCTCGACCTGGACCGCGACGCGGTCACCCGGCACGACGCCACAGGCCCCGAGCGCCGCCGCGTATCCGCCCGACCCGTCGCGCAGCATTGCGTAAGTCAATCGCTGGCCGGCCGGCGTCGTCAGAAATGGTCGCCCCGGGTCGGTCCGGGCTACGGCCTCGACCCAGGCGTAAGGATCAGTTGCCGGAGACATCAGTTCGTGCCCACGAAGCGGTCGCAAGGCGCGGCGGATTGTGCCACAGACACGTCGTTGGGCCTTCCGCTGCGGTGATCGCGACCGGCGCGCGCGGCGACGGTGCGCCGATCGGGGTTGCCGTCATGCGGGTTCGTCGAAGAAGGCGTCTTCTAGGTGGCCGAGCCCCGCGATCGCAGGCGCGCCGTCGTCCGCGCGGTGGACCTCTCCGTGGGTAAGGCCCGCGATCGGCTCGGAGCGGTCCGCAAGCGCGGATGACTTGAGCAATGTGATTCGTACTCCCGAAGAGTGGATTAAGTAAAACACGCGCCGTCCATTTTGGATCGTGACCCTGGCTCCGCTTGCCGTCGACTCGACCGACGGAAGAGCCATGGGAGGGCGGCTTCCGGTCTCCCGGCAGCTAGGTCCTGACGCGAAGCAAGACGTCGGATCAGGCCCCGGAGCGCCACGAATCGCTGCGAATCGGCGAGTTCACCCCTGCCGCTTCTGCCGCCTCGGCGCGCCCTACCTCGGGTGGGGCGGGGTACCCCCATGGGGTAATAACCCTACCCCGTACGTCTTCGGCCGAATCGATTCGCATTCGTGCGCTCGGCAAAGTGTGACGCACCTCAACTGCAACGGATGGCACGGGTCTGCACCCATGGTTACACGCTTCACCAAGTCGGGATCTTCGGCGCCCTTCGCGCAGGCCGCCGGCGGTCCGTCGCGGGCTCTGCCCCTGCACGGCGGCCTCGATCTGGGCACCGTCCCGGCTCGGCAGAGTGTGACGCAGTACCTTCCTGCCGCCGTGCAGACCGCCGGCAACGGGCGCCACGCCTCGGCCGACGCATCGCGCTTCCTCGCGAGCCTGGCCGGTCGGGTATGGAATTTCGACGGCGATCGGCCGCGACTCGCCGGCTTCGACCCGGCCTGCTGGGGCGAGGGCACTGACGGCGGATCGCCCGATCGCTCCGACATCCACTGGACGGGCGGCGTGGTGAGCAATTCGCCGCGGTCGCCCGCCGGCGCCGACTCCCTCGATTTCGATGGCGGCACGTCCGATGACGACGGGTTTGGACGCGCCGCAAGTGTCTACAGCGCGGTGTTCGCTTCTCTGAAGGTCACCCCCTCAACCCCCTCTGCGACCCTCACTGGGAGAATCCCATGATCGCCCGCCGAATCCTTTCCATCGCTGCCCTGATGCTTGCTGCCCAGGGCGCCCAAGCTGCGACCTGCCAGTTGGCCGTCGAGGCGAACGACATGATGCAGTTCAATACGAAGAAACTCGAGGTCGATGCCGCGTGCCCCGAGGTGCGCCTGACGCTCAAGCACGTCGGCTCCTCACCGGCAAACGTCATGGGCCACAACTGGGTGCTGGTGCGCACCGCCGACTTGGGCGCGGTCGCCAACGCCGCGCTGCGGGCGGGGCGCGAACACCAGTACCAGCCGCCCGCGGATGGCCGCGTCCTTGCCGTCACGCCGACGGTCGGCGGTGGCGAGAGCACGACGATCACGTTCGAGACTGCCGCGTTGCGCAGTGGCGAGACCTACTCGTTCTTCTGCTCGACCCCGGGCCACAACGCCATCATGCGCGGCACGCTCATCGTCAACGGAACCCCGGCCCGGCTCGCCGCCGACGCCCGCCAGTAACCTCATGGCCGCTGCCGGCCGCCCGGCCCCCGCGCCGGGTGGCCGGGCAACCGGCTCCGCGGCGCCCGCGCTCGTGCGGGCCGGGTCGCTGTAGGCTTCCGCGTTCAACGAGCAGCCGCCCGCCCGCCTCCGGCCTACTGCCTGTTGGCGACATAGCACCCCGTCGTGCAGTGAAGCTGGCTGCTCCACTCGACCGTCATCGTCTTGCGGTCGGCCGAGACGCTCATGGGCGCGGCCGAGACTACCTTGTGTACCGCTGGTCGGATTCCTCGATCGCTTTCTCGTCGATGATTTTCACTGACACGCACGAGACGCCTGGGTGATCGACGTAGGGTGCATCGGTGCCGTCGAGCTTCGCTGCGTAGCGCTGCCCAAGCGGGTCGCTCATCTTCAGCACGCCGCCGCCGCCTCGTCCGCCGACACCGTCCGCTGGTTCGTCACCATCGTCTCGCCGGCGTTCCGGTGCGTGTCAGGGATCGTTCCCCGGTCGATGATCGCGACGCTGTCCCTGTCGGCGCACGGGTGTCCGGTGACCTTCTGATCGTTTCAATCCGCCTTCACGGTGAACGGTGGCGCGCACGTGTTGCAGTGAAACACCCCGTCCTAGAGCAGTAGACGCCGGATTACTCCGACAGCCGGGAACGGGCGAGCTCAAACGTCGACGTGCCATCGAACGAGCTCTGCGCCATGGCCAGCAAGGGGGGCAGCAGCGGAGCGGACGACGCGAGCATGAGCAACTCTTTCATGGAGCGTCCCGCGGGGATTTTCCTGGCGCCGCGATCGATTCAGTCGTTGGGCCCGCAAAACCTGCGCGCCGTCCGCGCCGCAGGCGATCCGGCCGAGCCGAGGCTATCGAGCCGTGCCGGGGGCCGGCGCTGCCTGCCTCGTCCGGCGCCCTGCAGCGATTCGCGTCCGCGTACGGTGCATCACGATTCCCGGCCGCTCGCGCTGATCCGGCCGGCCCAATGCGCGATCGTCAACGGCCTCAGGTCGTACCGCTGCCGCCGGATGCCGGCGCCGATGGTGCCGAGATCCAAGTGCAACAGTTCCTCCCACGCGTCGACGACCAGGCACGGCAATCCTTCGTGGCATCGCAGCTGGTCCGCCCGTAGCATGATCGGCACGGCGCCCATGTAGAGCGCCTCCCAGAACCGGTGCGTGTCGATCCCCTTGCCGCGCGGACACAGGCAGAACTCCGCCGCGGCAAGGCACTCGAGATACCGCCGGAATGCCGCGGCGTCTTTCGCGAGCGGCACATCGATGAGCGCGTCCCAGCCGGCGACCGTCCGGGCGAGCAACGGCCGGCCCTTGCGGTAACTGTTCGGATCGAAGCACTTGAGGACGCCGCGGCGCGGCTGCGGCACGGCGCGAATCGCGGCAAACGTGGTCGTGTCGCCGGCGAACTGGTGGAAGGCCGAGTAGTTGCAGAATTCCAGCAGCCCCAACGGCAGGGAGATGACACGCGGGTCCGTTGCGCGGTTGTTGGTCGCGTACCAGTAGAAGTCGGGCCGAAGATTGCCGCCGACGATGGCGAGCACGTCGTCGTTGACCTCGAGGTCGTACTCACAGCGGCTGACGAAGATCTTGTTCTTCTGGAAGCTCAACTGCGCAGCGGCGAACATCTGCTCGGCCCCGATGACCTGCACGTCGAGCCCGGCGGCCGCCAGGATGCCGAGGCGGGCGGCGAGGCGGCGTAGCTGGAAGAGCTCGTGATCCGGTATCGCCGGGGCGGCGGCGAAGTCGACGTTTGCCAGCGCTCGCAGCAGGTCTGGCGCGAAGAGCGCATCGTCCCCTGCAAGGCCTTCGAGCGGACGGGTCCGCACCGGCGAGAGCGAGCCAGTCGCCTTTCGCCAGCGCCGCGCGCCGGAGCGGCGCGTGCCGAGGCCGAGGCTGCGACGCAGGAATTCGAGCGGAGATGAGCGCATGGATGACGGGCCCACCGAGAGGGAGACCCCGGCGGCGGGTATCGGCCGTCGGACAGGCCGGGACTCGCCGGCGGCAGGCAGTATAGCGACGCGTCCTGGAGGCCGGGAGGGCGAGTTGCCTCGACGTCCGCAACCCCCCTACCATCGAGACGTCGCCGCCCCGAGGGTAGCGGCCGGGCTCGCGCCGCGGCCGCCGTCGCGCCGACCGGGCGAGGCACACTCCGCGCCCTGCGGCAGCAAGCGGTAGGCGAACCATGAAACACTCATTTGCCGACACGATCCTGGTCACGGGCGGCGCCGGCTTCCTCGGTTCGCACCTGTGCGAACGGCTGATCGCGGCCGGCCACGACGTACTGTGCGTCGACAATGAGTACACCGGTACCAAGCGCAACGTCAGCCAGCTGCTGAAGTCGGACCGATTCGAGTTTCTGCGCCATGACGTCACGTTTCCGCTGTACGTCGAGGTCGGCGAGATCTACAACCTCGCCTGTCCCGCCTCGCCCGTGCACTACCAGCGGGATCCGGTGCAGACCACCAAGACCAGCGTGCACGGCGCCATCAACATGCTGGGCCTGGCCAAGCGGGTGCGCGCGCGCATCCTGCAGGCCTCGACGAGCGAGGTCTACGGCGATCCCGAGGTGCACCCGCAACCGGAAGGCTACTGGGGCAGCGTCAACCCGATCGGAATCCGCTCCTGCTACGACGAGGGCAAGCGCTGCGCAGAGACTCTGTTCTTCGACTACTTTCGTCAGCATCAGCTCGACATCAAGATCGTGCGCATTTTCAACACCTACGGGCCGCGCATGCGGCCCGACGACGGCCGCGTCGTCTCCAACTTCATCGTCCAGGCGCTGAAGGGCGAGGACATCACGGTGTTCGGGGACGGACGGCAGACGCGGTCATTCTGCTACGTGGACGATCTGGTCGAGGCCATGATCCGCATGATGGCGACGGATCGCGGAATCACCGGCCCCGTCAACATCGGCAATCCGACGGAATTCTCGATCCTCGAGCTCGCCGAGACCGTGCTCCGGCTGACCGGGAGCCGCTCTCGAATCGTGTCGAAGCCGCTGCCCGATGACGACCCGCGGCAGCGGCGACCCGACGTTTCGCTCGCGCACTCGGTGCTCCACTGGCAGCCCACGACGCCGCTGGAGGAAGGGCTGCAGCCGACGATTGCCTACTTCCGGGAGTTGCTCGGGATCTGAGCCGGCCGGGAGGTCGTTCCACCCCCTCGGCCATCGCGACCATTCGCTCGGCGGACCGAGCGGCCGGCCGTACAGGACGCGTTAATGCCGACACCCGAGTTCCCGGCCGTCGCGATTGTCCTCGTCAACTACAAGGGCTGGCGCGAGACCATCGAGTGCATCGATACGGTGCTGGCGCAGGCCTACCCGAACTACCACGTGTTCGTCGTCGACAATGACTCCGGCGACCAGTCTGTCGAGCGCATCGCCGCCTGGTGCGATGCGCCGCGGCGCGATGCCGGATGGCGGGACTTTGCGGGTGTGCACCGCGTGTCTGCGATTCCGGGAACCGACCGGCTGCACTACCGCATCGCGCGTCGCGAGGACGGCGTGCTGCCGGTGGCCGCGACCGCCGCGCGCCTCACGGTCGTGCACGCCGGCGCGAATCTGGGCTTCGCCGGCGGCTGCAACGTCGGCATCGCGGCCGCCGGTCGATCACACTTCGATTATTTCTGGTTGCTCAATACCGACACGGTCGTCGATGCGGGCGCGCTCAGTGCGCTCGTGGCGCGTGCAAGCGCCGACCCTGCCGTTGGAATGGTCGGGTCGACGATCCGCCTCTACTTCCGGCCGCTCGAGATTCAGGCGCTGGCCGGCGCACGGGTGTCACGCCGGATGCTGGTTACTCGCCAGATCGGCGAAGGCCGTGCGTTCGGCGGGCCGCTTCCGGCCGCGGAGAACGTGGAGCGCGACCTCGCTTACATTGCGGGCGCCTCGATGCTCGTGTCGCGCCGCTTCGTCGCAGAGGTCGGCCCGATGCAGGAGGACTATTTTCTGTACTACGAGGAGTTCGACTGGGCGCTGCGCGGCGCCGGCCGCTTCAGACTGGCCTATGCCCCCGCTAGCCAGGTCTTCCACAAGGTTGGCGCCACGAGCGCCCGGGCGCTCAGGGACTTCTCGATGCAGCTGCGCTACCGCAACCTGGTGCGTTTCGCGAGCCGCTTCTTCCCCGAACGGCTCGGGCTCGTCCGGCTCGATCTGCTGCGGACACTGCTCCGTTACATCGCCGAGGGGCGCTGGCGCGGGATCCGGATCGTCGCCGGCACGCTGCGCGATTTCGACGCGCTCGCGAGCTCGGTGGCGCCGGCAGCGGTTCCGCCGCCGGCGGGCGGAGCGGCCGCGTCACCGCCCCTGCCGCTCGCCCTCCGGGTCCGCCGCGGCGCCTGACCGCGGCCCGTCCGGTGCTGCCTTGGCCAGCACCGTGACCAGATGGCGCTTCTGCCAACCCTGCCGTACAACCGTGAAGGCGCCCCGGAAGCCGTACATCCGGGCGTGTGTGTGGCGCGCGTCGAAGTACAGCGGAAACGTGTCCTCAGTGATCACGTTGACGTGAGTGGGATCCTGGAATGCCGGCGCAAACGGATACGCCGGGGTCAGTGACAGAAACGCGCCGCCCGGCTTCAGGACCCGGTGTACCTCGTTCATCAGCTCGACGAACGGGAACCGGCGCCCGGGGGCATACAGCACGCGCGGCACGTGCTCGATGAAATCGTAGGCCGTGACGTAGTCGAACGAGGCGTCGTCGTGCGGGATCGGGTCGACCGCGAGATCCGCGTGGCGCATGTTGTGCGCCGGGTCCGGACGGATGTCGATGCCGTACGACGCCGTCGCGACGAACGGATTTCGCGGCGTCGGGCCACAGCCCAGATCGAGCGAGCTCGTGTCGCCGCCGGCGCGGGCGACGGCGTAGCACGCGCAGAACGCGTCCAGGTCGCCGAACGCCGGGTACCGCAACCGCACCGGCCGGATGGAGCGCACGATGACGTCGAGGCGCTGGAGCGTGTGGCGGAGCGTGGCGAGCACGATGGGGCGGGGTCGGGCGCCGCTAGGCGTATGCCGCAGTGTTGCAGATTCCGGCGTCGCCCACAGCCCCGGCGCGGGGGACTCCGTCAGCGGCGCTCGCCGTCCTCCGCGCCGCGCAGGAACGCGCGCATGTGGAACTCGGCCTGGTGGTCGCCGTAACGATGGCGTTGACCGACCGGACAGCTGCGCCGGGCACGGCAACCCGCGTGCAGGCAATCGCTGCCGTCGTCCGAGCCTACGTGCAGGGCACAGGAGCGATGATTGAACCGCTGCGGCTGCACCGCATCCACCGGACAGGTGCTGAGGCACGGTTGCGCCGCGCACTCGTCGCACGGGCTCGGCCGGCGGTCAACGGCGGGAAGCTGCCACCGCTCGCGCAGCGCCAGCGCACCCCGGTAGCTGTGCCAGAGACCCCAATCCGGATGGACCAGCAGGCCGAGCGGCGAGACGTGCACGGCTTCGGCCTTGGTCGCCCAGCGCTGGAACGGCAGCCACGGCGGGCCGTCGGACGGGTACAGGCCGCGCGCCCCGAGCGGCGCGCCGAGCGCATCGATGAGCCGCCGCGACCAGCGATCGAGCGGACCCGGCTGCCGGTCGGCGAATTCATTCGAACGCGTGAACGCCGGCCACTGTTCGCCGCGAACGAATCCGAACAGTACGAGCGTCGCGGTCGGGACGCCGTCCCGCAGCGGCGGCACGTCGTCCGACGCCTCCGGATGGAAGGCGCCACGACAGGCCAGGCCTGCCCCGGCAGCGGTGGCGCAGAGCAGACTGAACTCAGGCACCTCGCTCATGACGCGGCGGCAGCCGGTGGCGTCGCGCTAGCCCTGGCTCGCCGACCCGGCCGGCCGATCGGCGCGACTGTCGGCCCGCATCAGCGTGCTCTTGCCGAACAGCGATTCCACCAGGTCGGTGACGAGCGCCGCCGTGCGATTGCGAACGTCGAGCGCCGGATTCAGCTCGGCAATGTCGAGCGAGCACAGCATGCCGGTATCGGCGATCATCTCCATGCACAGTTGCGCCTCGCGGTAGGTCGGGCCGCCGGGAACGGTCGTGGCGACGCCGGGCGCGATTTCCGGATCGAGGAAGTCGACGTCGAAGCTGACGTGCAGGTGCGTTTCATCGCCGACCCCGGCAAGGGCCCGCTCCATCGTCGCTTGCATGCCGTGTTCGTCGATGTAGCGCATGTCGAAGACCTCGAGTCCCTGCTCGTGCACGAAGCGCTTCTCACCGGCATCGACGCTGCGGATGCCGATCTGGCGGATCGCGGCGGCGTCGAGCGCTGGCACCCGGTCGCCGAGGTCGAGCAGCATCCGGGGCCCGAACCCGAACAGGCACGCCACCGGCATGCCGTGGAGGTTGCCGCTCGGGGACAGCTCGCGCGTGTTGAAGTCGGCGTGCGCGTCGAGCCAAAGAATGCGCAGCTTCCGGCCGCGTGCGCGGCAATGGCGCGCGACCGCGAAGATCGAGCCGACCGCGAGGCAATGATCGCCGCCGAGCAGAATCGGCAGGCGTTCCTCCGCGAGCTCGGCCTGCACCGCCGCGTGCACAAGCCGGTTCCATTCGACAGCTTCCGCCAGATTGCGGTAGCCCTGGACTGGCGGGCCGCCGGGATTGGCCGGCCCGCTGAGATTGCCGCGGTCTCGGACGGTCAGGCCGCGGGCCTCAAGCGCGCTCTGCAGGCCCGCGACACGCATCGCCTCGGGCCCCATCGACGCGCCGCGGTCGCTGGCGCCGACATCGGTCGGCGCGCCGATCAGGCTTACGCTGCGCGAGTGACTCCGGGCCATGCGACGAGTCTACCGGAAGGCCACCGCACACCGGCGCTCCGGCAGCCGGTCACGAAATCATGCGAGCTAGCGTGAAGGCGACGGCGGCGGCGAGCGAGCCGATCACGGCCGTCTGTACGGCCGAGGAGACCGGCCTGCCGCCGGTCAGCCAGCCTTTGGCGGCGCCGAAAGAGAGGAGCGCGATCAGCGTGACCGCTGCCGACCACGGCAACGCGACCGCGACGCGATCGAGCACTAGATACGGGGCCAGCGGGATCAGCCCGCCGGCGACGTAGGCTGCGCCAATCGTAATCGCGCTGATCGGCGCCCGCCGCGGATCCGGCTCCTCGAGCCCGAGCTCGAAGCGCATCATGAAGTCCACCCAGCGTCGCCGATCGACCGAGATCGCATCCGCCAGCCGGTCAGCGTCGCCGGTGCCGAGCCCGTAGCGCTGGAAGATCGAGGAGACCTCGCGCCGCTCCTCGTCCGGGATCTCGCGCGTCTCCCGCATCTCGCGGGCGTGCTCCGCGGCAAAATGCTCGGCGTCGGTGCGTGCCGCCAGATAGCCGCCGAGACCCATCGCGATCGCGCCCGCGGCCACCTCGGCAACGCCAGCGGTCACGACCAGCTGGGTGCTGGTCACGGCACCGGCAACGCCGGCCGCGAGCGCGAACGGTACCGTCAGGCCATCGGCCATGCCGATAACGACGTCGCGGACGAAATCGGACGCGGTCGAGTGGAACTCGTGGTGTTCGTCTGTGCTGCGGCTCATCGGCGCTCCTTCTGCCGCGCCGGCCCGGGGCCGGGGCGGATAAGACGACTGGCAGGATAGTCCTGCCGGGCGGGACACGGTTGCCGCCCGGTCCATCGGCCCCGGGCGCGGTCAAATCACCCGTCGGGCCGCCCGGATAGGTAGAATTCCCGGACCGGCCCGTTTGGCCGGCATTCTGGGGGAACTGGCCATCAATCCGTCACGACAGCGCGGCCGTACCGGACGGCCCGTATTCCGCCATCTGTTCGCGCGCGCCGGGTGGCTGGTGGCTGCCGGGCTGGCGACGGCCTCGGCGGCTGGCGCCGCGGGCCCACAGCCGCCGGCCGAGGCGGTCACCGCAGCCGGCCAGCTGGAGGACGTCATCGTGCACGCGCGCCGGCGCGAGGAGCGGCTCGCCGAGGCGCCGCTCTCCGTCAGCGTGCTGACCGGCGACCAGCTGCGCGAGGAGTCGGCAGTGCTGTTCGAGGACATCGCGCGCGACCTGCCGAACGTCCGCATGGTGAGCTCGCCCCAGTCGAGCTCCGCGCTCGATGTGACGATGCGCGGCCAGACGGTCAACCGTTCCGCCATCGTGTTCGATCCGGCGGTCGGGCTCTACGTGGACGGCGTCTACGTCGCGAACGGCCAGGGCGCGATGGGCACGCTGCTCGACGTCGACTCGGTCGAGGTCGTGCGCGGCGCTCAGGGCACGCTGTTCGGTCGCAACAACACCGGTGGCTCGATCTCGTTCCGGACGCATCGACCGGAGCTCGACCATTACAGCGCAGAGCTCGCGACGTCGGTGGGCGACTACGGCGCGTTCATGGGACGCGCAATCCTCAATATGCCACTCGCCGACGGGCTCGCGGTCCGTCTGTCCTACCAGAACAACGAGCGCCGCGGTTTCGGCTCGAGCGCCGGCAACGGCCAGGACAACCTCGACAACCTGCACCGCTACCAGGCACGGATCGGCGTGCTGTGGACGCCGGGCGAAGCGACCGACGCTTATTTTACCTACGAGCGATTCGAGTCGAACAGCAACGGCGCGATCCTGCACCCGCTCGCAGGGCCGGGTGGTCAGGGCACCGTGGTGGCGGTATGGGGCGCGGCGCTGGCGCAATTTCCAGTGCCGGGGCTGCCGACAGTTTCCTTCCCGTCGAACCCGTACCAGGCCGACGGCGGCTACCCATCGTTCGATCGGTCGCACACCGACGCACTGCAACTCACCGTGACCCACCGCCTGGCGGCCGGGCTGGATACGAAACTGATTCTCGGCTATCGCCGCCTCGATGCGAGCACGGCACTGGACGTCGATGCCTCGCCGTTGCCGCTCGCCGACACGACGCTCTTCAATACGTCGAACCAGAAGAGCGCCGAGTGGCAACTATCCGGCAAGGCGCTCGGCGAACGCCTCGACTGGGTTGCCGGTGCGTACTGGTTCCGGGACGATGGCGGGGCGCCGTCGGTGCAGGCACCGGCCTCGCCGGACTTTCTAAATGCGATCGCCACGGTCGCCGCGATCAGCCAGGCAAACGGGCAGCCGTTCGACCTGACCGGGTTTTTCAGTCCGCTGCCGGTCTACGCGCAGAGCTCCGCCACGAACCGGTCGACGGCGGGATTCCTGCATGGCGAATACCACCTCACGACCGACTGGGCGGTCGCGGCCGGTGTCCGCCGCACCGCCGATCAGCGCACGCTCGACGAGAACAGCTACGTGCTCGTGCCGGGCCTCGGCGAGAACTGCACGATCCTCGACCTCACCGCACCACCGCCGACATTCAGGATCAACGGCCCGTGCCCGCCGGTCCACAAGAGCGTCAGCCACGGCTTCTGGTCGTGGGAGCTGTCGACGCGCTACCGGCTGAGCGACGACTGGCATGCGTACGCGAGAATCGGCCGCAGCCAGCGCTCCGGCGGCTGGAACACGCCGCTCGCGTCGCTGCAGGACGAACCCTTCCGGCCCGAGCAGCTGACCGACTACGAGATCGGGGTCAAGGCCGTCCTGTTCGGGGGCGCGCTCGCGGTGAATGCCGACGTATTCTACGGGCAGTACGACGACATGCAGCGCCTGCTCGCCCGCGTCAATCCTGACGGCACGCCGGTAACGCTCGTCACGAACGCCGGCCGTGCCCGGATCAGTGGCGCCGAGCTTGAGACGGTGTGGCGCACGAGCCGGCATGCGGCCATCCAGGCTTCCGTTGGCTTCACCGATGCGCGCTACCAGACGTTTCTGTACCAGCCGGTACCTGGAGCCCCGGCCCAGGACCTGTCCGGCAACCATTTCTACCAGACGCCGCGGTTGCAGGCGTCGGTCGGCGCCCGCTACGAGATCCCCACCGCGGCGGGCACGGTGCGGTTCTCCGCCGACTATGCGTGGCAGGACCAGATCCAGTTCAACGTGATCAACGATTTCAACAACCAGTCGGCGTACGGCACGACAAACGCACGCGTGACATTCGCGGGCCGGTCGCAGCGCTGGGAACTCGCCGTGTACGCCAACAACCTGACCGACCAGCGCTACGCCTACACCGGCGGCACGCTGGCCGCACCGTTCGCGTCGCTGCCGACGGTCGCGTGGCAGATTCCGGGCGATCGACGCACGGTTGGTGTCGAGGCGATCTATCGCTGGAGCGCGGGCCGGTAACGGACCGCGAGCGGATGTCGGCATCCCGCGCAGTGCGGACGGCAGCCGTTATCGCCGCGTTCGGGCTCGTCGCGACCGCCGCGCCGCCGGCGCCTGCGGCCGAGAGCGCGGCGTCCGGGGCGGCGGCGCCGCCGGTGGCGGGCCTGGCGCGGTTGTTCGACCCGGCGACAGCGCCGTTCATTCCGGTACCCGAAATCGACACCGCGCCGCACAGCGGCCTGACGGTCGGCGTCATTCCGGTGGTATTGCGAACCAACGCGCAAGGCGAGATCCGCGAGATCATCGCCCCCGACGTCATCTACAGCCAGTTCTTCGGCTGGGGCAGCCGCGCACGGGTGTTCGGCTACCCGTCCGCAGACACGCAATGGTCGCTCGTCGGCGGGCTCAAGCAGCGGGTCGAGCGCGAGTTCGACGCCCGCTACGCGGGCGGCCAGACGCGGGCCGGATCGACCACGTGGTCGATCGAAGGCATCTACGATCGCAGCGGTATCCCGCGCTTTTTCGGCATCGGCAACGAGTCGCTGCGCTCGAGCGAGTCGACCTATGTCGCCAACCAGGGCCTCGTCGAGGCCTCGATCGGCGACAACCTCACCCGCGACGTGCAGCTCGCCTATGCGGCGCGGCTCCGCTACTTCACCGTGCTGCCCGGTGTCCTGCATCCGATGGCCTCGATCGAAAGGCGCTTCCCGGGGCTCCTCGGTCTCGGTGGCGAGCACGAGCTTCAGCACCGGGTGATGCTCAGCTACGACAGCCGCGACTCGCCGGCGATTCCGCACCAAGGCGCGCGCTACGTGCTGTATGGCGGAGTCGTCAGCCGGGCCGTGGGCAGCTCCGTGGCCTACACGTCCGTCGGCGCCGACGCCCGCCGTTACTGGCCGGTCGTCGGCAACCTGACGGTCGCCTGGCACGGCTCGCTGCGTTACATGCCATCGGCGCGCGGCGCACCGTTCTGGGCGCTGTCGAGTCTCGGCGGCGATCGCAGTGTTCTAGACGAGCGCGAACCCCTGCGGGCGTACGGGGACCACCGCTTCGTCGACCGCAACCTGTTCGCATCCGGGCTCGAGCTGCGCACGGCGGTGGCCAGCTTCGACGCGTTCACGACCCGGGTGACGATCGAGGTCGCGCCTTTCGTCGACGTCGGCAAGGTGTTCGCCGACGTCGGCGAGAGTCCGTTCTCGCGCCTGCACAAGAGCGCCGGTGTCGGCTTCCGCGGCGTCGCGAGCCCGTTCGTCGTCGGCTACGTCGACATTGGCTACGGACACGACAAGGCGGCCGTGTTCAGCGGCATCAACTACCCGTTCTGAGGCTGTCCGGCGACGGGCGGACGGCGACTGGCGGCGACATCCTTTTGCACCGCATCAATCCGCCGCTGTCATCGCCACCAACCGGCGAACGATGGATTCGTGCTAAGAAGGCAACCCGGACCGAATCGATTGCGCATTCAGAACGGGGAGCGCGCGCGTCACAGCGGACCCGCCGGTGCGGGGAAGAGGACGCAATGCTTCTCGGTGACCGGCGTCGGAGTCGAGACCAAACTACAACTCAGTGAGGATCAGCTATGAAGAGGGCAAGCTGGAGATACGGGATCGCGACCGCGACCGCGTTGTGCCTGGCGACGTCGTTCGCCGCGGCAGCGCCGAAGGGCAAGGATCCGTTCGCCGGGACGTGGCAATTGGACGTCGCGAAATCGTCGTGGACCGGCGTGAAGGGCTACACGGCGGGCAAGAACGTCATCGCCGTCAACAAGAGCGAGTTCAAGGTGTCGACCGAGCTCACCTCCCCCGATAACAAGGTGGTTCACAGCGAGTATACGGGCGCCGCCGATGGCAACGACATCAAGGTGACCGGTAGTCCGTCGGTGGATACGCTGACGCTGTTGCGGCCCGACAAGAACACGGTGATACGTACCGACCGTCGCGGCGGAAAGGTCGTGCTGATCCTGACGATCACGATGGAGAAGGACGGCAAGAGCTACACGTCCAGCGGCCGCGGCACGTCCGTCGACGGTCACCAGTTCACGGTGACCGCGGTGTGGAACCGCGTCAAGTAGACCAAGGGGATTCGCGCCGCGGCGCTGCCGCGGCTGCGATCGCTCGCGGGTCCGGCGCTCCGTTCAGGCGGCGCGCCGGCCCCCGGAGTCCAGTTCCAGCTCGGCAAGCGTTTCCGCGTGCTCGATCAGCACTGCGGAGGCGACCTCGAGCAATTCGAGCCGTTCCACTTCCTCGTCGGGAAGAATGTTGAGCTCGCTCCGGTCGGGTGGGATCCCGGGCTCCATTGCATTGACCTCGCAGCTTGGTCGGCCGCTGTGCGCAGGGGGTGGGCGCACCGCGGAACAGTTCCATCGGAGGCGTCAGCATCGCACCGTCACATGACGGGCAGTCGAAGCCTACCGCGATCCCCGTCCCGTCGCATCGTGCAATGCAGCGACCTACGGCTCGCTGCATTGCAGCGGTTGGCGCGGGCGCGTGACGCCGACCCGTCCGTCGCCCTCGAGGCCGCGCGCGGCGCGACTGGGACGCGTTCTGGTCTCCGGGCGGCGACTGCACCCGCGGACCTGCGGTGGTCGCCGTTGAATCGTTTGGACCGCGAGTGGCCGTAGCGCGACGCCGACCGCCAAACGTCGCAAGGCACCGTGTGCTGCGAGGCGCAATCCCGTCGCGGGAGCAGGCGCGCCATCCGGGCACTCGCGCTGACCAACGCCGGCCGAATCGTGTGTATTCTGCGCCGTCGCCCGGAGACGACATGATGAAACGAACAACACTGGCCGCTGCAACCGAGTTCGGACTCGCTGCCTTCCGCAGCGTAGCTGCGCCGGTCCCCTACATCTTCGACACCGTCCGCTCGCGGGTTCCGTACGACGTGAATCCGTTCGGATTCCCGGACTCGGTCGGCCAGTTCAAGGTCGGTGCGGGCGCGTTCCCGTTCGACGATGACGACTGGTCGAACTCGAAGACCGAGGCCAGGCACCCGGCGCAGAGCCTCGAACGGGGCGATCCTGAGTGGAACGCCGAAATTCTGAACGCCGGCTCCCTCGAGGCCGCACAGTATCGGGCGATCGACTTCGTCCGCACGAAAGTCGAGAAGCTCGCCGGTGGAAACGCCAGGCGGTGCGGCGGCCTGACGATCGCGGACGTCACCATGCCGGTCGGGCTCGACCTCAGTCTCGACAAGGACGGCGAGCACCCGACGCGGGAGACTCCCACGGCCGGTTTCACCGCGACGACCGCGATCCAGCGGCCCGAATTCGGGATCACCACGAAGCTGCCGATCGTTTCGGGCGATCTCGAGAGTCGCAGCGGGATCGGGGCGTTCGATTCGCCAGGCGCCTGACACCATGGCGCTGCGGTCGACTGCTTCGGTGTGGGGTCCGGTGGTGCAGGCGTTCCACTGGGGGATGCTGCTGCTGTTGCTGACGACCATCCCGATCGGTTACTACATGGCCGACCTGCCGCTCGGCCCGCCCAAACTCAAGATCTACGCGCTGCACAAGTCGATCGGCATCACGCTGCTTGCGCTGGCGGCAGTTCGGCTGCTGTGGCGGCTCGGCGAGCGCCGGCCAGCGCCGTCGCCGATGCCCGGCTGGCAACGAGTGGCGGCGCAGACGACCCACGTACTGCTCTACGTGCTGCTGTTCGTCGTTCCTCTGTCCGGCTGGCTGTACAACTCGGCCGCGGGCTTCCCGCTGCAATGGTTCCGGCTCTTCAACCTGCCGGCGCTGACCGCGGCAAATCCGGCACTCAAGGTCGTCGCGAAGCAGGTGCACGAAACTGGCGTCGCGGTCCTGATCGCGCTCGTCGTCGCGCACGCCGTGGCGGCGCTAAAGCACCATTTCATCGATCGCGACGCAACCTTGCGCTCGATGCTGCCGCTGCTGAGGAGTCGACCATGATGGGACGACGACGTTGTTCCGGCGTTACGGTCGCCGCAGCGGTCGCGACACTGTGGGCCGCGGCGTCGGCAGTGGCTGCGCCGCGCTTCGACGTCGTGCCATCGCAGAGCTCCGTGACCTTCGTCGGATCGCAACAGGGAGAGAAGTTCACGGGCACCATCAGGAGCTACGACGCCAGGATCCGATTCGCAGCCGACGACCTGGCAGGATCGTCGCTCGACGTCACGCTGCAGCTCGCGTCCATCGATACGAACAGCCCGGACCGAGATCAAGGAATCGCGACCGCCGACTGGTTCAACGTCGCCGAATTCCCGACGGCGACGTTTCGCACGGTCGCGATCCGTTCGAGCCCGGTCGGGCCGGTCGGCGAGGCGGACCTGACAATCAAGGGCCATGTCAAGCACATCCCGTTCCCGTTCACCTGGAAGTCAGGGTCCGCGGGCGCGACGCTGGACGCCCGCGTGACGCTGGATCGACTCGACTTCGGCCTTGGCGCCGGCGACTGGGCCGACGACAGCGTCGTCGCACACAAGGTCGAGGTCGTCGTGCACCTGACGCTGGTTGCAGCGGCTACAGCGCCCGCGGCCAAGCAGCGCCCGAAAGCGGCGAACGTGCCCTGAGCGCCGCGCGCCCGAACCGCCGGCGGCACGGATACGGCGGCGGAAGAGTCGCTGCCCGCGAGCTTCGCGGGCGGCAGCGTCCGCCAGAGGCCGGTTGCCCCGCGACAAGGTGCAAGGAGATGCCGGAGGCCGTCGCTCCATTCGCGGGGACGTTCGCCCGGCGCCTGCTTGCATGGTTCGCGCGCGCCGGGCGCCACGACCTGCCGTGGCAGCGCAAGCGCACTCGCTACAGTGTCTGGGTCTCGGAAATCATGCTGCAGCAGACCCAGGTCGCGACGGTGATCCCGTACTTCGAGCGCTTCATGGCGCGTTTCCCGGACGTCGGGACACTCGCCGCAGCACCGATCGACGAGGTGCTGCACCTCTGGTCCGGGCTTGGCTACTATGCGCGCGCCCGCAATCTGCATCGCGCCGCTAGATCGCTTCGCGACCGCCACCGCGGCGAGGTGCCCGACCAGATCGCTGCATTGGTGGAGTTGCCGGGCATCGGCCGTTCGACCGCCGCTGCCATCCTGGCGCTCGCGTGCGACGTCCGCCACCCGATCCTTGACGGCAATGTCAAACGCGTGCTGGCACGGTGGTTCGGCGTCGCCGGCCACCCGGCCTCGCCCAAGGTCGTCTCTGAACTCTGGTCACTGAGCGATGCGGTAACGCCCGCGGACCACGCGGCGGACTACACGCAGGCGATCATGGATCTCGGCGCGACCGTCTGCCGGCTGCGAAACCCCGACTGCGACCACTGTCCGGTGCGCGCCGGCTGCGTCGCTCGCGCCAGTGGGCGGACAGCGGAGCTGCCGGCGACGCGGCCTGCGCGGGTGCGGCCGCAGCGCCAGGTCGTTTGGCTGGTGCTGCGCGCGGGCGACGCGGTGCTGCTCGCGCGCCGGCCACCGCGCGGCGTGTGGGGCGGGCTGTGGGGGTTTCCGGAATTCCCGACACGCCGGCTCGCGACCGGAGCCGTGCGCCGGCGCGCGGGCCCGGGGCCGGTCCGGCTCGAGCCGCTCGGACTGATCCGGCACGCGTTCACACATTTCGAGCTCGAGATCGAACCCCTTTTATACGAGCTCGACGCCGGGCAGGGCCGGGCGGTGCCGGCGGCCGGGGAGACGTGGTACAACTTGGGTGATCCGCCGCGAGTCGGCCTGGCGGCGCCGGTGTCGGCGCTGGTGGCGCGCTTCGCCGCGGCGGCGGACCCGTTGCGCCGCCTCTGATTCGGCATCCGGAGCCTCGATGTCCCGCAACGTGCAATGTGTCGTGCTCGGCCACGCTGCCGAAGGTCTCGACTACGCGCCGTATCCCGGCGAACTCGGCAGGCGCATCTACAACGAGGTGTCGAAAGAAGGCTGGCAACGCTGGGTTGCGCACCAGACGATGCTGATCAACGAATACCGCCTGACGCCGATCGAGCCGAAGGCGCGCCAGTTTCTCGCGGCCGAAATGCAGAAGTTCCTGTTCGGCACGGGCGCGGCGAAACCGGAGGGATTCGTGGACCCCGGCAAGGCCGGCCCTGATTCTTGACGCCCGTGGCTCGGCACCGGTCTAATACGCGCCCTGCCGGGACGACCGAATCCAGCAGTACCCTT
>JANXWS010000015.1 GCA_025351005.1 Pseudomonadota bacterium | reverse complement strand
CTAGCAGGCTGCTGAAAAAGGAGTTTTGATGGCCACTAACTGCCAATTCCAACAATTGAAACAGCTATAAAACAAGTACTTGATGAATGAATGATCACAGAATTCATGGTTGCCAAAGCCTTTTTCAGCAGCCTGCTAGTGGCGCCCAGGCAAACTCCAGCGTAAACGCCAAGGTTGATGCTGCGATGATGGTCGCCGTTTGGTGGACGGCGACCCCGGCCTTCACCAAGCTGCTCCCCAATGCAAGTCCGATGACCCCCACGGGCCACGCCGTGCAGACGTGCAGGAAGAAGAATGCACCCGGAGGACACTTCCGTTCGAGCTGTTCGGGATTCACAGTTGTGCCTCACAGGTGGACATGGTTTCGCCGGGGAGCTCCTCAGGAGCGAGTGCCAGAAACACCTCTACGTCGGAAATCTGTGTGACTAGCTCTCTCATGAGCGCAATCGTATCCGTCCTTCCCCGAGGACTTTCCTAGGTTCGATTCACCGGTAGACTTCCGGTAGACCTCAGCGCCGAAATCACACTGCGTTTTCCCGCAGAAAAACGCATGTCGGACTGGTAACCGGTTGGCTTCCCGATGGAAACCAACATGCCCCTGACGCTACGCCTTCCCCCCCACCTGTAACTCCGCGATTTTGAAGGGCACTCCACACCCTCCAATCCCGCAATACCCGTTCGGATTCTTCGCCAGATATTGCTGGTGATAGTACGCCCTGAGACTGGAAATCCCACGGGAGCCACTCGGTTACCCTGGTGGTGGTCGTCTACCGGTCGACTTTCAGTAGACCTCTGCGTCAAACCGACAGTAGACTGAGTCGGCCGTTCCATCACCCAACTAATTATGGCCTCAGGAAGCAAATTGATCTGTGCACGATCTGCATTGCAGAAGGGACTCCAACGCACATGAAGACAATTAGTCGCCGTCACCTGCTGTTCGCTGTGGGAGGACTGCCAGTCATGTGCTCCTCGATAGCGAAGGCCGCCGAGAGGCTGCATGAAACGAGGCCCATGGTCCTGGGACCTTTCTATCCAGCGTCCCACCCGCAACAGGTCAGCGCCGACCTGACCCGCCTCATCGGAAGAAGCGGTCGCGCACTTGGCGAAGTCGTGGAACTGACTGGACGGGTGCTGACCGTGGATAGCAAGCCGGTGGTCGGCGCCCGTGTCGAAATCTGGCAGGCGAACGCCGCTGGGCGCTACGTTCATAGCGGCGATGACAACCCCGCGCCTCTGGATCCGAATTTCACCGGATACTCATATCAGACGACGGACGAGCAGGGCCGTTATCGCTTTCTGACGATCAAGCCGGGTGCCTACCCCGCGGGCGATTACATACGCTCGCCCCATATTCATCTTGACGTCGAAGGCAAGGTCGACCGCCTTATCACGCAGCTCTATATACCCGCAGACGCCAAGATGCTTGCTCAGGATCGGACGTTACAGCATGATCTTTGGCAAGAGCAGGGTCCGGTGCCGCGGGTGATCTTTGGCAACTGGACACGGGGTGGATCCACCCTGGAGAAAGGCGCTGCGTCGTGTGAGTTCGACATTGTCCTGTCGGACGGATGAATTTCGGCAGCTGCGGTTTCAGACCGCATCCATTCTTCGCCGCGGATTATCCTGTCACGCGGTCGACGGTAGAATTCCGGTAGACGTCAGCGCTGAACACTGCCGGAGTTTCTCCGCATGATTTCGCTGGGTCCCGATCTGTATCGCCGCTAAGGGGCGGATTTCCCGCCGGAACCCTCGGTGTAGCTTCGGCTACGCCTTCTGCCCCGCGTATAACTCCGCATTCTTGAAGGGCACCCCGCAGCCTCCAATGCCGCAGTAGCCGTTCGGGTTCTTCGCCAGATATTGCTGGTGATATTACGCCATGAGGCAGGAAACGCCACGGAAGTCACACCATTAGTTCGCCGGTGGTTGCCGTCCGGTCGACTTTCAGTCGACCTCAAGTGACCTGCTCCCCGTTTTAGTCCCGTTCCGGGTTGGAGCCCGCGGTTAAAAGTACGTCGTTCTTCCTCTTCGTTTCCAGCTCAGCTGCGAAGCGAGCCGGAGTCAGGTCGCCCAGCGAGGAGTGTGGTCGCTCTTCGTTGTACTCCTGCCGCCAGTTCTCGATCGTACGCCGGGCTTGGGCCATCGTGATGAACCAGTGTTCGTTCAAGCATTCATCCCGGAACTTGCCATTGAACGACTCAACGTACGCGTTCTCGACGGGCTTCCCGGGCCGGATGAAGGCCAGCTGCACGCGATTCTCGTACGCCCAAGCATCGAGCACTTGTCCTTCGAACTCCGGGCCATGATCCACCGTGATCGACTCCGGGAGGCCACGCAGGTCGGCGAGCCGATCGAGGACGGCGGCGACGCGGCGTCCGGTCAGCGAGGTGTCGACCTCGATCACGAGGCACTCGCGCGTGCAGTTATCGACGATGTTCAAGCACCGAACCTTCCGGCCGTCCGCCAGGCCATCGGCTACGAAGTCCATGGACCAACTCACATTCGGCGCGGCCGGCTTCGGCAGCGGCCGCCGGTCGCCCAACGCGTATCGCTTGCGTTTGCGGCGCCGGACCGCGAGGCCAGCCTCCCGGTACAGCCGGTAAGTCCGCTTCCGATTGATCGTGTGACCTTCTCGTCGCAGCAGCACGTGCAGCCTTCGATACCCGTACCGTCGCTTCTCCACCGCCAGCGCCTTCAGCCGCTCAAGGATCGCCCCTGGCGACGGTCGGCGGCTCTCGTAGCCGTACAGCGACCGCGATATCCCGACCAGCCCACAAGCCCTCGTTACGCCGTAGTCGCGCTCGTGCATCAGCACTGCGACCGCCTCGCGCCGGGTCTGTGGGCTCACCATTTTCGCGACAGCAGATCCTTCAGCGATGCCTTGTCGAGCTCCGACTCCGCCAGCAGCTTCTTCAGCTTCGCGTTCTCTCCCTCGAGGTCCTTCAGCCGTCGAGCGTCCGACACGGTCATCCCGCCGTACTTGCCCTTCCAGTTGTAGAACGTCGCGGCAGAGATCCCGTGCTTCCGGCACAGGTCCGGCGCCTTCGCCCCGGCCTCCGCTTCCTTCAGAATCCGAATGATCTGCTCGTCCGTAAACCGTATCTTCTTCATCGTCCGCTCCTTGAGCGGACTCTACCCCGGAGCCGTACTATTCAGCGGGAGCACGTCACCTCAGCCGCTCGGCTGACGACGCACAGGTTTGCGGCTGTCGCGCGCGCATCACTGCCGGCGACGGACGCGTGCCGGTACCGAGTCACTCTGGTTTGGCGGGCCCGGGCCGGTACTCGAGGATATCGCCCGGCTGGCAATTGAGCCTTTCACAGATCCGCTCGAGCGTCGAGAAGCGGATGCCCTTGACCTTGCCCGACTTCAGCAGCGACAGGTTCTGTTCGGTGATGTCGACGTAGGCTGCCAGGTCTTTCGACTTCGTCTTGTGGCGCGCCAGCATGACGTCGAGATTGATGATGATCGGCATTGCGCAAGTCAGAGGAAGCTGCGGTTCTCGTCCTCGAGGCGGCCGCCTTCCTCGAGCATGTGTGCGATCAGAAATATCAGCGTGCACAGCAGGACGAGAGCCATCTCGTCGCTGGTCACGTTCAGCAGGATGTGGCCGGACGCGCCGCCGCGCAGCGACGCGCCGATGGCGACACGAAGGTGGCCGGCCATCATCGCGAGGATTCTGGCGAGCAGAACGAGTCCGGCGAACGTACGCAGGTGCCGGATCGTGGCGGCGGCGAAAAATTCGCCACGCTCGAAGCCACGCAGCAGCTTGTCAAGGTGCACGAAAGCCCACGCCAGGCACGCGAGGTAGGGCAGCGCCACCGCCGCGAGCAGCACTCGGTCGCTCGTGCCGAGCGCGGAGATCCACGCCAGCGGCACGCCTCCGACGACTGAAACCTCCGCCCAGTGCTGGCGCCAGATCTCCAGGCCGGGCGCGAGCGTCGGCAGCGCGTAGACCGCAAACACCATCGCCAGCAACGCCACGCCGACGGCGCGGACAAGCCGGCACAACCGCAGGACGCGCGCAGGTACACCAGTGTCCATTCGCTATTATGATTGTTTTACGATTAGTTATTGCTATTCTACAGACATGCTCAGCCACCATCAAGGCCGACGGAGAACGCCCTTGCACCTCAATCCGACTCGCATCGCGCGCCGCATCGTCGCGCTCAGCATGTCGCTCGCCGTCGCGTGCGCCTCGCCATCCGCGTTTGCCGACTTCAGCGACTGGATCGCCCGGCTCCATGGAGCTTCACCTCAGACGCCGACGGCGCCGCCGCCGTCGGCGTTGGCGAAAGTATCGACGGCGACCGGACTTACCGCGGACGCTCAGGTCGAGAGTTTCCTGCGCACGCTGGCCGCCGCCGTCATGGCCCGAGATGGGTCGCTGCTCGTGCCGCGACTTGCCGCGAACTACGCGGTCGAGGGACTGCCGCCCGGCGCGAGGCCGGCGGACGTCATGGTGCAGGCCCTCGAGCGGATGCGCGGGCCGGCGCAGATCGTCGTCGAATCCGTGCAGGCCACCGGCGGCCTGCGCACCGTTAAGGTGCGATTTCACTTTGGTGCCCTGGACGACTCGCTCAAGACGCTCATTCTTGATCCCGACGGCAATCTCGTTGCGTCCGATCTTTTTCGCGTGAATCACGGCTGAGCAACGATGGAGACGGACGCAATGATCGAGGTGGTGGGCGTGACGAAGCGCTATGCGCAGCGCAGCGGTCAACACCGCGATGCACTCCTAGGGGTCTCGCTGCGCGTGGCCCGTGGCGAGCACGTCGCCGTTCTCGGCAAATCCGGCAGCGGCAAGTCGACCTTGCTGAACCTGGTGGCCGCGCTCGATCGGCCGACCTCCGGCTCCGTCCGGATAGCGGGGGTCGAGCTCGAGCGGCTGAACGAGAACGAGCTGGCACGCTGGCGCGGGCGCACGGTCGGCGTCGTCTTTCAGTTCTTCCAGCTGCTGCCGACGCTGACGGTCATCGAGAATCTTCTGCTGGCCATGGAATTCGGCGACTGCATCCCGGTTGACAAAAGGCGGACGCGCGCCAGCGAATTGCTGGCGCAGGTCGAACTCGGTCACGCAGTAGATCGGCTGCCCTCTATGCTGTCCGGCGGCGAGCAACAGCGTGCGGCGATTGCCCGCGCGCTCGCCAACGACCCGGCAATACTCGTTGCCGACGAGCCGACCGGAAACCTCGACAGCGAGACCGGTGCGGCCATCGGCCGGCTGTTCCGGAGACTCGCAACGGCCGGCACGACATTGCTGATCGTGACTCACGATCCAAGCATTGCCGACGGCGCGGGTCGCGTGCTCGAACTGAAGGATGGCGCGGTGACCGCCGACCGGATGGCCGTGCGGAACGCCTCTTGAGCCTGCTCTGGCGAAAGGCGCTCGGCGATGCTCGCGCGCGGCCCGTGCAGCTCGGGGTCATCGTGCTGGTACTCGCGCTCGGGACCGCCGCAATGCTCGCAGCGACGGACGCCCGGACGATACTGGAGCGGGGGATTGAGACGAGCTACGCGCGCGCCCGCAGCCCCGACCTGACGCTCTGGTTTGACCGCGTTCCTGCCGATGCGATCACCGCGGCAGCGTCCTTCGATGGCGTGGCCGGAGTGGAGGCGCGGCGGGTCATCGCCGCGCGCGTCGTCGCCGCACGCGGCGAGTGGCTGCCGCTACGCGTAACGGTGCTGCCGGACGTCGGCGCGCAGCAGGTCGGACATATCCACCGGCACGCACCGGACGCTGGCCTCGACGCGCACCGCGACGGCCTGTGGGTCGAGCAGTCAGGGAGATCGCTGTTGAGCACCGACGGCGAGCTCCGGGTACGGATGCCAAACGGTGCGACGGTGCCGATGCCCTTCGCCGGATTCGTGCACGACCCTGCCGTCGCGCCGAGTAACCAGGAACGGATGATCTATGCCTATTCAACACCTGGCAGCGCCGCACGTCTCGGCGTCACGGTCGACCCCGACCAGTTGCTGGTGCGACTGAAGCAGCGCGGCGACGTCGCATACGCGCGGGACCTGGGGGAGCATCTGCGTGACCGCCTGGTCGAAAGTGGGATGCGCGTGCTCCGCGTTGAGCCGCTGGCCACCACCCACCCGCACGCGCTGCTGATGAACGCGGTGCTGCGGGTATTGGCGGTCGTCTCGGCCATGTCGTTCGCGTGCACGGGCGCGCTGGCTGCCCACCTGACGGCCTCCTGGATGCGGCGCGAAACGAAAGTGATCGGCATCTTGAGATCAATGGGTGCCCGCGTGCACCAGGTTGTGCTCGGGTACCTGCCACTAATGCTGTTCGTCGCGCTGGCCGTTGGCCTCGCCGGCGTCTACGCCGGCGGGGCGCTCGCGCGCGCGCTCGCAGGATTCAACGCCGCCGTTCTCAATGTCGACATCATCGATTGGAGCGCGGGCCGAACGCGCTACGATTCGACCCTTTGGGCATTGTTCGTAGTGATCGTCTTCGGCGTCGGTTGGCCGACCCTGCGAGCCTGCATCATGCCGGTGAGCGAGGCGCTCGCGGATCCAGGCATCACGCCACTGACGACCGGCCAGCGTCTCGGCCGCGCGTTGCGCGTGCCGGGACGTGTCAGTCAAACCTACGCGCTTCGCAACGCCCTGCGGCGCCCGTGGCGGCTCGCGGTGGTAGCGGTGGCCCTGACCATCGGCGGCGCCTTGTTCCTTGCAGCAGAGAACAACTACGATAGCTTGGTCGGCGTGATCGATCACGCTCTGGCAACGCAAGGTCACGACATCGAGGTGGTGCTGGCGAACCCGGCGGCGGCGGCAGAGCTCGAATCGGTCGCACAATCCGTTCCCGCCGTGGCCCACGCCGAGGCCTGGCGCCGCGCCGCGGTGCGGGTTGGCAGTCCCGCATCGGAGCAGCCTCTGATCGACACGTCGGCCTTAGTCGCGCTGAACGGCTATCCGTCCGGCAGCTTGTTATTCACGCTTCCACTGGTCGCCGGCCGTGCGCCGGGCGCGAACGCACGCGACGAGGTAGTCGTCACGCGGATGGTCCAGGACCTTCGGCCGGACGTGCGCGTCGGCCGCGTCGTGACCCTCGACTTTCGTGGCCGACGTAGCGCCGTTCACGTCGTGGGCGTCGTGGACCAGATCGCGACCAGCGCCCTTTACGCGCCGTTCCCCGTGTTCGAGGCCGTTACCGCGCTGGACACCGCGAATGCGCTTCGCGTGAAGGTTGCGGGTCCCGATGTCGGTCCGGTTGGTGACGCGCTGGATCGCAGACTGCTCGATGCCGGCATGCCCGCGGCGCAACTGATCGGCCGGACGTTGATCCGCGACGCGTTCACCGAGCACTTCAGCGTGGTCGGTAGCGTGCTGCGCACGATCGCGCTCGCCGCCGCGCTGCTGGGGGCGCTGATCCTCGGCGGCGGCGCGAGCTTCGACGTATTCGAGAGGCGGCGCGAAATCGGCGTGCTCCGCTCGCTCGGCGCGACACGCGGCACGATCGCGCGTTCATTCCTGATCGAGGGCTCAATCGTCCTTGGCGTCAGCGCGCTGCTGGCGGTCGGCCTGTCGTTGGCGCTGACATCGCTCTCGTTGGATGCGGCAGCACGGACACTGCTGCACGTAGCGGTCCCGATGCGCCTTTCCCTGACGGGGCTCGCCGTCTTTTGCAGTGGGGCCCTAGTCGCGGGTGCTGCGGTCTGGACCGCCGTGAGCCTGACGCTGCGTGATTCCATCTGCGATGCGACTCGGCTCGAACGATGAAGAGTACGAGGCGTCCGCACTCGTCGGCCGGCACGAGCGCCTCGGTCGGTCGCCGGTAGTCGTCGCGATCGCGGCCGGCCGGCCGGTGTCCGCGCGCTCGCAACACGAGCGCCCGCCGTGAACAGCACGATGGGCGCCGACGACTAGCGAAGTCGTTCCGTGTCGCGCGATCCCGTCGCGGCTATCGTGGATTGTTGCCGACGTTCATAGACGTTCTTCCTCAGCAACGGCACCGACGAGATCCGGAGACCTGCGCAATCGACTGAAACCAGAGCACGCACCGCCCCCCGAACTTCCGCAGGCGCGCCAGCGCATCCTTGAGCCCGTCGATCGGGCCGAGCGCATCGAGCTCATCGATGACAAACCAGAGGCGGTGATCGCGCTCGCCCTGGCTCATGAGCTGAAAGACCCCGATCCGGATCCACGTCGAGATGAGCGATCGAGGCGCCGCGATCTGGTCCGCCTGGTAGGGCAGGAAGAGAACGCCTCTCCCCTCTTCTACCCACTGCCGCACCGAGAACGCTGCCGCCTCCTGGGTGCGCACGTACTCAAGCGCCGACGAGGCGCTCGCGGTCACCGCCCGGACGGAACCGAGAAATCCAATGTCTGCGCGAGCGCCGGGCGAGAGAGGCTTACGACGGCCTGACGAGAAGTGACTCACACCCGCTCCCGCGTCTTTGGTGTTTTGCAAATCGGCCGGCAAACAGGCCGTCAACCTGCGTCGATTGAAGGCGCTTTCTAGACGCGGCGCCGGAGGTAGTGGATGCGGACCAACACCGTCCAGCTGCGGCCGGCCAGACCGTGCGGCGAGGTTGGTTCCGGGCTTCTGCGCTGTCGGCGCCACCCGCAGCCAAACCGACGAATGGAGCGGCGTCGAAGTCAGATCGTGCGGTGGGCTGAACACTTGCCGGTGCGCTCATGGAGGGCGCGTGCTCGCTCAATCTGCCTTTGCGGCTGCGCCAGGAGCTTCTTATGGATAAGTACGCTCAGCACGGCTTCACCCTCATCGAGTTAATGATCGTGGTCGCTATCATCGGCATCCTCGCGGCGATCGCGATCCCGGCTTACCAGGAATACACGATCCGCGGGCAGGTCACAGAAGGCCTGAACCTGGTGGGTTCGGCGAAGACGGCGGTGGTCGAGACCTTTGCGGCCGCGGGCGCGTTCCCGGACACCAACGTCGCGGCCGTCCTGCCGACCAATGCGAGCGACATCAGCGGCGAGTACGTCACACAGGTGCAGGTCGGCACCGGCGGTCTCATCACGATCACCTACGGCGCCAACGCCAAAGCCATTGTTGCCGGCAGCACGCTCGCTCTGACGCCGTTCACGAGCGCAAACGGTGATGTGTCCTGGCAGTGCGGTGACCACTCGATGGCCTCGAGCGCGGGTCTGACGATGTCCCCCACGGTGAGCTTCCCGGCGACCGGTGGCTCACTGCTCGAGCAGTACCGGCCGGCCAGTTGCCGTGCCTAGAGCGGCGGCCGTTGCTCATCACTCCGCTTGGTGATGGTCGTCAATTGGGCTTCTGCGCTGGTCTGGCTGTTTAGGTCGGTTCGGCCAGGCCAGTCACTCAGAGCGAAGGGCGTCTCGGCATCGGGCGCTCAGTGTGGCCGCCGCGCTTCCTGTCCTCTTCGCGCCCGCTACTGGTGGAATGCTGCGAGGTACGGGTCAACGCCTTTGCGGAGCAAGGTGTAGCGGGTCGAAATGCGAAGATTTCGCGGATCGCCAACACGAATCCGCTTCCACGGCCAGTGTTCCATGCGCGCTAGGCCCGGAACATTGACGGTGGCAACTGCGCAACGCAGGGCTGGGCCTGGCGACGTCCACGACACTGCTCAACGCCTGACCGTCTCACGCAGGATGTAGTCCGACGTCTTGCGGTGTCGTCTCCAATTGCGCTCGATCCCAATCCGGTTTGCGAATTGCGCGGCAGCGCGCATTCCGCCGAGGCCGGCACATTCGAGATCCCGATCCGCTGAAATCGCTCCGGTCGCGAGCGCGCAATATCCCAGCCGTCGCTTGCGACGCGCCGACTCTGCGTCGCTCGCCCTTCCCAGCGGTTGTGTTTTCAGATGGGCTGTTCCATCGATCTGGCCAACGGCGTGAACAGCTGCGGGCCGTGCGCGGTCATGAACCAGCAGTCCTCGAGGCGGACCCCGAATTCTCCGGGAATGTATATGCCCGGCTCGTCCGAAAAGCACATACCGGCCTCAAGCGGGGTCACATCATTGCGCACGAGATAGGGAGCCTCATGTCCGTCCATGCCGATCCCGTGGCCAGTCCGGTGCGACAGCCCGGGTAAGCCATAGTCCAGGGCCCAACCCTTGTCTTCGTAGTACGTGCGGACCGCCTTGTCGATGGAGCCGACCGGGCTGCCGATCCTTGCCGTCTCAAGGGCGATCTCCTGGCCACGCTTCACCGTGTTCCAGACCTCGCGCTGACGGGCGGAAGGCTCGCCAAACACCCAGGATCGGGATATGTCGGACTGGTATCCGTGTACTGCGCAGCCCGCGTCGATGAGGATCATGGAGCCCTTGCGGACCGTCTGTACCTTGATGGAGCCGTGCGGATAGGCGCTGGCCTCGTTGAGCAACACCAGCGACCAACTGTCGGAGCCCCCCAGCCTGTCCGTCGCCGCCGCCATCAGGTCGCGTATCTCGGCGGCGCGCATGCCCGCGTCGATCTGTCCGTGGGCATGTCGCAGCGCGGCGATCGTGACGTTGTTGGCCACCTGCAGCAGCGCAAGTTCCGCGGCCGTCTTGCGCATCCGACACGCTTGCACGAGTTCGTCGCCAGGTACGACGCTCCGTCCGAGGCTTGCCACCCTGGTCATGTTGTCGACGATGAAGAACCGGGTCGTCGCTTCGACGGCGAGCGGCCCTTCGGAGACAGCGCGGTCGCGCAACGCGCGAGCAAGCAGCGCAAACGGACTCTCGTCTTCCTTCCAGGGCCGCACGTCTGCGGCTACCTGCAGCGTCTCGCGGACCGAGGGCTCTTCGAAGAACGGCACGACGAGAACGGCGTCGCCGTCGGCCGGAATGAGCGCCGCGGTCGTCCGCTCGGACCGGGGCCAGCGAACGCCGGTAAAGTACGTGAGGGTCGACCCCGCATCGAGCAGCAGTGCACCGATCTTCCGCTGTCGCATCGACGCCTGGACGCGTGCCACGCGTGCGGCGTGCTCCCCCGCGGCGATGCCGGCCACGCCAGCCGTGATCGACGCCAGGCTTTTAGCGCGTGCTAAATCCGCCCGCGCGTGCATGCTCGTTCCGATCAGAGCGCTGGCGGCTGCAGTTCCGAGAAGCGTACGTCTTGAGACTGTTGTCATCGGTTACTCCGAACGACAGCTATCGCCATGATCGGCCTTTCTGGCTTCGCGGTCACCCACCGAAGCCGGCGCCGGAACAGGACGCCGGCCATTCCCGCAGACTAAAGCAGGTTACGCTCGCGGTTTGTCGCGGCCGCGAGACATTCCGTACGGTCCGGTTTCCCCGAGCGTCGCCGGTAGTGTTGGCGGTTCGTGTCGTGCGGGCAGTGCCGGATTGAATTGCTGGGTAGTGCTCGCTGTCAACGAAGTGCGGCCCGAGCAACTCGCCCCGCCAGAAACTCGGGTGGGTCTCCTGTCCGTTGACCGGAACGCGAATGCCGACCGCAGGTGTCTTTTCCTGCTCGGGATCGAAGACGCCCGTGCCGAAGGCGCTGGTGAAGTGACCTCCAAGCATCTAGTGGCCGAGATAGCGAATCTTGACGTCGACGAGCGAGCGAGTTACGTCCACGGTGTAGCGAAGGGGCGCAGCTGTGCCGGTCGAAGGCACCGCGGGCCACGTCGCCGTGATCCCGTACCACGGACAATTGGCGCTTCATGGGGCGACGATTCGCCGGCGGCGAGCTCGTAACGATTCAGCGCTTGATGGTAAAGTCTGACAGCGCGACTCCAGCATCCCAACCGCGCCCTTTTCCGCTCAGCGCAAGCGATACTTCACCTTTGGTCAGAACGGCGGCAGCGACCGACTTGCCCGCCCCTGCGCTCGCATCCGCAGCGACATAGCTACCCGGAACGTCGTCGATGGTGCGAGCACCGGTGATTGCTCCTCTGCCTTCGTCGATGCTCGACTTGCCGGCCGTCAATCCGAATCCCTTCGACTCGAGGCTGACCTTCATCGTTGAGCCGTCGCTGCAGGTCACCGTGCCCGTGCCCGTCGCGGTCTTGTAAATTGCCGACCATCCCTTCATCTCGAATCGCAGTCGGCACGAGAAATCGCTGGCCACCGCGCTGGCAGCTGACACCAGACCGAGGACGCCGCCGGCTAGAAGCACTATTTTTCGCACGGTGCGACTCCTTGACAGGATCCTTGGACGACGATGGCTTGGCGACGAACCCGATCGCCGGATAGTGTAGGCGCCTGTATCGATCGGACGCCAGCACTTCCGCGAGATGCTCGAGCGTAGCCGCGCACGCCCATCATCCGGTATCTTTCCCGGTACGCCCTACGGCGAGGGGTATCGGGTTCGCCTCGGGCAATGCCGGTGGCGCTGTCGTCGTCATGGAAACCGAGTCCGCGACTGGCAGATTCCCTGGGCCGGCGCGTGATCGAATGGACCCTGCCGAAACTGCCGCCGAGGTTCGCGCCTCGATGTCTGAAAATACGGCTCCGCCAGGCCCATGGCCTCGTCTTCGGGCCATCGACGAGTGGCTCGTCGCGGGAAGGCCAGGGGCGGGACAACTGACCGGGAGCCGGCGCTTCGCCCTGGAGTTTCTGTACTTCGGGCTCAAGCAGGCCCGGGCCTGCCTCTTTGCTGGTCTTTTCTTCGCCGCGGTGTTCTCGGTGCCGCGAGCCGGCGTGTTCGGCTTGCCGAGATACGATTTTTTGCTGCTCGTGGCTGTCGTCATCCAGGCGGGGATGCTGTGGTCGCGGCTCGAAACCGCGGATGAGCTGTCGGCCATCACACTCTTCCATGTCATCGGCTTCATGCTCGAAGTATTCAAGACATCGGCCAGCGTCCGCTCCTGGGCGTACCCCGATTTTGCCTACACCAAGGTGCTCGGGGTTCCGCTGTTCGCGGGCTTCATGTATGCAGCAGTCGGCAGCTACATTATTCAGGCCTGGCGGCTATTCGATCTGCGGGTCGTCCATCACCCGCGCTATTGGATGGCAGGCGCGCTCGCGACCGCGATCTACGCAAACTTCTTCACGCATCACTACATCGGCGATTACCGGTGGTACATCGTCGCGTGCTCTCTCGGACTCTACGCACGTACCATCGTCCTGTTTCGCCCGCTGGACCGGACGCGTGAGATGCCGCTGTCGCTGGCATTCGTGCTGATCGGATTCTTCATTTGGCTGGCTGAGAACGTCAGTACGTTTTTCGGGATCTGGAGGTACCCGAGCCAGCTGGGCGGTTGGTCAGTTGTGCAGGTCGGCAAGTGGAGCTCGTGGTCCCTGCTCGTCATCATGACGTTCACGATCGTCGCCAACCTCAAGCACATCAAGACGGCGATCCACGTTCCGGAGTAGCGATCGCCGTGAGTTCGCCGGCCGGCGCGGCGGCCGAATACGCTGGCGATGCAGGAGGGCAGTCACGGCGACCGAGTGCGGCAGTGGGCCTAGCAGCGGCGCCAGGGCGCGGGACAATCGCCCAATCGACCGGCACGTCGGCCACCGACGACATCGGCCCGGATCTCGTCGCTCGTCAGGCTAGCCGCGGAAGCGCAAAACCGCGAGCTTGCTGTTTGTTCTCTCCGTGTCGGATTCCTGCTGTGAGCGGCGCAGCAGCTCGGCAAAATTGGTCGTGCGGCAGTGGGCCTAGCAGCGGCGCCAGGGCGCGGGACAATCGCCCAATCGACCGGCACGTCGGCCACCGACGACATCGGCCCGGATCTTGTCGCTCGTCAGGTTAGCCGCGGAAGCGCAAAACCGCGAGCTTGCTGTTTGTTCTCTCCGTGTCGGATTCCACCGTCGCGTCGGATTCCTGCTGTGAGCGGCGCAGCAGCTCGGCAAAATTCGTCGCCGGCACCGCGGGGCTGAAGCAGTAGCCTTGATACTGGTCACAGCCGACGGTGCGCAGAAAATCGAGCTGTTCGGCCGTTTCTACGCCCTCGGCGACGACCTTGAGGTTCAGACTGTGCGCGAGAGAAACGATCGCTTGCACTATCGAGGCATCATCGGCTCGCGATATCAGCTCGCGGATGAAACTGCGGTCGATCTTCAATTTGTCGATTGGAAAGCGGCGCAGGTAGCTCATGCTCGAGTAACCCGTGCCGAAGTCATCGACCGACACCAGCACGCCCATCTTGCTCAGCTGCTCGAGGATCGCGATCGATTCTTCGGGGTCGCTCATGACGACGCTCTCGGTGAGTTCGACCTCGAGGTACTTGGGCTCGAGCGAGAATTCCTGGAGTGCGCGGCTGATCGACTCGACGAGGCCGTCCTGGCGGAACTGCGAGGCCGAGAGGTTGACCGATACGCGAAGCCACGCGAGCCCGGACGTTTGCCACGCGCGTGCCTGGCGGCAGGCCTCGTGGATGACCCACTCGCCGATGGCGCCGATGAGGCCGCACTCCTCGGCGATCGGAATGAAATCGCCCGGGCCGACGATGCCGCGCTTGGGATGGATCCAGCGAATGAGCGCCTCGGCGCTGCGCACCGCGCCGCTGTGGGTATCGACCTTCGGCTGGTAGTAGAGCTCGAACTGGCCGAGCGCGATCGCATTGTGCAGCTCGCTCTCGAACTGCACGCGCTCCTCGGCGCCGCTGTTCATGCCCGGAGCGTAGTACTGGACGTTGCCGCGCCCGCGCTGCTTGGCGCAGTACATCGCGGCGTCGGCCCGGGCGACCAGGGCCTCGATCGAGCTGCCATCGCTCGGGTAGAACGCGACGCCGATGCTCGGGGAGGTATGGACATCGAGCCCGGCAATCGTCACCGGTGCCTGCAGGGCCTCGACGGCCGCGGTGGCGATGCGCTTGGCGTCCTCGGGTTGCGAGATCGACGTGAGCAGCAGCACGAATTCATCGCCACCGAAGCGTGCGACGGTGTCGACGCTGCGCACGAGCGCGCCGAGCCGCTGCGCGACTTCCTGCAGGAGCTCGTCGCCCGCGTGGTGGCCCAGGGAATCGTTGATCAGCTTGAAGCGGTCGAGGTCGCAGACGAGCAGCGCGAACGGGCGGCCGTCCCGGTCGGAATGCGCCATCGCCTGCGCGAGGCGGTCTTCGAGCAGCACGCGATTGGGCAAGCCCGTCAACGCGTCGTGCGTCGCGAGGTGCCGCAGCTGGCGATTGGCGGCCTCGAGACCGCGGGTGCGCGCGACGATAACCTGCTCGAGGCGCTCGACCTGGTTGCGCACCAGTTGTTCGTTGTGCCACTTGTGGCAGAGCGCCGTCGCGCACTGCAGCACCTCGATCGGCTCCGAGGGCTTGCGGAGCACGAGCAGGCGATCGGAATGCCCGAGGCGCTCCACGACCTCCATCCAGTCGTAGTCCGCGTGCGCAGAACAGATGACGACCTGGACGTTCGGGTCGACCGCCCAGAGTCGCTCGATCGTCTCGAGACCGTCCCAGCCCGGCGGCATGCGCATGTCGACGATCGCCATCGCGTAGGGCCGGCCCGCGGCGAGCGCGGCGGTCGCCTTCTCGACGCCTTCCCGGCCCTGGTAGGCGGAGTCGACCTCGAACTGCGGACGGATCGAGGTGCTCGGCGTGTCACCGAACACGCCGGCCTCGAGAATGCTCAACGCATCCTGCGCCGCGTGCTCGGCATTCACCGTCAGCACCTTGCGAAAATCCGCATGGATCGCCGAGTTATCGTCGATGACGAGGACGCGCCGGTTGACCGCCGGGATGCCCTTAGCCACGTTCGGCTCCCGGCGGCAGCCGCGGCAGCTCGAGGATGAAAGCGGCGCCGTGGCCGAGCCCGGCGCTTTCGGCACGCAGCGTCCCGCCGAGTTCCTGCGCCGCGACCGCGCCGCTGTGCAGCCCGAATCCGTGGCCCGACTGGCGGGTCGTGAAGCCGTGGTGGAACAGGCGGCCCATGTTCTCGGGCGCGATGCCGACGCCGTTGTCGATGATCGAGATGCGCGCGCCCGGGTCCGTGGCCTCGACCCTGAGCGTCAAGAGCTTGTCCTGGCGACCCGACTCGTCGCATGCGTACTTGGCGTTGCGCACCAGGTTCACGAGAATCTGCAGCACCTTGTGCTTGTCGACGGTGATCGGCAGCAGGCCGCTGTACTCGCGCTGCAGCGTGACGCCGTGGCGCACGAAGGCACCCGCGTTCAGGCGCAGGCTGTCCTCGACGAGGTCGTTCACGTTCACGACCTCGGTGACCCCGCAGAGCTTCGCGTAGCTCTGCTGCATCGTGACGGTTTCCTTGATGTGCTCAAGGTTGTCGCGCAGCGATGTGATTTCCTGGAG
>JANXWS010000090.1 GCA_025351005.1 Pseudomonadota bacterium | reverse complement strand
CGGCCGACTGACGACGCGCCACAAGGGCGGCGGCCACAAGCACAAGTACCGCATCATCGATTTCCGGCGCGACAAGGACGGCGTGGTCGGCAAGGTCGAGCGCATCGAGCACGACCCAAACCGCAGCGCACACATCGCGCTCGTGCTCTACAAGGATGGCGAGCGGCGCTACGTGATCGCGGCGCGCGGGGTCAAGGTCGGCGACGAGCTGCTCTCGGGCGCCGAGGCGCCGATCAAGCCCGGCAACGCGATGCAGCTGCGCCACATCCCGGTCGGCAGCAGCGTGCACTGTATCGAGCTCAAGCCCGGCAAGGGCGGCCAGCTGGCGCGCTCGGCCGGTGGCTCGGCGCAGTTCGCCTCGCGCGAGGGCCTCGTCGCGCTGATCCGGCTGCGCTCGGGCGAGACGCGCAAGGTGCACATCGACTGCCGCGCCACGATCGGCGAGGTCGGCAACGACGAGCACAACCTGCGCGTCTACGGCAAGGCCGGCGCCAAGCGCTGGCGCGGCATCCGGCCGACGGTCCGCGGCGTCGTCATGAACCCGGTCGACCACCCGCACGGTGGCGGCGAGGGCAAGTCCGGCCAGGGCAACCCGCACCCGGTGTCGCCGTGGGGCTGGCAGACCAAGGGCAAGAAGACCCGCACCAACAAGCGCACGAGCTCGTCGATCGTGCAGCGCCGCAAGTAATCCGAGGGATCTCACGTGCCACGTTCACTGAAGAAGGGTCCGTTCGTCGATCTGCCGCTGGCCAAGAAGGTGCAGATCGCCAGCGCCAAGAACGATCGCCGGCCAATCAAGACCTGGTCGCGTCGCTCGATGGTGACCCCGGACATGGTCGGCCTGACCATCGCGGTCCACAACGGCCGCAATCACGTGCCGGTGCTGATGACCGAGAACATGGTCGGGCACAAGCTCGGCGAGTTCGCCCCGACGCGCACGTTCAAGGCGCACGGCGGCGACCGCAAGGCGACGGTGGAGTAAGCCGATGGAGACTTTCGCCAAACTGCGCCACGCGCGCATCTCGCCGCAGAAATGCCGCCTGGTCGCCGACGTCGTGCGCGGCAAGCCCGTCGGCCAGGCGCTCGCGATTCTGAAGTTCATGCCGAAGAAGGGCGCCGAGCACGTGCGCAAGGTGCTCGAGTCTGCGATCGCCAACGCCGAGCACAACCACAACGCCGACATCGACGAGCTCAAGGTGGCGCGGATCATGGTCGACACGGCACCGTCGCTGAAGCGCTTCCACGCGCGCGCCAAGGGCCGCGGCAACCGGATCGTCAAGCGCAACAGCCACATCACGGTCTACGTAGCGGATGCGGCCAAGTAGGCCGGGGACTAGAGACACATGGGCCAGAAAGTACATCCGAACGGCATCCGCCTCGGCATCATCCGCGACTGGACGTCGAAGTGGTATGCGCACAGCAAGAACTACGCGGGGCTCGTGCGCACCGATCACCTGGTGCGCGAGTTCCTGAAGAAGCGTCTGGCCGACGCTTCCGTCAGCCGCATCGCCATCGAGCGCGCGGCGCGGCGCGTCAACATCACGATCCACACGGCGCGGCCGGGCATCGTGATCGGCAAGAAGGGCGAGGACATCGAGAAGGTCCGCAACGAGGTGGCGCGCCGCCTGGAGCTGCCGCTGCAGGACGTGCGCCTCAACATCGCCGAGATCCGCAAGCCCGAGCTCGACGCGCAGCTGGTCGCCGAGGGCATCGCCCAGCAGATCGAGAAACGCGTGATGTTCCGCCGCGCGATGAAGCGCGCGGTCACCAACACGATGCGGAGCGGTGCGCTCGGCGTCAAGGTGCGCGCGTCCGGGCGCCTGAACGGTGCGGAGATCGCCCGCACAGAGTGGAGCCGCGAGGGGCGGGTGCCGCTGCACACGTTCCGCGCCGACATCGATTACGGCCTCGCCGAGGCGCGCACCACCTACGGCGTCATCGGTGTCAAGGTCTGGATCTTCAAGGGCGAGATCTTCGACAAGGCGACGCTCGCCGCCGAGGCCGCCGAGGCCGCCGCCGCGGCGGCACAACCGGCGCCGGCACCGGCCGCCCCGCCCGAGACGGCTCCCGCGGCTTAAGGCCCGCGCACCGGAACCAGCACCATGATGCAGCCAAAGCGAACCAAGTTTCGCAAGCAGTTCAAGGGCAAGAACCACGGCTCGGCGCACCGCGGCAGCACGGTCGCGTTCGGCGCCTACGGGCTCAAGGCGACCGGTCGCGGCCGCATGACGGCGCGCGAGATCGAGGCCGCGCGGCGCGCGATGACGCGCTACGTCAAGCGCGGCGGGCAGATCTGGATCCGCGTCTTCCCGGATATCCCGGTGACCGCGAAGCCGCTCGAAGTCCGCATGGGCAGCGGCAAGGGCAACGTCGAGTTCTGGGTGGCGCGCGTGCTGCCCGGCAAGGTGCTGTTCGAGATGGAAGGCATCAGCGAGGAGAGCGCCCGCGAGGCTTTCAGGCTTGCCGCCGCCAAACTGTCGCTGTCGACCGTGTTCGTCAAGCGCCAGGTGCGCTGAGCCGGATGTACGAGGAACGCCCATGAGCATCAAGGGATTCGCCAAAAAGTCGCCGGCCGAACTGCAGGATGAACTCCTGAAGCTGCGCCGCGAGCAGTTCAACCTGCGCATGGCCGCGGCCGCCGGCCAGGCCGCCAAGCCGGACCAGCACGGCAAGGTGCGCAAGACCATCGCGCGCGTGAAGACGGCGCTCAGCCAGCACCGGATCGGAGGTAAGGCCTGATGTCCGCCGAGACCACTACTGCGACGCCGGCCGCCGGCGAGCGCACCCTGACCGGCCGCGTCGTCAGCAGCAAGATGAACAAGACCATCTCGGTTGCGGTCGAGCGTCTCGTCAAGCATTCGAGCTACTCGAAGTACGTGCGCCGCACGACCAAGCTGCTGGCGCACGACGAGAACAACGAGTGCAAGGAAGGCGACACCGTGTCGATCGCGCCGTGTCGGCCGTTGTCGCGGCGTAAGAGCTGGAAGCTCGTGCGTGTCGTCGAACGCGTCGCCCGCTGAAGACGAGGGGATACCGAGATGATCCAGATGCGGACCCTGCTCGCGGCAGCCGACAACAGCGGCGCGCGCAGCCTGATGTGCATCAAGGTGCTGGGCGGCTCGAAGCGGCGCTATGCGAGCGTCGGCGACGTCATCAAGGTCAGCGTCAAGGACGCAATTCCACGCGGCAAGGTCAAGAAGGGCGAGGTCTACGACGCGGTCGTCGTGCGGACCCGCCATGGAGTCCGGCGCCCCGACGGCTCGCTGATCCGCTTCGACGGCAACGCGGCCGTGCTGCTCACCAACAAGCTCGAGCCGATCGGCACCCGCATCTTCGGGCCCGTGACGCGCGAGCTGCGTACGGCGCAGTTCATGAAGATCATCTCGCTGGCGCCCGAGGTCCTGTAAGGGACGCCCGGCCAGAGACAGGGACAGGAACATGAATCGAATTCGCAAGGGCGACCGGGTCATCGTGACGACCGGCCGCGACAAGGGCCGGCAGGGAACGGTGATCCGCGTGCTCGAGGACGACACCGTCGTCGTCGAGAACCTGAACATGGTGAAAAAGCACCAGAAGCCGAACCCGCAGGCGAATTCGCCTGGCGGCATCGTCCAGAAGGAGGCGCCGATCCACGTCTCCAACGTGATGGTGTTCAACCCGGGGACCAAGAAGGGCGACCGCGTCGGCTTCAAGGTGCTCGACAACGGCCGCAAGGTGCGCGTCTTCAAGTCGAACGGCGAGGTCGTCGACGCGTGAGCGTCGGCAGCCGCTACACCGGATACAGGACCCGAGCATGATCACCAGGCTCCAGAAGCACTACCGCGAGTCCGTCGTGCCGCAGCTCATGAAGGAGCTCGGCGTGACGAACCCCATGGAAGTACCGCGCATCGAGAAGATCACGGTCAACATGGGCGTCGGCGAGGCGGTGGCCGACAAGAAGCTGATGGACAACGCGGTCGGCGACCTGGTCAAGCTGACCGGCCAGAAGCCGGTGCTGTGCAAGTCGAAGAAGTCGATCGCGACCTTCAAGCTGCGCGAGGGCCTCGCGATCGGCGCCAAGGTGACGCTGCGCGGTGCGCGCATGTACGAGTTCCTCGACCGCCTGATCAGTATCGCGATGCCGCGCATCCGCGACTTCCGCGGCGTCTCGGCGCGTGCCTTCGACGGCCGCGGCAACTACAACTTCGGCGTCAAGGAACAGATCATCTTCCCCGAGATCCAGTACGACCAGGTCGACAAGGTGCGGGGCATGGACATCACGATCACGACCACGGCGACCGACGACAAGGCGGGCAAAGCCTTGCTGGCGGCGTTCAACTTTCCCTTCCGCAAGTAAGCCGCAAGCAGTCCGCAAAGGTAACGGCAATGGCCAAGTCCAACATGCTCGAGCGCGAAAAGCGTCGCCTGGCGCTCGGCAAGAAGTACGCGCAGAAGCGCGCCAAGCTCCGCGAGATCATCCGTGATCCGAAGAGCTCGCCGGAGCAGCGCGTCGCCGCGCAGGAGACCCTGCAGGCCTTGCCGCGCGACTCCAACCCGAACCGCCAGCGCAACCGCTGCGCGATCACCGGGCGCTCGCGCGGCGTGTACCGCAAGTTCGGGCTGGCACGCACGAAGCTGCGCGAGGCCGCGATGCGCGGCGAGATTCCCGGTTTGACGAAGGCGAGCTGGTGAGGGCGCGTTCATGAGCATGACCGATCCGATTGCCGATTTTCTGACGCGCATCCGCAACGGCCAGGCGGCGCGCAAGCCGGAGATCACCTGCGCGAGCTCGAAGGTCAAGGTGTCGATCGCGCAGGTGCTGCGCGACCAGGGCTACATCGCGGGCTTCGCGACCAGCGATGAAGACGGCAAGATGACGCTGACCGTGCAGCTGAAGTACCACGAGGGCAAGCCGGTCATAGAGCGCATCGAGCGGATCAGCCGCCCGGGCCTGCGCACCTACCGCGGCACCGAGGCGCTGCCGAAGGTGCTGGGCGGACTGGGCATCGCGATCGTGTCGACGTCGCAGGGCGTGATGACGGACCGCCAGGCGCGCAGGGTCGGCCAGGGCGGCGAAGTCCTGTGCGTGGTTTCGTAGAGGAACGATCATGTCCAGAGTCGCAAAAAAGCCGGTGCCGCTGCCGCAGGGCGTGACCGCCACGGTCGGCGCGGGCAGCGTGACGATGCAGGGCACCAAGGGCTCGCTGACGCTGCTGCTGGCGGCCGGCGTGTCGGTCGCGCAGGACAAGCAGGCGCTCACGGTGCACGCGGGCGAGGCGGGCGAAGCGGTCGAGGGCGTGTGGGCGCTCGCTGGCAGCACGCGCGCACACCTCGCCAATATGGTCGTCGGCGTCAGCAAGGGCTACGAGCGCAAGCTCGAACTGGTCGGCGTCGGCTATCGCGCCGCGCTGCAGGGGAAGGCGCTGAACCTGACGCTCGGCTTCTCGCACCCGGTCGTCTACCCGGTACCGGAAGGCATCACGATCGAGACGCCGAGCCAGACGGAGATCGTCGTCAAGGGCATGGACCGGCAGAAAGTGGGCCAGGTGGCGGCGGACATCCGCGGCTTCCGCCCGCCGGAGCCCTACAAGGGCAAGGGCGTCCGCTACGCGGGCGAGAAGATCGAGCTCAAGGAAGCCAAGAAGAAGTAGGCCCCATGAAGAAGATCATCGACAAGAAGGCCGTCCGGCTGCGGCGCGCGGCGCGCACCCGCGCCAAGATCCGCGAACTGCGGGTCGCGCGCCTGACCGTGCACCGGACGCCGCAGCACATGTACGCGCAGGTCATCGACGCCGAAGGTGGCCGCGTGCTCGCGAGCGCTTCGACCGTCCAGGAAGCAGTGCGCGAGGGCCTGAAGGCCACCGGCAACATCACCGCGGCCGCGGCCGTCGGGCGCGCGATCGCCGAGCGGGCCAAGGCCGCCGGCGTCACGCAGGTCGCCTTCGACCGCGGCGGCTTCCGCTATCACGGCCGCGTCAAGGCGCTGGCCGACGCCGCCCGCGAGGGCGGCCTGGTTTTCTAAGCACGAATTGCAGGCAGGAACAGCACCATGGCGAGACCGGAAAAGACGTCCAGCGGCGACGACCTGATCGAGAAGCTCGTGGCGGTCAACCGCACGGCCAAGGTCGTCAAGGGCGGCCGGCAGTTCGGCTTCACGGCGCTGACCGTGGTCGGCGACGGCGCCGGTCGTGTCGGCTTCGGCTACGGCAAGGCGCGCGAGGTCCCGACCGCGATCGCGAAGGCGATGCAGCAGGCGCGCAAGAACATGCTGGTCGTGCCGCTGCGCGAGGAGTCGATCCACTACGCGGTCAAGGGCCGGCACGGCACGACGCGGGTCTACATGCAGCCGGCCTCCGGCGGCACCGGCGTGATCGCGGGCGGCGGCATGCGCGCCGTGTTCGAGTGCGCGGGCGTGCGCAACGTGCTCGCCAAGAGCTACGGCTCGCGCAATCCGATCAACGTGGTGCGCGCAACGTTCAACGCGCTGTCGCTGATGGCCTCGCCGGACGAGATCGCCGCGAAACGCGGCATGACGGTCGAGGACATGCTGGCCTGAGCGCCGGCAGGGTGCCCGAGGAACTGACTATGAGCGGCAAGATCAAGGTTACGCAGGTGAAGAGCACGGCCGGACACCTGCGCAACATCCGCGCGTCCGTCCGCGGGCTCGGCCTCAGGCGCATCGGCCACGCGGTCGAGGTGCTCGATACCGCCCCGAACCGCGGCATGATCAACACCGCCGTGCACCTGCTGTCGGTCGAGAAGGCCTGAGGGACTCCAGACATGAAACTCAACACGCTGCAGCCCGGCGAGGGTAGCAAGCAGGCCCGGCTGCGGGTCGGTCGCGGCGCGTCCGCGGGCCAGGGCAAGACCTGCGGCCGCGGCGTCAAGGGGCAGCGCGCGCGCAAGGGCGGCTACCACAAGGTCGGCTTCGAGGGCGGCCAGATGCCGCTGCAGCGGCGCCTGCCGAAAATGGGCTTCCGCTCGCACGTGAAGCCGACGCGCGCCGAGATCACGCTGGTGACGCTCGCGAAGATCGCCGCCAACAACGGCGGCGCCGTCGACCTGGCCGCGGTCAAGGCCGCGAGCGCGGTGCCGGCGGCGACCGAGAAGGTCAAGGTCATCCTCGCCGGCACGGTCGCGACGGCCGTGGTCGTGCGCGGCCTCGCGGTCACCAAGGGCGCGCGGGCGGCCATCGAGGCGGCCGGCGGCCGCATCGAGTAGGCAGCACCGTGTCCTCCAATCGCGCCAACCCGCTGGCCGGTCTCGGCGACGCCACCCGGCTCACCGAGATCCGCCATCGCCTGCTGTTCCTGTTCGGCGGCCTGGTCGTCTACCGCATCGGCACGTTCATCCCGACGCCGGGCATCGACCCGATCGCGCTCGCGCGGTTCTTCCAGCAGCAGGAGGGCACGATCCTCGGGCTGTTCAACATGTTCTCGGGTGGCGCGCTGTCGCGACTGTCGATCTTCGCGCTCGGCGTGATGCCATACATCTCGGCCTCGATCATCATCCAGATGGTCGCGGTCGTGTACCCGCCCTGGGCCGAGTGGCGCAAGGAAGGCGAGGCCGGCCGGCGCCGGGTCACGCAGCTGACCCGCTACGCGACCGTCGGGCTCGCGATCTTCCAGGGCGCCGGCGCGTCGTACGCGTTCCAGAACCAGGGCGTCGTGCTCAATCCGGGGGTCGGCTTCATATTCGCCGCGACCGTGACGCTGACCACCGGCACGCTCTTCCTGATGTGGCTCGGCGAGCAGATCACCGAGCGCGGCATCGGCAACGGCATCTCGATGATCATCCTCTCGGGCATCGTCGCCGGGCTGCCCGCGGCGCTCGGCAATACCGCCAACCAGGTCAACACCGGCGAGATGAACCCGGCGTTCGTCATCATCCTCGCGCTCGTCGTGCTCGGCGTGACCTTCTTTGTCGTCTGGGTCGAGAGCGGCCAGCGGCGCATCGCCGTCAACTACGCGAAGCGCATGGTCGGGCGCCGCATGCTGGCCGGGCAGTCGAGCCACCTGCCGTTCAAGCTCAACATGTCGGGCGTCATTCCGCCGATATTTGCGTCCTCGCTGCTGCTGTTCCCCGCGACGCTGGCCAACTTCGCGGGCACCGGCGCCGGCGAGAACGGCATCTCCGGCGGACTCAAGACGTTCATGCAGAACCTGGCGGCCTCGCTCGGCTACGGGCAGCCGCTGCACATGCTGCTCTACAGCGGGCTGATCGTGTTCTTCTGCTTCTTCTACACCGGGCTCGTGTTCAATTCCCGCGAGACCGCCGACAACCTGAAGAAGGCCGGCGCCTTCATCCCGGGGATACGGCCTGGCCAGCAGACGGGCGAGTACATCGACAAGGTGCTGACGCGCCTGACGCTGTGGGGCGCGATCTACGTGACCGCGGTCTGCCTGCTGCCCGAGATCCTGATCTCGTGGGGCAACGTGCCGTTCTACTTCGGTGGCACCTCGCTGCTGATCATCGTGGTCGTGGTGATGGACTTCATCGCGCAGCTCAACGCCCACATGATGTCGCACCAGTACGAAGGTCTGATCAAGAAAGCCAACCTGCGCGGCGTGAGCCGCGCGGGCACGACGCGCTGAGCGCCGTGCGCGGCATCGCTCCGAGGTCCGTCTCATGAAAGTCCGTCCGTCCGTCAAGAAAATCTGCAAGAACTGCAAGGTCGTGCGTCGTCGCGGCGTCGTCTACATCATCTGCACCGACGCCCGCCACAAGCAGCGGCAGGGCTGAACGGGCATGACGGACGCAATGGCCGCTGCTGGACCCGCTTGCCCCCGTGGCTGGGGTCGGGAAACGGCCGATCGGCTTGAGAAATATGACGTTTCTGGCTAGAATATAGGGTTCTCTCCACAGGTATTCCTCAGGGCACCACATGGCGCGCATTGCCGGTATCAACATCCCGATGAACAAGCACATTGGCATCGGGCTGACGCACATCTTCGGTGTCGGCCGCAACACGGCTGCCATGGCCTGCAAGGCCACGGGAGTCGCGCCGAGCACCAAGACCAAGGACCTCACGGAGGCCGAGGTCGCGGCGTTGCGCTCGTTCATCGCCCGCATGACGGTCGAGGGCGACCTGCGCCGCGAGACCGCGATGAACATCAAACGGTTGATGGACATGGGCTCGTACCGGGGCATCCGCCACCGCAAGGGCCTGCCGATGCGCGGCCAGCGGACGCGCACCAACGCCCGCACGCGCAAGGGCCCGCGCAAGCAGGCCGTCAAGCTGAACGCGCCGCCGGGCAAGATCTGAGCCCCTTTTCCCAGGAATAACCGCGAATGGCCGACCAGAAGCAGCAGCAGCAGGGCAGCGCCGACGTCAAGAAGGCGCCGCGCGCCAAGAAAGCGCGCCGTCAGGTCACCGACGCGGTCGCGCACGTGCACGCCTCGTTCAACAACACGATCATCACGATCAGCGACAAGCAAGGCAACGTGCTGTCGTGGGCGACCTCCGGCGGCTGCGGCTTCCGCGGCTCGCGCAAGAGCACGCCGTTCGCCGCGCAGGTCGCCGCCGAAAAGGCCGGCGTCGCCGCCCAGGAGTACGGCGTGCGCAACGTCGAGGTGAAGGTCAAGGGCCCCGGCCCGGGCCGGGAGTCGGCGGTGCGGGCGCTCAACGCCTGCGGGCTCAAGATCACGAGCATCGCGGACGTGACCCCGATTCCGCACAACGGTTGCCGTCCGCCGAAGAAGCGGCGCGTCTGACGCGCGTCGCGCGCGTCACCAGTCAAGGATTTCAATGGCCAGGTACCTCGGTCCCAAGTGCAAGCTCTCGCGCCGCGAAGGAACAGATCTGTTCCTGAAGAGCGGCGTGAAGTCGCTGGAGTCGAAGTGCAAGCTCGAGGTGCCGCCGGGCGGCATCAAGGGCGAGCGCAAGCAGCGGCTCTCGGAGTACGGCGTGCAGCTGCGTGAGAAGCAGAAGCTCAGGCGCATGTACGGCGTGCTCGAGCGGCAGTTCCGCAACTACTACCACAAGGCCGCGGGCCGCCCGGGCGCGACCGGCGAGAACCTGCTGAAGTCGCTCGAGCGCCGGCTCGACAACGTCGTCTACCGCATGGGCTTCGCCTCGACCCGCGCCGAGGCGCGCCAGTTGGTGTCGCACAAGGGCATCACGGTCAACAGCAAGCTCGTCAACGTGCCGTCGTACCAGTGTGCGGCGGGCGACGCGATCGAGGTCCGCGAGCACGCCAAGACCCAGGGCCGCATCGCCGGCGCGCTCGCGATCGCCGCGCAGGCCGGCTTCCCGGACTGGGTACAGGTCGACGAGACGAAAATGACCGGCCTGCTCAAGTCGATCCCGGACCGTGACGAGATCCTGCCGGACATCAACGAGAACCTCATCGTCGAGTTGTACTCGAAGTAAACCGTTTTCAGGCCCGCCGGATCCTTCCGGCGGCCCGCCCAGATTCAGCACCAGGTGCCGCACATGCAGGGATCAGTCGCAGAGTTTCTCAAGCCGCGCGTCGTCAAGGTTACCGACCAGGGGCCCCGGCACGCGCGTGTCGTGATCGAGCCGTTCGAGCGCGGCTTCGGCCACACTCTCGGCAATGCGCTCAGGCGCGTGCTGCTGTCGTCGCTGCCTGGTGCTGCAATCACCGAGGTCGAGATCGACGGCGTGCTGCACGAGTACACCTCGATCGAGGGCGTCCAGGAGGACGTCGTCGACGTGCTGCTGAACCTCAAGCAGGTCGCGGTCCGCATGCATGCGCGCGAGGAGTCGGAGCTGCGCCTGGTCAAGAAGGGCCCGGGCCCGGTCCGTGCCGGCGACATCCAGGGCGACCACGACGTCGAGATCCTGAATCCCGAGCTGATCATCGCCAACCTGACCAAGGCCGGCGAGCTCAACATGACCCTCAAGGTCGAGCGTGGCCGCGGCTATCGCCCCGCAGTCGCCCGCGGCTTCGAGGAGCAGACGCGCCCGATCGGACGCCTGCAGCTCGACGCGTCGTTCTCGCCGGTGCGGCGCGTGACCTACACGGTCGAGTCCGCGCGCGTCGAGCAACGCACCGACCTCGACAAGCTGATCATCGACATAGAGACCAACGGTACTATCGACACCGAGGAGGCGATTCGCCGCGCCGGCGCGATCCTCAAGGACCAGCTGTCGGTGTTCGTCGACCTGCAGGGCCAGGAAGAAGGCGCCGCCAAGACCGTCGAGACGCAGTTCGACCCGATCCTGCTGCGGCCGGTGGACGAGCTCGAGCTCACGGTGCGCAGCGCCAACTGCCTCAAGGCCGAGAACATTCACTACATCGGCGACCTGGTGCAGCGCACTGAGGTTGAGCTGCTCCGGACCCCGAACCTCGGCAAGAAGTCGCTGACCGAGATCAAGGAAGTCCTCGAGAGCCACGGGCTGTCGCTCGGCCTGCGGCTCGAGGGCTGGCCGCCGCCGACCCTGCGGCGCGAAGACGAGTACAAGACGGCCTGACGCCCGCGTCGAGCCAGAAGAGCGTTAAGAGAGATCCATGCGTCATCAACATTCGGGCCGGCAGCTTTCGCGCAACAGTGCACATCGCCATGCGCTGATGCGCAACCTCGCGTCCGCGCTCCTGCGCTACGAGGCCATCCGCACGACTGTGCCGAAGGCCAAGGAGCTGCGGCGGGTGGTCGAGCCGATCATCACGCTCGGCAAGACCGACAGCCTCGCGTCGCGGCGCCGGGCCTTCGCCCAGTTGCGCGATGAGTCCCTGGTCGACAAGTTGTTCACCGACCTCGGTCCCCGCTTCAAGACTCGCGCCGGCGGCTACACGCGGATCCTGAAGATGGAGCCGCGACCGGGTGACTCGGCGCCGATGGCGCTGATGCAGCTCACCGAGAAGGCCGTGGTCGCCGCCGAGGCGCCGGCGCCGGTGGCAGACGCCAAAGCCGCGAAGCGCCCCCGCAAGGGCGCCGCGGCGGCGGCCGCTGCCGAGACGAAGGCCGCGAAGCCGGCGAAGAAGGCGAAGCCTGCGAAGCCGGAGAAACCTGCGAAGGCGCCGCGGCGCAAGAAGGTGGCGGCCTGACCGCCAACGGTTAGTCCGGCGAATTCCGGCGTCTCCTCGCGAGCGCTGGGTCGCCATAGTAGTAGGCCGGGCTAATCCCCCGGCCTTTTTTTGGTCCTTCGAGGAGCTCTGGGGTGAGCGGGGCGCGCGGTCGGCGCTGCCGAGGTCGCCTCACCCGGCATCAGGACGGTAGGAAGAGGACCGCAGCCGTCGCCCGCTGCCTCGATTCGCTGGCAATCGGCCCGGTCCCCGCGATCTAATGCCGGGTGCCATACGACCCGAAGTTCGATCCGGAACAGGGGACCAGCTTGAAGAACAAGACTCGCGTCGCGCTTGCCATTGTCTTCCTCATCGCTGCTTCCGTCTCCGCGGCCGAGCGGCCGTCGGCCGGCCCGCCCGAGGCTCTGGTCATCGACGGCGTGCCGCCGGTTCCGGCGGACCTCGCCGAGGCCGTCGGCCGCTACGGCGCCTATCGCAGTGCGACCATCGCCGACTGGCATCCGTCGCGACGCTCGCTGCTGATCAGCACGCGGTTCGCGGAGACACCGCAGCTGCACCTCGTCGCCGAGCCGGGTGCCGCGCGGAGTCAGCTCACGTTTTTCCAGGACGCAGTACGCCTCGGGCGATTTCATCCGAACGGCGGCGACTACCTGGTCTTTTCCAAGGACGTCGGCGGGGGCGAGTGGTTCCAGCTTTACCGGTACGACCTGGCAACAGGAACCGCCACACTGCTGACGGACGGCAAGTCGCGCAACAGCCTGGGGCCCTGGTCGAGCGGCGGCGACCACATCGCCTACACCTCGACGCGGCGCACCGGCAAGGACACCGACCTCTGGGTGATGAACCCGCTCGCGCCGGCGTCCGATCGCCTGCTCGCAACGTTGGACGGCGGCGGCTGGATGCCGCTCGACTGGTCGCCCGACGACTCGAAGATCCTGGTGGTCGAGTTCGTCTCCATCAATGAATCCTACCTGTGGCTCGTCGATGCGCAGACGGGGGCCAAAACCGCAATCACGCCGCGGGACACCCAGCAGCACGTCTCCTACGACGACGCACGGTTCTCCAAGGACGGGCTCGGCATCTACGCCGCGACCGACAGGGACTCGGAGTTCCATCGGCTCGCCTACGTGAGCCTCGGCACCGGTGCCCATTCCTATCTCACGACCGATCACCCGTGGGACGTCGAGGCCTTCGACCTGTCGCGCGACGGCAAGCGTCTGGCGGTCGTGCTCAACGAGAACGGCGAGAGCGTCCTGTACCAGCTGCAGGCGACGACGCGCAAGCTTACGCGCCTGCCGCACGTCCCAGCGGGGGTGATCGCACACGTCCAGTGGCACCGCAACGGTCGTGACCTCGCGTTCACGGTGACCAACGCGCGCAGCCCCGGTGACCCGTACTCGCTCGACGTCTCGACCGGCAAGGTCGAGCGCTGGACGCACAGCGAGAGCGCCGTACCGACCGAGGCCTTTCCCGCCGCGGAGCTCGTGCAGTGGCGCAGTTTCGACGGCAGGATGATCAGCGGCTTCCTCTATCGTCCGCCGGCGCGCTTCGCGGGCAGGCGGCCGGTCGTGATCCAGATTCACGGTGGCCCGGAGGGCCAGTCACGTCCCACCTTCCTCGGGCGGAGCAATTTCTACCTGAACGAATTGGGGATGGCCGTCCTGCAACCCAACGTGCGCGGCTCCACCGGCTACGGCAAGTCTTTTACGCTGCTCGACAACGGCCTGCTGCGCGAGGACAGTTACAAGGACGTGAGCGCGCTGCTCGACTGGATCGCGACACGCGCCGACCTCGATTCCGCCCGCGTCGCGGTCATGGGCGGCAGCTACGGCGGGCACATGACGCTCGCCATGTCGACGTTCTACGCTGACCGCATCCGCTGCTCGGTCGACATCGTCGGCATGTCGAACCTCGTGACGTTCCTCGAACACACGGAGGAGTACCGGCGCGATCTTCGGCGCGTCGAATACGGAGACGAGCGCGATCCGAAGACGCGGGAGTTCCTGCTGCGGATCGCGCCGATGAACCACGTCGACCGGATCAAGAAGCCTATGCTGGTCATCGCGGGCAGGAACGACCCGCGCGTACCGGTGAGCGAGAGCGACCAGATCGTCGCGGCGCTCAAGAAGGAGGGCACGCCGGTCTGGTACGTCATGGCCAAGGATGAGGGCCACGGCTTCCAGAAACAGCCCAACCAGGATTACCAGTCCTATGCAGTCGCCGAGTTCTTCCAGAAGTTCCTGCTGCAGTAGGCGAACCCCGGCGCACGTTCCCGGAGGCGGGTGAAGGGCTTTTTATGCAGCCGCGTCGGTCCTGGGCAGGGCCCGCACGGCAGGGTGACAACGCGCCGGCCGGCGATCGCGTCGGGCCGAGGGGGGTGAGCCGTGGCGTTACCGACCGTGCATTTCCGGGTCGACTTCGGCGACGGCCATGCCGTCGGGCCCGGCAAGATTTCCCTGCTCGAGCACATCGACGAGGGTGGCTCGCTGTCGCAGGCGGCCCGCGATCTCGACATGAGTTACCGCCGCGCGTGGCAGCTGCTGAAGAGCATGAACGCATCCTTTCGCGAGCGGGTCGCGGTGTCCTGCAAAGGCGGTCGCGGCGGCGGCGGCGCGACGCTGACGGCCTTCGGCAAGGAACTGATCCGTTCCTACCGGGCCTTCGAGGTTGAGATGCAAGGGCACGCGGCGCGGCGCTTCCGGCTCGTCCTCCGGAACTCCCGCCACGGACCGGTCGCGCGACGGCGAGCGCGCTGACCAAGTCGCGGGTCGCAGCGGCTTCGACCCGCCTCCGGCGTCGACCCGCGAACGCGTCCTGTTGCGTTCGCGGGCCGGAGATCGCGTGCTACTTAAACGTCGCGTTCGTGCGCGACAGATAGTCGCGGTGCGGCGCGAAGTCCACCATCGAGTCGAGCGCAGGTCCGTCCAGCGGGTTCTTCTTCGAGTTCTCGCGCAACGCCGCGTTGACCTTGTCGATACCCTCGGCCGTCGGCGTGATGTAGAAGACCACGAACATGCCCGGCGCGTCCGTGTGGATCGCCTCGACGTCGATCTCGTACTCGGCGATGGTCCCCTCGGCCAGCAGCTTCTCCATAAGCGGTACGAAAACGTTCTTGCTGAGCGTCGCGACCGCCTCGTTCGGCGCGTCCGGCTTCAGCTTGAAGATGGCCGCATGCGAGTACGCGCCCTTCCACGACCCGGCATGCCAGTTGTAGAAGCGCGCGACGAAGATGCTGTCGCCGTGCTTGGTGGCGCTCGTCAAGGGCGTCGAAGCAGCGCTGCCGGCCTTATGGATCTCGTCGAGGGTGTTGAGCAATCCTGCCATCGACATCGACGACACCAGTTGTCGTGCGTATAGCCATCGGGCTGGTGCACCAGGTTGACATCGTCGCCGTACCCGACCAGGACGCCCGCGGCGAAGGCCTTGTCGATAACCTTCTGGGTCGCGGCATTCCCCTTTTCATACTCCGGCCAACCCGCGCGCGGGATGGCCCAGTTCGCGAGGTAGGAATACATCGGCGGCCTGTCCTTGACCTCGGTCGTCTGCGCCCGCGCCGGCGCGGTCCAGCTGCCCGCCGCGACGAGCGCGCAAAGCGCCGCGAAGATCGATGAAAACTTGCCAATCATGTTGATTTCCCCTGATATCCCGCTGGGATCATGGTGTTGGTGTTCGAGCATCCGCATTGTACCCGTGCGGCCGGCAGCGAACCATCCGCACGGCAGCTCAAGGACACGACAGCAACGCCGTACGCGATCGCGCCGCGGCGGTACCGCGAAGCGGCATGTCAGGCGCAGGCCGTGAACGAGTCGCGGGTCAGGTTTTCGGGACCGTCGCTGGTGGCGACGACGTCGTCCTCGATGCGCACGCCGCCGTACGGTGCGAGCTCCGCGACCGTTTCCCAGTCGATGTGCCGCGCGTGGCCGTTGTCGCGCGCCTGGTCGAGCAGCAGGTCGATGAAGTAGACACCGGGTTCGATCGTCACCACCGTGCCGGCCTCGAGCCGCCGCGTCAGCCGCAGGTACGAATGACCCGCCGGCGGCGGCTGCAGCTCGCCCTGCTCCGAGCGTTGGTGGCCGCCGACGTCATGCACCTGCAGTCCGAGCAGGTGGCCGACGCCGTGCGGGAAGAAGACCCCGGTCAGCGCGGTCTCGACGGCGGTGTCGGCGGCGCAGGTCACGATTCCGTGGTCGACCAGCAGCGTCGCGATCAGCCGGTGCGCGGCGAAGTGGATGTCCGGATAGTAGGCGCCGGGCACCACCATCGCGCACAGCTCCTGCTGGAGCGCGTCCATGCCCTCGACGAGCTCGGCGAACGGGCCCGCGCTCGCGGCGTGCGTGCGCGTGATGTCGCTCGCATAGCCGCGGAACTGCGCGCCGGCGTCGATCAAGAGTGAGCGGTGCACGGCCGGCGGCTCGTGCTGCAGCGTCGTGTAGTGCAGGATCGCCGCGCCCTCGTTGAGCGCGATGATGTTCGGGTACGGCAGGCCGGTCTCGGTGTGGCCCGACGCCGCCAGGTAGGCCAGGTGGATGTCGTACTCGGAGGCACCGTCGCCGAAAGCGGTGGCCGCCGCCCGGTGCGCGCGTGCACCGGCGTCGGCTGCACGGCGCAGGCAGGCGAGCTCGTATGGATCCTTGACCGCCCGCGCCCAGTGCAGCACGTCGAGCAGCGCCGGTGTGTTGATCGCGCCGAATCCCCACTCCTCGAGGCCGGCGAACGGCTCGCCCACGTACACCGAACGCGGCGGCACGTGACCCCGCGCCTCGGCCGGGCTGCGGATGACGCGCAACTCGAACGCGCCGAGCCAGGCGCCGTCCGGCAGGGCCGGCGGCTTGTGCCAGTAATCCTTCGGCTGATGAAAGAGCAGCAGCGGACGCTCGCCCGGCACGAACACGACGAAGGACCCGGGAGCGTCGGTGACGGGCACCCAGGCCTTGAAATGCGGGCTCGCGATGAACGGGTCGGGCTGGTCGTCTAGGAAACGCAGCTTTGGGAAGCCGGAGCCGATGACCAGGGCCGGCGCGCCGGCTGCCTGCAGGGCGCGCCCGGCGGTGGCTGCCAAGCGCGCCAGGTGGGCTGGAAACAGCTGGTCGAGCACGTCGCCTGCATCCATCGCATGCCCCCGGGGCCGGCGCTCTCGGGTGGGTTCTGACCGGCTCCGGGCGAGTGTAGACCGGCCCGGTCGGCGGGCGCGACGGGCCCAACATTTCGCGCAAAACACCCGAAAGTCTGTACAATTGCGGGCCGTGGACCGGGACGGGCGCTCCACAGTAGCCCGTACGGCCGCGATTTCTCACCACAACTGAATTTGGGGTATCGACCGATGAACGTGAAAATCGCCCTTGGCGCCGCTCTTCTGGCGCTGGCGCTCGCTGCGTGCGGCAACAAGGAAGCGGCTCCGGCTGCGACGACTGCGGCACCGGCCGCTGCTCCGGCTGCGGACGCTTCGGCCGCTGCTCCGGCCTCGGGGGCTGCCCCGGCTGAAGCTCCGAAGTAATCGCAACGCGCAAGCGTTGCCGGAATGAACCGGGCCGGGTCCCCAGCGCTGCTGGCGGGTCCGCCCGGTTTTTTGTCTGGCGGCGGTCGCCTTCGACCCGCGGGCGCACCTGACGCCTGCCGATGAGCGTCACCCTGCGTGATGCCAAGCGGTCCATCGAGGACCAGCGCTGGATCCAGGCCGTCTATCCGGAGTACCTCGAGGAACTCGCCGCGGTATCGCGCTCGGGCACCGGCGTGTTTCCGGTGCTCGGCGAGCACGGCGAACGCCACAGCGAGTTGCTCGCGCGCTGGTTTCGCGACGATCGCTCGCATCCCCTGCTGCTGCTCTCCGCGGGCCACGCCAGCGGCTTCGCGCTCGTGTCGCGACCGCTGGTCACGCCAACGGCGAAGGACGCGGCCGAGTACCGGATGGCGGAGTTCTTCATCCGCGACAAGTTCCGCCGCCGCGGCGTCGGTCAGGCGGCGGCGGCGCTGATCTTCAGCCGCTTCGCCGGTCGCTGGGAAATCGTCGAGGCGACCGTCAACGCCAGGGCCGTCGCCTTCTGGCGTCGCACCGTGATGGCGTACACGCGTGGCCACTACGACGAGCGCGTCCGCGACGGCGAGGTGCGGCAGCACTTCGTCAGCAGCAACGCACCGCTGCTCGGCCGGACCTGAGCGCGGCCCTCAGGCGCTCAGGCGCGCTCGCGCCCGCGGGCGCCGCAGCACGCCCTTCAGGTACGCGCCCGTGTAGGAGCCCGCGAGCTCCGCGATCTCCTCCGGCGTGCCGCAGCCGAGCACGCGGCCGCCGCCGTCGCCGCCCTCGGGCCCGAGGTCGATGATCCAGTCGGCGGTCTTGATGACCTCGAGGTTGTGTTCGATCACGACCACGGTGTTGCCGTCGTCGCGCAGCCGCTGCAGCACGCCGAGCAGCTGCGCGACGTCGTGGAAGTGCAGGCCGGTAGTCGGCTCGTCGAGGATGTAAAGCGTGCGCCCGGTGGCTCGCTTCGACAGCTCCTTGGCGAGCTTGACGCGCTGCGCCTCGCCGCCCGAGAGCGTGGTCGCATTCTGCCCGAGCCGCACGTACGAGAGCCCGACGTCGAGCAGCGTGCGCAGCTTCTGCGCGACCACCGGCACGGCCTGCAGGAACGGGGCCGCGTCCTCGACCGTCATCTCGAGCACCTCGTGGATCGTCTTGCCCTTGTAGCGGATCTCGAGCGTCTCGCGGTTGTAGCGCGTGCCCCTGCAGACGTCGCAAGGCACGTAGACGTCCGGCAGGAAGTGCATCTCGACCTGGATCACGCCGTCGCCCTGGCAGGCCTCGCATCGGCCACCCTTGACGTTGAAGCTGAAGCGCCCGGGCTCGTAGCCGCGCGCGCGCGCCTCCGGGGTCTGCGCAAACAGCTCGCGGATCGGGGTGAAGAGGCCGGTGTAGGTCGCGGGGTTCGAGCGCGGCGTGCGGCCGATCGGGCTCTGGTCGATGTCGATGACCCGGTCGACCTGGTGCAGGCCCTCGACGCGTTCGCAGGGCGCGGGCTCGGCGCCCGCGTCGTTCAGCGTCTGCGCGACGCGCCGGTAGAGCGTGTCGTTGACCAGCGTCGACTTGCCCGAGCCCGACACGCCAGTGACGCAGGTCAGCAGGCCGACGGGGAACTCGACGGTCAGCTTCTTCAGGTTGTTGCCGGTCGCCTCGACGACGCGCAGCTGGCGCTTGGGATCGGACGGGGTGCGCCGGTGAGGTACCGCGATGCCAGCGCGGCCGGCCAGGTACTGGCCGGTCAAGGACTCCGCGCTCGCCTCGAGGTCGGCGACCGCGCCCCGCGCGACGACGCGGCCGCCATGCACGCCGGCGCCCGGCCCCAGGTCGACGATGTAGTCCGCCTGGCGGATCGCCTCCTCGTCGTGCTCGACGACGATGACGGTGTTGCCGAGGTCGCGCAGCCGCAGCAGAGTCTCGAGCAGGCGCTGGTTGTCGCGCTGGTGCAGGCCGATCGAGGGCTCGTCGAGGATGTACATGACGCCGACCAGCCCGGAACCCACCTGACTCGCGAGCCGGATGCGTTGCGCCTCGCCGCCGGACAGCGTCTCGGCGCTGCGGTCGAGCGTCAGATAGTCGAGGCCGACGTTGCCGAGGAAGCCGAGCCGGTCATGGATTTCCTTCACGATCTTGACCGCGACCGTGCCGCGCCAGCCGGGCAGCTCGAGCCGGTCGAAGAACTCGAGCGCCCGGTCCACGGACAGGCCCGTGACCTCGGCGATGTTGCGGCCGGCGACGAAGACGTGGCGCGCGGCGGTGTTGAGCCGCGTGCCGCCGCAGTCGGGGCACGGCTTGCTGCCGAGGTACTTGGCGAGTTCCTCGCGCACCATCATCGAGTCCGTCTCGCGGTAGCGGCGCTCGAGGTTCGGCAGGATCCCCTCGAACGGGTGGCGCCGGCGGGTCGTGCCGCCGCGGCCATCGAAGTAGCGGAACTCGACGCTCTCCTCGCCGCTGCCGGAGAGGAGCACGCGCTGCACGGACGCCGGCAGCTCGCGCCACGGTGTCTCGACGTCGAACTTGTAGTGCCGGGCGAGCGACTGGATCAGCGTGAAGTAGTAGGCGTTGCGGCGGTCCCAGCCGCGCACCGCGCCGGCGGCGAGCGACAGCTGCGGCTGCGTCACGAGGCGCGCCGGATCGAAAAACTGCTTGACGCCGAGGCCGTCACAGGTGGCGCAGGCGCCCGATGGGTTGTTGAACGAAAAGAGCCGCGGCTCGAGCTCGGCCAGCGACCAGCCGCAGACGTTGCAGGCGAACTTGTCCGAGAACACGAGTGCGGGGCGCTCCGGGGCGTCGATGAAACCGACCGAGGCGATACCGTTGCCGAGCCTGAGCGCGGTCTCGAACGATTCGGCGAGGCGCTGGCCGACATCGGCACGCACTTTGAAGCGGTCGACGACCGCCTCGATCGTGTGCTTGTGGCGGAGGCTGAGCCGCGGCGGCTCGTCGATTTCCACCACCCGGCCGTCGATCCGCGCACGCACGAAGCCCTTGCCCTTCAGCTCGTCCAGCACCTGCGCGTGCTCGCCCTTGCGGTCCTTGATCACGGGTGCGAGCAGCAGCAGCGCCGTGCCCTCCGCGAGCTCCAGCACCTGGTCGACCATCTGGCTGACGGTCTGTGCGGCAAGCTCGAGGCCGTGGTCCGGGCAGCGCGGCGTGCCAGCGCGGGCGTACAGCAGGCGCAGGTAGTCGTAGATCTCGGTCACCGTCGCGACCGTCGAGCGCGGGTTGTGCGAGGTCGACTTCTGCTCGATCGAGATCGCGGGCGACAGCCCCTCGATCGAGTCGACGTCCGGCTTCTCCATCATCGACAGGAACTGGCGCGCGTAGGCGGACAGCGACTCGACGTAGCGGCGCTGGCCCTCGGCGTAAATCGTATCGAAGGCCAGCGACGACTTGCCCGAGCCCGACAGCCCGGTCAGCACGATCAGTCGGTCGCGCGGCAGGTCGAGGTCGACAGCCTTGAGGTTGTGGGTGCGGGCACCGCGGATGCGGATCTCGGCCATCTTGGGTCCGGGAATTTCAGGCGAATTCGCTAGAATACAAGGCCCGTTCCCCTTCAGGAAAGACACCCGCGTGGATCGCCTGGCACCCGGAGCCGGCCCCGAGGCCGACGCCCCGCCCCTCGGCCTGCGCCTCGAGCCCGCCGAGCGGCGCGCCGTGGGTGCGCTCGCCTCGATCTACGCGGTCCGGATGCTGGGACTTTTCCTGCTGCTGCCGGTGCTTGCGCTCTACGCGCGGGCCCTGCCGGGAGCGACGCCGGTGCTCGTGGGGCTCGCGATGGGCGCGTACGGCCTGACCCAGGCGGTGCTGCAGATCCCCTTCGGCGCCGTCTCCGACCGCCTCGGCCGGCGCCCCGTCATCGTCGCGGGCCTCCTGATGTACGCGGCGGGCTCGGTGGCCGGGGCGTTCGCGACCGGGATCCTTGGCGTGATCGCGGCGCGGATGGTGCAGGGTGCCGGCGCCGTCTCCGGACCGGTGACGGCGCTGCTCGCCGACCTGACGCGCACGCAGGTCCGGACCCGGGCCATGATGCTGATCGGCATCAGCATCGGCGCGAGCTTCGTCGTCTCCCTGGTCGCCGCTCCGATGCTCGAGCCCGCCATCGGCGTGCCGGGCATCTTCGGTGTGATGGGCGCGCTCGCGCTGCTGTCCATCGGGCTCCTGTACACGGTCGTGCCGCGCCCGCCGCCGCTCGTCCGCGAACGGCCCTCCCCGGCAGCGGGCTTCAGGGCCGCGCTCAGCGCCGGACTCGTGCCGTATTACGTCGGCGTCTTCGTCCTCAACTTCGTGCTGACCGCGGCATTCTATGCGGTCCCGATCACGCTCCAGGACGTGTTCGGCATCGGCGTGCAGGACCACTGGAGGACCTACCTGGGCGTCTTCGCGGCCTCGGTGCCGCTCACCGTCCCGCTCGTGCTCTACACCGAGCGCGTGCGGGCGCCGGCGCAGGTGCTGAGGCTCGGCATTGCGCTGCTGATGGTGTCGCTCGGCAGCCTCGCATTCGTCTACGGCAACTACTGGGCGCTGTGCGCCGCGATGGTGGCGTTCTTCGCGGCCTTCAACTACCTCGAGGCGCGCCTGCCGGCCCGCCTCTCGCAGCTCGCGGCCGCGGAGGTGCGGGGCGCCGCGCTCGGCATCTTCGCGACCTCGCAGTTTCTCGGCGCCTTCGCCGGCAGCATGGCCGCCGGGGCGCTCTACGGCAGCCCGATGGGCCTCGTCGGGGTCTTCGGCGGGGCGTCGCTCGCGACCCTGCCGTGGCTGCTGCTGGTCGGGCGGCGGCCGGACTGACCGACGCGGCATTACGGCCGCTTGCGGGCCGATTCACGCGGCCCGCCGGCCTTCGCCCGGCGTACACTTCGCAGCACCGGGGACGGGCGTATAGGTCGAGCGGTGGCCGGCACACAGCAGGAGTCGACGTCATGGCGCGGGGCATCAACAAGGTCATTCTGGTGGGGAACCTCGGGCAGGATCCGGAGACGCGGGCCATGCCGAGCGGCAAGTCGGTCGCCAACGTGCGGATTGCGACCAGCGACAGCTGGCGCGACAAGCAGACCGGCGAGCAGAAGGAGCAGACGGAGTGGCACACCGTCGTGTTCTTCGATCGCCTCGCCGAGATCGCCGCCGAATACCTGCGCAAGGGCTCGCAGGTCTACGTCGAGGGACGGCTCAGGACCCGCAAGTGGACCGACAAGAGCGGCAACGAGCGCTACTCGACCGAGATCGTCGCCGGCGAGATGCAGATGCTGGGCGGGCGCGGCGGCGGCGCGGGCGGTGGCGGGGCCGGTGGCGGCTCGCGCGCGCCGGCCGCGGCACCAGAGGCCGACTTCGCGCGGGCGCCGGCGCCGGCGAGCGACAAGGACGGCAGTTTCGACGACGACATCCCGTTCTAGGGAGGAGCCCGGGCGGCGGCGAGCGGCGCACCGAGCCGGGCGCGGTCGGACTCGATTCGTGCCGCGGCGCGTGCGACGGCCGAGTTCTGGAAGCATTGCGACGCTGAGCGTCCCGGCGATGGTCGTCGTCGTCCCGTCGACCAGAGCGTCGAAGTCCATGACTTGCAGATTTCAAGCAGCTGAAAAATAACAGGAAAATAACCATCCAGGCCGCTGGGCGCCTTTATGCGCCGGGCCGGAAGCGGTACCCTTCCGGCTTCGCTCTGCGCGCGCTCCATGCCCGGCTACCTCTACCTCAAGACCTTCGGCTGCCAGATGAACGAGTACGACTCCACCCGCATGGGGGACGTGCTGCGGGAGGCGTGCGGCCTGGAACGGATCGACGACCCGGAGCGGGCCGATGTGGTGCTGCTCAACACCTGCTCGGTGCGCGAGAAGGCCGAGGAGAAGGTGTACTCGCATCTCGGCCGTTACGCGGAGCTGAAGGCACGCCGGCCCGGACTCCTGATCGGCGTCGGCGGTTGCGTCGCGAGCCAGGAGGGCGAGGGCATACTCGCGCGCGCCCCGTACGTCGACGTCGTCTTCGGGCCGCAGACGCTGCACCGCCTACCGGCGTTGCTGGACGCCGTGCGCCAGGGCGGCCGGCCGCAAGTCGACGTCAGCTTTCCGGAGAACGAGAAGTTCGACCTCCTGCCACGCGCGCAGGCCTCGGCCGCGACCGCGTTCGTCTCGATCATGGAGGGCTGCAGCAAGTACTGCAGCTTCTGCGTGGTGCCCTACACCCGCGGCGAGGAGACCAGCCGTCCATTCGCACAGGTGCTCGACGAGGTGCAGGCGCTCGCGGCCGCCGGCGTGCGGGAGGTGACGCTGCTCGGCCAGAACGTCAACGCCTACGACGGCCCGCTCGCGGACGGCGAGTCGGCGGACCTGGCGCTGCTGCTCGAGCACGTCGCAACGGTTCCGGGCATCGAGCGCATCCGCTTCACGACCTCGCACCCGGTGGACTTCGGCGAGCGCCTGACGGAAGCCTACGGCCGCATCCCGAAGCTCGTCAGCCACCTGCACCTGCCGGTGCAGTCGGGCTCCGACCGGATCCTCGCGGCGATGAAGCGCCGCTACACGGTGCTCGAGTACAAGCAGAAGATCAGGCGCCTGCGGGCCGTGCGGCCGGGGATCGCGGTGTCATCGGACTTCATCGTCGGCTTCCCCGGCGAGAGCGACCGCGACTTCGAAGCGACGCTCGACCTGATCGCGGCGATCGGCTTCGACCAGTCGTTCAGCTTCATCTACAGTCGCCGGCCCGGCACGCCGGCCGCGTCGCTGCCGGATGAGGTGCCGCTCGCCGTCAAGGAAGAGCGCCTGCGGATCCTGCAAGAGCGCATCGATGCGCAGGCGCAGCAGCACAGCCGGGCGCTCGTGGGCACGGTCGCGCGCGTGCTGGTCGAGCGCGCCGCGCGGCGCGGCGGCCGCCAGCTCGCCGGGCGCACCGAGTGCGGCCGCTGGCTCAACTTCGACGGGCCCGCGGCGCTGATCGGCGGGTTCGCCGATGTCACCGTCACCGAGGCACTCGCGAACTCGCTGCGCGGCCGGCTCACCGGGAGCACGGCTCCGGTCGATACGAGCGCCGGTCGCGCCGCTTGAGCGCCCAGGAACCCGACCGCGAACTGACCCTCGATCCGGCGGACAACGAGCGCCTGGCGGCGCTCTGCGGGCCCCTCGACGAGCACCTGCGGCAGGTCGAGGAGCGCCTCGGCGTCAGCCTCCACCGGCGCGGCAACCGGTTCCGGATCGCGGGCCAGCGGGTCGCGGATGCGGTCCGCATCATCGAGCAACTGTACGCGCGCGCCGGCCACGGCCTCGCGCCCGCCGACGTGCACCTCGCGATCCAGGAGGCCGGCATGCCGGCCGCCGACGGCCCGCTCGCCAACGATGAGGTGCGCGTGCACACGAACCGCGGCCAGATCCGCGGCCGCGGCAGCAACCAGGTCCAGTACCTGGCGCAGATCCGCCAGGCCGACCTGACCTTCGGCATCGGCCCGGCCGGCACCGGCAAGACCTACCTCGCGGTCGCCTGCGCGGTCGAGGCGCTGCAGGCCGACGGCGTGCGCCGCATCGTGCTGGTGCGCCCGGCGGTAGAGGCCGGCGAACGGCTCGGCTTTCTGCCCGGCGACCTGACGCAGAAGGTCGACCCCTACCTGCGGCCGATGTACGACGCGCTCTACGAGATGATGGGCTTCGACAAGGTGATGCGCCTGATCGAGCGCAACGTCATCGAGATCGCGCCGCTCGCGTTCATGCGCGGCCGCACGCTCAACGACGCGTTCATCATCCTCGACGAGGCGCAGAACTCGACCATCGAGCAGATGAAGATGTTCCTGACCCGGATCGGCTTCGGCTCCAAGGCCGTCGTCACCGGCGACGTCACGCAGACCGACCTGCCCGGCCACCGCGCCTCGGGCCTGCAGCACGTGGTCGCCGTGCTGGACGGCGTCGCCGGCGTCGCGTTCACGTTCTTCACCTCGCGCGACGTCGTCCGCCACCCGCTGGTGCAGCGGATCGTGCAGGCCTACGAGCGCGCCGAGGGCCAGTCGTGAGTCTCGCGGTCGAGGTCGCGTTCGGCACGCGTCGTCCGTGGGTGCCGGGGGCGGAGCGGCTCGCCGCCTGGGCGCGCGCCGCGGCCGGCCGCGCCGGCGGCGGGCTCGCGATCCGGGTCGTGACGGCGACCGAGAGCCGGCGCCTGAACCGCACCTATCGCGGCCTGGACCGGCCGACCAACGTGCTCAGCTTTCCGGCCGGCGGCGCCGGCCGTGCGCCGGGCGAACCCGCGCCGCTCGGCGACCTCGCGATCTGCGCCGCGGTCGTGGCGCGCGAGGCGCGCGCGCAGCGCAAGCGCCGGGCCGAGCACTGGGCGCACATGGTCGTGCACGGCACGCTGCACCTGGTCGGCTACGACCACGCGCGGCTGCCGGACGCGCGGCGCATGGAGCGGCGCGAGCGACGGGTGCTCGCGCGGCTCGGCTTCGCGGACCCGTACCGGGTCCGCCGCGATGGCTGAGGACGGCCAGTCCGGTCCGCGGCGCGCGTGGCTGAAGCGCGTGCTGCAACAGGTGTCCGGCGAGCCGCGCAACCGCGCCCAGCTGCTCGGCGACCTGCGCGAGGCCACCGAGCGCGGGCTCCTCGACGCCGACGCGCTCGAGATGCTGGAGGGCGTGCTCGCGGTCGGCGAGCTGCAGGCGCGCGACATCATGGTGCCGCGCTCGCACATGACGGTGGTCGGGCGCGGCGACGAGGCGCAGAAGCTGCTCCCGGTCGTGGTCGAGTCCGGCCACTCGCGCTTCCCGGTGATCGGCGAGGACCGCGACCAGGTCGTCGGCATCCTGCTCGCCAAGGACCTGCTGCGCTACTACGCCGACCCCGCGCACGGCGAGTTCGACATCCGCGAGGTCGTGCGGCCGGCCGTGTTCGTGCCGGAGAGCAAGCGCCTGAACGTGCTGCTGAAGGAGTTCCGCAAGAACCGCCACCACATGGCGATCGTGGTCGACGAGTACGGCGGGGTCGCCGGGCTCGTCACCATCGAGGACGTGATCGAGCAGATCGTCGGCGACATCGCCGACGAGTACGACGTCGAGGAGGACCACCCGATCCGGCGCGAGTCGGAGCGCCAGTTCGCCGTGCGGGCGCTGACGCGGATCCCCGAGTTCAACGCCTACTTCGGCACCGCCTTCAGCGACCTGGAGTTCGACACCATCGGCGGGCTCACCGCCAACGCCTTCGGCCGACTGCCGCGGCGCGGCGACGCGGTGCGCATCCAGGACTTCGAGTTCCGCGTCGTGCGCGCCGACCGGCGCCGCATCGACCTGCTGAAGGTGATCGCGCCGCGCGACATCCCGCTGCCGCCGGACGCGGGCCCGTGACCGCGGCCGAGTCGCCCCGGGCCGCGACGGCGGGCGGCTGGCGACGCCACGCGCCATGGCTGGCGCTCGGGCTCGGTGCGGCCCAGTCGCTCAGCTTCGCGCCGTTCGGCCTGTGGCCGCTGGCACCGCTCTGCCTCGGGCTCCTGTGGTGGCTGTGGCAGGGCGCGAGCCCACGCGGCGCGGCGCTCTCCGGCTTCGCGTTCGGCGCGGGCCTGTTCCTCTCGGGCACCTACTGGCTCTACACCAGCATCCACGTCTTCGGCCGCGCGCCGCTCGCGCTAGCGCTCTTCCTGATGCTCGGCCTGGTCGCGATCATGGGGGCCTACAGCGCCGCGCTCGGCTGGCTGGTCGGCCGCTACGCACCGGCCGCCGGGGCGGCGCGCTGGTTCGGCGCGCTGCCCTCGGGCTGGGTGCTGATGGAGTGGCTGCGTGGCTGGGTGCTGAGCGGGTTCCCGTGGCTCGCCCTCGGCTACAGCCAGATCGACACGCCGCTGGCGGGCCTGGCACCCGTGCTCGGCATCTACGGCGTCAGCCTCGCGACCGCGCTCACCGCTGGCGTGATCGCGGCGCTGCTCGCGGGCGACTCCGTGCGCCGCTGGGGACCGGCGGTCGTTGCCGCCTGCTGGGGCGGCGGGGCGCTGCTCGCTCAGGTGCAATGGACCGAGCCCGCGGGCCGCGCGCTCAGCGCCGCGATCGTGCAGGGCGCGATCCCGCAGGACCAGAAGTGGCAGGACGAGAACCGCGAGCACACGCTCGCGGTCTACAAGGACCTGACCCATGAGGCGCTGGGCAGCCGGCTGATCGTCTGGCCGGAGGCGGCGCTGCCGCTTCTCTATCACGAGGCGGTGCCGTACCTGGCGGCGATCTACACCGACGCGCGCGCGCGGGGCTCGGACCTCGTGCTCGGGCTGCTGCGCTACGACGCCGCGCACGAGCGGTTCCGCAACGGGCTCGTTGCGCTCGGCGACGACGAGCAGTGGTACTACAAGCGCCATCTCGTGCCGTTCGGCGAGTTCTTCCCGGTGCCGTCGTTCGTGCGCGGCTGGATGCGCCTGCAGAGCCTCGCCTACGTCGACTTCGAGGCCGGCGATTCCGGCCAGCCGCCGCTCGCGGCCGGGGGCCAGAAACTCGCGGCGACGATCTGTTACGAGGATGCCTACGCGGTTGATCAGCTGGCCGCCCTCGGCGAGGCGACGCTGCTCGTCAACGTCAGCAACGACGCCTGGTTCGGCAACTCGACCGCGCCGCACCAGCACCTGCAGATCAGCCGCATGCGGGCGCTCGAGGCCGGCCGCTGGCTGCTGCGCGCGACCAACAACGGCGTCTCGGCGATCATCGACCCGCGCGGCCACGTGGTGCTCCGCAGCCGCCAGTTCGTGGCGGAGGTGCTGCGCGGCAGCGTCGTGCCGTACCGGGGCCTGACACCGTACGCGAGGCTCCGCAACCGGCCGGTGCTCGGCCTGTGCCTGCTCGGGCTCGCGGCCGCGGGCCTGAGCCGCCGGTGGCGACGGCCGTGACGGGGGCTGTTGCAGTGCGGCGGGCGTGCGGCCGTCACCAGCGCGCCGCTATCATGGTTCGAGCGCGGAGGGCTGCCGATGGCGACTGACAACCCGATGGGAACCGACGGCTTCGAGTTCGTCGAGTACACGGCACCGGACCCGGAGCTGCTGCGCCGGCTGTTCGACCGCATGGGATTCCCGGCCGTGGCCCGCCACCGCTCCAAGAACGTCACGCTGCACCGCCAGGGCGACATCAATTTCATCATCAACGCCGAGGCCGACAGCTTCGGCCAGCAGTTCGCGCGCGCGCACGGTCCGTCGGCCTGCGCGATGGCGTTCCGCGTCCGCGACGCCGCGTTCGCGTTCCGCCGCGCCCAGCAGCTGGGCGCCCGGCCCGGCCCGCTGACCGCGGGCCCGATGGAGCTCAACATCCCGTGCATCGAGGGCATCGGCGGCAGCCTGATCTACCTCGTCGATCGCTACGGCCCGCACAGCATCTACGACGTCGACTTCGTGCCGCTGCCGGATGCCGTCAGCGACACGCGCACCGGCCTCAGGGTGATCGACCACCTGACGCACAACGTCCGCCGCGGCAACATGAACCTGTGGGCCGGCTTCTACGAGCGCCTGTTCGGCTTCCGCGAGATCCGCTACTTCGACATCGAGGGGCAGAAGAGCGGTCTGCTGTCGCGCGCCATGACGAGCCCGTGCGGCAAGATCCGCATCCCGATCAACGAGAGCCAGGACGACAAGAGCCAGATCGAGGAGTATCTGAGCGAGTACCGCGGCGAGGGCATCCAGCACATCGCGCTCGGCTCCAGCGCGATCCAGGACACCGTCGACGTGCTGCGCGCCCGTGGCGTCGAGTTCCAGCAGACACCCGACACCTACTACGAGGGCGTCGGCGCGCGGGTCACCGGCCACCACGAGAACCTGCAGGAGCTCAAGCGCCGCCAGGTGCTGATCGACGGCAGCACCGAGACCGGCATCCTCCTGCAGATCTTCACCAAGAATGTCATCGGCCCGATCTTCTTCGAGATCATCGAGCGCAAGGGCAACGAGGGTTTCGGCGAGGGCAACTTCCGCGCGCTGTTCGAATCCATCGAGCAGGACCAGATCCGGCGCGGGGTGCTCTGAGTGTTCGAACTGCTGGAGGCGACGCCGCCGGACGCCCTGCTCGGCATCATCGCCGCCTTCGCCGCCGACTCCGACCCCGCCAAGCTTGACCTCGGCGTCGGCGTCTATCGCGACGAACTGGGCCGCACGCCGGTGATGGCCGCCGTGCGTGCCGCAGAGCGCCAGCTGCTCGCCACCGAGACCACCAAGAGCTACGTCGGCGCCGGCGGCAACCGCGCGTTCGCGGCCTTCATCGAGGAGCTGGTGCTCGGCCCCGGGCACCCGGCGCGGGCCGCGGGCCGCGTGACGACGCTGCAGACGCCGGGCGGCTGCGGCGCGCTCAGGCTCGCGGCCGACCTCGTCCTGCGCACGCGCCACGGCGCCCGGGTCGTCGTCAGCGAGCCGACCTGGGCCAATCACCGGCCGCTGATCGGCGGCGCCGGCCTCGACCTCGACAGCTACCCGTACTACGACGCCGCGAGCGGCACGCTGCTGCCGGACGCGATGCAGGAGGCGCTCGAGCGGCTGCCGGCCGGCACGATCGTCGTCGTGCACGCCTGCTGCCACAACCCGACCGGCGCCGACCTGGACGCCGACCAGTGGCGCTCGCTGGCCGCGCTCTGCGGGCGGCGCGGGCTCGTGCCGCTCGTCGACCTCGCCTACCAGGGCCTCGGTCGCGGACTCGAGCTGGATGCCTGGCCGGTGCGCCTGCTCGCCGAGCGGCTGCCGGAGGTGCTGGTCGCCGTCTCCTGCTCCAAGAACTTCGGCCTGTACCGGGAGCGGGTCGGCGCCGTGATCGCCGTGACCGCGAACGCGGCCCAGGCCGCGATCGTCATGAGCCACCTGCAGGCGCTGGCGCGACGCATGTACTCGATGCCGCCCGACCACGGCGCGGCGATCGTGGTCGCGATCGCCGCCGACCCGGCGCTCGCGGCCGAGTGGCGCGCCGAGCTCGAGGCGATGCGGCTGCGGATCGCAACGCTCAGGCTGCGGCTGGCCGCGGCGCTCGGCGCCGGGCCCGGCGGCGGGCGCTTCGGCTTCATCGCGGGCCAGCTCGGAATGTTCTCGCTGCTGGGGATTCCGCCCGACGCGGTCGCCGCGCTCGCCGCGACCCACCACGTCTACGCGGCGCCCGACAGTCGCATCAACATCGCCGGGCTCCCCGAGGCGCAGGTGGAGCGCCTGGCGGTTGCCATCCGCGCGGTCGCCGGCTGAGCCGGCCCGCATCCCGGACCCGGGACCGTTCCGGTATCCTTGGCGGCCGTCCCGAGCCCCGCCGATGCAAGACCACTACGAACCGGCCGCCATCGAAGCCGCGGCGCAGCGCCATTGGGAGCAGGCCGGCACGTTCCGCGCGGTCGAGGACCCGGCGCGCGCCAAGTACTACTGCCTGAGCATGTTCCCGTACCCGAGCGGGCGGCTGCACATGGGCCACGTCCGCAACTACACGATCGGCGACGCCATCTCGCGCTACATGCGGATGCAGGGCAGGAACGTGCTGCAGCCGATGGGCTGGGACGCGTTCGGCCTGCCGGCCGAGAACGCGGCGATCGCGAACGGCGTGCCGCCGGCGCGCTGGACCTACGACAACATCAGCATGATGCGCCGCCAGCTGCGATCGCTCGGCTGCGGGCTCGACTGGGATCGCGAGGTCACGACCTGCCGGCCCGAGTACTACCGCTGGAACCAATGGCTGTTCCTGCGCATGCTCGAGCGGGGCATCGCCTACCAGAAAACCGGCACCGTCAACTGGGATCCGGTCGACCGCACCGTGCTCGCGAACGAGCAGGTCATCGACGGGCGCGGCTGGCGCACCGGCGCACTCGTCGAGAAGCGCGAGATCCCGATGTACTACCTCGGCATCACGCGCTACGCCGAGGAGCTGCTCGGCGCGCTCGCCGCGCTCGAGGGCTGGCCCGAGCGCGTGCGCACGATGCAGGCCAACTGGATCGGGCGCACCGAAGGCGTCACCATCGGCTTTCCCTACGAGCTCGACGGCCGGCGCGAGGAACTGCGCGTCTTCACGACCCGCGCCGACACGCTCTTCGGCGTCACCTTCGTCGCGGTCGCGGCCGGGCACCCGCTCGCCCGGCACGCGGCGGCGAGCGACCCCGCGCTCGCGGCGTTCGTCGCCGAGTGCGAGCGCTGCAGCGGCACCGAGGCCGAGCAGGCGACCCAGGACAAGAAGGGCATGCCGACCGGGCTCACGGTCCTGCACCCGCTCTCCGGCAGAGCGCTGCCCGTGTGGGTCGGCAACTACGTGCTGATGGCCTACGGCGAGGGCGCGGTGATGGGCGTGCCCGGCCACGACGAGCGCGACTTCGCGTTCGCGCAGCGCTACGGCCTGCCGATCCGCCAGGTCATCGACGTCGACGCGCGCCCGTACGCGAGCGATGCCTGGCAGCCGTGGTACGCCGACCACGGCCGCTGCATCGCCTCCGGCCGCTACGACGGCCTCGGCCACGAGGCGGCGGTGCAGGCGATCGCCGCCGACCTCGAGGCCGCCGGCCACGGCGGACGCCAGGTGCAGTGGCGGCTGCGGGACTGGGGCATCTCGCGGCAGCGCTACTGGGGCTGCCCGATCCCGATCATCCACTGCGCCGGCTGCGGCGCCGTGCCGGTACCGGACGCGGACCTGCCGGTGGTGCTGCCGGAGGAGCTGGTGCCGGACGGCAGCGGCAACCCGCTCGCGCGGCTGCACTCGTTCGTCGACTGCGCCTGCCCGCGCTGCGGCCGGCCGGCGCGCCGCGAGACCGACACGATGGACACGTTCGTCGACTCGTCGTGGTACTTCCTGCGCTACGCCTCGGCCGGCAACGACGCCTCGATGGTCGACGCGCGCGTCGGCTACTGGCTGCCGGTCGACCAGTACATCGGCGGCATCGAGCACGCGATCCTGCACCTGCTGTACTCGCGCTTCTGGACCAAGGTCATGCGCGACCTGGGACTGGTCGCGCTCGGTGAGCCGTTCGCGAACCTGCTGACGCAGGGCATGGTCAGGAACGCGATTTATTTCCGCAAGCCCGCCTCCGGCCGCATCGTCTACTACAGCCCGGCGGACGTGCTGCTCGAGACCGATGCGCGCGGCACGCCGGTCGGCGCGCGGCTGAAGAGCGATGGCCTCGCCGTCGAGAGCGGCGGCATCGGCACGATGTCGAAGTCGAAGCAGAACGGCGTCGACCCGCAGGCGATCATCGACCGCTACGGCGCCGACACGGCGCGGCTCTTCATGATGTTCGCGGCACCGCCCGAGCTCTCGCTCGACTGGTCGGACGAGGGCGCCGAGGGCGCGTTCCGGTTCCTGCGGCGGCTCTGGAAGGTGGTGCACGTACACGTCACCGGACCCGACCACCCGCCGCTCGAGCCCGCGGCCCTCGACGCTGCCGACCGCGAGCTCCGGCGCCTCGCGCACCAGACGCTCGCCAAGGTCGGCGACGACTACGGCCGCCGGCGCACCTTCAACACCGCGGTCGCGGCGGTGATGGAGCTGCTGAACGCGGTCGGCCGCCATGCGCCCGCGACGCCTGCCGGGCACGCGGTGGTGCACGAGGCGCTCGAGCTCGCGGTGCTGATGCTGGCGCCGCTCGTGCCGCACATCAGCCACGCGCTGTGGCAGGCGCTCGGCCACGAGCGCGCCGTCGTCGACGAGCCGTGGCCGGCGGTGGACGCGCTGGCGCTCCGCCAGGACGCGGTCCTGCTCGTCGTGCAGGTCAACGGCAAGCTGCGTGGCCACATCAGCGTGCCGGTCGACGCGGACGAGGCGCTGGTGCGAGAGGCCGCGCTCGCCGACCTGAACGTGCGGCGCTTCGTCGGCAGCCTCGCCGTCCGCAGGGTCGTGGTCGTGCGCGGCAAGCTCGTCAACGTGGTCGCCGGATGAAGCGGCTGCTGGCACCGGTGGCGCTGGCCGCGGCGCTTGCCGGATGCGGCTTCCACCTGCAGGGGGTGGCGAAGCTGTCGCCGGCGTTCGCGACCACCGTGCTCGGCGGCGACCGCTACACGGACTTCCACGGCGCGCTCGCCGACGCGCTCGCTGCTTCCGGCAGCCGTGTGGTCGGTGGCGGCAGCGAGGCGACCGCGGAGGTCGAGGTGCTGACCGACGACAGCGGCCAGCGGGTGCTGTCGGTGTCGGCCAGCAACACGCCGACCGAGTACGAGGTCTACTACACGGTGCGCTACCGGGTGCGGATCGGCGGCAGGGAAGTGATCGCGCCGCAGATCCTGACGCGGACGCAGGGCTACAGCTTCGACGAGACGGCCGTGCTCGCCAAGGAGCACGAGCAGCTGCTCATCCGCGGCTCGCTCGCCCGCGAGATCGCCGCGCTCGTGCTGCGCAGGCTGGCCGCGCTGCCGCCATGACGAACCGCGCGGCGTGGCCGGGTGCGCCCGGGCAGGCCACCGACGTGCTCAGGCTCGGGGACGGCCTGCTGCCGGGCACGACCGCGCTGCTCGGCGAGTTCGGGCTCGCGCTCGCCTACGTGGCGGCCGATGCCGCCATCCCCGGCAGCTACTGGGGCGAGCCCGAGGCGGGCCTGTCGGGCGGGCGCGTCTGGGCACGACCCGACACGCCGCTGCACTCGCTGCTGCACGAGGCGGCGCACGTGCTCTGCATGGACGGCGCGCGGCGCGCCCGCCTCGAGCGCGACGCCGGCGGCGACTTCGACGAGGAGAACGCGGTCTGCTGCCTGCAGCTCGTGCTCGCCGGGCGGCTCGGCTGCGCGACACGGCTGATGGCGGACATGGACCGCTGGGGCTACACGTTCCGGCTCGGCTCGACCGCCGCGTGGTACCGGGACGAGGCAGACGCGCCGCGCGCCTGGCTGTGTCGCCACGGGCTGCTGGACGACCGCGGGCGGGCGACCGGCCGGGCGCGCGCGTGAGGCGCGTCGCCGCCTGTGCGGCGCTCCTGTGCGCGCTGTCGCAGGCCGGCTGCGCGACGCTGAAGCTCGCCGTCGCGAGCGGCGCCGAGCTCGGCAACGATAAGATCACGCGCGAGGCCGACCTCGCCTACGGCACGCTGAAGAGGCAACGCCTCGACGTCTACGTGCCCCGCGCACCGGCGCCGCCCGAGGGGCGCGCGCTCGTCGTGTTCCTGCACGGCGGCAGCTGGAGCTCGGGCTCGAAGGACCTGTACCGCTTCGTCGGCGCCGCGCTCGCCGAGCGCGGCATCGTCGCGGTGCTGCCGAACTACCGGCTCTACCCGCAGGTGCGCCTCGCCGGCGCGCTCGACGACGCCGTGCACGCCGTCGCCTGGGCCGAGCGCGAGGCCGCCCGCCTCGGCGCGGACCCGGCGCGCGTGCTGGTGATGGGTCACTCCGCCGGCGCGCAGCTCGCGGCGCTGGTCGCGGCCGATCCCGCGCCGCTGGTCGCCGCCGGCGGCCGGCCGGTGCGGGCGTTTGTCGGGCTCGCCGGCCCCTATGATTTCCTGCCGCTGACCGACCCCGTGCTCGAGGACTATTTCGGGCCGCCCGAACGCTACCCGGAGTCGCAGCCGGTCCGCTTCGTCAGCCGCGCGAGCGCGCCGTCGTTCCTCGCGCAGGGCGAGGACGACCTCGAGGTGGCGCCACGCAACGCCGCCTCGCTCGCGGCGCGGCTCGCGGCCGAGGGCGTCTCGGTCGAAGTGCGGCTGCTGCCGGGCGAGGGGCACGCGTCGCTGCTCAGGCACTTCGCGCGGCCGTACCGCGGCGGCGACCCGCTGCTCGACGAGCTCGTTCGCTTCGTGACGGCGCCGCCGCCGCGACGGACCGACTGATGGGGGGTGCGAGGCTCGCCGCCCTCGGCCTGTGGTGCGTCACGCTCGCGGCGGGCGCGGCCGGCGCGCCCACGCGGATCGTGACCCTGGCGCCGCACCTGACCGAGCTCGTCTACGCGGCCGGCGCCGGCGCTCGGCTCGTCGGCACGCTCGACACCAGCGACTATCCGCCCGCGGCGCGCCGCGTGCCGCGCATCGGCGACGTCAGCCGGCTCGATCCGGAACGTCTGCTCGCGGTGCGGCCGGACCTCGTGCTGGTGTGGGGCGACGGCACGCCGGCGGCGCAGCGCGCGCTGCTCGATCGCCTCGGGCTGCCGGTGCTGAGCCTCGAGCAGCACGCGCTCGCCGACGTGCCCGCGACGCTCGAGCGGCTCGGCGTCGTGCTCGGCACGCTGCCGGTCGCGCACGCGGCGGCCGCCGCGCTCTCGGCCGAGCTCGAGCGGCTCCGGCGCCGTTACCACGGGCAGCGGCGGCTGCGCGTGTTCTACCAGGTGTGGAGCCGGCCGCTCTACACGCTCGGCGCGCGCCACGTCGCGACCGAGATGCTCGACCTGTGCGGCGCGGACAACGTGTTCGCCGACCAGGCGTCGAGCTCGTTCGCGGTCGACGAGGAGGCGGTGTACGCCCGCGACCCGGAGGTGCTGGTGCTGGCCGGCACGGCCGCCGAGAGCGCCGAATGGCTGGAGCGCTGGCAGGGCGGCGCGCCGCTGCGCGCGGTGGCCCGGGGCGCGGTCGTGACGCTCGATCCGGACCTCGTCAACCGCATGGGCCCGCGCATCGGGCAGGGCACGGCGACGCTCTGCGCCGGGCTCGCCGACCTCCGCGCGCGGCTGCCGCACTGAGCGCCCGCGCACGCACCGGGCGCGCGGTGTCGCTTGCGGGGCCCTGGCGCCGGTGTGAGACTCTGCGCCCCGATCCGCTCTGCCGAAGGACCACCCGATGAGCAATACCGTCGCCTGGGCCGCCGTCGCCTGCCTGCTCACCGCCGCGACCGGTGCCGCCGCGCCGCCCAGGGAAGCGCCGCCCAAGGCGCAGAAGCAGGCCGAGGCGCCTGCCGATGACAAGGCGGCACTGAAGGAGCTCAAGGACGAGGTCAGCCGCACGTCCGGCTCGATCACGGTCGGCGGCCGGGTGCTCGGCTACCAGGCCGAGGCGGGACTGCTGGTGGTGCACGTCAAGGACCCGCTCGACGAGGAGCCGCCGCCGCCCGCCGACAAGGGCCCGCCGCCGCAGCCGACGCTCGCGGCGATGTCCTACGCTGCCTACTTCCTGGGCGCGAGCGCGGAGCCGCAGCGGCCGATCACGTTCGTGTTCAACGGCGGCCCCGGCTCCTCGACGATCTGGCTGCACATGGGCGCCTTCGGGCCGAAGCGTGTCGCGATCGTCGACGGCGAGCACGGCCCGGCGGCGCCCTACCGCATCATCGACAATGCCAACACGCTCCTGCCCGAGACCGACCTCGTGTTCATCGACGCGCCGGGCACGGGCTTCGGGCACGTGCGCGGCGCCGACAAGGACAAGGCGTTCTTCAGCGTCGACGGCGATGCGCGTGCGTTTGCGAACTTCATCAGCGAGTTCCTGTCGCGCCACGGCCGCTGGAACTCGCCGAAGTACCTGTTCGGCGAGAGCTACGGCACGACCCGCGCAGCGACGCTGGCGCTCGTGCTGCAGCAGGAGAAGGGGCTCGATCTGAACGGCGTCATGCTGCTGTCGCAGATCCTGTCGTTCGACAACAGCGTCGACCGGGTCGACGCCAACCCGGGCGTCGACCAGGCCTACGCGCTCGCGCTGCCGACCTATGCGGCGACCGCCTGGTACCACAAGAAGCTGCCGAGCATGCCCGCGGCGCTCGAGCCGTTCCTCGCCGAGGTCGAGCAGTTCGCGCTCGGCGACTACATGACCGCGCTCCTGGCCGGCGACCGGCTCGCGCCCGAGGCGCGCGCCGCGGTGGTTGCGCGGCTGCATGCCTACACCGGGCTCGCGGCCGACTACATCGACCGCGCGGACCTGCGCATCACGGGCGGGGTGTTCGAGCAGCACGTACTCGGCGCCGAGACGACCGCCGGGCGGCTGGACGCGCGCTTCACGGGCCCGACCATCGACCCGCTCGCCAAGGAGGCCGACTACGACCCGCAGATGGCGGCGATCGCCTCGCCGTTCGTGGCCGCGTTCAACGACTACGCTCGCCGCGAGCTCAAGTACGGCGAGGGGCTGCAGTACAAGTACATGACGCACCTGATCGAGGTCTGGGACTACCGCCACCAGCCACCTGGTGCTGGCGCGCCGCTGCCGCAGGCCACCAACGTGATGCCGGACCTGGCGCTCGCGATGAAGCAGAACCCGAACCTGAAGGTGCAGATGCACGGCGGCTACTACGACATCGCGACGCCGTACTTCGAGGCGGTGTTCGAGCTGCATCACCTGCAGGTGCCTGCGTCGATCGCACGCAACATCGAGATCAGGCTCTATCCGTCGGGCCACATGGTGTACGCGAACGAGGCCGCCGGCGCCGCGCTCGCCCGCAACGCGGCCGCGTTCATCCGCCGCACGCACGGCGCCGCTGCCGGCAACTGATGCGGCTCGTCGGGGAGACACTTGCGCGCGCGCTCGAGCAGCCGCTCGCGCCGGCGTGGCTGGTGGCGGGCGACGAGCCGCTGCTGGTCGACGAGGCGGCGGACGCGATCCGCGCCAGCGCCCGCGCGCAGGGCTACCTCGGGCGCGAGGTGCTGTTCGTGGAGCGCGGCTTCGACTGGGAGCTGCTGCGCGAGGGGCTGAACGCGCTGTCGCTGTTCGCGGAACGGCGCATCGTCGAGCTGCGGATGCCGCAGCCGAAGCCCGGCCTCGAGGGCTCGCGCGCGCTCGTCGCCGCGCTCGCCGCGCTCGCCGCGCCCGCCCCGGACGTGCTGCTGCTCGTGATCACCGGGCGCATCGAGTACGCCGAGCGCGGCAGTGCCTGGTTCAAGGCCTTCGAGGCGCACGGCCACTGCGTCGAGGCCGAACAGCTCGCGCCCGAGCGCCTGCCCGGCTGGATCGACGCGCGCATGCGCCGCGCGGGCCTCGCGCCGGACCCGGACGCCGTGCAGCTGCTCGCCGATCGCTGCGAGGGCAACCTGGTCGCCGCGCACCAGCAGATCGAGCTGCTTGCACTGCTCGCGGGACCGGGCCCCATCGACGCCGAGGCGGTCGCCGACGCGGTCGCCTCGAGCACCCGCTTCCACGTGTTCCAGCTCGGCGAGGCGCTGCTCGCGGGCGACGCGGCGCGCGCGATCCGCATCCTCGACGGGCTCGCGGCCGAAGGCGAGGAGCCACCGCTCGTGCTCTGGTGCATCGCCGAGGAACTGCGCTCGCTCGCGCAGTGGCACGGGCCGCAGTCGGGCGGGCTGAAGCGGCTCCATCGCGGCGGGCGGCGGCGGCGCGAGCTGCTCGCGGCGGCGGCCGGGCGCGTGCCGCCGGATGCGGCACTCGAGCTGCTCGCGACCGCGGCCGGTGTCGATCGCGTGATCAAGGGCCGGCACAAGGACCGGGCCTGGGCCGCGCTCGCGCGGCTCGCGACCGATCTTTGCATCGCGCGCGGTATTCGGGCAGGGTGAGGGTCGATGTCGACGTCGCGCAGTAGCGCTCCGCCCCGGGCGGGCGCCGCGGTCAGCGGGCCGATGGGTATCTTCGGGGGTACCTTCGACCCGATCCACTACGGCCACCTGCGCACGGCCTTCGAGCTGGTGCAGGCCCTGCACCTGCCGGAGATGCGGTTCATGCCGGCCGGCAACCCGCCGCACCGCGACCCCACCGTCGCCAGCAACGAACTCAGGCTCGAGATGGTGCGGGTCGCGACCGAGGGCCAGCCGGGCTTCACGGTCGACGACCGCGAGATGCGGAAGAGCGGTCCCTCCTACTCGGTCGAGACGCTCGCGGAGCTGCGCGCCGAGTTCCCGGCGCGGCCGCTGTGCCTGATCGTCGGCATGGACGCGTTCCTCGGCCTGCCGAGCTGGCACCAGTGGCGCGACCTGCTCTCGCTCGCGCACCTCGTGGTCGCGCATCGCCCGGGCTGGCGCGCACCGTCGATGGGCCCGCTCGGCGAGATGCTGGTCGACCACGGCACGGGCACCGTCGGCGACCTGCACGAGGCGCCGGCGGGGCGGATATTCATACACGCGGTGACCCAGCTCGAGATCTCCTCAACCGACCTGCGCGCGCTGATCGGAGCCGGCCGCGACCCGCGCTACCTGATGCCGGAAGGCGTGCGGCGTATCCTCCTCGAATCGGGCTGCTACGCCCGGAAGGAAGTGGCAAGGGGATGACCGTCAAGAAAGCCGCCCGCAAGACTCCCCGCAGGGCCGCGCGCGCGCCGGCCGTGCGGCCCGCCCGGCCCCGCCCGGCGGCCCCTTCCGGACTCGGCGCGGTCGTCAGTGCCGCGCTCGACGACATGAAGGCCCAGAACGTCACGGTGCTCGACGTCCGCGAACTGACCGACGTCACCGACACCATCGTGATCGCCTCCGGCACCTCCGACCGGCACGTCAAGTCGCTCGCCGGCCAGGTGCTCGACCGCGCGCGCGCGGCGGGCTTTCGCTCGCTCGGCGTCGAGGGCCTGCGCGAGGGCGAGTGGGTGCTCGTCGACCTGCAGGACGTGATCGTGCACGTGATGCTGCCGCGGGTGCGGGAGTACTACTCGCTCGAGAAGCTGTGGGACGTGGGCGCGCTGCGCGCCGCCACGACCTGAGCGGCGGGCGCGGCGATGCGCGTCCGACTGATCGCCGTCGGCACGCGCCTGCCCGCCTGGATCGGCGCGGGTGTCAGTGAATATTCCCGTCGCATGCCGCCCGAGTCGCCGCTCGAGCTCGTCGAGATCCCGCTCGCGCGCGGCACCGCGCACGGCGCCCGCGGGCGGGCGGTCGAGCGCGAGGGGGAGCGGATGCTCGCGGCGCTCGGATCGCGCGCCTGGGTGGTGGCGCTCGACGTTGGTGGGCAGCGCTACGACACCGCGGCGCTCGCGCGCTGGTGGGCGGGGAGGCTCCGGGACGGGCGCGAGCTCGCGCTGCTGGTGGGCGGGCCGGACGGGCTCGCGCCCGGCTGTCTCGCGCGGGCGGACGAGCGGCTGTCGCTGTCGCCGCTGACGCTGCCCCACGGCCTGGTCCGGGTGCTCGTGGCGGAGCAGCTGTACCGCGTCCAGGCCCTGCTGAAAGGCCACCCGTACCACCGCGAGTGACCCGGGCCGGCGCGGCCCGCCCGCCGCGTAAGTTCCGGAATTCGTGGCGTATTACCTGCCCGCGGCGGTACGGCCAAGCTATGCTTGGCGATCCCCCCAACGGCGCATCCGGCGCCCCGGTAACCGCGATGTCGCAGCCCGCAGTCACGCTTGCCTCCGCGTCCGCGCGCCGCACGCTGCTGCTCGACCAGATCGGCGTGCCGCACGTGGTGCGGCCGGCCGACATCGACGAGGCGCGGCTCGCCGGCGAGCCCGCGGCGGCCTACACGCGGCGGCTCGCCGCCGCCAAGGCGGCCGTCGGCTGGCGCACCGACCCGAGCCGCCCGGTGCTCGCCGCCGACACCGCGGTGGTGCTCGGCCGGGAACTCTTCGGCAAGCCTGCCGATCTCAAGGACTGCCTGCGCATGCTGAACGCGCTCGCGGGCCGCACCCACCGGGTGCTGACCGCGGTCACGGTCCGTTCGGCCGCCGGCGAGCACGGCCTGCTGTCGGTCAGCGAGGTCACGATGCGGCCGCTCGCGCCGGGCGAGGGCGAGCGCTACTGGGCGACCGGCGAGCCCTGCGGCAAGGCCGGCGGCTACGCGATCCAGGGGCTGGGCGCGACGCTCATTTCCCGCCTGCACGGCAGCTACTCGGGCGTCATGGGACTGCCGCTCGCCGAGACCGCGGCGCTGCTCGCGCGCCACGGCGTGGCGACATGGAACACGGAGGTGGCCGCGTGACGGCCGAGATCCTGGTCAACGTGACGCCGCGGGAGAGCCGTGCCGCCTTCCTCGAGAACGGCGTGCTGCACGAGGTCTACATCGAGCGCGCCAACCGCCGCGGCATCACCAGCAACATCTACAAGGGGCGGGTATCGCGGGTGCTGCCCGGCATGCAGGCGGCCTTCATCGACGTCTGCCTCGAGCGCACGGCCTTCCTGCATGTCTCCGACATCGCCCGTCCCGAGGACGTCGAGGCCGAGCTCGCGCCGCCGCACGCCGAGGACATCCGCGCCGCCGTCAACGAGGGCGACGAGCTGATGGTGCAGGTGGTCAAGGACCCGCTCGGCACCAAGGGCGCGCGCCTGACGACATTCATCGCGCTGCCGTCGCGGTTCCTGGTCTACATGCCGCACGGCCGTGGCACCGGCGTCTCGGCGCGCATCGAGGACGAGAGCGAGCGCAGCCGCCTGCGGGCACTGGTCGAGTCGTTCATGCCGCCGGCGCGGCCCGGCGGCTACATCGTGCGTACCGTCGCCGAGGGCGCTGCGCCCGAGGCGCTGCGCGCCGACATGCTGTTCCTGCAGCGGCTCTGGGAGGTGGTCAGCGAAGCGGGCTTCCACGCGCCGGCCGGCCAGCTGATCCACGAGGACCTGCCGCTGCACGTGCGCATGCTGCGCGACCTGCTCGGCCAGGGCGTCGAGCGCGTGCTGGTGGATGCGCCGGCGGCGCACGAGCGCATGCTCGCCTTCGCCGGCACCTTCATGCCCGAGAGCAGCCGCAAGGTCGAGCTCTACAGCGGCAGCCGGCCGATCTTCGATCTCTACGGCGTCGAGGACGAGATCCAGAAGGCGCTCGACCGCAAGGTGCCGCTGAAGTCCGGCGGCTACCTGATCATCGACCAGACCGAGGCGATGACGACGATCGACGTCAACACCGGCGCGTTCGTCGGCCACCGCAACCTCGAGGACACGATCTTCCGCACCAACCTGGAGGCCGCGGTCGCCATTGCACGCCAGCTCCGGCTCCGCAACCTCGGCGGCATCATCATCATCGACTTCATCGACATGCGCGACGAGGACCACCGTCGCCAGGTGCTGCAGGCGCTCGAGAAGAGCCTCGCCACCGACCACGCCCGCAGCCACATCTCCTCGGTGTCGCCGCTCGGGCTCGTCGAGATGACGCGCAAGCGCACCCGCGAGAGCCTCGAGCACCTGCTGTGCCGGCCGTGCCCGGCCTGCGAGGGCCGCCGCTACGTGAAGACGGCGGAGACGGTCGCCTACGAGATCTTCCGCGAGCTGCTCCGGCAGTCGCGGCAGTTCGAGGTGCAGGGCCTGATGGTGCTGGCGCACCAGGACGTCATCGAGCTCCTGCTCGACGAGGAATCGGCGGCCCTCGGCGAACTCGAGGTCGGCATCGGCAAGCCGATCCGGCTGCAGACCGAGGCGCTTTATGCGCACGACCAGTACGACGTCGTGCTGCTGTAGGGTGGCCCGGTGACGCGCGCCCGCCGGATCTGGAAGTGGAGCGCCGCGACCGTCGGCACGATCGTCGTGCTGCTGGCGATCGCCGTCGGTTCGTTCCGGCTCTGGCTCGAGCACTCGCCCGAGGTCGCACCCCGGATCGTCGCCCGCGTCGCGCGCCTGACCGGGCTCGAGTTCTCGTTCGCGAAGCTCGACGCGCGCCTCGGGCTCGATGGCCCGGAGCTCGTGTTCAGCGAGGCGCGGGTCATGGTGCCGGGCCAGCACGATGCGCTGCTGAGCGCACGCGCCGGGCGCGTCGGCTTCGACCTGTGGCGCGCGCTCTTCAGCGGCCGGCTCGCCTCGGCGCGGGTCGTGCTCGACGAGCCGCAGGTCTACGTCTACCTGACGAAGGACGGCATCGAGCTGCGCGGCCAGGGTGCCAATGCCGGCGCCCACCTGACGCTCGAGCAGCTGCCGGTCGGCCACCTGCGCATCGAGGACGCGACCGTGACGGTGCAGGACCTGCGCGGCGACGCCCCGCCCTGGCGCATCGACCGCGTGTCCTCGGACCTCGAGCGGGACGAGCACGAGCTCAGGCTCAACGGGCGCGTGCGGCTGCCGGACGCGCTCGGCGCGCACCTCGACCTGGATCTCAGGCTGCGCGGCGACCTGGGCGCTGTCGACGCGCTCGACTGGCAGGCCGAGGTCGTGCTGCAGCGCGCCTCGATCGCCGGCTGGACCGCGCTCCTGCCACAGTGGCCGTGGCTGCCGTCCGGCGGCCACGGCGACCTGAGCGCCACCGCCGCCGGCCGTGGCGCGACGCTGGCGCGCGCCGATGTGCGCCTCGACCTGCAGGACGTCGTGACCGCGGCGGTGCCCGGCCGCAGCCGCGCCTCGCTGCCGGCGATCAGCGGAGTGCTGAGCGTCGTGCGCGACGCCGGCGGCTGGCGGGCCAGCGGCCGAGACCTGACGATCGACCCCGGCCACGACGCCTGGCACCGCGGCGAGTTCGACTTCGCGCTCGACTGGCCCGAGTCCGGGCTCGCTGGCGCGGCGCTGCGCTCGCCGGCGATCCGCCTCGACGCGCTCGCAGCGCTGGTGCCGCTGCTGCCGGAGGGCCCGGTGCGCGAGGCCGGCACCGTGCTCGCGCCGCGCGGTGCGCTGACGGTCGTCGACCTGCGGGCCCTGCGCGGCACCCGCCCCGGCGAATGGCAGGTCAACGGCGGGCTGCGCTTCACCGGGCTCGGCCTCGGCGCCTGGCGTGCGGTGCCGGGCTTCGCGAGCATCGACGGCGATCTGGTCGCCACGGGCGCCGGTGGCCGCCTGCGCCTGCGCTCGCGGCACGTCGTGGTCGAGCTGCCGGAGGTGCTGCGAGCGCCGGTCGAAGCCGACGCGCTCGGGGCACAGGTCGACTACTGGTGGCAGCCCGATGGCTGGCGGCTGGCGGCCAGCGGCCTCGAGATCCACGGGCGCGACGGCCGGGCGGGCGGCGCGGCGCACCTGTGGCTGCCGGCGGACGCGGAGCTGTCGCCGCGCCTGGTGCTCGACCTGCAGGTCGCGGTCGCCGACGTCAGCAGCGCGCCCAAGTACCTGCCCGCGAAGCTGCTGCCGCCACGCACCGTCGACTGGCTCGACCACGCGTTCATCGCCGGCCGCATCCCCGAGGCGCATCTCGAGTTCGTCGGCGAGACCCGCCGCTTCCCGTTCCGCGACGGCGGCGGGCTGTTCCGCGTGCGCCTGCCGTTCGAGGGCATACGCCTGCATTACCAGGACGGCTTCGCCGACATCGAGAGTGCGAACGGCGATGCGGAGTTCAGGAACGAGGGCTTCAGTGCGCGTGCCAAGAGCGCGCAAATCGCTGGCCTCGCGATCAGCGGCGCCGAGGTGCGGATGGCGGACTTCCTCGAGGCCGAGCTGACCGCGAGCGCGCACGCGCAGGGCGACGCCCGGGACGCGCTCGCGTTCCTGCAGTCGTCCCCGGTCGGGCCGCGGCTCGGCGAGTTCTTCATGGGGGTGCACGGCCAGGGTCCGCTGGCGACGCAGGTCGCGCTCGACTTCCCGATCCGCAACTTCGCCGCCCGCACCATCGACATCGACGGCCGGCTCGAGGGCGTGCGTGCGCGCCTGCCCGGCCTCGACGACGAGATCACCGACATCGCCGGCGCGTTCACGCTGCACGACCGCGAGCTTAACGCGCCGCAGCTGACGGCGACGGTGCTCGGCGGTCCAGCCCGCATCCGCGCGCGCACGATCGCAGGCTCGACGGGGAAGCCCGGTGACCGCGTGCTGGTCCTCGAGGCGCAGGGCCGCGCCACCGCCGAGCACCTGCAGCCGCTCGTCGGCATCACCAAGAACGCCTGGCTGCACGGCGCGTTCGACTGGAAGGCGGTGGCACGGCTGCCGCGCCTCGAGTGGCGGCCGGAGTCGGAGCCGGTGCTCGAGGACGCGGCGCGCGACACGCGCCCGCAGGTCAACGAGTGGGAGTTCCGCTGGCTGCCGGCGACCGTGCGTGCCGAGGCGAGCCTCGGCGGCCTCGAGGTCGGGCTGCCGGCGCCGCTCCAGAAGGCCGCGGAGGATACGCGCGCCCTGCGCGCCGATGTGACCGTGGATCCGGGCCTGCTTGCGGGCGCGGCGCCGCTGCCGCCGCCGTTCCGGCGGCGCGAGGCGGTCCGGCCGGCAGCGATCGTCGCACGCGTGCAGCTCGGCCGCGACGCGGGCGTGTTCGACCTGCGGCCGGCGGACAGCGGCTGGCGGCTCGCGCGCGGCACGCTGCGCTTCGGCGGCGGCGTGCCGCAGCTGCGCGACGACCGCGGCCTGTGGCTCGAGGGGCGGATCGCGGACTGCGACCTGTCGGCCTGGCTCGCGCTGCAGCTGTCGGAGGGCGGGAGCCGCGGCGTCAGCGACTACCTGCGCGGCGGTACGGTCGCGGTCGACCGCTTCGCGCTCTTCGGCTATCACTTCGCGGAGCTGACCGTCGCGCTCGAGAGCCGCGACCACGCGTGGCACGCCGACGTCGACGGGCCCGCGGCGAAGGGCGCGGTCGTCGTGCCGTGGTCGCTGCCGGGCAGCGCGCCGATCTCGATCGACCTGGAGCGGCTGGTGCTCGGCGAGCGCGACACGCCTGCCGGCGGCGGGGCCGCCGCGCAGCCGACCGACCCCGGCGAGCAGCCGGCCCTTGCAATCCGCGTGCAGAGCCTCGAGATCCAGCAGCGGCACTTCGGTTCGCTCGAGGCCGACGTGACGCGTATCGAACACGGCCTGGCGCTCGAGCGCGCGACGCTGAAGGGTCACTCGTTCGAGGCTTCGGCCACCGGCAGCTGGCGCGGCGGCGCGGGCGGCCAGACGGCCGCGCTCGAGTTCAGCCTCTCGAGCACGGACCTGCGCGACTCGCTGTCGGCGTGGGGTTTCGCGCCGTCGCTGACCGGGCGCGCCGGCCACGCGAGCGGCGAGCTGCACTGGCCGGGCGGCATCGACGGCGACCTGGTCGGACGCATGTCGGGCTCGGTCAAGATGGAAGTCGAGAAGGGCCAGCTGACGACGGTCGATCCGGGCGCCGGCCGCGTGCTCGGGCTCATGTCGCTCTCGGCGCTGCCGCGGCGCCTGACGCTCGATTTCAGCGATCTGACCGACAAGGGCTTCGCGTTCGACTCGATCCGGGGCGACTTCGACTTCAGGGACGGCAATGCCTACACGAGCAACCTGGTGCTGAAGGGGCCAGCGGCCGAGATCGGGATCATCGGCCGCACCGGCTTCCGGGCGCACGACTACGACCAGACCGCGAAGGTGACCGGCCATTTAGGCGGGCCGCTCGCGGCGGCGGGCGCGCTCGCCGGCGGTCCGGCGGTCGGGGCGGCGCTGCTCTTGTTCTCGACGGTGTTCAAGGAGCCACTGTCCGGCTTCGCGCGCGGCTACTATCGCATCACCGGCAGCTGGGATGCGCCCAAGGTCGAGCGCATCGATGCCGGCCGGGCGCGCGAGGCGAACCAGAGTGTCGGTGAGACCGCCCCGCAGTGAGGAGCAGCGCGTGACCAGCTTCGCCGCCGTGCAGATGACTTCGGGCCCCGACGTCGCCGCCAACCTCGCGGCCGCGAGCGCGCTGCTGGACGCGGCCGCCGGCGCCGGCGCCGCGGTCGTGCTGCTGCCCGAGAACTTCAATTGCATCGGCCGGCAGGATGCCGACAAGCGTGCCGCGGCCGAGAGCTTCGGCGCGGGCCCGACGCAGGACTTCCTGGCCGCGGCCGCGAGCCGCCACAAGCTCTGGATCATCGGCGGCACGCTGCCGCTCGCGAGCGACGCGGCGGACGGCCGCGTGACCAACAGCTGCCTGTGCTACGACGCCGATGGCCGCTGCCGGGCGCGCTACGACAAGATCCACCTCTTCGACGTCGACGTGCCGGGCAAGCCCGGCGAGAGCTACCGCGAGAGCGCGCACGTGGCACCGGGCCGCGAGGTCGTGGTGCTGGACACGCCGGCCGGCCGGGTCGGGCTCTCCGTGTGCTACGACATCCGCTTCCCGGAGCTCTACCGGCGCCTGTCGGCCGCCGGCGCCGAGATCCTGACGGTGCCGTCGGCGTTCACGGTGCCGACCGGCCGCGCCCACTGGGAGACGCTGTTGCGCGCCCGCGCGGTCGAGAACCTCTGCTGCGTGGTCGCCGCAGCGCAGTCGGGCGTGCACCCGAACGGCCGCGAGACCTACGGGGACAGCCTGATCATCGACTGGTGGGGCCGCGTGCTGACGCGCCTGCCGCGCGGCACCGGCATCATCACCGCGACCATCGACCGCGCGGCGATCGCCGCGACCCGCGCCGAATTCCCGGCGCTCGCCAACCGCGTGCTCGGCTGCTGAGCGCGAAGGAGACCATGGCCGCCGTTCTCAAGGACACCGATCCGCTCGCGCTCGCGGGCAGCCTGATCCTGGCCCCTGCGGGCCTCGACATCGCCGCGCTCGAGCGCGTGCTCGCGCTCCTGCACGAGCACGCGCTCGACGAGGCCGAGCTCTACTTCCAGCTGGCCCGCGAGGAGAGCTGGGCGCTCGAGGACGGCATCGTCAAGGAGGGCTCGCACAGCATCGACCACGGCGTCGGCGTGCGCGCCATGGCCGGCGAGCGCACCGGCTTCGCCTACTCGGGCGAGATCGCGCTGCCGGCGCTGCAGGAGGCGGCCCGCGCCGCGCGCGCGATCGCCCGCCACGGCGGCACGACCGGCGTGCGCATCGCGCAGCCGGTCACCGGTCACCGGCTGTACCTGCCGGGCGATCCGCTGGTGACCGTGGCCGACGCCGACAAGGTGTCGTTCCTGCTCGCGCTCGATCGCGCGGCGCGGCAACTCGACGGCCGGGTCAAACAGGTCATGGCGAGCCTGACCGGCGTCTACGAGGTCATCCTGGTCGCGAACTCGGCCGGCGTGCTGGCGGCCGACGTGCGGCCGCTGGTGCGGCTGAACGTGAGCGTGATCATGGAGAGCGGTGCGCGCCGCGAGCAGGGCTACGCCGGTATGGGCGGGCGCTACTCGACCGCCGAGCTGCTCGCCCAGCCCGAGGCCCGCGACCTGCCGCGACAGGCCGTGCACGCCGCGAGCGTCAACCTCGAGGCCGTGCCGACGCCCGCAGGCACCATGACGGTCGTGCTCGCCGGCGGCTGGCCGGGCGTGATGCTGCACGAGGCGGTCGGCCACCCGCTCGAGGGCGACTTCAACCGCAAGGGCACGTCGGCGTTCGCCGGCCGGATCGGCGAGACCGTCGCGAGCACGCTCTGCACGGTCGTCGACGACGGCACGCTTGCGCGCCGGCGCGGCTCGCTCAACATCGACGACGAGGGCACGCCGACGCAGTGCACGACGCTGATCGAGAAGGGCGTGCTGAAGGGCTACATGCAGGACCGCCTCAACGCGCGGCTGATGGGCGTGGCACCGACCGGCAACGGCCGGCGCGAGTCGTTCGCGCACACGACGCTGCCGCGGATGACCAACACCTACATGCTGGCCGGGCCGCACGATCCGGAGGAGATCATCCGCTCGGTGAAGAAGGGCCTGTACGCGGTCAACTTCGGCGGCGGCCAGGTCGACACGACCAGCGGCAAGTTCGTGTTCTCGACCAGCGAGGCCTATCTGATCGAGGACGGACGCGTGACCCGCCCGGTCAAGGGCGCCTCGCTGATCGGCTCGGGGCCGGAGGTGCTGAGCCGCGTGACGATGCTCGGCCACGACCTGCGCCTCGACGCCGGTGTCGGCAGCTGCGGCAAGGAGGGGCAGACGATCCCGGTCGGTGTCGGCCTGCCGACGGTCAAGGTCGATGCGCTGACGGTCGGTGGCACGGGCTGACGCCGGACCCGCGATGCGCCGATAATGCGCCGGCGCAACGGAGGCGAGCGACGATGGACCTGCGACTGCCGCGTGGCCTCTACGAACTGCTGCCGTACGTCTACCTGGCCGGCGGGGTCGCGCTCGGCGTCGCCTCCTACCCGTACGCCGATGCCGGCTGGGCCAACGCGGCGCTCGGGCTCGGCGCCGTCGGCGTGGTCGCGGGCCTGGTGCTGATTCTGCGCCGCCGCTCGTACCGGGCCGACGCCGAGCACTACGACCAGCGCTCGCTCGACGACTGACGGCCCCTAGCGCGTGGCGGCTCCGTCGCCGGCCCGCCCGGCCGCGTAGCGGAGCGTGTGCAGGCCGATCACGACCTGGTCGCCATCCTTGAGTCCGTGGCGGCGCACGCGCTGGCCGGCGACGACGGTGCCGTTGGTGCTGTTGAGGTCCTCGACCGTGACGCCTCCCGGTGTCACGGTCAGCCGGCAGTGGTGTCGGCTGATGTATTGCGACTCGATCTGCAGGTCATTCTCGCTGGTGCGGCCGATCATCAGCTTGCCGGGCCGGAGGTCGATCGCTGCCACCTCGCGGCCCTCGGTCATGACGTGCAGCCGCCCGACCAGCGGTGCGGCCGGCTCCGGCTCGGCCGGCTCCGGCGCGGCCGTGCGCGGCGCAAGCGCCGCCGTCGGCAGCCGGCTGACCGGCGCCACGTACTCGCTCCACTTGAGCTCCTGGACCGCCGCGCGCACCTCGGCGGCATCGACGGTGTCCTTGTGGTGCGCGTAGGCGGCCATCATGGCCGTGTCGCACAGCCGGTTGACGAGCCGCGGCACGCCGCCGGTGAAGCGCCGCACGACCGCGATCGCGGCGTCGGTGAAGACGCGGCGGCCGCCGGCGCCCGCGACGTCGAGCCGGTGCTGGACGTAGGACGCGGTGTCGCTGTCCGGCAAGGGCGCGAGGTACACGGTCTCGTGGAGCCGGCCGCGCAGCGCGGCGTGCTCGGGCAGCGCGAGCGTCTCGGCGAGCCCCGGCTCGCCGGCCAGGATCAGGCCGAGCGGCTGGCGGGCACCGTGGCCGGTGAGCCGCTCGAGCTCGGCGAGCACGGCGGGGGCAAGCGTCTGCGCGTCGTCGATGATCACGAGCACGCGGCGGCCGGCCGCGCGCTGCTCGCCGAGGAAGCGGTCGACAGTCGTGCCGAGCTCCTCCTCGCTCATCTGGAACGGCGCGAGCCCGAACTGCACCAGCAGGCTCTGCAGGAAGTCCTGCGGCGCGACCTGCGGCTGGCTCAGCCGTGCGGGCGCGACCTCGGGCCCGAGCCTGCGCCACAAGCTCTCGATCAGCGTCGTCTTGCCGGCGCCGAGGAGCCCCGTGATGACGGCACCGCCGCCCTCGGCCGCGAGCGCCGACTGCATCGCGGCCATGGCCCGGCCGTGCGGCGGCGACAAGAACAGGTAGCCGGGATCCGGGCTGAGCCGGAACGGCAACTCCTTGAGCCGGAACAGGTTGAGGTACATCGCCCGCGTGCGCCCGCAGCGCCAGGGAGCCGGTGCTGGCGCCCGTCACTATACGATACGGCCGGAGCCCGCGGTAACCGCGGGGCCCGCGGCAGGCCGTCAGGCGAGGCGCCGCAGCCGCGCGAGCGCGCGGTCGCGGGCGCTCGCCGTCGGCAGGACGATGGTCGCGTGGCCGAGCTTGCGGCCCGGTCGTGCCTCGCGCTTGCCGTAGTCGTGCAGGTGCAGGCCCGGCACCGCGAGCGCCCGCCGGACGTCCGGCAGCCGGCCGATGAAGTTGACCATCGCCGCGTGGCCGCGGGCGGCGGTGGCGCCGAGCGGCAGGCCGAGGATCGCGCGCAGGTGGTTCTCGAACTGGCTCGTGACCGCACCCTCGATGGTCCAGTGCCCCGAGTTGTGGACCCGCGGCGCCATCTCGTTGGCGATCAGCCGGCCACCCACCACGAAGAACTCGATCGCCAGCACGCCGACGTAGCCGAAGTGCCGCGCCACCGCGCGCAGGTGGCGCTCCGCGAGCGCCTGCAGCGCTGCGTGACGCAGCGGCGCGCGCGTCTCGGCGAGGATGCCGCCGCGGTGCACGTTCAGGCTGAGCGGATAGCAGGCGAGCTCGCCCCGCCGGCCGCGCGCCGCGAGCAGCGACGCCTCGCGGCTGAAGCGCACGAAACCCTCGTAGATGAGCGGCTCGCCGCCGAGCGCGGCCCACGCCGCATCGAGCCCGGCGCGGCTGCGGATGTGCGCCTGGCCCTTGCCGTCGTAACCGAAGCGGCGCGTCTTCAGGATGCCGGGCGTGCCGATGCGCGCCACAGCGGCCTCGAGGTCCTGCCGGAGGTCGACCGGCGCGAACGGCGCGGTCGGCACGCCGAGGTCGCGGAACAGCGTCTTCTCGAGCAGGCGGTCCTGCGCGACGGCGAGCGCTGCGGGTTGCGGGTAGACCGGCACCCGCCGCGCCAGCGCGGCGAGCGAGGCGAGCGGCACGTTCTCCCAGTCGAAGGTCACGACGTCGGCGCCCTGCGCGAACGCCGCCAGCCGTGGCAGGTCGTCGAACTCACCGGTCGTGATCGGGCCGACCTGGCCGCCGGGCGTGTCGGCGCTGCGGTCATAGAACGCACACTGCACGCCGAGCGGATAGCCCGAGAGGGCCAGCATCCGACCGAGCTGGCCAGCACCGATGACCGCGACCCTCACGGGCGCGTGCCGCCGCGCGGGTCCGGCTGCTCGAGCACCGCCGCGGTCTGCTCGGCGCGGAAGCGCAGCAACGCGGTCGCGACGGCCGGGTACTTGCAGGCGAGGATCGCGGCGGCCAGCAGCGCCGCGTTGGTGGCGCCGGCGCTGCCGATCGCGAGCGTGCCTACCGGCACGCCGGCCGGCATCTGCGCAATCGACAACAGCGAGTCGAGGCCGGACAGCGTCTTCGACTGAACCGGCACGCCGAGCACCGGCAGGATCGTCTTCGACGCGGTCATGCCTGGCAGGTGCGCCGCGCCGCCGGCACCGGCGATCAGCACCTCGAGGCCGCGGCCGCGGGCCGCAGCGGCGTACTCGAACAGCAGGTCGGGCGTGCGGTGCGCGGACACGACCCGCACCTCGTGGGCGATGCCGAGGCGCGTCAGCGTCTCGGCCGCCGCCTGCATCGTCTCCCAGTCGGAGGACGACCCCATGATGATGCCGACGAGTGCCTGCATGACGCCCCGATTTTACGCGCTGGGATCGGCCGCGGCGAGCGTGTCGCGCAGCCGGCGAAAGAGCTCGCGCGCCGCAGCCGGCGGCCGGCCGCTCGCGGCCTCCTGCTGCGCGCGCGCGACCAGCTGTCCTAGCGCCGGCGCATCGAGCCCGGGAGCGAGGGCGCCCAGCGCCGCGATCGCCGGCGCACCTTCCGTCAGCAGCCGGTCGCGCCAGCTCTCGACGCGATGGAAGTCGCGCGCCTGCAGCCTCTGCTCGAGCGCGCGCGCCTCGATCACGGCGCGGACCGCGGTGAGGTCGGTGCGTCGCAGGATCTTGCCGATCAGCTGGCGCTGGCGCGCCGCGCCGCCGTGGGCGGTGATGCGGCGCGCGAGCAGCACCGCGTCCAGCAGCTTCTCCGGCAGCGGCAGCGCGTCGAGCTCGGTCGCGGGCAGCGCGACCAGCTCGTCGCCGAGCTGCTTGAGCACCGCGGCTTCGCGCTTGAGCAGGCTCTTGTTCGGCCGCTCGCGGGCCTGCTGCTCGTCGTCGTCCTGCACCGCCATGGCCCATCCTAGCCTAGAATGACGGTTTGATCCCGGCCCCGGAGCCCCATGCAGCCTGCAGAGCCTGCGCACGCGGAACTGGCTACCCTGGTCGAGCGGGCGCTCGCCGAGGCGAGCGTCGCCGGCGCCTCGGCGGCCGATGTCGGCGTCAGCGTCGACTCCGGGCTCTCGGTGACGGTGCGCCTGGGCGAGGTCGAGACGCTCGAGTACCAGCGCGATCGCGGCATGGGCATCACCGCCTACGTCGGCCAGCGCAAGGGCACGGCGACGACCGGCGACCTGTCGTGGCCCGCGATCGCGGACACGGTCCAGAAGGCAGTCTCGATCGCCCGCTTCACCGCCGAGGACGACTGCGCCGGCCTGCCGGACCCCGCGACCCTCGCGCGCGAGGTTCCCGACCTCGACCTGTCGCACCCGTGGCCGCTCGAGGCCGAGGGCGCGATCGAGCTCGCGCGCCGCTGCGAGGCGGCCGCACTCGGGCACGACCCGCGCATCACGAACTCGGAGGGCGCGTCGGTCGGCGCACACCGGGGCTTGCGTGTCTACGGCAACTCGCTCGGCTTCGTCGCCGGCTATCCGTCGACCTACGCGACCATCAGCTGCGTGGTGGTGGGCGCGGCCGGCGAGCAGCAGGAGCGCGATTACTGGTACAGCGCGGCGCGCGACTGGCGCGCGCTCGAGGACGCGGCTTCGATCGGCCGGCAGGCCGCGCTGCGTACCGCGGCGCGGCTCGGTGCGCGGCGCATCCCGACCACGCGCGCGCCGGTGCTGTTCGTGCCGGAGCTGGCGCGCGGCCTGATCGGGCACTTCGTCGCGGCGGTGCGGGGCGCCGCGCAGTACCGCAAGGCCACGTTCCTGCTCGATGCGGCCGGCGAGCGCGTCTTTCCGGAGCACGTGCACATCGCCGAGCGGCCGCACCTGCTGCGGGGCCTCGGGTCCGCGCCCTTCGACGGCGAGGGCTGCGCGACCCGCGACCGCGAGCTGGTGGCGGGCGGCGTGCTCGACGGCTACGTGCTCGACAGCTACGCTGCGCGCAAGCTCGGGCTAGCCACCACCGGCAACGCCGGCGGCGTCCACAACCTGATCGTGAGCCCGGGCGCGGACGACTACGCGGCGCTCCTCAAGCGCATGGTGCGCGGGCTCGTGGTGACGGAGCTCATGGGCCACGGCGTCAACGGCGTGACCGGCGACTACTCGCGCGGCGCCACCGGATTCTGGGTCGAGGGCGGCGAGCTCGCGTTCCCGGTCAACGAGATCACGATCGCCGGCAACCTCAAGGACCTGTTCGGCGGGCTGGTCGCGGTCGGCAGCGACGTCGACCGGCGCGGCTCGATACAGACGGGCTCGATACTGGTCGCCGAGATGACGATCGCCGGGGAGTAGCCCGCCGCGCGCCGGCGGCACCGGCGAGATCGACCCCGCCCGAGGACCAGAGCCATGGCCGATACCTACCACAAGCGCACCGTGGGCAAGCGGACGCTGTCGCCCGAGACGCAGATGATGGGCTTCGGCTACGAGCCGCACCTGTCGGAAGGCGCGCTCAAGCCGCCGGTGTTCCTGACGTCTACCTTCGTGTTCAGGAGCGCGCAGGACGGCAAGGACTTCTTCGACTACACGAGCGGCCGCCGCCAGCGGCCCGAGGGCGCGGCCGGCGGGCTCATTTACTCGCGCTTCAACAACCCGAATCTGGAAGTGCTCGAGGACCGCCTCGCGCTCTGGGACGGGGCGCCGTCGGCGGCGGTGTTCTCGTCGGGGATGGCGGCGATCGCGACCACGTTCCTCGCCCACCTGCAGGCAGGCGACGTGCTGCTGTTCTGCCACCCGCTGTACGGCGGCACCGAGGGCGTGATCGGGAAGTGGCTGCCGAACTACGGCATCCGCCACGTCGGCTTCATCGACGGCCTGTCGCGCAGCGTCGTCGCCGCTGCTGCCGAGGAGGCGATGGCGCAGGGCCGCGTCGGGCTGATCATGACCGAGACGCCCGCCAACCCGACGAACTCGCTGGTCGATCTGGCGATGATCGCCTCGGTCGCCGACGACATCGGGCGCCGCCAGGGGCACCGGCCGTGGGTCGCAGCCGACAACACGATGCTCGGTCCCGTCTACCAGAGCCCGCTCGCCTGCGGCGCGGACCTCTGCCTCTATTCGCTGACCAAGTACGTCGGCGGCCATTCGGACCTGGTCGCCGGCGGCGTCACGGGCAAGGCGGACGCGATGCAGCCGATCCGCGCGCTCCGCGGCGCGATCGGCACGCAGCTCGACCCGAACTCGGCCTGGATGCTGCTGCGCTCGATGGAGACGATGAAGCTGCGGATGGAGCGTGCCGACGGCAATGCGCACAAGGTGGCCGCGTTCCTCGCCGGGCACCCGAAGGTGACGGCCGTGCACTACCTCGGCCTGCTGCCAGCCGGCGACCCGCGCCGCGAGGTCTTCGAGCGCCAGTGCCGAGCGGCCGGCTCGACGTTCTCGTTCGAGGTGGAGGGCGGCGAGGCGGGAGCGTTCCGGCTGCTCGATGCGCTCACGGTCATCAAGCTCGCGGTCAGCCTCGGCGGCACCGAGAGCCTCGCGAGCCATCCGGCCGCGATGACACACTCGGGCGTGCCGCTCGCGATGCGCACGCAGCTCGGCATCGGCGAGTCGATGATCCGGCTCTCGGTCGGCATCGAGGACGCCGACGACCTGATCGAGGACGTGCGCCAGGCCCTCGAGCGCGTCTAGGAGGATGCCGGCGGCGACTGCGGCACCGGATCCGGGGCGGCGAAGTCGGCGAGCGATTGGGCGCCGAGCGCGGCCGCGATCGTCGCCTCGACGCGGGCCGCGGCCGCCTCGGCCGGCGGCACGATCGCCGCCTCCCGGAGCGTCATCGTGCGCGCGCCGCCGCCGCCGTCGCGCACGGCAGCAAGCACCTCGGCGAGCATGATGCGGCGCGGATCGCGGCCGGGCAGCAGTCGCTCGTCGTCGCCGCGCTCGATGAGCCGAGCCGCCGCGAGCGCGTCGACCACGGGCCCGAGCGCGCTCGAGGGGATCTGCAGCGTCTCGGCCAGCGAGGCCACGCTCGGCCGCGCGGCGCCGCTCGCGAACGAGCGTGCCACCAGGTACATCACGCTGAGCGCGAGCCGCTCGGCGAGGCGCGCGGTCGGCAGCACGTCGCGGCTGCCGGAGCGCAGGTACTCGGGGTTCTGCAGGTAGAACGCGAGCAGCGCGCCCATCAGCAGCACGAGCCAGTTGAGCCAGATCCACATCAGCGCGAGCAGCACGATCGCGAAGCTCGCGTACACCGCCATCATCTGCGTCGAGTAGGCGACCAGGCGCGTGAAGCCGACGCCGGCCGCGATCCAGACGGCGCCCGCCGCGAGGCCCGCCGCGAGCGCGACCGGCAGCCGCACCCGCGTGTTCGGCACGAACGAGTACAGGAACGCGAAGCCGGCGGTCACGAGCGCCAGCGGCCCGAGCCGGCCGAGCAGCAGCAGCAGGGTACCGAAGGGCTCGTGGCGCGCGAGCCAGGCGACCGGCGCCTGCGTCGCGAGCGTCGCCAGCAGACCGAGCGCGGCCACCATCAGCAGCGGGCCCACCACCAGCACGCTCAGGTACTCGCTGACGCGGCGCGCGAAGCTGCGGGTGCGCTCGACATGCCAGATGTGGTTGCAGGACTCCTCGACCTTCTGGACCACGGAGAGCACCGTCCAGATCAGGAACGCGAGCCCGATCGAGCCGAGCACGCGGCCCTGCAGGTGGTCGACGAACGACAGCACGCGCGCCGTCAGCTCCGGGGCGCGCTCGCCCAGCGGCCGGAAGAACTCGAACACCAGCGGCTGCAGGCCCTGCTCGAAGCCGAGGCCCTTCAGCACCGAGAAGCAGAACGCGCACAGCGGCACCACCGACAGCAGCGTCGTGTAGACGAGGCTCATGGCGCGCATGTTGAGGTCGCCGGCGACCAGGTCGCGGCCGAGCGCATAGACGTAACGCAGCACCACGAGCGCCGCCGCGCCGGCCTGCCCGAGCGCAAATCGCGGCGGGTCGAACAGCAGCGACTCGAAACGGCGCAGGTAGCCGGTCATGGCGGCTAGCGTTGCACTGAAGCGCTCGGGCTGGCAAGCGCGGCGCGCTGCGCATAAGCTCGGCGCCCCCGGGGCGGAGTCGCGTGGTGGCGCAGGTACGCGGATATGCGGAACGAATCGTCTGCCTCACCGAGGAGACGACCGAGACGCTGTACCTGCTCGGCGAGGACTGGCGGATCGTCGGCATCTCGGGGTTCACGGTGCGCCCGCCCGAGGCGCGGCGCGACAAGCCACGGGTGTCGGCGTTCACGAGCGCCCGCATCGAGCGCATCGTCGCGCTCGAGCCGGACCTGGTGCTTGGATTCTCGGACCTGCAGGCCGGCATCGCGCGCGAGCTGGTGCAGGCCGGACTCGCCGTGCACGTCTTCAATCAGCGGAGCATCGCCGGCATCCTCGCGATGATCCGCACACTCGGCGGCATGGTCGGCTGCGAGGCGAAGGCGGCGGCACTCGGCGCGCGCCTCGAGACCGGCCTCGCGGCCGTCGCTGCCCGGGCCGCGACGCTGCCGCGGCGGCCGCGGGTGTATTTCGAGGAGTGGGACACGCCGCAGATCTCGGCGATCCGGTGGGTGTCGGAGCTCCTCACGCTCGCGGGCGGCGACGACTGCTTTCCGGAGCTCGCGCAGCAGTCGCTTGGCCGCAACCGCATCGTGGCGGACCCGCAGGAGGTGCCACGGCGCGCGCCCGACCTGATCCTCGGCTCGTGGTGCGGCAAGAAGTTCAGGCCGGCGGCGGTCGCGGCGCGGCCCGGCTGGGCCGCGGTGCCGGCGGTGCGCGACGGCGAGCTGCATGAGATCAAGTCGTCACTGATCCTGCAGCCCGGGCCGGCGGCGCTGACCGACGGCGTCGCGGCGATCGAAATGGCGATCGCGCGCTGGGCGCGCTCGCGCTGAGTGCGCTTCAGTCGGTGCCGAGCAGGCGCAGCGCCTCGAGGTAGTTGGCCGTCGTCTTCGCGATCACCTCGGGCGGCAGCCGCGGCGCGGGCGGGCGCTTGTCCCAGGTGAGCGTCTCCAGGTAGTCGCGCACGTACTGCTTGTCGAACGACGGCGGGCTCGAGCCCGGCCGGTAGCCGGCCACCGGCCAGAAGCGCGACGAGTCGGGCGTCAGCACCTCGTCGATCAGGATCAGCCGGCCCTGGTCGTCGACGCCGAACTCGAACTTGGTGTCCGCGATGATGATGCCGCGCTCGAGCGCGAACCGGGACGCATAGGCGTAGAGCACGAGCGCCGTGCGGCGCACCTGCTCTGCAAGCGCGCTGCCGATGGCTGCCTCGACCGCGGCGAACGGCACGTTCTCGTCGTGCTGGCCGCGCGCGGCCTTGGTGGCCGGCGTGAAGAGGGGCTCGGGCAGGCGCGCGGCCTGCGCGAGCCCCGCCGGCAGCTCGATGCCGCACAGGCGCCCGCTCTGCTGGTAGTCCTTCCAGCCCGAGCCGATCAGGTAGCCGCGCACCACCGCCTCGACCGGCAGCGCGCGCAGCCGACGCACGACCACCGCCCGGCCCGCGAGCATCCGCCGCTCGGCGGGGTCGGCGACGAACTGCTCGACTGCCAGGCCCGTCAGGTGGTTGGGCACCAGGTGCGTGGTGCGCGCGAACCAGCGGTTCGAGATCTCCGTCAGCACGCGGCCCTTCTGGGGAATCGGGTCGGGCAGCACGACGTCGAAGGCCGACAGCCGGTCGCTGGTGACGATCAGCATGCGCGCCCCGTCGATCGCGTAGACGTCGCGGACCTTGCCGCGGTGGAGCAGCGTCAGGCCCGCGAGATTGGTGTCGAATACCGGTGGCGTGGGTGTCTGGCTCATCGGATCGTGGTCGCCTCGCCGCTGCTACCATGAGCGGCGGGGCCGTCACGGGGCCCGGGCATTCTTGCAGCGGGCGGAAAGCAGGGTCAAGAAACTCGATGCGCTGGACGGGCAAGATCATCGGCGCCCTGCTCGGAGCCGCCGCGGGGCCGGTCGGCGCGGCGCTTGGCGCGCTGATCGGGCACGGCTATGACCTCGGCGAGGAGCAGCGCCGGACCGGCGCCGCGGGCGAGGCCGCGACGATCGGCGCGGCGCTCTTTCAGACCGCGTTTGCGGTCATGGGCTACCTCGCCAAGGCCGACGGCCGCGTCACCGAGGCCGAGATCGGCGCCGCCCGCTCGATCATGCGCCAGCTGCACCTCGACGCCCGGCACGTAGAACTCGCGATCGAGGCCTTCCGGCGCGGCAAGCAGGGCGACTATCCGGTCGAGGCGGAACTGGCGCGGCTGCGGATGCTGTGCGGCCCGCGCCACGAGCTGCTGCGCGTGTTCCTCGAGATCCAGGTGCGCGCCGCGCTCGAGGGCAACAACCTGCAGGGCCCGGTCCGCGGGCTGTTGCTCGGCATCGCCGAGCGGCTCGGCTTCGCCGCGGTCGAGGTCATGCAGCTCGAGGTTGCGATTCGCATCCAGCGGGACGCAGGCGGGAGCGCGGCGCCGCCCGCCCCGGGCGCACGGCTCGCGAGCGCCTACGAGGTGCTCGGGATCCCGGGCACCGCCAGCGACGACGAGGTCAAGAAGGCGTATCGTCGGCAGATGAGCGAGAACCATCCCGACAAGCTCGTCGCGCGCGGGCTGCCGGAATCGATGCAGGACCTGGCGAAAGAAAAGACGCAGCGCATCCGTGAAGCGTATGAAGTCATCTGTGGGCACCGTGGCCTCCGTTGAGGCGCCGCCGCCGCTCGTCCGCCTGCCGCCCGCGCTGCAGTCGTTCTTCCGCGTGGCGGACGCCTGGGAGCTGTCGGAGATCCAGCAGTGCACGCTGCTGCGCTGCCCGTCCGGCGCCGTGCTCCGGCGCTACCGGGCCGGGCAGGGGCCGCGGCTGACGCCGGCCCAGCAGAAGCGCATCCAGATCGTCACCGGCATCCACGCGGCGCTGTCCAAGAACGGCGTCTCGGGCGACCGCGCGTTCCGCTGGATCCACGAGCCGCGCCGCGAGGCACCGTTCAAGGGCGAGACTCCGGTGCACTACATGATGGATGGCGGGGTCGATGCGCTGGTCGCGGTCGCCCACCTGCTGTCCGGACGCTGACGCTCCCGCGCTCCGCGATCGCGCCCTGCACGCCATGCAGCCCTACATCGCGCCGTCGATACTCTCCGCCGACTTCGCGCGCCTCGGTGACGAGGTCGAGGCCGTGCTCGCCGCCGGCGCCGACATGATCCATTTCGACGTCATGGACAACCATTACGTCCCCAACCTGACCATCGGGCCACTGGTCTGCGAGGCGCTGCGGAAGCGCGGCATCAAGGCGCCGATCGACGTGCACCTGATGGTCAATCCGGTCGACCGGATCGTGCCGGACTTCGCCGCCGCCGGTGCCACCTGGATCACGTTCCACCCGGAGGCCAGCCTGCACGTCGACCGCACGATCGGCCTGATCCGCGAGCATGGCTGCCGGCCGGGGCTGGTGCTGAACCCGGCGACGCCGCTCTGCCAGCTCGACCACGTGCTCGACAAGATCGACATGGTGCTCTTGATGTCCGTCAATCCGGGCTTCGCCGGCCAGGCGTTCATCGCGGGCGTGCTGCCGAAGCTGGCGGCGGTCCGCTCGCGGATCGCCGCCTCCGGGCGCGAGATCCGCCTCGAGGTCGACGGCGGCGTCAAGGTCGAGAACATCGGCGCGATCGCGCGCGCCGGCGCCGACACCTTCGTCGCGGGCTCGGCGATCTTCGGCTCTGGCGACTACGCGGGCACGGTGCGGCGCATGCGCGCCGCGATCGCGGCGGCGGGCGAGGGCCCGTAGCCGCGGCGGAGGATCCTGACATGCGCTCCAATGCCGCCTTCGTCGTATTGCTGGTCGTCATCGTCGCAGCGATCCTGAGCGCCCGCGCCCGCCGGCGCCCCTGAGGCGTCGGCACCGCTTCGGGTCCCAAAGACGCGAACGCCCCGCACGGCGGGGCGTCGGGCACGAGCGGCGCGCGTGCGGCTACTCGTCGTCGTCCTCGTCCTCTTCGTTCTCTTCGTCGTCGACCGGGGTCTTGGCGAGCTTGTCGCGCATTTCCTTGGTCGGCACGATCACCGAGCGCGGCTTCATCTTGGGACGCGCGCCGAAGACGACGATCGTCTTGCCAGTCGCCTTCAGCAGTCCCTGCTCCTCGAGCACCTTGAGCACGCGGCCGGCCATCTCGCGCGAGCAGCCGACGAGGCGCGACAGTTCCTGGCGGCTGACCTTGATCTGCATCCCCTGCGGATGCGTCATCGCGTCCGGTTCGCCGCACAGGTCCATGATCGCGTGCGCGACGCGGCCGGTGACGTCGACGAACGCCAGGTCGCCGAGCTTGCGATTGGTGCGGTCGAGACGGGTCGCGAGCTGGGTGGCGAGCTCGAAGATCAGCCCCGGGCTCTCGGCCGCGATCTGCCGGAAGCGCGGATAGGTCATTTCCGCGAGCTCGCAGCTCTGGCGGGTGCGCACCCAGGCGCTGCGCGTCGGGGTCTCGTGAAACAGGCCCATTTCGCCGAAGAACTGGCCCTTGTTGAGGTAGGCCAGCACCATCTCGTTGCCTTCCTCGTCCTCGATCATCACCTCGACCGAGCCGCTGATGATGTAGTACAGGACGTCCGGCAGGTCACCCGCGTGAATGATCACCGTCTTCGACGGCACGGTGCGGATGCGGCAGTAGCTGAGGAATCGGTTGATCGCGGGCAGGTCGCTCAGAGGTCTTATGTGTTCTTCCATGCCTCGATCCTTCGTTGAACGGGTGCCCGCTCGTTATTGCGGGCAGATATAGAACATAACGCTCTGAATCGCAAGCCAATCGCCAGAACGACGCCGCCACCGCGCGGCTAGATCCGGTATGCGCTCGTGGTCATCAGCCGTGCCGTGAGCCGCATCAGTCGGCCGACCGGCGCGGGCAGCGGCGCGGCACCGCGGCCCTGCGCGCGCAGCCCGTGCGCGATCTCGTCCTCCTTCATCTGCAGGAGCACCGCCCGGCTCGCGCTGTCGGCGACCGGCAGGCGCGCCAGGTGCGCGTCGAGATGCCCCTCGACCTGGCGCTCGGTCTCCTCGATGAAGCCGAGGCTAATGCGGTCGCCCGCCAGTCCCGCGAGCGCACCAATCGCCACCGAGAGCCCGTACCACAGCGGATTCAACAGGCTCGGCCGCGAGCCGAGCGCCGCGAGCCGCTGCGCGCACCACCGCAGGTGGTCTCCTTCCTCGCGCGCGGCGGCCTGCAGGAACTCGCGCACCTCGGGCTCGCGCGCGACGAGCGCCTGGCCGTGATAGAGCGCCTGCGCGGCGACCTCGCCGGCATGATTGACACGCATCAGCGCCGCCGCCGCCCGGGCTTCGGTCGGGGGCAGGGGCGCCGGACCCACGGCGCCGGCAGGGCGGGGCATCGGCCGGCCGCTGCCGGAGACTGCGTCCGGGGCTGCGAATGACACCCTAAGACCATGATCTATAACAGATAAGACTCTGTCCAGGGGGGTCAGGCGACGGCTGGGTGCGGTCATCGGACCCTTATTATATGGGTCTTGCAGGGACGCCCCCGGCCGACGCCCTCGGCGTCGGGTCGGCCTTTCCAAGCTCGCCCCCAGCCGCTAAACTTCGCGGTCTTTCGCCGCTCCCACCCGAGTCGATCCATGAAGACGGTTTTCGAGAATGCCCGCACCGTGCGGCGCGACTGGCTGCTCGTCGACGCCTCCGGCAAGACGCTCGGTCGCCTGGCGAGCGCGCTCGCGATCCGGCTGCGCGGCAAGCACAAGCCCTGCTACACGCCGCATGTCGACTGCGGCGACAACGTCATCGTCGTCAATGCCGGGAAGGTGGCGGTGACCGGCGCGAAGCTGCGAGACAAGATCTACTACCACCACACCGGCGCGATCGGCGGCATCAAGGGCATCGCGCTCGGCAAGATGCTGGCGGAGCACCCGGAGCGCGCGCTCGAGATCGCCGTCAAGGGCATGCTGCCGAAGGGCCCGCTCGGTCGCAAGCTGTTCAAGAAGCTGCATGTGTTCGCGGGCGACAAGCATCCGCACGCGGCCCAGCAGCCGAAGGCGATCGAGCTCGCCTGACGACCCAGGATCAAAGGTAGAACCATGCCCGCAACGACCTCCTACGGCACCGGCCGCCGCAAAACCTCGACGGCGCGCGTCCACCTGACGCCCGGCACCGGCAAGATCACCGTCAACCAGCGGACCATCGAGGACTTCTTCGGCCGCGAGACCGGCCGCATGATCGTGCGCCAGCCGCTCGAGGTGGTGCAGATGACCGCCCGCTTCGACGTCGACGCGACCGTCGTGGGCGGCGGCATCACCGGCCAGGCCGGCGCGATCCGCCACGGCATCACCCGCGCGCTGCTGGCCTACGACGAGGCGCTGCGCAGGCCGCTGCGCGCCGCCGGCTTCGTGACGCGCGACGCGCGCGAGGTCGAACGCAAGAAGGTCGGCCGACGCAAGGCGCGTCGCGGCCCCCAGTTCTCGAAGCGCTAGCGGCGCGCGGGTTTCGCCGGGCCCAGGCGCCCGGCGGCGCCGGTCTCCGCAGGATCGGCGTCTGCCCGCACGGCTCTCCCGGATTTGGGGGATCGTCTAACGGTAGGACTGCGGACTCTGACTCCGTATATCTAGGTTCGAATCCTAGTCCCCCAGCCACACCGAAGGGCCCGCCGATGCGGGCCCTTCGCTCATCCGCGCTGCGGCGCCGGCGGCGGTCGCCGTCCCGTTGCCGTCGCGGATTGGTCCGGATTCTGGAATTCCATAGGATGTGGCCGACGGGCGGCCACGCGGCCACGGACGCATCGGACCGGTCGTGATCTAAGGGGGCGAGAATGGCTTCGGACGACCCGCTCTCGGCACCGAACTCCGCGCAGGCCGACTGCTGGAACACGGCGGTGGGCCACACGTGGGCCGAGTACCACGACCAGCTCGATCGCCAGATCGGAGCGTTGGGCAATGCCGCGCTGGCGGCGCTCGCTCCCGCCACAGGCGAGCGCTTGCTCGATGTCGGCTGCGGTTGCGGCCACACGACCGCGGACATCGCCGGCCGCGTCGGAGCCGCGGGCTCGGTGCTCGGCGTCGACCTGTCGATGCCGATGCTCGAGGTCGCGCGGCGCCGGCGGCTTGCGCCGGGCGCGGGACGCGTCGAGTTCCGGCAGCTCGACGCGCAGACCGCGGACCTCGGCCGGTCGCGCTTCGACGCCGCCTATTCCCGCTTCGGCGTGATGTTCTTCAGCGACCCGGTCGCCGCGTTTGCAAATGTCCGCCGGGCTCTCAGGCCAGGCGGCCGGCTCGGCTTCGTCTGCTGGCAGGCGCTCGACAAAAACCCCTGGATACTCGAGCCGCTCGAGGCCGCGCGTCCGTTTCTGCCGCCGCTGCCGGTGCCCGATCCGACCGCCCCGGGCCCGTTTGCATTCGCCGACGAGGGCCGGGTGCGCACCGTACTCGGCACCGCGGGCTTCACCGATATCAGCGTGCAGCCTTTCACGACGCCGATCGGCGGCAGCGACCTCGACGACTCGCTGCAGCTGGCGCTGCGGGTCGGTCCGCTCGGCGCGGCCATTCGCGAGCACCCCGCGCTCGCCGCGGGCCTCGTGGATCCCGTCCGTGCGGTGCTCGCCAGGCATGTCACGCCGGCCGGCGTACTGATGCCGGCCGCCGTGTGGATCGTCCGCGCGAGCACCACCGGGGACCCGGTGCCGGCCGCCGGCGCATAAGGGCGCCGGGCCCGGTCGCGCACCGCGGCAGTGCCGACGACGCGACGGCGCGCGCGCGGCCCGCTTCGCGGTCCGGCCGCGCGTCGTGCAGAATGCGGCGAACCGCCGCGAGCACCTCCGTGCCGAAGCTTCCCGTCGGCCCCGTGCGGGGCACCGTCGTCGTGCTGCTGATCGTTGCCAACACGATCGGCCACTCGCTGCCGCTGCTCATGCTGGCGGTCGTGAAGCTCGCCGTGCCGTGGCCCCGCTTCCGTCGCTCGGTGAGCCGCGTGCTGACCCCGATCGCCGAGAGCTGGATCGCCTGCAACGACCGGCTGCTCACGGCCATGCAGGACACGCGCTGGGAGTTCCGCGGCCTCGAGGCCCTGGAGCGCGGCGGCTGGTACCTGGTGATCTCGAATCACCGCTCGTGGGTCGACATCCTCGCTCTGCAGGCGGCGCTCAATCGGCGCGTGCCTTTTCTCAAGTTCTTCATCAAGGACCGGCTGCGCTGGGTGCCGGTGCTCGGGCTCGCCTGGTGGGCGCTCGACATGCCGTTCATGAAGCGCTACTCGCGCGAGCAGCTCGAGCGCCAGCCGGAGCTGCGCGGCACGGACCTCCGCGCCACGCGCCGCGCCTGCGAGCGCTTCCGCGACATCCCGACCGCGGTCATCAACTTCGTTGAGGGCACGCGCTTCACGGCAGCGAAGCGCGCGGCGTCGGGCGCGCCGTATCGCCACCTGCTCGCGCCGCGGGCCGGCGGGATCGCGTTCGTGTTGGGCTCGCTCGGCCAGATCCTGACGGGGCTGCTCGACGTGACGATCGCCTACCCGGCGGGTGCCGGGGGATTCTGGGACCTTTGTGCCGGGCGCGTGCGCCACGTGATCGTCGAGGTGGCGCGGCAGGAGCTGCCGGCGTGGCTGTGCGCGGGGGACTACAGCGAGGATGAGGCGTTTCGCGCGCGCTTCCAGGCGTGGCTAGGCGCTCTTTGGCGCGCGAAGGATGCTCGCCTCGACGCCCTGCTCGGCGGCGCGGCCGGCGACTGACGCCGCGGCTTCAGGCCGTGAGCGTCTCGACGCCCGAGTCACGCCCGACCAGCAGCAGGTCCGCTCCGCGCCGCGCAAAAAGCCCGTTGGCGACCACTCCGGCGATCTGATTGATCTCGGTCTCGAGGGTCTTCGGGTCGACGATGCGCAGGTTGTGGACGTCGAGGATCACGTTGCCGTTGTCGGTGGCGCCGCCCTCGCGCAGCACCGGCTGGCCGCCGAGCCGGACCAGCTGGCGCGCGACATAGGAGCGCGCCATTGGCACGACCTCGACCGGCAGCGGGAAGCGGCCGAGCACGTCGACCAGCTTCGAGGCATCGATGATGCAGACGAAGCGCCGCGACGCCGCGGCCACGATTTTCTCGCGGGTCAGCGCACCGCCGCCGCCCTTGATCAGTTGCAGGTGCCGGGTCGCCTCGTCGGCGCCATCGACGTAGACCTCGAGGTCGCCGGCCGTGTTGAGTTCGATGACGTCGATGCCGGCGGCCTTGAGCAGGCGGGTGCTCGCCTCGGAACTCGAGACGGCGGCGGCGATCGGCTGTCGCCGGCGGCCGAGTGCGGCGATGAAATGATTGACGGTCGAGCCCGTGCCGACGCCGAGCACGCATCCCTCCGGCACGTACGCGAGCGCCGCTTCGGCCGCCCGCCGCTTCTGATCGTCGCTGGCCATCGGTGCGGAAACCCCTTGTTTCAAAGCCCGGGAGCCGACTCGCGATTTGCCGTACCCCAGAAACGACTGTGCCCGCTTGCGCGGGCACAGTCAGTGAAGATCGGGGATTCGGTCGGCGACCTAGAGGCCTTGCGACCTCATCCCCGGCTGCTTCGAAGGCTTACTTCTTCTTGGCAGCCTTTTTCTTCGTCGCCTTCTTCTTCGCAGCCTTCTTCTTCGTCGCCATAGTAGTTCTCCATGTCGGGTTAGTCCGGGGACGGAGTATATACACTAAAAGTCAAAATACAAGCAAGTGAATCGTCGATGTGCTAGCGCATGACGCCGTCGTGCGTGTTGGATCACGCCGCCAACGGCGGCGAGTCGTGCGACATCACGCGAGCGCGAGCACCTTGCGCCACTGCGTCGGAGTGACCGGTGTGATCGACAGACGATTGCCACGGCGCAGTATCAGCAACTCGCCGAGCGTGCGCGCGCGGGCCTGCATTTTCTCGAGCGTGATCGGTTGCGGGAGGCGCTTCACCAGCGCGATCTCGACCGAGTACCACGTCGGTGCGGCGGGATCGCTCTTCGGATCGTAGTGATCGTCGCCCGCGTCGAAGGCGGTCGGATCGGGCTGCCCGGCCGCGACGATCCGCACGATCCCGTAGATGCCGGGCACCGCGCAGCTCGAGTGGTAGAAGAAGGCGAGGTCGCCGACCCGCATGTCGTCGCGCAGCATGTTGCGGACCTGGTAGTTGCGCACCCCGTCCCAGCGGGTGCGGCGCCGCGGCGCGGCGGCCAGATGCGCGATCCCGAAGCTGACGGGCTCGCTCTTCAGCAGCCAGTATTTCACGGCGTGTGCGCGCTTTGGCGCCCGCCGGCTGCGGCGGGCGGTGGGTCAGAAGTGGCGCCGTCCGCCTGTGCCGTCACAGATCGTTGCTCTCGAGCCAGAGCAACAAGTGGGGCGGGCTGCGGCACCTTAAGGCTTTCCGTTCGGGACGGACTTGCACACTGGTGTCGCAAGCACGATGCCCCGGGGTTAACGCATTAGGGTCGAGAGTTCCTGACCCGTGTCGAACACCGCAGGCGGCGCCGGCACCAGACTACCCCATCCGTCGTGACCGGTGATAGCCGGGATCGGCACGGCGTGGTGCGTCGGCACGAATCGTGCCGCAGGTCACAGTTCGAGTTGCTGGCCGCGCTCGAGCGTGGCTTCGACGCGCTCGCGGATCGAGCGGACGCGGCGGACGACGTCCGTCTCGAGCGTCGAGTCGCGCGAGCGGTTCTTGAGCAGGTCGTTGGCCATGTTCAGGGCCGCCATCACGGCGATGCGGTCCAGGCCGATGACCTTGCCGCTGTCGCGGATCTTTTTCATCTCGGAGTTGAGGTATTCGGCCGAGTCGAGCAGCGCCGCGCGCTCGTCGGAGGCGCAGACCACCTGGTATTCCTTTTCCAGGATACGGACGCTGACGCGCGCGCTCGTGACCTCGCTCACGCGCCGTGCTCCATCGACTTGAGGCGGCCGATCATGGCCTCGACGCGCGCGCGGACCGCCTCATTCCTCTGCACCAGCGCCGAGCGCTCGACGGAGAGGGAGTCCTGGCGGGTGCGGAGCGAGCGGTTCTCGTCCTTGAGCTGGCGCACCGCCAGTACAAGTTCTTCGAGGCGCTTCTCCAGCTTCTTGAGCTCGAGCTCCAGCGCAGTTCGTGCCGCCCCGTCGGTCATAGCAGCACTATAGACACGGGCCCTCCCGTGGGTCAACGCGTTAAGATCCCGAGCAGTCATGTGGACCGTCACTTTCGAGGAATTGGAGGGCGCGCTTGCGGCGGGCAGCGCGCCGGTTGCGGCAGCCGAGGCGCACGGCACGCTGTGCGGAGCGCTCACCGTCGACGCGAGCTACGACGCCGAGCAGTGGCTCGCGAGGCTGCTGCCGGAGTGCGCCGCCGACCCCGATGCGTTGCGCTCGCGCCACCTGCTCGAGACCGCCTACAGTGAAACCCGCCAGGCGCTGAGCGGCGACGAGATGAGTTTCACGCCGCTGTTGCCGGCGGACGAGGTGCCGCTCGAGCAGCGCGTGGCCGCGCTCGCGGCCTGGTGCGGGGGATTCCTGTACGGGTTCGGCAGCAGCCTCGGGCCCGCCGCAGGCCTGCCGGAAGCGGTCCGCGAGGTCATCCACGACTTCGGCGAGATCGGCCGTGCCTCGGTCGGCGGCGACGAGCCCGAGGAATCGAACGAGGAATCCTACGCCGAGGTAGTCGAATACCTGCGGGCCGGCGTGCAGCTGGTCTACGATGAGCTGCTGGCGCACCGCGCCGGCGACGGAGAGCCATGAAGAAGGACGAGTTCGCGCGCCGCCGCCGCCAGCTGATGCGTCTGATGGGCCGGGACGCGATCGCGATCCTGCCGGCGGCCCCGCCGCGGCGCCGCAACGGCGACACCGAGTACCCGTACCGCCAGGACAGCGATTTCCACTTTCTGACGGGCTTCCCGGAGCCTGAGGCGGTGGCGGCCCTGATCCCGCACCGCGCCGAGGGCGAGTACGTGTTGTTCTGCCGCGAGCGCGACCCGGCCCGCGAGCTGTGGGACGGCGGCCGCGCCGGCCAGCAGGGGGCGACCGAACGTTACGGTGCCGACGACGCCTTCCCGATCGGCGACATCGACGAGATCCTGCCCGGGCTGCTCGAGAGCCGCTCGCGCGTCTACCACACGATGGGCCTGCACCCCGAGTTCGACCAGCGCGTCATCGGCTGGGTCAACGGCCTGCGCGCGCAGGCCAAGCACGGACTGCACACGCCGCAGGAGTTCGTCGCGCTCGACCATTGGCTGCACGACATGCGCCTCTACAAGAGCCGGGCGGAAATCGCGACGATGCGACGCTCGGCGTCGATCGCCGTCAGCGCCCACCGCCGCGCCATGCGCCTCGCGGCGCCCGGCGTCATGGAGTACGAGCTCGCCGCCGAGATCGTCCACGAGTTCCACCGCCACCACGCCGAGGTCGCGTACGAGCCGATCGTCGGTGGCGGCAGCAACGCCTGCGTGCTGCACTACCGCAGCAACGCGGCGGCGCTCAAGGACGGCGACCTGGTGCTGATCGACGCCGGCTGCGAGTACGACTTCTACGCCTCGGACGTCACCCGCACGTTCCCGGTCAACGGCCGCTTCAGTCCGCCGCAGCGGGCGCTCTACGAGGTCGTGCTGGAGGCGCAGCGCGCCGCGATCCTGCAGTGCGTGCCCGGCCACCACTGGAACGACCCGCACGACGCCGCCGTGCGCGCCATCACGCACGGACTCGTGTCGGTCGGCATCCTCAAGGGCAAGGTGCCAAAGCTCATCAAGGACGGCGCCTACCGGCCGTGGTTCATGCACCGCACCGGCCACTGGCTTGGCGTCGACGTCCACGACGTCGGCGACTACAAGGTCGGCGACGCATGGCGGGTGCTCGAGCCCGGCATGGTGCTGACCGTCGAGCCCGGCATCTACGTCGCGCCCGGTGCGAAGGATGCGCCGAAGGCGTTCCGCGGCATCGGCATCCGCATCGAGGACGACGTCGCGATCACCCACGGCGCGCCGGAGGTGCTGACCGGCGACCTGGTCCGCGACGCCGACGAGATCGAACGCCTGCGGTCGGCGGCCTGAGCGCCGCCCGGGCACGTCCTCCATGCCGCGCGCGCCCGCCGTTCCCGCCTGCGACGTCGCGATCGTCGGCGGCGGCATGGTCGGGGCGAGCCTGGCACTCGCGCTCGGCACCCTGCCGCTCGACGTCGTCGTCATCGAGGCGGCGAGCCCCGACGGCGGCCCGCAGCCGAGCTTCGACACCCGCACGACGGCGCTCTCGAACGGCAGCCGGCGCATTTTCGCGGGGCTCGGCGTCTGGGACGAGATCGCGCGCGCGGCGACGCCGATCCGGCGCATCCACGTCTCCGACCGCGGTCGCTTCGGCAGTGCGGTCATCGATGCCGCGGAACAGGGGATCGCGGCGCTCGGCTATGTGGTCGAGAACCGTGTCATCGGCGAGGCCCTGTGGCGCCGCCTGCGGGCGGCGTCGCGCGTGGCACTGCGCGCGCCGGCCCGGGTCACCGCCGTCACGACGGGCGACGCGACCACCCGCCTCACGATCGAGGGCCCGGATGCCGGGCTGCTGGACGCGCGCCTCGTCGTTGCCGCCGACGGTGCAGAGTCGCTGGTGCGCCGCGCGGCTGGCGTCGGCGCCTTGCACTGGGACTACGACCAGACGGCCCTCATCAGTCAGATCACGGCGGAGCGCTTCCACGACCACGTCGCCTACGAGCGCTTCACGCCGGGCGGGGCGCTCGCGCTGCTGCCGGCGCCGGAGGGTCGCATCGGGCTCGTCTGGACGCTCCCGCCCGCGGAGGCCCTGCGGGTGCTCGCGCTCGAGCCCGCGCCGTTCCTGGCGGAGCTGCAGCAGTGCTTCGGCTGGCGCCTCGGCCGGTTCCGGAGCGCGGGTGCGCGCCACGGCTATCCCCTCGCGCTGACCCGGGCCGACGCCCCGCACGCGCCGCGCACAGCGATCATCGGCAACGCCGCGCAGGGCATGCACCCGATCGCGGGCCAGGGCTTCAACGTCGGTCTGCGCGATGCTGCCACCCTCGCCGAGGTGCTGGCCGACCTGGGCGCGGCCGACCCGGGCGGGCCGGCGCCGCTCGCGCACTACGCCCTCTGGCGCCACGACGACCGGCGCGCCCTGATCGCGTTCACCGACGGCCTGGTGCGCCTGTTCGCGAGCCCGTTCGCGCCGGTGCGCCTCGCGCGCGGACTCGGCCTGCTGCTCTTCGACCTGACGCCGGCGGCGAAGTCGGCTCTGTCGCGGCTGTCGCTGGGTTTTGCGACGCGGCTGCCGCGGCTCGCCCGCGGCCTGCCGCTGGTGGCCCCCGCTGCCGCTGTGGCGCGCCCATGAGCGCGCGGCCCGATTACGACCTGCTGATCGCGGGCGGTGGCATGGTCGGCAGCGGGCTCGCGGCGCTGGTCGCGGCCGCCGAGGCGACGCGGGGGCTCCGGATCGCGCTCGTGGAGCCGAAGCCCGCGCTCGCGCCCCTGCCGGGCGAGCCGCTCGACGTGCGTGTCTCGGCGCTCTCTCGCGCCGCCCTGCGGCTGCTGGTCGCGGCCGGCGCCTGGTCGCTGGTCGACGCGCGTTTGCCCTGCGCCTACGAGCGCATGATCGTCTGGGACTCGACCGCACCGGCCGCCGGTCCGGACACGCTGGTCTTCGATGCGGCGGAGGTCGGTGAGCCAGACCTCGGCCACGTCGTCGAGAACCGCGCGGTCGCGGCGGCGCTGCTCGAGCGCGCGCTCGCGGCGGGCGTCACGCTGATCAAGTCACCCGTCACCGGCCTCGAGCTCGACGCCGACCTCGCGCGGGTCGCGCTCGGCGAGCGCACCGTCACGACCGGTCTCGTCGTCGCCGCAGACGGGGCGGATTCGCCGTTGCGGCGCCTCGCGGGCCTCGGCGGCGAGGCGAGCGCGTACCCGCAGGAGGCGTTCGTCGCACATCTCGGCTCCGAGCTCCCGCACGGTAGCGCGGCGCGGCAGCGGTTCCTGCCGGAGGGACCACTCGCGCTCCTGCCGCTCGCGGACGGCAGGGTGTCCGTCGTCTGGTCGACGCGCCCGGAACGGGCGGCGGCGCTCGCGGCGCTGGACGACCTAGCGTTCTCGGCCGCGGTCACGGCCGCGAGCGACGGCGTGCTCGGTCGCCTGACGCTCTCGAGCTCGAGGCCGCGGTTTCCGCTGCGGCATTTCAATGCCAGCAGCTACCGCGGTATCCGGCTCGCACTGATCGGAGACGCAGCCCACAGCGTGCATCCGCTCGCGGGCCAGGGTGTCAACCAGGGGTTCCTGGACGCGCTCGCGCTCGCGGCCGTGATCGGGGCGGCCGTCCAGGACGGCGAGGATCCGGGCGATCCGCGTGTGCTCGGCCGCTATGCGCGCCCCCGGCAAGCGGAGAACGCACTGATGGGCGCGGCGCTCGACGGCATCTTCCGGATCTTCACCGACGAGCGCCCGCTGGTGCGGCGCGGGCGGCGGCTCGGCCTCGGCCTCGTGAACCGCTCGCGCGGGCTGAAGCGCCTGCTGATCGCGCAGGCGCAGGGCTCCTGATGCGCGGCCAGGCGCTCGCGGCGTCCTGCGGCCTGGGCGGCGGGCTCGTCGCCGCGCTCGTCGACGTGCTGCCGAGGCTCGGTCGAGCCGGCGACAGCGCGCTTGCCGACTACGCGGGCCTCGCGGTCGTGCTGCTCGCCGTGCGGCTTGGCAGTCGCGCCGCCGCGGGTCCGGGGCCCGGGAACGGTCTCGGCGCACGCCTCGGGGCTGCGGCGCTGGTCGCAACGCTCGCCTCGACCGCGGTCGGCATCGGCCTCTACGCGCTCTACGCGGAGCTCAGGCCCGGGCTGCTCGCCGAGCGCTACGCGCTCTACGTGTCGCGGGTCCAGGCCGGCGGAGTCGCGCCGGAGCGCAGTACCGCAGCGCTCGCAGAGCTCGCGGCGCGGCGGGCCCAATACCTCGACCCGGCGTTCCAGGCACTGGCGGGAGCCGGCACGCTGTTCTTCTGCGCGATGCTGCTCGGGGTGTTCCTGGTGTTTCGCGCGCGCGTCGCCGCCCGGCTCGGTTTGAGCGCAGCGACACCCGCTAGAGGCGATCGATCTTGGCGGCGCAGATGAAGTCGTTGACCGACAGGCCCTTGATCGAGTGTGTCGTGTATCGAATTCGGCAGTAGTCGTAGCCGATCTCAAGGTCCGGATGATGATCCTCGAGGTTCGCGATGTGCGCGACCGCGTTGACGAAGCTCATGACCCGGTAAAAATCCTTGAAGCGGAACTCGCGCGCGATCTGGCGGGTCGCGGCGTCGAGCCGCCAGGCCGGGTCGAGCTCGGCTAGTGCGCGGCGGGCCTCTTCGGCCACATACGGCACGACCCCGCCCTCGCAGGGCGCGCAGCGCCGGTCGGCGAGCCGGTCGGTCACGGCGGCGCGGCGCGGCGCGGGAAGCGGCGCGCCACGTAGCGCTCGACCAGCGCCTGGAACTCCTCCGCGATCCGCTCGCCCTTCAGCGTCACCGTCTTCTCGCCGTCCTCGTAGACCGGTGCCACCGGCCGCTCGCCGGTGCCGGGCAGGCTGATGCCGATGTGCGCGTGCTTGCTCTCGCCGGGGCCGTTGACGACGCAGCCCATCACGGCGACCGTCATCGCCTCGACCCCGTCGTGCTGCCGCCGCCACTCCGGCATGCGGCCCTGGATCTGCGCCTGGATCTGCTGCGCGAGCTCCTGGAAATAGGTGCTAGTCGTGCGGCCGCAGCCCGGGCAGGCGACCACCATGGGCGAAAAGGCCCGGAGGCCCATCGTTTGCAGCAGCTCCTGCGCGACCAGCACCTCGCGGGTCCGGTCGCCGCCGGGGTCCGGCGTCAGCGACACACGGACCGTGTCGCCGATGCCTTCCTGCAGCAGCACCGCCATCGCGGCGCTCGAGGCGACGATACCCTTCGAGCCCATGCCGGCCTCGGTGAGCCCGAGGTGCAGCGGGTAGTCGCAGCGTGCCGCGAGGTTGCGGTAAATCGAGATCAGGTCCTGCACGCCGCTGACCTTGGCCGACAGGACGATCCGGTCGTGGGCAAGCCCGAGTTCCTCGGCACGGGAGGCGCTCTCGAGCGCCGACAGCACCACCGCCTCGCGCACGACCTCCATCGCGTCCCACGGCTGGTCGCGGGCCGAGTTCTCGTCCATCAGCCGCGTCAGCAGGTCCTGGTCGAGGCTTCCCCAGTTGACGCCGATGCGGACCGGCTTCGCGTGCCGGCAGGCCTGCTCGATCATGGCAGCGAACTGCGGGTCGCGTTTCGCGCCGCGACCGACGTTGCCCGGGTTGATCCGGAGCTTTGCAAGTGCCACTGCGCAGGCGGGCTCTTCCTTGAGGAGCTTGTGGCCGTTGAAGTGAAAATCGCCGATCAGCGGCACGTCGACACCGGCGGCGTCGAGGCGCTCGCGAATGCGGGGCACCGCGGCGGCCGCCTCCTTCTCGTTGACGGTGACGCGCACGAGCTCGGAGCCGGCCCGGGCGAGCGCCTGCACCTGCGCCGCCGTCGCCGCGACGTCGGCGGTGTCGGTATTGGTCATCGACTGCACGACGACAGGCGCCGCGCCGCCGACCGTGACAGGGCCGATGCGAACCGGGACGGAGGAGCGGCGGGCGGGTAGGACCATCGTGGGAGCGCGTATTGGGGCCCGGATTTTACCCCACGGGCGGCGGCCGCGCGGCCGGCGGCCGCGATGGACGTCGCCGAGCGCGCGCCCTCGGCCGATGTGGTCAGCCACATCGCCTGCATCGCCACCGTGCGGCTGATCGTCAACCGGCCGGGCGCAAGCGGCGCGTCGCGGCGCGGGACTGAGACTGCCGCGATGGTGCGGCCGGCCGTCGACCGGGGGATTCGTCGCCCGGGCGTAACCAACCGATGACGTCGCGGGCATCCGCCACGGCGCGGCGCGCGACATGCTCGACCGGGACGTGCAGGCGTGCAGATTCGGCGCCCCCTGACGGTCCGTCCGGACCGCACGGCGGCACTCGAGCGCGTGTTGCAAGAACACCGTGGCGGCGCGCGCAAGTACGGCGCGTTCCGGGCGGCGCACGGCGCGGCTTGCACGACACGTGCGTGCGCGCTCTCCTGCCGCATTCCATGCCGGTCAATGGCTTGGGCGGGGACCCGAGGCGGCGCGGCGGGCGCGGCGTGGCGCAGTTTCCGAGCCAGGCCGGCGCGATTGCGGCGTCCGTCCGGGCTGTGGCGGATTTGACAATCGGTGCGCGCGGGTTTCTTATCTGGAGGTCGCGAAGGCGGGGATGCGCGGGGTTTCCATTGAGCAGTGCTTCGGAGCCGGTCGGTACCCTCGACGTCGCGCTGGCTCACGCTTCGCGCCTGCTGGACAGAGATCCGGCAGTCGCGCTCGATCAGGCCCGCGAAATCCTTACCGCCGTTCCCGGCCACCCGCAGGCGCGTTTGATCGAGGGCGCGGCGCGTCGCCGGCTCGGCAATACCGGTGCCGCTCTCGCGACGCTCGAGGCGCTGGCGCGTGAGCAGCCGCACGCGGCGATCGTGTTCCTCGAACTCGGCGTCGCGCGCGGCGAGGCCGGCAATGTCGACGGCGCCACCGCCGCGCTGCGGCGCGCGACGCAGCTCAAGCCCGACCTGTCCGACGCCTGGCGGTCGCTCGCCGACGTGCTCGACGCCGCCGGCGACCCGACCGGCGCCGACCACGCCCGGGCACGGTTCATCAAGGCGGCGACCACCGACCCGAAGCTGCTCGAGGCGGCAGCGGCGCTCGTAGAAAACAAGCTGCCGGTGGCCGAAGCGCGGCTGCGCTCGCACCTGACGCGCCACCCAACCGACGTCGCCGCACTGCGGATGCTCGCCGAAGTGGCGGCGCGCTTGCGCCGTTACGCGGACGCCGAACAGCTGCTGACCCATTGCCTCGAACTGGCGCCGAGCTTCGACGCGGCACGCTACAACCTCGCGGTCGTGCTGAACCGGCTGCCGCGGCCGGTGGAGGCGCTGCGCGAGGTCGAGCGCCTGCTGGAGCGCGAGCCGCGCAATCCGGGCTATCGCAACCTGAAGGCCAGCATCCTCAGCAGCCTCGGCGAATTCACCGAATCGATCGCCCTGTTCGAGAAAGTGCTGAACGACTTCCCCGGGCAGGCCAAGGTCTGGATGAGCTACGGCCACGTGCTCAAGACGGCGGGCCGGCTCGAGGAGAGCGTGCGCGCCTACCGTCGCTCGATCGCCATGGAAGCGACGCTCGGCGAGGCGTACTGGAGCCTCGCCAACCTGAAGACCTTCCGGTTTACGGACGCCGACGTCGCGGCCATTCGAGCGCAGCTGGCGCGCGCCGAGCTCGCCGACGAGGACCGGCTGCACTTCGAGTTCGCCCTCGGCAAGGCGCTCGAGGATGCAGAGACCTGGGACGAGTCGTTCCGCCACTACGCGAGCGGCAACGCCATCCGGCACGCGCAGCTGCACTACCGGCCCGCCGACAGCCGCGAACTCGTGCGCAGCGCGAAAGCGGTCTTTACGCCCGTGTTTTTCGCCGCCCGGGCCGGCTGGGGCGCGAGCGCGGCGGACCCGATCTTCATCCTCGGCATGCCCCGCGCGGGCTCGACTCTGCTCGAGCAGATCCTCTCCAGCCACTCGCTCGTCGAAGGCACGATGGAGCTGCCGGACATCCCGTCGATCGCGCACGACCTCGTGCGCCGCGCCGCACGGCCTGGAGAGACGAGATCCGCCGAGCTGCTGGCGGACCTGACCGCTGAGGAGCTGCGCGCGCTCGGCGAGCGCTACATCGCGGCGACGCGCGTGCAGCGCAAGACATCGGCGCCGTTCTTCGTGGACAAGATGCCGAACAACTGGCCCTACGTGGGGCTGATCCACCTGATTCTGCCCAATGCCAGGATCATCGACGCGCGCCGCCACCCGCTCGGCTGCTGCTTCTCCGGGTTCAAGCAGCACTTCGCGCGCGGCCAGGGATTCTCGTACTCGCTCGCCGACATCGGAAGCTACTACCGCGACTACGTCGAACTGATGGCGCACTTCGATGCGGTGCTTCCCGGTCGCGTCCACCGCGTGATCTACGAGCGCAACATCGCCGACACCGAGACCGAGGTGCGGCGCCTGCTCGACTATTGCGGACTGCCGTTCGAGCCGGCGTGCCTCAAGTTCTACGAGAACGAGCGCGCGGTGCGCACCGCGAGCTCCGAACAGGTACGGCAACCCATTTTCCGCGAGGGCGTGGACCACTGGCGGAACTACGAACCCTGGCTGGAGCCTCTCCGCGAGGCGCTAGGCACGGTTCTCGACTGCTATCCGGATGCGCCCGCGTTCCCGCCGCCAGCGACAGCGGCGGAGCATCCATAATCTCATTACTCATCGAGCAGGGGAGCGACGACATGACCTCCAGTCGACTGATCACCAAAGAGCGTCACCGCGAGCCGGAGCACAAGGCGAGGCGCGTCCGGACGGCCGCACGCTGCGTGCCGCTCGCCTCGGCGATTTCAGCGATCCTCGCCGGAGCCCCTGCTGCCCATGCGCAGCAGCAGGGCCAGTCTGCAGGCGCCCTCGAGGAGGTCGTCGTCACGGCGCAGAAGCGCAGCGAGAACCTGCAGGACGTTCCGGTCGCGATCCTCGCGTTGGGCAACGAAAAACTCGAGGAACTGCACCTCAAGACCCTGGACGACTACGTGAAGTACCTGCCGAGCGTCTCCTACAGTCGCGGCCAGGGCCAGGGCGGCAACGGCCAGCCGGGGTCTTCGCACGTCTACATGCGCGGCGTCGTCTCGGGCGCCAACGAGAACCACACGGGCTCCCAGCCGAGCGTCGGCACCTACCTCGACGAACAGCCGGTGACCACCATCGACGGCACTGTCGACGTGCACGTCTATGACATCGCGCGTGTCGAGGTGCTCGAGGGTCCGCAGGGGACCCTGTACGGGGCGAGCTCGCAGGCGGGCACCATCCGCATCATCACCAATAAGCCGGATCCCACCAAGTTCTCGGCGGGCTACGACCTGGGGGCCAACCAGATCAGCCATGGCGCTCCGGGCTATACGGCCGAAGGCTTCGTCAACCTGCCGCTCACGCCGGTGGCGGCGATTCGGCTGGTCGGCTGGGTCGAACACGACGGCGGTTTCATCGACAACGTCGCCGGGACCAACGCCGCGGCCGGCATCGTCAACGGCGTGCGTACGTTCAATACCTGGTCCGGCCAGACCGTCTCCATCGCCGGCAACGGCAAGCCTCCGTACGTCGTGCCGACCAACGGCGTCGTTGGAGCCGGCGCGATCAGCAACGCGGGCTACCGAAAGAAGGACTACAACACGGTCGACACCAAGGGCGGCCGCGCGGCGCTGAAGCTCAACCTTTCGGACAGCTGGACGATCACGCCGACGGTCATGGGCCAGTCGGTCAACACCGAGGGATCCTTCGCCTACGACCCCGCCGTCGGGGACCTGCAGATCGCCCATTTTGGCCCTGAAAACTCGCAGGACAACTGGATCCAGACGGCGCTGACCGTCGAGGGCAAGGTCGCGAATCTCGACATGGTCTACGCCGGCGCCTGGATGAAGCGCGACACGCACTCGATCGCGGACTACAGCGACTACTCGTTCTTCTACGACAACCTGTCCGGCTCCGGCGCGTCCTGGGTCGGCAACAACGGTCTGCCGATCATGGGGCAGCAGCTCGTCGTCTCGAAAGGCTACTTCCAGAAGTTCAGCCACGAGCTGCGCTTCTCGACACCGGTGGACCATCCGGTCAGGGCCACCTTCGGCGCCTTCGTCGAGCGCCAGCTGCACGACATCTATGAAGACTACGTGATGCCAGGCTACGGGTTCGTCAATCCCGGCGGCGGCGGCAATCCGGCCGGTTTTGCCGATGCAAACTCGATTCCGTCGACCGCCGGCAACACGATCTGGCTCACCGACGAGCAGCGCATCGACCGCGACCAGGCGGTGTTCGCGCAGCTGACGTGGGACATGACTTCCTACCTGTCCGCCAATGTCGGCTACCGGCGGTTCAAGAGCGACAACACCGTCGTCGGATTCTTCGGCTACTCGCTGGCTTACTCTCCGACGGGCTCCGGCATGTCGCACTGCGCAATGCCGTACGTGGTTCGGGTCAGGGGCACGCCGTGTACCGACCTCGACAAGCGCATCACGGAGACCGGCCACGTGCCGCGCTACAACCTGACGTACAAGATCTCGCCGGACGCCATGGTGTATGCGACCTATTCGAAGGGTTTCCGCCCGGGCGGCATCAACCGGACGGCAACTCCGGGGGTCGGACCTTACGCGGCGGACTTTCTGACCAACTACGAGGTCGGCTGGAAGACGCAATGGCTCAACCACCGCCTGCGTTGGAACGGTTCGGTCTTCTGGGAGGACTGGAAGAACTTCCAGTTCTCCTTCCTCGGCCTCAACAGCGTCACCATCATCGAGAATGGCGGCAACGCGCGGATCAAGGGCGTCGAGTCGGAGCTGGAGTGGGCGGTCACTGGCGGGCTGACGCTCTCGTCCAGCCTGACGCTGATCGACCCGCGCCTGCTGCAGAACTATTGCGGCTACTCGGACCCCAACACGGGGCAGCCCGTGACCACGGGCGACTGCACCTACCCTGGCGAGCCTCTCGGCCACGGCTTCACGCCGCAGGCGCCGGCCAACGCCAACCTGCCGATCGCGCCCAAGTTCAAGGGCAACCTGGTGTCCCGCTACACCTTTGATCTCGGCGGTTGGGAAGCGAACCTGCAGGGAGCGTTCGTCTATCAGACGCTGACGGCGCCGGCCCTCAAGACGGCCGACCAGCAGTCGATCGGCATGCAGCCGGCGTACGGGCTGTTCGACCTCTCGGGCGGCATCGAGAAGAACGGGATGAGCATCCGCCTGCTGGTCAGCAACGTGGCCGACCGACGCGCGCAGATCTCTCGCTATGAGCAGTGCACGGTCGGCATCTGCAAGCAGCCGTACGCGATCCCGGCGCAGCCGCGGACGCTGGGCGTCATATTCGGGCAGAAGTTCTAAAAGACAAGCCATCGGCCGGCGGGCCGTCCGGCCCGCCGGCCCCCCCCTCCCGGCCGCTCCGGCCGGGAGGCAGGGGCGGCCCAGGATCAGCGGCCGCACACCCGTCCCCGGCGAGATCCTCGCGGTGTCGTTCCGGCCCGGATTGTTATATTATTGTCTCGAGATTAAAAAAATGGGACGCCCGCCGGCGCCCGCGAGGTGGCTATGCGGCAGGTGAGGACGCTGGGACTGCTGGGCACCGGGGTCATCGGCGGCGGCTGGGCGGCGCGCGCGCTGCACTTCGGCATCGACGTCATCGCGGCGGACGTAAAGCCCGAGATGGAGGCCTGGATCCGGGGCGCGGTGGCGAATGCGGAGCCCGCGCTCGCGCGCCTGACCGCGGCGCCGCTGCCGCCGAAGGGCAGGCTGTCGTTCACGACCGACCTGGGCGCGATGGCGGCGCAGGCCGACTTCATCCAGGAGAACATCCCCGAGCAGCTGCCGCTCAAGCAGCGGGTGCTGGCCGAGGCGAGTCGCCACGCGGCGGCCGACGTCGTGATCGCGTCCAGCACCTCGGGACTGATGCCCTCCGACCTGCAGCACGACATGGTGGCGCCGGAGCGCCTGATCGTCGGCCATCCGTTCAACCCGGTGTACCTGCTGCCGCTCGTCGAACTGGTCGGCGGCCGGGCGACGTCCGCGGCGAGCATCGAGGCGGCCGCGCGCTTCTACACCTACATCGGCATGCACCCGCTCAAGCTGCGTCGCGAGGTGCCGGGCCACCTGACCGACCGGCTGCAGGAGGCGCTGTGGCGCGAGATCCTGCACATGGTCAACGACGGCGTCGCGACTACCGGCGAGCTCGACGAGTCGATCATTTACGGGCCCGGGCTCCGCTGGGCGGCCATGGGCACCAACCAGATTTACCACCTCGCCGGCGGCGAGCCCGGCATGCGACACATGCTCGAGCAGTTCGGGCCGTGCCTGAAGTGGCCGTGGACCAGGCTCGAGGCGCCGGAGCTGACCGGGCAGCTGATCGATCGCATGGTCGAGGGCACGGCCGCGCAGGCCGCCGGCCGTTCGATCCGGGAGCTCGAGCGGCTGCGCGACGGCTACCTCGTTGCGGTGCAGCAGGTACTCAAGCAGTTCGACATCGGCGCGGGTGCGACGCTGAAGGCCCTCGAGACGCGCCTCTACCGCGACGCGGCGGCCAAGGGCGCGCCTGAGGGCGCGACGCCGGGCGAGCCGCCGCGCTTGCTCGAGACGAGCGTCCGGCCGGAATGGATCGACTACAACGGCCACATGACGGACTTTCGTTACCAGCAGGTGTTCGGCGACGCCGTCGACGTGCTGTTTAGGCGGCTCGGCATAGACGAGGCGTACCGCTCGGCCGGGCACGCGCCGTTCACGGTCGAGATGCACGTCCGCTACCTGGCCGAGCTCCGTCAGGGCGACGCGATCTACGTCACCACGCAGCTCCTCGATGTCGACGCCAAGCGCTTCTGGTTGTTTCACCGACTGCATCGCGCCGCCGACCACGTGCTGGCGGCGACCGCCGAGCACCTGTTCGTGCACGTCGACACCGGGGTGGGCCGGGCGGCGGCGTTGCCCGAGTCCGTGCGCGTGCAGCTCGAGGCGCTGCGGGCGTCGCAGGCCGGGCTGCCGCGGCCCGCCGAGGCAGGCCGCGGGCTTGCGATGCGGCGCGGCTGACGCCATGCCAAAGATCGTCGACCACGTGGCACGGCGCGACGAGATCGCCCAGGTCGCCTGCCGCGTCGTCGCGAACCACGGCTTCGAGCAGGCGACCGTGGTGCGGATCGCGCGCGAGGCCGGCTACACGACCGGCATGATCGCCCACTACTTCGATTCGAAGCAGGAGATCGTACTCGCGGCGCTCAGGCTGATCCTGCGCCGCATCGACCAGCGCCTCGCGCGCCCGGCGGAGGCGCACGCGGGACTGCTCGACGTGCTGTCCGAGTCGCTGCCGCTCGACCCGCAGCGCGCCACCGAGGCTGCGTTCTGGACCGCGTTCTGGGGCCAGGTCTCGGTAGACCGGCGCCTCAAACGCATCAACGCCTGGGTGCACGGCGAGTACATGCGGCTTTACGAGCGCTGCTTCGCCGAGCACTGGCCCGAGTGGCGCGAGTGGCCGGAAGGGCTCCGCGACCAGGTCGTCAGGGCCATCGCGACCTTTCTGAACGGCCTGACCGCGAGCGCGGTCATCAGTCCCGGCGAGTGGCCGGCTGCACGCCTGACGGGCCAGCTGCAGCTGCAGCTCGAGCTGTGGCGCGCCTGGGCGATCGCGGAGGCGCAGGCTGGCCGCGACGGCGTCACCAGGGCCCGCGTGCGGCCCACCCGGGCGCGCGCACCGGCCCGCTAGCGAACAGGGGGACGGATGGATTTTTCACTGAGCGACGAGCAGCGGCTGATCGTCAAGACGACCCGCGACTTCGTGACCCGCGAGCTGATGCCGCACGAGGCCGAGGTCGAGGCGACCGGCGTGCTCCGCAAGGAACTCCACCAGGAACTCAAGCGGAAGGCGATCGAGGCCGGGCTGTACGCGGCCAACATGCCGGCCGACGTCGGCGGCGCCGGCCTCGACACCGTCACCTGGGTGCTCTACGAGAAGGAACTCGGCCGCACCGGCTACGCGCTGCACTACAACTGCGTCGGCCGCCCGTCCAACGTCCTGTGCGCCTGCGATGGTGAGCAGCGCGAGCGTTACCTGTTTCCGTCGGTGCGCGGCGAGCGGGTCGACTGCCTGGCCATGACGGAGCCAGGCGCCGGCTCCGACGTCCGCGGCATGAAGGCGACCGCGGTCGAGCGCGGCGGCGACTACGTCATCAACGGCACCAAGCACTTCATCAGCCACGCCGACCACGCCGACTTCGTGATCCTGTTCGTGGCGACCGGCGAGGAGAGCGGCGCGCACGGCGCCAAGAAGCTGATCACGGCGTTCCTGGTCGACATGGGCACGCCCGGCTTCGAGCTGCGCGCGGGCTACCGCAACGTCTCGCACCGCGGCTACAACAACAGCATCCTCGAGTTCAACGAGTGCCGGGTGCCGAAATCGGCGATCCTGGGCGAAGTCCACCGGGGATTCGAGGTCGCCAACGCTTGGCTTGGCGCCACGCGCCTGCAAGTGGCCGCGACCTGCCTCGGGCGCGCGGAGCGGGCGCTCGAGCACGCGACGCAGTGGGCGGTCGACCGGCGC
>JANXWS010000089.1 GCA_025351005.1 Pseudomonadota bacterium | reverse complement strand
CGCACGCGACCTCGCCGCCTACCTCGCCGACCGCGGCCGGCGCTATCCCGCCAACGGCTACCTGATGACGTTCACGACCAACCACGACCAGAACTCGTGGAACGGCAGCGACACGGAGCGCTACGGCGACGGGTTCAAGGCATTCGCGGTGCTGGCCGCGACGCTGCCCGGGATGCCGCTGATCTACGGCGGCCAGGAGGGCGTGCTCGACAAGCGGCTCAAGTTCTTCGAGAAGGACGTGATCGACTGGAAGGGTTTCCCGCTCGAAGGCTTCTACACGGGGCTCGCGCGCCTCAAGCGCGCCAACCGGGCACTCTGGAACGGTGCGAGCGGCGGCGGGCTGGATCGGCTGCAGACCGGCAACGACACGGTCTTCGCCTACCGGCGCAGCAAGCGCGGCGACGTGGTGACGGTGGCGGTGAACCTGTCGGCGAGCCCGCAGACGTATCGCATCGGAGCCGGGCCCCAAGTGCCGCTTGCCCCGTGGGGGTACACGATCACCGTCCGCCATCCGGCGCGCGCCGCAGCGCGGGCCGCACGTCCGACGACGGCGGCCGGGAGCGGCCGGGCCCAGGCGCCATCCGCGATGAAGGAAAGGACGGGCGCGGTCGTTCCGGGCTCGACCTGAGAAGCGGCCATTCCTCCGGCCGGCGAACGATGACCGTCGCCAAGCCAGCCAATCCAAACAAAAACCCCCGCCGGTACGGCCGGCGGGGGTCGTCGTCCCGGGCGGCCTCGCCGCGACCCGGACGCTGTCAGCTGCTGACGGTGGAATCTATTGCAGCTTGTAGTTCACTCCGAGCAGGAACTGGCGGCCGTATTGCTGGAAGTCAATCTGCTGAGCCTCCGACCGCTGGTAGGCAATGTACGGAGCATTGGTCAGGTTGTTGACCTGAAACAGCACCGACAGCCCCTGGAAGCGGCCGCCGAACTCGTAGCCCGTCTGGAAGTCCGTGATCTCGTCGCCCTTGACGAACTTGATCGAGCGGTCGTTCGCAAAGTTGACGACCTCACCGATGTACTTGGAGCGCGCATGCGTGGCGACGCGGGCCGAGAAGCCCTGCTTCTCGTAGTAGAAGGTCGCGCTCCAGACGGTCTTCGACAGGCCCGGCAGCGGAATGGTGCCGAGGTTGTTGCCGGACAGCACGTTGTTGCCGCCGGTGTCCTTTACCGTGATGTTGCTGTCGGTCTGCGAAATGCTGAGAATCGTACCGAAGTCCCGCAGCGTCTCCGACAGCATGTCGCCGGGCACCGACGCGGTGAGTTCCAGGCCCTTGAGGTTGCCACCGTTGCCGTTTACCGGTCCGCTCAGGGATCCGAAGTTCGTCCGTGGCGGGCATACCGGCGGCGTCGCATTGTTGCAATCGAATGTCGCCGGCAGCGTGCTCATGAACGCCGTGAAATCGTGCATCGGATCGGTCGCGTTGTAGATGTAGGTCTTGAGCTTCTTGTAGAACGCCGACGCCGCCACGTAGCCCTTGTTCGAAAAATACTTCTCGTAGGACAGGTCGAGCGCATCCGCGCGCCACGGGTCGAGCTTCGGATTGCCGGCGCTGGCACCCGGCGTGAGGACGCCGCCGTTGATGCCGGCACCCGCCTCGGTCGAGGCCTTCAACTGGTCCATGCGCGGCCGGGCCATCTCGCGGGCGAGGCCAACTCGAAACTCCTGCTGGTCCTGCATCTCAAACACCAGGTTGACCTCCGGCAGCACATCCGTGTACTTCTTGCCGTCGCTGAACGGTAGCACCTGGCCTGTCGCGGTGTCGCTGAAGAATGCGTTGGAGCTCTGCTTGGTGTTGATGAGCTGCACGCCAAGGTTGCCCTTCAGCGTCAACGACGACGACAGCTCGTGCTTCAGGTTCGCCTTGAGGAAGCCGGTCGTGACCTTCTCCTGCACGCCCCACCACTTGCCGACGAGGTAAGAGAGCGTCTGCGGCGTGCCATAGACGATCGGCTGGTAGTAGGCCGCGAGCACGGCCGGCACGTCCCAGGCGAGCACCGAGGGCGCACCCGCGTAGGAGAGATTGGTCGGCGAGAGCAGGTACTGCGACGCGATCTGCGTGAAGCCCCCGCCACCCAGCGTCGCCAGGCCCGTCTCCGGCGACTGCTTGTCCTTCGTCCGGTCGGAGTAATTGACGCCGGCCGCGACCGACGAGAACCAGTCGCTCGTCAGGTCGCGGGCGACGTCGATGCGGGCCGACTTGAGTTCGTCCTGGATGTGCGGCTTCTTGGCGTAGCCGGTGCCGTAGATCGTGGGTCCGATCTGCACCTGCGTCGCGTCGGTGTAATTACGCATGAACGTTATGCCGGGCATCTGGTCGTTGTACAGCTGGAACTGGCCGGTGTCGTAGACATTGCGCGGCGTGCCTGGCGCATGACAGGGCGGGCCCTGCGTCCCCGAGCAGTCGGGCAGCGTGTTCGGCTTGTACTCCGCGTTGGTCTCGGGCTGGAACTGATCGCGTGTGGCCTTCGAGTAGCTGACGTCGCCCGCGACCGTCCAGCCGTCGGCCGACCACTTGTTGTTCAAGCCGGTCGCGAAGATCTTGTCGTCCGTGATGAACTGGAAATTACGCACGAGCGGCAACACGTTGTTCAGCGTGCCGCCGACGACTGCGTTGTTGGAGATCACCGGATTGGAAGTGCCGAACAGCGTGCCCGGCGGGAATGTTCCGTCGCAGCACGGCGCCGGGTAGCCGCCGAGATTGACCTCGATGCTGCGCGCGTTGTCGACCTCGTGGCTCTTCGTGTAGTAGAGGTCGAGCGTGCTTGTGAACGAATCGATGGGTCGAAACTCGAGCGCAGCCATTGCTCCGTCGCGGGTGTTCTTGCCCATGTCGGTGCGAACTTTCATGCCACCGGTCGTGAAAGTACCGGCGCCATTCGGGCTCCACGGCTCGTAGGTGCCGGCGCCCTCGGTCGCGAGCGGTGACACGAGACGCGCGACACCAACCGTCACGCCGAACTTGTTGTCGGCGAACTGGTCGATGTAAGACAGGCTCCCGCGGTAGCCCTTGTCGGTCGAATCAGCGCCGAGATCGTTGTTCGAATTCCGCTCGCCGCGGAGGTTGAACGCGAGCGCGCGCTTGCCGTACTCGAGCGGGCGCTGGGTGCGCAGGTCGATGGTGCCGGCGAGACCCTGGCCGATCACTTGCGCATCCGGCGTCTTGTAGACAACGACGCCGCTCAGGAGCTCCGACGGATACTGGTCGAATTCGATACTGCGGTTGTCGCCGGTGCTGACCTGCTCACGGCCGTTCAAGAGGCCATTCGTGAATCCCGGATCGGTGCCGCGCAGACTGATCGCCGAGGCACGGCCTTCGGCGCGCTGCGACGTCAGGCCCGGGAGCCGGGACAGCGACTCGGCGATGCTGGTATCCGGCAGCTTGCCGATGTCCTCTGCAGAGATCGCCTCGACGATGCTGCCCGAGTCGCGCTTGATCTCGATCGCCTCATAGATGGCGTGCCGGATGCCGGTCACGACCACTTCCTCGAGCGTGTCAGACGGCGCGGCGGGCGATTGCTGCGCAGCGGCGCTGCCGGCGAGCGCGAGCAGCATCAGCGGCAGGCTGGCCGCGGCGACGCGGTCGGCGCCGGCGGCGCGCAGCGTCTGGGACACCAATGAACGGATTTTGAGCGTCGACATGTGGTGGAACCTCCCTCGCGAATCGTTCAAACACGGTCCCGCACTGGGTGCGGGCCGCACTGCTTTTGTCGGCAGGCGGGGAGTCGAACGTCGCGTACGAAGCCCGGCTCCGCACGACCCCCCCCCCGAACATATTCTTGGCCATTCTCTGGCGGCTGCGGAGCAACTCCGGAGCGCGCCCCCGTTGCGGCCATCGCGCAGCGACCGGGCTCGCAAAAGTTTGCGAAAGTTTGCGACATTTTGCAAGCCTTCGCGGCTGATTCGTGGCTAAATAGTTGTCACGACACGTGAACCGCTTTTTAACTATAAAAAATCATACTGTTACGGATATTTCTGCTAGTCACATCTATGTGTCATTTTGCGACGCCGCAAAGTCTTTTCGTGAAAATTAATGAAAACGCAGCGCCAGCGGGTTGCCGGCGCGCGACAGATGGCGGCCGGACGGCGCCTCAGCCACCACAGCTCTCGCGCACCAGCAGGTCCGTCGGCAGACGTTCGGACGTCAGCTCCCCGCCCTGCTCGGCGTTCAGGAGCTTCGAGACCAGCAAGCGCCCGGCCAGCACCGTGTCCTGGCGCACGGTCGTCAGCGCCGGGCGGCTGTAACGCGCAAACAGCAGGTCGTCGTAGCCGACTACCGAGACGTCGCCCGGCACGGAGAGCCCTGCCCGCAGCAGTGCGCGGATCGCGCCGATCGCGATCAGGTCGCTGGCGGCGACGATGCCGTCAAACTCGACGCGTCGTCTGAGCAGCGCGTCGACCGAGGCTTCCGCCGCCTCGGTCTCGAAGTGGGCGGGCACCGTGAGCTTCGGGTCGGCGCTCAGGCCCGCCTGCTGCAGGCCCGCCAGGTAGCCCTGGTGGCGCTGCATCGACTCCGGCGCCTCGAGGTCGCCCAGGAACACGATGCGCCGGCGGCCGAGGCGCGCGAGGTGCAGCGTCGCGCGCTTGCCGCCGAGCGGGTTGTCGCTGCCGACCGAGCAGTACGCTTGCTTCGGCAACTGCGCGCCCCAGACGGCGAAGCGCGACTCCGACTCCGCCAGGCGGTTGAACGCGGCGTGCAGCGAACTCTGGCCGAGAAAGATCACGCCGCTCGCGCGGCTCGTCTGCATCAGTTCCCGGAGCTCCTCCAGTCCGGTCGGGGTCAGGTGCGAGACGATGAAATCGCAGCCGCGGCCCCGCGCGGCTTCGCCGACGCCCGCGAAGAGCTCGAGCGCAAACGGGTCGGAGAGCCGCGCCTCGCGCCCCTGCGGCCGCGGAATGACGATCACGATCGTGGCCGCAGCGGCCGTCGGGCCCGCCGGCATGTAGCCCCGGAACGGGTATTCGTGTTCACGGGCGAGCTTCCAGATGGCCTGCTTGGTCTGCGCGTTGACGGCGGCGCTGTCGTTGAGCGCCCGCGACACGGTCGTGATCGACACCCCCGCGAGCCGGGCCAGGTCCTCCAGTCTCGTCACTCGTCGCGAACTCATGCCGGGTCTCGCCTCTTCGTCCGGGTCGCGATTCTAGTGCCGGTGCCGGGCCAGAACGCAAGCGGCTTTGCAACATTTTGCATTGGGGAGCCCATTCCCAGGGCTTCCCGCTGGGCGCGCCGGTCAGCCAAACAGGCTTCGAATTCCGGGACTTTCGCTGCTTCCAGCCGCGCCCGGACAGCTCGTGCCGATGGACAGTGACCCATAACTCGCACATATTTGCAGGATCGAGGGGGTGCCCCATGCGAAACACCCGTGTGGCGGGTCGGTGGGCCGTGGGTGCGACGGCCTGTGCGTGGCTCGCCGCAGCCGGGCCGGCCTGCGCCGACGGCCGGGGCGCGGCCCTGGCGTCGATCAGCTCGCCCGGCAACGTGCTGACCGTGGAACTGACCATCGAGCTCGGCCGCCCGAGCTATCGCGTGTTGCGCTTCGGCGAGGAGCTCATCGGCAGGTCGCGGCTCGGTTTCGACCTCCGGGGCGCGCGACCGCTCGATCACGGCTTCGAGCTAGAGCGCCAGACGAGCCACAGCGTCGACGAGACCTGGGAGCAGCCGTGGGGCGAGCGGCGCTACGTGCGCAACCACTACACCGAACTCGCCGCGCGCTTCACCGAGACCAGCGGCGAGCGGCGCTTCTACGAGGTCGTCTTCCGCGTCTACGACGATGGCGTCGGCTTCCGCTACGAGATACCGGCGCAGCCCGCGCTCGCGGACGTCGTCATCGACGACGAGCTGACGGAGTTCGCGGTGGTGCCGGTGGCGACCGCCTGGTGGGTACCGGCCGGCCAGCCGGATGCGCCTAACGACCTCGAGATCCTGATCCACAAGTCGCCGCTCGCCGAGCTCGGCACGGCGCACACGCCGCTGACGATCCTCACCGAGCGCGGCGTGCACGTCGCCATCCACGAGGCGGCGCTCGTCGACTACGCGGCGATGCGCCTGGCGCGCGTCGACGGCCAGCTGCTGCGGGCCGCGCTCGCGCCGGACGCGGCCGGCTGGAAGGTGCGGCGCACGACGCCGTTCACGACGCCGTGGCGGACGATGCAGATCGCCGACAGCGCGGGCCAGCTGTACGGTTCCGACCTGATACTCAACCTCAACGAGCCGAACAAGGTCGGCGACGTGTCGTGGGTCCGTCCCGGCAAGTTCATCGGCATCTGGTGGGACCTGCACCTTGAGAACTGGAGCTGGGCCGCGGGACCCAGGCATGGCGCCACCACCGAGCACGCCAAGCGGTACATCGACTTCGCCGCCAAGAATGGCTTCAGCGGTGTGCTGGTGGAGGGCTGGAACCTTGGCTGGGAGGGCGAGTGGTTCGGCCATGGCGAATCCTTCAGCTTCACCCGCCCCTACCCCGACTTCGACCTCGCAGCGGTCGCGGCCTACGCGCGCGCCAAGGGCGTGCACCTGATCGGCCACCACGAGACCGGCGGCGGCGTCGGTCACTACGAGGAGGAGCTCGGCGCCGCGCTCGACCTCTATCAGCGCCTCGGCGTCGACACCGTCAAGACCGGCTACGTGGCCGCGGCGCGCGGCATCACCCACACCGACGCCGAAGGGCGCGTGCAGCTCGAGTGGCACGACGGCCAGTACATGGCGAACCACTACCTGCGGGTCGTCACCGAGGCGGCGAAGCGCCACATCAGCATCGACTCGCACGAGCCGATCAAGGACACGGGCCTCCGGCGCACCTACCCGAACTGGCTGACGCGCGAAGGTGCGCGCGGCATGGAATACAACGCCTGGGGCCAGCCGGTGAACCCGCCGGAGCACGAGACCAACCTGGTGTTCACGCGCATGCTCGCCGGGCCGTTCGACTTCACGCCGGGCATCTTCGCGCTCGAGCGCACACGCGCGTGCTGTCGCGTCAAGTCGACGCTCGCCAAGCAGCTCGCGCTCTACGTCGTGCTCTACAGCCCGCTGCAGATGGCGGCCGACCGCATCGAGAGCTACGAGGCGAACCCGGCGCCGTTCCAGTTCATCAAGGACGTGCCGACCGACTGGTCGGAGACCCTGGTGCTGAACGGCGAGATCGGCGAGTACGTGACGATCGTGCGCCGGGACCGCCGCAGCGACGACTGGTACCTCGGCAGCATCAGCAACGAGCAGGGCCGGCTGCTGGCGGTGTCGCTCGGCTTCCTCGAACCCGGGCGCCGCTACAACGCGCAGATCTACCGCGACGGGCCGCATGCCCGCTGGGACACGGCGCCGACCGACATTGAGATCGAGCAGCGCGAGGTCGGCAGCAGCGATACGCTGCCGCTCAGGCTCGCGGCCGGCGGCGGCGCAGCGATCCGCTTCGTCGCGCTGCCGCGCGCACCAGGCGCGGCGAGGCCCCGGTGAGGGTTCCGGCCGAGCCGCCGCCGCGGCCTCGACGCCCGAGGGGGAAGCGATGCTGACGATGCAGCGGCGGATGTCGCGTCCGTTCCTGGTGCTGCTGACCTTGCCTGCGACCGCGATGGGCTTTGCTCTGTCGGTGCAGATCTCGGTCCTCAGCTGGATCCTGGCCACCCGCTACGGCCTGCACATCCACGAGATCGGCCTCGTTTGGGCGGCCGGGCCGCTCGCCGGCATCGTCGGCCAGCTGCTGGTCGGGGTGATCAGCGACCAGGTCTGGATCTGGAAGGGCCGGCGTCGTCCGTTCATCATCGTTGGCGGGCTGCTGTCGGCGCTCATGATCCTGGCGCTGCCCGCGATCGGCCGGATCTCGCACGCGCTGGGGTTCGAGACCATCGTCGGCGTGGCGATCGGCGTGGCACTCGCGCTCGACCTGTCGATCAACGTCAGCTTCAACCCGACGCGCTCGATCATCGCCGACGTCACGACCGAAGGCGCGATGCGGACCCGCGGCTACACCTGGATGCAGACCGTCTCAGGGCTCTTTGGCGTGCTGGCGTACGCGATCGGCGCGCTGTTCGGCAATGACCTGCTGATCTACGTCGCGGCAGTACTGGTGGTCGCGTTCTCGGTCATCCCGGCGCTCCTGATCGAGGAGCCGCGCCACCTGCCCGGCGAGCGCGAGAGGGACGTACACGCTGCACCGCCGGGCCCGGGCCTCGGCCAGCTGCTGCGCATCCTGCTGCCGCTGTGGGGAGTCCTGGCCTACGACATCGTCGCGATGGCGCTGCGCATTGCGGGCGTCGAGGCGCCCGGCCTCGGGCTCGAGGTCACCTGCGGGCTCGCCACCATCGTGCTTTTCGCGATCACGCTTTCGGCCCGGGACCGCGGCGTCGAGTTCGTGCGCGAGGACCTGGTCGAGTTCCGCAAGGTGCTGGCGGCGCACTCGTTCAGCTGGATCGGCGTGCAGACGATGTTCGTCTACATGATCTCTTTCGTCCAATACCGCTTTCCTGACCTCGGCGCCGACGGTGCCGGCCGCGTGCTCGCGGTGAGTTTCCTGGTGCTGAACGCGGTCGGTGCCGTGATGCCCGCGTTCGTGCTCGAGCCGCTCACGCGCCGCCACGGCCAGGTCGCCGTCCACGCCGCCTGCCTCGCCGTGATGGCCGCCGGCTTTGCCGGCGTCTACTTCGCCGGCCGTACGCCCGGCATTCTCTACGCGCTGATGGCCGTGCTCGGCATCGGCTGGGCGGCGATCGTCAGCCTGCCGTTCGCGATCATGTCGCAGCGGGTCGAGCAGCGCCGCATCGGCCTCTACATGGGCGTCTTCAACCTGTCGGTCGTAACGCCGCAGCTACTGGTCAGCCTCGGCGTCGGCACGCTGATCAGCCGCGTGGCGGATAAGGGCATGATCTTTCTGATCGGCGCAATCGCGCTCGGCCTGTCGACGGCCGGCTGGCTGTTCGTGCGCCGCACCAGCGACGAGGGGGCCGCGGCGCCCGGCGCAGCGCCGGCGGCTCAGCACTGATCGCATCCGCTCGCGGGCCAGCATTGCGGACGCGCCACCGGTTCGGCTCAGGGGCCGACCCGGCGCCAGGACACGGCCGCCGCGATCAGAAACGCGCCGGCGGCGACCGCCATGACCCCGACCGGGTCGCCGGGAAAGGCGACGTGCACGATCGGGCCCATGACAAGCGAGACGACGATCTGCGGCAGGACGATAAAAAAATTGAATATGCCCATGTAGGTGCCGAGCTTCTGGTACGGAATCGCCCCGCACAGCAGCGCATACGGCATCGCGAGCACCGACGCCCACGCCATGCCGATTCCTACCATCGACAGGCGCAGGAACATGTGGTCTCGCGTCAACATGAAGCCGGCGAAACCGGCGGCTCCGGCGACCAGGTTGAGCGCGTGCAGGCGTTCGCGGCCGAGGCGGCGCGCCAGCGCCGGTAGAAGGAACGCGTGCACCGCCGCCACCCCGTTGTAGATCGCGAACAGCACGCCGATTTCCTCGCCGGCCAGGCTGAACCCTACCGAGCCCGGCCGCGCGCCGCCGAAATGATGATGGGCGACGACCGGCGTGCCGTAGATCCACAGCACGAAAAATCCGCACCACGAAAAGAACTGGATAACGGCGAGGCGCCGCATCGCGTGCGGCATCGCGAGCAGGTCGGCGAAGAGATCCCGGAGCGCATGCCGGCCGACCGGGCCGAGCGCGGCGGCCGTCACGTCCTGGCGCGGGTCCGCGCCGCTGGCCGCGAACGACGCGAGCTGCGCGGGCGAGTACTCGCGCGTCGAGACGATCGTCCACAGCACCGCAAGTAGCAGGGCCGCGGCGCCAATGTAGAAAGCGACCCGCACGGTCTCCGGCAGCTCGCCGGCCGGTGCGGCCGGCGACAAGCCGAAGACGTTGGTCAGCACATAGGGCGCGGCGGATGCCAGCAGCGCACCCAGGCCTATGAAGATCGTCTGGACGGCGTAGCCGGTGGTGCGCTGCTCGTCGGGCAGCATGTCGCCGACGAACGCCCGGAACGGCTCCATCGAGACGTTGAGCGCGAGGTCGAGCATCCAGAAGGCGGGCACCGCGAGCCACAGCAAGCCCGAGTTCGGCAGCAGCACAAGCGCGACTGTGCTGGCGACCGCGCCGGCAAGGAAGTACGGCCGGCGGCGCCCGAGTCGTCCCCAGGTGCGGTCGCTCAGGTATCCAATGACCGGCTGCACCAGCAGTCCCGTCACCGGGCCCGCAATCCACAGTATCGGCAGCGTGTCGATCGACGCGCCGAAGGTCTGGAAAATGAAGCTGATGTTGGCGGTCTGCAGCGCGAACGCGATCTGGATGCCGAAGAACCCGAACGACAGGTTGCCGATCGCACCGAGCCCGAGCAGCGGCTTCGCGCCCGCTCGCCCGCCAGTTGCGCTCGCCACTGCCGCGCTCTGCATCTGTCGCTGCCCCCTCGAGAGCCGTCCGGCATCTCGGCCGCGGCGAGTATGACGGGCCCGAGGGCCGTGACGCCATGGCCGCCACCGCGTCGCGCCCGCTTGACCGCGGTGGCCGTGCTGACTTCTACTGCGGCCGGCCGCCGTGCGCGGCGTCGGGGGGCGGACGTGCTCGACAGCAAGCCAGGGCGCCGGGCGACAGCCGCAGTCCTCCTGCTCGCCACACTCGGCGTGGCGCGGGCAACAGCCGCAGCGCCGGCAGCGGACGCCATCCTGCGCGTCGATCCGCCCTCGTGGTGGACTGGCTTCGCCTCGCCGGACCTGCAACTGATGGTGCACGGGCCGCGCGTGGCCGAGTTGAACCCTGCGGTCGACTACCCGGGCGTGCGGCTCGCGTCGGTCACGCGCCTCGCGAACCCCGACTACCTGTTCCTGAACCTGCGGCTCGACCGCGACGCTCGCCCCGGCCACGTGGCGCTCGTGTTCCGCCACGACGGCAAGGTCATCCTGCGCCGCGACTACGTGCTCGAGGCACGCCGTGCCGGCAGCCGCGAGCGCAAGGGCTTCGACGCCGGCGACGCGATTTACCTGATCGTGCCCGACCGTTTCGCGAACGGCGATGCGCGCAATGACCGGCCACCCGGGACCGCCGACCGCCTCGACCGCAGGGACCCGGGCGCCCGTCACGGCGGCGACATCGCGGGCGTCACCGGGCACCTCGACTACATCGAGCGCATGGGTTTTACCCAGATCTGGCTCACGCCGGTGCTGGAGAATGCGCAGCCGGCGTTCAGCTACCACGGCTATTCGATTACCGATCACTACCGCGTCGACCCGCGGCTCGGCACGCGCGAGGAGCTGCGCGAGCTCGCCCGCGCGGCCCGGGCGCGCGGCATCGGCCTGATCGGCGACGTCGTCGTCAACCACATCGGCTCGCAGCACTGGTGGATGCGGGATCTGCCGTCGCCCGACTGGATCAGCGGCGAGGGCAGCCAGGCGCTGACCAATCACAAGCACTCGACGATCCTCGATCCGTACGCCGCCGAGGTCGACCGGCGGCTGTTCGTCGACGGCTGGTTCTCGCGCGAGATGCCGGACTTGCACCCGATGAGCGCCGAGCTCGGCACTTACCTGATCCAGAACGCGCTGTGGTGGATCGAGTACGCCGAACTGTCGGGACTGCGCGTCGACACGTACTCGTACTCCGACAAACGTTTCATGGCCGCGTACACGGAGCGGATCATGAGCGAGTACCCGCGCCTCAACATCGTCGGCGAGGAGTGGCGCAACGACCCGGCCGTGGTGGCGTACTGGCAGGCCGGCAAGAGCAACGCGGACGGCTACGTGTCCTACCTGCCGAGCCTGATGGACTTTCCGCTGCAATCCACCCTGACCGAGAGCTTGAAGAAGGCGGAACAGCCGTACGCGGGGCTGGTCGACCTGTACGAGCGCCTGGCGGAAGACTTCCTGTACGCGAATCCCCGCAACCTGGTGGTGTTCGCCGACAACCACGACACCGATCGCGTCTACGCCGCGCTCGGCCGCGACGATGCACTGTTCCGGATGGCGATCGCGGTCGTCGCGACCACGCGCGGCATCCCGCAGGTCCTGTACGGCACCGAGGTGCTGCTCGCCAACGAGCATCCGGGCAACGACGGCGAGAAACGTGCCGATTTCCCGGGAGGCTGGGCTGGTGACGCGGTCGACGCCTTCTCCGGCCGCGGGCTCGCGCCGCCGGCCGCGGCGGCGCAGGAGTTCGTGCGCACCCTGTTCAACTGGCGCAAACACTCGCGCGCCGCGCAGTTCGGCTCGCTGCGCCACTACGCACCGGTCGGTGGCGCCTACGTCTACTTCCGTCAGCTCGACCGCGAGACCGTGCTGGTCGCGCTCAACAAGGCGGCGGCACCCGTGCGCCTCGATCTCGGCCGCTTCCGCGAGAGCCTCGCGCGCGGCGCCGTCGGGCAGGATGTGCTGAGCGGAGCGCGCGTCCAGCTGCTGGACGAGCTGCTGCTCCCGCCCCGCTCGACGACGGTCATCGACATCAACTAAGCCGACCCCTGCGGCGCACGGTGCGCTTCAGCGCGGGTCCGCGCCCAGCACCCGTCGCACCGCCGCGGCGAAGCGCGCGAGCCGTGCCGCCCGCTCGGCGGCGGTGCCCGAGCGCGCGTCGACCAGGCGGCGGCGCAGACCGCCGCCGAGCTCGAGCTGGACGCCCGCGCGGGCGCGACCGATGTTGCAGATGTTGCGGGAGTGCGAGCCTTGCATCCCCGGGCCGAGGTGGGATCCGACCGCGAAGCCATGGCCGGCGAGCGCGGCCGCGAGCGCCGCGGCGAGCGGCCGGTCGAGCCCGCCGCAAAAGACGACTTCCCCGCGGCTGCGCTCGCCGTGCACCGTGACGACCCGCTCGGCCGCGCCCAAGAGCGCGAGGCAGCCCGGCTCGTCGAAGTTGCTGCTCGTGAGGTGCAGGTCGAAGTTGGCCGTCGGCTTCCGGCCCTCGAACAGGTAATACGACAGGTCGTGGCCGGCGATCGCGAGCGCCACTTCCGACGTGCCGGGCTCGATGCCGCCGCCGTGCGGGGCGGCAATCACGACCGACGAGCCGCGATCGCGGACCGTCACCTCGTAGCCGCTCGCGGGCTCCGCGGCCACGAGCGCGGCGAAGTTCGGATACTTGTCGGCCACCGGAACGCCGCCGGCCGCTAGCGCGGCCCGGCCACGTCGACCGACGGCGCCAGGTCGGCCGGCTCGAGCACACAAAGCGAGTGCGCGACCTGCGAACGCACCTGGGCGCCCACCTCGTCGCCGGCCGCGGACGGTGCGGCCGTGTCCAGCGCGAGCCTCCAGCGACCGCCGCCCGCGGGTGCCGGCAGGCGGAAGTCGATCGGCTCGGAACCGGCATTCAGCAGTATCAGGAGTTCGCCGCCGCTCGCCCCGGCACCGGCGAGCAGCACGCCGAGCGCGCGCACGCGCGGATCGTTCCAGTCGGCGTCCGTCATCTCGCGGTCATCCGGGTGCAGCCAGCTGACGTCACGGCTGCGGCCGGCGCGACGTCCGCCCTTCAGGAAGGTATCGCGCCTGAGTTCGGCGCGCCGCCGGCGCAGCGCACAGAGCCGGCGCGCGAAGTCCACGAGCCCGGCCTCGGTCGCGGCCTGCGACCAGTCGAGCCAGCCGATCTCGTTGTCCTGGCAGTAGGCGTTGTTGTTGCCGTGCTGGCTACGAGCGAGCTCGTCGCCCGCCTGCAGCATCGGCACGCCCTGCGACAGCAGCAGGGTCGCGAGCAGGTTGCGCATCTGCCGGCGCCGGAGCTCGAGGATTCCGGGATCGTCGCTCGGGCCTTCGACACCGCAGTTCCAGCTGCGGTTGTCCGCGTGGCCATCGGCGTTGCGTTCGCCATTGGCGTCGTTGTGCTTGTCGTTGTAGGCGACCAGATCGGCGAGCGTGAAGCCGTCGTGGGCGGTGACGAAGTTGACGCTCGCCGATGGCTTGCGGCCGCGGTGGCGGAACAGGTCGCTGGAGCCCGCGAAACGCTCCGCGAAGGTGCCGAGCACGTGGGGATCGCCGCGCCAGAACGAGCGCACCGTGTCGCGGTAGCGGTCGTTCCACTCCGACCAGCCGGCCGGGAACTGGCCGAGCTGATAGCCCCCGGGGCCCACGTCCCACGGCTCCGCGATCAGCTTCACGTAGCCGAGCGACGGGTCGGCCCGCAGCGCCGCGAACAGCGCCGCTTGCCGGCTGAAGCCGTCTCGGTCGCGGCCGAGCACGGGCGCGAGATCGAACCGGAAGCCGTCGACGTGCATCGCCTCGACCCACCAGCGCAGCGAGTCAAGGATCAGCTCGCGGCCCGCGGCCCCGTCCGCGTCAATCGTGTTGCCGGTGCCGGTCCAGTTCTGGTAGCGAGTCTGATCGCCGGGAAGCAGCCGGTAGTACGCCGGGTTGTCCAGGCCCTTCAGTGACAGCGTCGGTCCCGTGCCGTCGGACTCCGCCGTGTGGTTGTAGACGACGTCGAGAATTACCTCGAGACCGGCGGCGTGGAGCGCGCTGACCATCCGCCGGAACTCGGCCACCGGGTCCTCGACCGCGTACTGGTTCGCGGGCGCCGAGAACGCGGTCGGGTTGTAGCCCCAGTAGTTGACGAGGCCGCGGTCGCGCAGGAACCCCTCGCTCATGAAGGCGTGACACGGCATCAGCTCGACGGCGGTGACGCCGAGCCGGACCAGCCAGTCGATCACCGGCGGCTCCGCAAGCCCGAGGTAGCGGCCGCGCAGGTGCTCCGGCACTTGCGGGTGACGCGCCGTGAACCCCTTGACGTGCAGCTCGTAGATCAGCGTGTCGCGCCACGGCGTGCCCGGCGGCCGGTCGCCGCCCCAGTCGAACGAGGGGTCGATGATGCGGCAGCGGGGCATCGCCGCGGCGCTGTCCTGCTCGCGGCCGCCGCCCGAGTCGAACAGGGCCGGATCCCAGCGCGGAACGCCCGTCAATGCGCGCGCGGCAGGGTCGATCAGCAGCTTGCTGGGATTGCAGCGCAGGCCTCGCTCCGGCGCGAACGACCCGTGCGCCCGATAGGCATAGAGATCGCCGCTCCCGGCCAACGGCCTCGGCAGGAAACCGTGCCAGATGTCGCCGCTGCGTCCCGGCAGCGGCACCCGGGCGCGCTCGACGTCACCACCCGGCTCGTACAGGCACAGGTCGACCGCCTCTGCAATACTCGAGCGCACTGCGAAATTGACACCGCGCGCGGTCGGCGTCGCGCCGAGCGGCAGCGGCGTGCCGCTCTCGATCGCCTCCGCCCAGGCTCCGTGCGCGCCCAGCCCGCTCACCGCGGGCCCGCCCGGAACACGGCTGCCAGCTGCAGCGAGGGCAGCACGATCAGGCCTGCTGCAGGACCAGCGCGCCGAGCGGCGGCAGCGCGACCCTGATCGCGTAGCGGCGCCCCTGCGCGCCGCCCTCGGTCGCCTCGAACTCGGCGGCCCGGGCGTAGCCCGAGCCGCCGTAGCGCGCAGCGTCGGAATCAAACAACGTCGCGTAACGCCCGGGGTGGTCGACGCCGACCCAGTAGTCGTCGCGCGGCACCGGGGTCGCGTTGAAGACGCAGATCAGCGGCGCACCGGCGTCGCCCTGCGTCGCGCGTCGCTCGAAAGCGAAGACGCTCTGCGAGGCGTTGTGCAGGTCTATCCAGGCGAAGCCATCGCCGTCGCAGTCGCTTCCATGCAGCTGCTGCAGGCCGCGGTACAGCCCATTGAGGTCGCGGTTCAGATCGCGCAGTCGCCGGTGGCGCTCGTCGCCGAGCAGGCCCCAGTCGAGGCCCTCGTCCGCGCGCCACTCGTGCCACTGGCCGAACTCGCAGCCCATGAACAGGAGCTTCTTGCCGGGGTGCACGGCCATGTACGTCAGCAGCAGGCGGTAGTTGGCGCGCTTCTGCCACTCGTCGCCCGGCATCTTGTCGAGCAGTGCGCGCTTGCCGTGCACGACCTCGTCATGCGAGATCGGCAGCATGAATCGCTCGGACCAGGCGTACACGAAGGAAAACGTTACCAGCCGGTGCTCGTGGCTGCGGTACACCGGGTCGAGCGCCATGTAGCGGAGCGTGTCGTTCATCCATCCCATGTTCCACTTGAAGTGGAAACCGAGCCCGCCGAGATGCGTCGGCGTCGTCACGCCGGGGAAGGCGGTCGATTCCTCGGCGATCATCAGTGCGCCGGGCGCATCCTGCCGCACGGCCCAGTTCAGGTGTCGCAGGAAGTCGATCGCATCGAGGTTCTCGCGGCCGCCGTAGCGGTTCGGAATCCACTCGCCGGCGACCCGCGAATAATCGAGGTACAGCATCGAGGCGACCGCGTCGACCCTGAGCCCGTCGATGTGGAACTCGCCGAGCCAGTAAAGCGCGTTCGCGACCAGGAAGTTGCGCACCTCGTGGCGGCCGAAGTTGAAGATCTTCGTGCCCCAGTCGCGGTGCTCGCCCTGGCGTGGATCGGCGTGCTCGTAGAGCGCACTGCCGTCGAACTCGGCGAGACCGTGTTCGTCCTTCGGGAAGTGAGCCGGCACCCAGTCCATCAGCACGCCGAGCCCGGCGGCATGGCAACGGTCGACGAAGTACATGAGGTCCTGCGGGCTGCCGAAGCGCGCCGTCGGGGCGTAGTAGCCGACCACCTGGTAGCCCCACGAGCCGTCAAACGGGTGCTCGGCGACGCCCATCAGCTCGACGTGCGTGTAGCCGAGGTCGAGCACGTACGGGATCAGCTGGTTGGCCAGCTCGCGCCAGTTCAGGAACGGCGGCTCGCGGCCGGGGGCGCGGCGCCACGATCCCGGGTGGACCTCGTAGACGCTGATCGGCTGGCGCGCCGGGTCCCGCTCGCGGCGCGCCTCGAGCCAGGCCGCGTCGTGCCAGTCGAAGCCGCCGAGTTCGGCGACCAGCGAGCAGTTGCCGGGACGGAGCTCCATCGCGCAGCCGAACGGGTCGGCGCGCAGGCGCGTCGCGCCCGCCGCCGTGCGGATCTCGAACTTGTAAGCCGCGCCCGTGCCGACCCCGGGCACGAACAGTTCCCAGATGCCGCTGCCGCCGCGCGCGTGCATCGCGTGCTTGCGCCCGTCCCAGAGGTTGAAGGGACCCACGACGCTGACACGGGCCGCGTTCGGTGCCCAGACGGCGAAGTGCGTGCCGGCCACGCCCTCGAGCACGGTCGGATGGGCGCCGAGCTTCGACCAGATGCGGTGATGGGTACCTTCGCCAAACAGGTAGAGGTCGAGGTCGGTCAGCTGCGGCGCGAAGAAATACGGATCGGGCTTGACCAGCTCGTGCCCGTCGCGGTAGCGGACGCTGAGCCGGTACGGCAGCAGCGGGCGGCGGTACGCTACCCGTCCCTGGAACAGGCCGGCCGGGTGCAGCTGCGAAAGCGGCCGCGCGGCCGACGGCGCCTCGTCCTGCCAGAAGACCGCGACCTCGACCGCGTCCGGCTCCAGCACGCGCACGACGCACAGCGGCTGCTCGTCGGCGCGCGGGAACTCGTGGTAGCCGAGCACCGAGCGCGGCTCGCGGTGGGTGGCGGCGACGATCGCGTCGACGGTCGCCGCCGGCAGCGGCGGCAATGCCTTTTTCTTGGTGGGCTTGGCCATCAGATGACCGGGCGTATGTTCCAGATCTGCTCGGCGTACTCGCGGATGCTGCGATCGCTCGAGAAGTAGCCCATGTTGACGCAGTTGGTCACGGCGGCGCGGGTCCAGTCGTCCGGCCGCGCGTACAGTGCATCGGCACGCGCCTGCGCCTCAACGTAGGCGCGAAAGTCGGCGAGCACCAGGAACGGCTCGCCGTCGCTGGTCAGCCGGTCGACGACCGAGCCCGCGTCCTCGGCGTTGTCCGGCGTGAAGTATCCGTCGTCGAGCATCTCAAGTGCCTGCGCAAGCTCCGCATCGGCGCGCACGATCTCGGCCGGCACGTAGCCGCGGGCGCGGCAGGCGCCCGCCTCGGCGGCGGTCAGGCCGAACGCGAACATGTGCTCCGCGCCGACGTGCTCGCGGATCTCGATGTTGGCGCCGTCGAGCGTGCCGATCGTCAACGCGCCGTTCAGCGCGAGCTTCATATTGCCGGTGCCCGACGCCTCCATGCCGGCGGTCGAGATCTGCTCCGACAGGTCGGCGGCCGGCATGATCCGCTGCGCGAGGGACACGTCGTAGTCGGGCAGGAACACGACCTTGAGGCGGCCGGCCACCGCCGCGTCGGCATTGACGACGCGTGCGACGTTGTTGATCAGCCGGATCACCGCCTTCGCCATGCGGTAGCCCGGCGCCGCCTTGCCGGCGAAGATCACGGTGCGCGGCACGACCTCGGCCGCGGGATCCTGGCGGATGCGGTTGTAGCGACTGACGACGTGCAGCAGGTTCAGCATCTGACGCTTGTACTCGTGGATGCGTTTCACCTGGACGTCGAACAGCGACGCCGCCGGCACCTCGATCCCCGTGCGTTCGAGGATCGTGGCCGCGAGCCGGACCTTGTTGGCGTGCTTGATCGTGGCGAACTGGCGCCGGAAGCCCAGGTCGTCGGCCGCGAAGCGAAGCCGCTCGAGCTCCTCGAGGTCGTTCTCCCGCGCGTGCCCGAGGCGCGAGCTCAAGAGCGCGCCGAGGCCCGGATTCGACTCCTTGAGCCAGCGGCGCACCGAAATGCCATTGGTGACATTGGTGAAGCGCGCCGGCCACAGTGCGGCGAAGTCGGCGAAGATCGTCTCGCGCATGAGCTCGGAGTGCAGCCGCGCGACGCCATTGACGCGCCGGCTGCCGACGGCGGCGAGGTGTGCCATGCGCACGCGCCGACCCTGCTCCTCGTCGATGATCGACATCCGGCGGCGCCGCTCGAAATCCCCCGGAAAACGGCTGCTGACCTCGTCGAGGAAGCCGCGGTTGAGCTGGTAGATGATGTGCAGATGCCGTGGCAGCAGCCGCTCGAACAGCTCGACCGGCCAGGTCTCGAGCGCCTCCGGCAGCAGCGTGTGGTTGGTGTAGCCAAACACCCGGCGGGTGATGTCGAGGGCCTGCGGCCACTCCAGGTCGTGCACGTCGATGAGCAGGCGCATCAGTTCCACAATCGCGAGCGCCGGGTGGGTGTCGTTGAGCTGGATGGCAACCGCGTCCGGCAGCTCGACGAGCGCCCGGCCCTCGGCGAGGAGGGTCGCGAGCAGGTCCTGCAGGCTCGCGCTCACGAAGAAGTATTGCTGGCTGAAGCGCAGCTCCTTGCCCTGCGGCGTCGAGTCGTCGGGGTACAGCACGCGCGAGAGGTTCTTGGCGGTCACCTGCTCGGCGACGGCGGCGTCGTATCGGCCGGCGTTGAAGTCGCGGACGTGGAACGGCTCTATCGCCCGCCCGGACCATAGCCGCAGGTTGTTGACCGTGGGACTGCGATTGCCCGGCACCAGGTGGTCGAAGCCGACCGCGAGCAGGCGGCGCGTGTCGACCCAGCGGTGGCGCGTGCGGCCGCGGCCGTCGTTTTCCGACAGGAAGCGGCCGCCGAAGTGCACCTCGTAGTGCGCCTGCGCGCGCGGCATCTCCCACGGATCGCGGAGCCGGAGCCAGCGGCTCGCGACCTCGCGCTGCGAGCCGTCCGGCCCGATGACCTGGGTGAAGATCCCGTAGTCATAGCGGATGCCGTAGCCGATCGCCGGATACTGGAGCGTCGCGAGCGAGTCGAGAAAGCAGGCCGCGAGCCTGCCGAGCCCGCCGTTGCCAAGGCCGGGGTCGTGCTCCTCGGCGGCCACCTGCTCGAGGTCAAAGCCGAGATCGCGAAGTGCAACGCGCGTCGCCTCGACGAGCTCGGCGTCGAGCGCGGCGAGCGCATTGACGAGCGCCCGCCCGGGCAGGAACTCGACCGACAGGTAGCAGACGCGCTTGACGCGCGCGCGCGCCACGCGCCGCTCGGTCGCGACCCGGCGGGCGGCGAGTTCCTCGCGTACGGCGTTCGCGAGCGCCTCGTAGATGTCGCGCGGCCCGGCGGTCTCCGGGTCGCGTCCGAGCAGCCGCACCAGCCGGTCGAGCAGCACCTCGCGGACATTGCCGGGATGCAGCACGCGGCCGGTCAGCGTCGTCGAGTCGGCGTTCAGCGCACTCATCGGGAGTTCCGGGTCCGTCGCCGGGGGGCGGCCGAACGATAACCGCTGCACTGCGGATTGACCATGCTGCAATGCCGCCGCGGTCGCGCGCCGCGCCTTGTGGGGGCGTCGCTCACGCGCCCGGCGACTCGACCTCGAGCCCGGTCACGCGCCGGTAGTTCTTGGGCAGCAGCGAACCGCGCTGCGCGCGCTCGCCGCCGTAGTCGGCGAGTTCGCTCCAGGCGAGCGTCATCGCGCGCTCGTCGCACAGGACGCGCAGCCGGCCCTGCGGCGGCACCACCGCGACCGCGACCAGGAGCTCGGTCCGATGCTCCGACTTCGCGGCCGGGATGTTCAACAGCTTGTTGCCGCGCCCCTTGGCGAGCTCAGGCAGTTGCGCGACCGGGAACACCAGCAGCCGCCCGTCCTTGCCGTCCGTCGCGGCGGTGACCGCGATCAGCGCGTCCGGATCGTCGCCGACGGCTGCCGCCGGAATTGCCTTGGCCTGCGCCGGGACGGCCAGCACGGCCTTGCCGGCGCGGTTGCGCGCGTAAAGCTCCTCGAGGCGCACGATGAATCCATAGCCGGCGTCGGTCGCGACCACGTAACGGTCGCCGGGTTCGCCCAGCATGACGCTCGCGAAGGTCGCGCCGTCCGGCGGATCGACGCGCCCCGACAGCGGCTCGCCCTGGCCGCGCGCCGAAGGCAGCGAGTGCGCCGCCAGGCTGTAGGTCCGACCGGTGGAATCGAGGAACACGGCCTGCTGCGTGCTCTTGCCGCGCGCCGCCGCCTGGAAACCGTCGCCGGCCTTGTAGGAGAACGAGCGCGGATCGATGTCGTGGCCCTTGGCCTGCCGCACGAAGCCCGCGGTCGAGAGCACGATGGTGACGGGCTCCGCGACCAACAGCTCGGTCTCGTCGATCGCCTTGGCAGCCTCGCGCTCGACGATCCGGGTGCGCCGTGCATCGCCGTATTTGTCGCTGTCCTCGACCAGCTCCGCTCGCATCAGCTTCTTCAGACGGGCCGGGCTCTTCAGCGTCGCGACGAGCTCGTCGCGCTCGCTCGCGAGCGCGGCCTGCTCGGCCCTGATTTTCATTTCCTCGAGCTTCGCGAGGTGCCTGAGCTTGGTCTCGAGGATCGCCTCGGCCTGCTCGGCCGACAGCTTGAAGCGCTTCATCAGCACCGGCTTCGGCTCGTCCTCGCGGCGTACGATGCGGATGACCTCGTCCAGATTCAGGAACGCGACCAGCAGGCCGTCCAGTATGTGCAACCGCGCGTTGACCTTGCCGAGGCGGTGCTCGAGGCGGCGCGTCACGGTGCGCTGGCGATAGCTGAGCCACTCGACCAGGAGCTCGCGCAACCCCAGCACCTGCGGCCGGCCGTCGAGCGTGATGACGTTCAGGTTTACGCGGTAGGAGCGCTCGAGGTCGGTGGTCGCGAACAGGTGCGCCATCAGCTGCTCGACGTCGACGCGGTTGGAGCGCAGCTCGAGCACGATCCGCGTCGGGTCCTCGTGGTCGGATTCGTCGCGGACGTTGTCGACCATCGGCAGCTTCTTGGTGCGGATCTGCGCTGCGACCTGCTCCTGGATCCTGGCGCCGGACACCTGGTACGGGAGCGCCGTGATCACCACCTCCCCGTCCGCGACCTCGTAGACGGCGCGCGCCCGGAAGCTGCCGTTGCCCTCCTCATACAGCGCGCGCAGCTCCGCCCGCGGCGTAATGATCTCGCCGCCGGTCGGGAAGTCCGGCCCCGGCACCAGCTTCAAGAGCTCGCGCAGCTTCACGTCCGGCTCGTCGAGCAGCCGGATGCAGGCGCTCGCCACCTCCTTCAGGTTGTGCGGCGGGATGTCGGTCGCCATGCCCACCGCTATTCCCGAGGCGCCGTTCAGCAGCACGTTCGGCAGCCGCGCCGGCATCAATGCCGGCTCCTCGAGCGTGCCGTCGAAATTCGGCGTCCACTCGACTGTTCCCTGGTCGAGTTCGGCGAGCAGCGTCTCGGCGTACGGCCGCAGACGCGCCTCGGTGTAGCGCATGGCGGCGAAGGACTTCGGGTCGTCGGTCGAGCCAAAGTTGCCCTGGCCGTCGACGATGGGGTAACGGTAGGAGAAGTCCTGCGCCATATGCACCATGGCTTCGTAGCAGGCCGAGTCGCCGTGCGGATGAAACTTGCCGATGACGTCGCCGATCGTGCGCGCGCTCTTCTTGTGCTTCGCGCCGGCCGACAGCGCCAGCTCGCTCATCGCGTAGACGATGCGCCGCTGTACCGGCTTCAGGCCGTCGGCGAGCTGCGGCAGCGCGCGGTCGAGAATCACATACATCGAGTACTCGAGGTACGCCTTTTCGGTGAACGCCTTCAGCGGCCGGCGCTCGACGCCGTCGAAGTTGAGCTCGCCGGGCTTCATGGCAGCACCTCGGCGAGGTTGCCCTTGCTCTCGAGCCAGTTGCGCCGGTCGCCGGCCCGCTTCTTGGCGAGCAGCATGTCCATCAGCTGGTCGGTGTCGTCGGCGGCCTCGACCGTGAGCTGCAGCAGGCGGCGCGTCTGCGGCGCCATCGTCGTGTCGCGCAACTGCAACGGGCTCATCTCGCCCAGGCCCTTGAAGCGCGTGACCGTGATCTTGCCGCGCGTGCCCTCGGCGGCGATGCGGTCGAGGATGCCGGCACGCTCGGCGTCATCGAGCGCGTAGTAGACGTTGCGGCCGACATCGACGCGGTACAGCGGCGGCATCGCAACGTGCACGTGGCCGGCGAGCACCAGCGGCCGGAAGTGCCGCAGGAAGAGTGCGCACAAGAGCGTCGCGATGTGCTGGCCGTCTGAGTCGGCGTCGGCCAGCACGCAGATCTTGTGGTAGCGCAGGTCTTCGAGCCGGGGCGAGCCGGGCTCGACGCCGATCGCGACCGCGATGTCATGCACCTCCTGCGAGCCGAGCACGCCGGCCGCGTCGACCTCCCACGTGTTCAGGATCTTGCCGCGCAGCGGCATCACCGCCTGGAACTCGCGCTCGCGCGCCTGCTTGGCGCTGCCGCCGGCGGAGTCGCCCTCGACCAGGAAGAGCTCGGTGCGCTCCGGATCCTGGGACGTGCAGTCGGCGAGCTTGCCGGGCAGCGCGGGCCCCGATACGACGCGCTTCCTCACGACCTTCTGCGCCGCCTTGATCCGTGCCTGCGCATTCTGGATCGCGAGCGCGGCGATCTTCTCGCCCGCCTCCGGATGCTGCGCCAGCCAGACCGCGAACGCGTCCTTGACGAGGCCGGAGACGAACGCGGCCGACTCGCGGGACGCGAGCCGCTCCTTGGTCTGGCCCGCAAACTGGGGGTCCGACATCTTGACCGACAGCACGTAGCAGAGCCGGTCCCAGACGTCCTCCGGTGCGAGCTTGACGCCGCGCGGCACCAGCGTGCGGAACTCGCAGAACTCGCGCACCGCCTCGGTGATGCCGGCCCGCAGCCCGTTGACGTGCGTGCCACCCTCGGTGGTCGGTATCAGGTTGACGTAGCTCTCACCGACCGCCTCGATACCCTCGTCCTGCAGCCAGCCGAAGGCCCACTCGGCGACCTCGTTGCCACCCTTCAGGCTCGCGGTGAACGGCTCCTCCGGGACGAGCGCCGCCTGCTCCAGTCGCTCGAGCAGGTAGCCCGCGAGCCCGGCCGTGTAGAACCACTCGTCGCGCTCGCCGGTTGCCTCCGCGAACAGCCGCACTCGCAGCCCCGGGCTGAGCACGGCCTTGGCACGCAGCACGTGGCGGAGCTTGGCGAGCGAGATCTTGTCGGAGTCGAAGTAGCCGGCATCCGGCCAGAAGCGCACGGTCGTGCCGGTGTTGCGTGCGCCGACCTTGCCGACAACCTTGAGCTTCTGATCGAGGCGGCCGTTCTTGAACGAGATCAGGTACTCGTTGCCGTCGCGCCGCACCCGGCACTCGAGTCGCGCCGAAAGCGCATTGACGACCGACACGCCGACGCCGTGCAGACCGCCGGCCTGTTGGTAGGTCTTGTCCGAGAACTTGCCGCCGGCATGCAGCCGCGTGAGGATCAGCTCGACGCCCGGAATCTTTTCGTTCGGATGCAGGTCGACCGGCATGCCGCGGCCATCGTCCTCGACCTCGACCGATCCATCCTTGAAGACGCTGACCGCAATCTCCTTGCAGTGGCCGGCCAGCGCCTCGTCGACGCTGTTGTCGACGACCTCGTGCACGAGGTGGTTCGGGCGCGTGGTGTCGGTGTACATGCCCGGGCGGCGGCGCACCGGGTCGAGGCCCGACAGGACCTCGATATCGGAACTGGTGTAGGACGTGTTCATCGCCGCCGCGAGCGTACTCGAAAACGGCACGGCCGGCCGCCGGTCCCCGCCGTGGCGGGACACCCGGCGGACACGGGCACAGTCCCGCTCATGCGCCGAGGTCGGCCGCGAGCGCGGCGCGGGCCGCGACCGTGAGCTCGAGTGCGTGGCGGTAGGCCGGGTGGTCCACGCCGAGCGTCACCGCGCCGCCCGCGAGGAACGCCTGCCGCGCCTCCGCCGAGAGCTCGAAGCGCAGGAAATGGACCGCCGAGGTCTTGTCGGCGTTCTCCCGCTCGAGGTCCTCGTCGGCGATCGCATAACTTCGGGCACCTCCGACTGCGACGTAGCAGCGGCCCTCGATGCCCTTCAGGCGCCGGAGGGCAAGCGCGCGCTCCGCCGCATCGGGGTACTCGATCAGGAGCGTGGCCTTCAGGTTGGTGCCGTCGGGGATCAGCGGGTTGTAGGCGTCGAGCTCGTCCTGGATGCCGCCGGCCTCGAAGATGCGCTCGGCACGCAGCATCTCCTGCACCTGGTACTGGACCGTGAGCCGGTCCTCGAAGCACCAGGTGGTGTGCGGTCCGACGGCGATGCTGCGCAGCCGCTTGTGCGCGAGCACGCGCGCCCGGAACTCGGGCCGCGTCCGCGCGTACTCCTCGAGGCTCAGCAGATCGGGCGGAGCCAGGCGTCCGCCTCGGGCGGTGCCGTCAGTCACCGGCCAACCCGTAGGCGAGCCGCAGCAGCGTCAGCGGGTGCGTCGGCGGAGCATGGTCCTCGAGTCCGCTCGCAATCTGCTGGCCCGCCATCGGGCAGTCGCTCGAGTGAAAGTCAGCATGGCTTGCGGCGACGCGCGCGACAACCGGCGCGCCGATCCTGAGCGATGAGGCGCGGAACTCGCGCTTGACGGCGTAGCTGCCGTCGTGGCCCGAGCAGCGCTCGATGACCTCGAGCGTGGTGCCCGGCACGAGCTTCAGCACGTCGCGCGTCTTCAGGCCCAGATTCTGTACGCGCAGGTGGCAGGCGACGTGGTAGCAGACCCGGCCGAGCTCGCGCTGGAAGTCAGTGCTGAGCCGGCCCGCCGCGTGCCTCAGCCACAGGTACTCGAAGGGATCGAACATGTGCTCGCTGACCTTGCGGACCAGTGCGTCGTCCGGAAACAGGAGCGGCAGCTCCTGCTTGAACATCAGCACGCAGGACGGCACCGGCGCCACCAGGTCCCAGCCATCGTCGACGAGCGCCGCGAGCCTCGGCACGTTGTAGTCCTTGAGCGCCGCCACCGCCGGTAGGTCGCCGAGCTCGAGCTTCGGCATGCCGCAGCAGCGCTCCTGCGGCGCGACCCGGACCGGGATGCCGTTGTGCTCGTAGACCGCGACCAGGTCCGCGTCGATCGCGGGCTCGTTGCGGTTGCCGTAGCAGGTCACGAACAGCGCGACGCGGCCGCGGGTACCGGGCGTCTCGACCGCCTCGATCGGGGGCTTCGGCCGTCCCGCCTCGCGGTCGCGAAAGCTCCGCGAGTGAAACTCCGGCAACGGCGCATCGGCGTGCACGCCGAGCGCCGACTGCAGCAACCGGCGGACGGGACGGCTGCGGTTCGCGGCATTGACGACCTCGGCCACTACCGGAATCCCGGCGATCCTGCCCACCGCGTCGGTCGAAGACAGCAGCCGGTCGCGGACGCTGGTGCGGTGCTGCGCATGCTTGACGGCCTTGCCGCGCAGCATCAGGTGCGGGAAGTCGACGTTCCACGGATGCGGCGGCACGTACGGGCATTTCGTCATGTAGCACATGTCGCAGAGGTAGCAGTGGTCGATGACCTGCCAGTAGGCCGTCTTCGGCACGCCCTCGAGCTCGCCGCTCGGGCCCGCGTCGATCGCGTCGAACAGCGTCGGGAAGGACTGGCACAGGCTGAAGCAACGGCGGCAGCCGTGGCAGATGTCGAACACCCGCTCGAGCTCCTTGAAAAGCGCCGTCTCGTCGTAGAAGCCGGGGGACTGCCAGGCGACCGGATGGCGCGTCGGGGCCTCGAGGCTGCCCTCGCGCGGACCGGCCGGGGGTGTCTCGTGCATCGGTCGGTTCGGGTCGCGATCGCGGCAGCCGCGGTGCCCGCCGTGCGGCGGGCACCGCGCGCGCGGACCTAGAGGCCGTCGAGGGCCTTCTGGAAGCGGTTGGCGTGCGATCGCTCGGCCTTGGCCAGGGTCTCGAACCAGTCGGCAATCTCGCCGAAGCCCTCCTGGCGCGCGGCCTTGGCCATGCCCGGGTACATGTCCGTGTACTCGTGGGTCTCGCCGGCGATCGCCGCCTTCAGGTTGTCCGACGTCGGCCCTATCGGCAGCCCGGTCGCCGGATCACCGACCGCCTCGAGGTACTCGAGGTGCCCGTGCGCATGGCCGGTCTCGCCTTCGGCGGTCGACCGAAAGACCGCCGAGACGTCGTTGAAGCCCTCGACGTCGGCCTTGGCTGCGAAGTAAAGGTAGCGACGGTTCGCCTGCGACTCGCCGGCAAACGCGTCCTTCAGGTTCTTCTCAGTCTTGCTGCCCTTGAGGTTCACGAGACGTCTCCTTGCGGCATCCGAAGAGGGGTGCAGTTCCGGGCGGGATCCCGCGGCCGCACGGTGGTCGGTAGCAGCACTCTAGACGCGGCGGATCGCGACAGTCAACGGACCGCGCGTGACGCTGGCGCGCGTTGACGCGCGCTTCGATGCGCCGTTACTCTCCGGTCGCGTCGTCCTGGAACGTCCTATGCCGCGTGCACCCAAAGTCACCGCCGCACCGCCCGCGCCGCCAGCCCCGACCTTCGACTTCGAGGCGGCGATGGCCGAGCTCGAGACCGTCGTCGGCCGCCTGGAGCAGGGCGACGTGCCGCTCGAGGATGCGCTCAAGGCGTTCGAGCAGGGCGTGGCGCTGACCCGCGCGTGCCAGCAGGCGCTCGCGGCGGCCGAACAGAAGGTGGAAGTGCTGCTGGCGCGGCCCGACGGCAGCCACGAGGCCGTGCCGTTCCACGACGCCCCGGAAGAAGACCCCGCGTGACCGGCGGCGACCCGGCGGCGCGCCTCGCGATGTACCAGGAGCGCGTCGAGGCCGGCCTCGCGGCGCGCCTGCCGCCGGCCGACCAGCTGCCGCAGCGCCTGCACGCTGCGATGCGCTACAGCGCGCTCGGCGGCGGCAAGCGCATCCGGCCGGCGCTTGTGTACGCGACCGGCGAGATGCTCGGCGTCGGATTTGACGCGCTCGACGCCGCCGCCGCGGCGGTCGAGATGATCCACGTCTACTCCCTCGTGCACGACGACCTGCCCGCGATGGACAACGACGACCTGCGCCGCGGGCGGCCGACCTGCCACCGCCAGTTCGACGACGCTACCGCGATCCTGGCGGGCGACGCGCTGCAGGTGCTCGCCTTCGAGAGCCTGGCCGAAGCGCCCGCGAGCGCCGCGGCATGCGTCGGGATGATCCGCACGCTCGGCGCCGCCACCGGCACGCGCGGCATGGCGGGCGGGCAGGCGATCGACCTCGGTGCGGTCGGCCGCACGTTGTCGGCCGCCGACGTCGAGGAAATGCACCGTCGCAAGACCGGTGCCCTGATCGAGGCGAGCATCGCCCTGCCCGTGGCGCTTGCGCCGGATACCGCCCCCGCCACGCGCTCGGCGCTCGGCCGTTTCGCGGCCGCGCTCGGGCTCGCGTTCCAGATCGTCGACGACATCCTCGACGTCGAAGGCGACCCGGGGCTGCTCGGCAAGGCGGTCGGGGCCGACAAGGCGCGCCACAAGCCCACCTATCCGGCGGTGGCCGGCATGGAGCAGGCGCGCGCGCGCGCGCGCGCCCTCTACGCCGAGGCGGACGCCGCGATCGCGCCGTTGGGCGCGCGCGCGGCGATGCTCGCGTGGCTCGCGGCCTACATCGTCGGCCGCTCCTCCTGACGGCGGCAGGGCCTCTGCGCCGGACCCGCGGTTGCGGGTAAACTGGTTGGATGGCCGCCGCGGACCGCTATCCACGCCTCGAACGCATCGGCAGCCCGGCCGACCTGCGCTCCCTGCCGGAGCAGGAGCTGCCGGCGCTCGCCGAGGAGATGCGTGCGTTCCTGATCGACACGGTCAGCGCGATGGGCGGGCACTTTGCGGCGGGCCTCGGCGCGGTCGAACTCACGCTCGCGCTCCACTATGTATATGACACGCCGTTCGACCGGCTGGTGTGGGACGTCGGCCACCAGGCCTATCCCCACAAGGTCCTGACCGGGCGGCGCGAGCGGCTGCAGACGATCAAGCAGAAGGACGGTCTCGCACCTTTCCCGAGCCGGGCGGAGAGCGAATACGACACCTTCGGCGTCGGTCACTCGAGCACCTCGATCTCGGCAGCGCTCGGCATGGCGATCGCAGAGCGACTCGGCCCCGACCCGCGGGCGCCGGCGAGGCGCCGCCACGTGGCCGTCATCGGCGACGGCGCGATGAGCGCCGGCCTGGCCTTCGAGGCCCTCAATCACGTCGGCAGCCTCGACCTCGACTTGCTGGTGGTGCTGAACGACAACGACATGTCGATCTCGGAGAACGTGGGTGCGCTCTCCAACTATTTCGCCCGCGTGCTGTCGGGGCGGATGTACGCCGGCCTCAAGGAGGGCGGCAAGAAGTTCCTGAGGCGCATCCCGGCCGCCTGGGAGCTCGCGCGCCGCTCCGAGGAGCACTTCAAGGGCATGGTGCTGCCGGGCACGATGTTCGAGGAAATGGGCTTCAACTACATAGGTCCCGTCGACGGCCACGACGTGCTCGGGCTCGTGCGCACGCTGCGCAACCTGCGGGGCTTCCAGGGGCCGCAGTTCCTGCACGCCGTGACGCGCAAAGGCAAGGGCTACGCCCCGGCCGAAGCCGATCCGATCAAGTGGCACGGGCCGGGGCCGTTCGACCCGGGCAAGGGCGAGATCTTCCGCGACAAGGCCGCGGGCCTGAGCTACACCCAGGTCTTCGGCAGCTGGCTGTGCGACATGGCCGAGCGCGACCGGCGCGTGCTCGGCGTGACGCCCGCGATGCGCGAGGGCTCGGGCCTGGTCGAATTCTCGCGGCGCTTTCCGGACCGCTACTTCGACGTCGGCATCGCCGAGCAGCACGCCGTCACGCTCGCCGCGGGGCTCGCCTGCGAGGGCTTTCGGCCGGTGGTCGCCATCTACTCGACGTTTCTGCAGCGGGCCTACGACCAGCTGATTCACGACGTGGCACTGCAGAAACTGCCGGTCACCTTCGCGCTCGACCGCGCCGGCCTCGTCGGCGGCGACGGGGCCACCCACCAGGGGGCGTTCGACCTGTGCTATCTGCGGGCCGTGCCGAACCTGACGATCATGGCGCCGGCCGACGAGAACGAGTGCCGCCAGATGCTGTATACGGCAGTGACGCTCGACGGACCCGCCGCGGTCCGCTACCCCCGCGGCACGGGGCCCGGGGTGGCGCCCGAGGCCGAGATGCGGGCGCTGCCGGTCGGCCGGGCGCAGTTGCGGCGCGAGGGCCGCTCCGGCCTTGCAATCCTGGCGTTCGGCACCATGGTCAGCGCGCTGGCCGCGACCGCCGAGCGGCTGGACGCGACACTGGTCAACATGCGCTTCGTCAAGCCGCTCGATGAGGACATGATCACCCGGATCGCCGACCGCCACGAGTCCCTGGTGACGGCCGAGGAAGGCGCGCTCGCCGGCGGCGCTGGTGCCGCCGTGCTCGAGGTGCTGGGGGCGCGCGGCTACTTCCGGCCGGTGCTGCGGCTCGGGTTGCCGGACCGCTTCATCGAGCACGGCTCGCGGGCCGAGAACCTGGCCGCGGCCGGCCTCGACGCCGCCGGGCTCGCGCTCAGCATCGACCACTGGTGGCAGCCGCGCCAGCAGCGGGCCTGACCGGAGCCCGGTCCGGCGCAGTGGAGATTTTGGGCCGCCGCGGCGGCAATGAGGACCTGCGATGGACCCCGTCATGACCGCCGAGCCCAAGCCCGCCACGACGCGCCCGATCGAGGACGTGCAGAGCCGCGCCGACACGCGCCGGATCGCGATCAACAAGGTCGGCATCAAGGACATCTACCACCCGGTGCGGGTCAAGGACCGCTCCGGCGGCGAGCAGCACACGATCGCGAACTTCAACATGTACGTCTACCTGCCCCACAACTTCAAGGGCACGCACATGTCGCGCTTCGTCGAGATCCTGCACCTGCACGAACGCGAGCTTTCGGTGGACTCATTCCGCACGATGCTGAAGGAAATGGTGCAGCGGCTCGACGCCGAGACGGGCCACATCGAGATGGCGTTCCCGTACTTCGTCATGAAACGGGCACCCGTGTCGGGCGTGCAGAGCCTGCTGGATTACCGCGCGACGCTGGTCGGCGAGATCCGCGGCGAGCGCACCGACACCTGGATCAAGGTCGTCGTGCCGGTCACGAGCCTCTGCCCCTGCTCGAAGAGGATTTCGGATTACGGCGCGCACAACCAGCGGTCGCACGTGACCATCACCGCCCGCATCAACGAGCACGTCTGGCTCGAGGAGCTCATCGACGTCGCCGAGAGCGAGGCGTCGTGCGAGGTGTACGGCATCCTGAAGCGCCCGGACGAGAAGTACGTGACCGAGCGCGCCTACGACAACCCGAAGTTCGTCGAGGACATGGTGCGCGACGTCGCGGTGCGGCTCAACGCCGATGAACGGGTGCGCGCCTACGTGGTCGAGTCGGAGAACTTCGAGTCGATCCACAACCACTCGGCGTACGCGCTTATCGAGCGTGACAAGGACGCCCCGGCCGGGTGAATCGAGCGAGCCGCGGCGGCTGACCGCGCCGGCCGCGCTCAGCTCGCGGCCACCTCGTTGCCCTGCAGCCGGCCGATCATCGAGCGCAGGAACACCTTGTTGAAGCGCAGCTGGCACGACGCCGAGACCTGCTCGAGCAGCGTGGAGCTGACCTTCATCACGGTCACCTGGCCGGCGGCGCGGATCGTCGCCAGCCGCTTGGCGCCGTGCACGAAGCTGGTCTCGCCAAAGCACTCGCCGGTGTCGAGACGGCCGGTTTCGCGCCCGGTGCGCTCGACCTGGACCGCGCCCGAGACGATGATATAGAAGCGGTCGTCGATCTCGCCTTCCTTGACGATCTCCTCCGCCTCGGCATAGTCCTGCCACTGGCTCGCGCGCAGCACTTCCCAGATCTCGGCGTGCGAGAAGTCGTGGAAGAACTTGAGGCGACGCAGCATCGCGAACTGCTCGTGGCGGTCGATCTTGTTGGCGTCGGCGCGCAGCCGCTGGTGGACGCGGGTCAGGTCGGCGGCGAACTCGAGGCCGGTCTTGTAGCGCGTGTCCGGGTCCTTGCGCATCGCGAGCGCGACGACGCTCTCGAGCTCCTCGGGAATCTCGGTACGCAGCGTGTGGATCGGCGGCGGCGTCGCGTACACGATCTGGTGCAGCAGCTTCGACAGGTTGCCGGCGCGAAATGGCCGGTAGCCGGTCAGGAGCTCGTACATGACGGCACCGAGCGAATACAGGTCCGAGCGGTTGGTGATGTCGGCGGACTGCACCTGTTCCGGGGACATGTACGACGGGCTGCCGGCGATGCCCTCGATCCGCGAGATCTCCGAGTCGGCGACGATCGCGATGCCGAAGTCGATGATGCGGACGTCGCTCTCGACGGTCAGCATCACGTTCGACGGCTTGATGTCGCGGTGGATGACGCCGCGGCTGTGCGCGTAGGAGAGCGCCTTGGCGCACTTGTAGATGATCTCGACCACGTCGTCGACGCGCAGCACGTTGTCCGGCTTGCAGTAGGTCGCGAGCGTCCGGGCTCCGTGCACGAACTCGGTGACCACGTAGTAGTGACCGTCCTCCTCGCCCGCGTCGAATATCGGCAGGATGTTCGGGTGCTGCAGCATGCCCACCATGTGGGCCTCGGACAGGAACATCTTGCGCGCGACGCGCGCCTTCTCGGGGTCGTCGGTGGCCTCGATGTTGTAGACCTTGATCGCGACGTCACGCCCGTAGTAGGGATCGTGCGACAGGTACACGGAGCCGGTGCTGCCGCGGCCGACTTCCTTGATGATCTCGTACTTGCCGATCCGTTCCGGCACCGGCCGGGCCGGCGTCCCCGGGCGGACGATCGGCAGTGTATTCAGGTTGCGAATAACGGCTCTCCCCACCGCAGCCCGGCACCGACGATCGCCGGGCTTCCGGGCCAGCATAGGGCCAGACTCGCGGCCGGACCGTGACCGGTATCGCGCTTCTCCGCCGCGCCGAAACGTGACGGCCGTCACGTCGCGAAGTGGTCCCAGCCGGGGGGTACCCGGAGCTCGCCGCGCTCGTCCAGCAGGCGCACGCCGCGCCCGGCGGTGATTTCGCCGATGCAGTGGCAGGCCGGCGACCCTGGGCCCGCGCTCAGCGCCGCGAGGGCCTGGCGCGCCGCGGCGGGCACCGTGAAGAGGAGTTCGTAGTCGTCGCCGCCGGCGAGCGCGAGTTCGCGGGCGCGCTGCTCACCGGCAAGTGCGTACAGGGCTCTCGACAACGGCAGTTCCCGGGCGCGCAGCGTCGCGCCGACACCGCTCGCCGCCGCCAGCCGACCGAGGTCCGCGGCGAGCCCGTCGGAGACGTCGATGCAGGCACTCGCGACACCCCGCAGGCGCTCGCCGAACGCCACCCGCGGCTCCGGGCGGCGGAACTTGCCCTCGAGCGCGCTGCGGTTGGCGCCCTGGCCGCCGAGGCGGCCCTCAAGCAGCGCGAGGCCGGCCGCGGCGTCGCCAGGCCAGCCGGTGACGTAGACGAGATCGCCAGCACCGGCGCCGCTGCGCCGGAGCGCGGTCCCGGCCGCGACGTGGCCGAGCAGCTGCACGGTGACCGCGAGCGGCCCGCGCGTCGTGTCGCCGCCGACGAGCGCGACCTTGTGCACGCCGGCGAGCGCCGCGAAGCCGGCGGCGAATCCTTCGAGCCAGTCCTCGTCGGCGGCGGGCATCGTCAGCGCGAGCGTCGCCCACGCCGGGGTCGCGCCCATCGCCGCAAGGTCCGACAGGTTGACCGCGAGCGCACGCCAGCCGACGTCGTCGGCGCGGGTACCGCTCGGGAAGTGCCGCCCGTCGACGATCGTGTCGACGCAGGCGACGAGCTCGTGGCCCTGAGGCATCGCGAGCAGCGCAGCGTCGTCACCGACCCCGAGCAGCACGTCCCGGCGAGCCGCACCGAGCTTCGCGAAGTAGCGCTCGATCAGTTCGAACTCGCCCACGGCGGCGACGCTCAGGCGCTGCGTTCGCCGGGCCGCAGCTCGACCGCGGCGCGGTCCAGCACGCCGTTGACGAACTTGTGGCCGTCGGTCGCGCCGAAGCGCCGGGCGAGCTCGACCGCCTCGCTGATCGCGACCCGGAACGGCACGTCGGGGCGGTGATGGAGCTCGTACAGCGCGACCCACAGGATGCCGTGCTCGATGGGATCGAGCCGTGCCGGCTCGATGTCCGAGTAACGCGCGAGCGTCTCGTCGAGGGCCGCGTAGCCAGTCGCGATGTTCAGCAGCAGCTCGCGGAAGAACCGCAGGTCGGCGCCAGCCGCCTGCGGATCGGTCGCGTATTGATGGTAGAGGTCCTGCCAGGCCTGGCCTGCGATCTGCAGCTGGTAGAGTGCCTGCACCAGCAGCTTGCGCGCCGCCCGGCGCGAGCGGGCGAGCGAGCGGGCGTCGCTCTCGCGCGCCACGGGCTAGTTGTCCAGGCGCTTCAGCAGGTTGCTCATCTCGAGCGCTGCGAGCGCGGCGTCCGCGCCCTTGTTGCCGGCCTTGCCGCCGGCACGGTCGATGGCCTGCTCGAGCGTGTCGCAGGTCAGCACGCCGAAGCCGACCGGCACACCGGACTCGAGCGAAGCGCGCGCGACCCCTGAGGCGCACTCGCCGGCGACGAAGTCGAAGTGCGCGGTTGCGCCCTTGATGACCGCACCGACCGCGACGATCGCGTCGTAGCGCTTGCTGAGCGCAAGCCTGCGCACCGCGAGCGGCATGTCGTAGCAGCCCGGCACGCGCACGATCTCGAGGTTCTTCTCGCTCGCCCCGTGACGCAGCAGCGCATCGACCGCACCGGCCAGCAGCCGCTCGACCACGAACTCGTTGAAGCGCGCCGCGACGATCGCGACCCGCAGGTCGCGCGCCAGCAGATCACCCTCGATCGTCCTGATGGAACTCATCCCCGCGCCTCCTGGGCCGGCTCGCGCTCGGTGCCGGTGTCGACGTACTCGACGATCGTCAGGCCGAAGGCCGCCAGCCCCTGCAGCTGCCGCGGCGCCGACAACACGCGCATGTTCGTGACGCCGAGATCCTTCAGGATCTGCGCACCGATGCCATAGGTGCGCAGCACCGGCCCGGACGCCGCTCGCGCGCCGCCGCCGTCGAGCGCGCGCAGGCTCTCGACCAGCTCGCGGGGCGGCTCGTCGGTGCGGAGCAACACGAGCACGCCGTTGCCGTCGGCGGCGATCCGCTCGAGCGCGTCGCGCAGCGGCCAGCCGAGCTGCGGCGCGCGCACGCCGACGACGTCGCGCAGCGTCTCGACCAACTGCACGCGCACGAGCGGCGGACGGTCCTGCGGAAGCGCACCGAAGACGAGGGCCAGGTGCACGTTGCGGTTGACGTGGTCCTCGTAGCACAGCATCCGGAAGCGGCCGAAGTCGGTGTCGACCGGGCGATCCTCGATGCGTTCGACCGAGCGCTCCTTGCTGAGGCGGTAGCGGATCAGGTCGGCGATCGTGCCGAGCTTGAGGCCGTGCGTGCGCGCGAAGCGCTCGAGGTCGCGACGCCGCGCCATCGTGCCGTCCTCGTTCAGGATCTCGACGATGACCGCGGCCGGCTCGAAGCCCGAGAGCCGCGCGAGGTCGCAGCCGGCCTCGGTGTGCCCGGCACGGGTCAGCACGCCGCCCGGCTGGCTCATCAGCGGAAAGACGTGGCCGGGCTGGCGCAGGTCCTCGGCGCGCGCGCCCCGCCGCACCGCGGTCCGCACCGTATGCGCGCGGTCGTGCGCCGAGATGCCCGTGGTCACGCCCTCGGCCGCCTCGATCGAGACCGTAAAGTTGGTGCGGTGGGTCAGGTCCGTGCCCGACACCATCAGCGGCAACCGCAGCTCGCGGCAGCGCTCCGCCGTCAGCGTCAGGCAGATCAGTCCACGGCCGTAGCGGGCCATGAAGTTGATGTCCTCGGGCCGCACGCGGTCGGCGGCGATCACCAGGTCACCCTCGTTCTCGCGGTCCTCGTCGTCCATGATGACGACCATGCGGCCGGCGCCCAGCTCCGCGAGGATGTCGTCGATCGGGGCGAAGGCGGTCATCGCGCACGTTCTCGGCAGCGGCCAAAGAGGTGAATTGTAGCAGGGACGTCCGCCCCAGCCGCCCGTCCGCCTCGCCGCGCTGCCACGGCGCGGGAGCCCGGCGACCCGCAGGTCGCGGGCTCACCCCGGATCTCGATCGTGCCCGCGACGACGCGGCCGCCGCGGCTGCCTGGCCGCGCGGGGGCACCGCCGGACGGTGGCGGTCGCGTCGACGACCCGCGCGTCAGCGGACAGCGATCGCATGGGCTTCGTGGAGCCAGAGCCGGCAAGGCCCACTGCGGCGCTCGACGGGCGGAGCCCGGCAACCGACAATGGTGCGATGGAAGCGATCCTCATCGCGCCGGCGCGGCGCGGCGATTCGGCCCGGCTGGCGGCGATGTCGCGCCGCCTGATCGAGCCGGGTCTCGAACCGTGCTGGACGGCAGGCCGGATCGAGCGCCACCGCCGCCACGAGGACAGCGTCGTGCTGACGGCGCGGATCGCGGGCTCGATCGGCGGCTTCGCGATCATGCAGTACGGCGAGGATGCCGCGCACCTCAACCTGCTCGCGGTCGAACCCGTTCACCAGCGCCAGGGAATCGGCCGGCGGCTGGTCGGCTGGCTCGAGGAGACCGCCCGCGTCGCCGGCACGTTCTCGATCCGCCTCGAGGTGCGTGCCTCGAACCACGTCGCCCGGGCGTTTTACGGCGCGCTCGGCTACGGCGAGGCCGGCTCGGTGCGCGGCTACTACCAGGGTACCGAGGACGCGTTGCGCTTCGAGAGGGATCTGGCGGTACGGCCGGCGCGCCGTGACGGCTGAGCGCCCGGGCCCTCGACGGCGCCGGCAGCGCGATCGTGCCGCCCGCCTTGTCGCTGCTCGTGACGCAACCGGCGGGACTTGGCGCATGCCACGAGTGACGGACGTGGCGACCGCGCCGGACGAGCCGGTCTAGCGGCCGGCGTCCGTCGCGGCGAGACGCTCGAGGTAGCGCGCGATGATGTCGACCTCGAGGTTGACGGCGTCGCCCGCCTTGAGCGCGCCGAGGGTCGTGACCGCAAGCGTGTGCGGAATCACGTTGACGCGGAAACGCCCGTCAAGGATATCGTTCACGGTCAGGCTCACGCCGTCGACCGTGATCGAGCCCCTGGCTGCGACGTAGCGCCCGAGCGCGGCCGGCAGCTCGAGCGCGAGCCGCCGCGAGCGGCCATCGTCCTCGATCGCGACCACCCGGCCGCGCCCGTCGATGTGGCCGGTCACGTAGTGGCCGCCGAGCGCGTCGCCCGCTCGCAGCGCCGACTCGAGGTTCACGCGGCCGCCCGGGCCCAGGCTGCCGAGCGTCGTGAGCCTCAGCGTCTCGTTCGAGGCATCGGCCGAGAATCGGCGTCCTTCGATCCTCGTCACGGTCAGGCAGGTGCCCGCGACCGCGACGCTGTCGCCGACCGACACGCGTTCGAGCTGCAGCGCCCCCGACTCGATCGTCAGCTCGGCGTCGCCGCCTTTCCGGCTCACGGCCGTGACCTCCCCGACCGCCTGGACGATTCCGGTGAACATCAGCTCGCCTCGCGCTCGACGGGCACTACCGTGAGCCGGAGGTCTGCGCCCACCGGCCGCACGTCCGTGTAGCGAAACTGCCAGCGATCTCCGAGTTCGTCGAGCAGCGGCAGCATCGCGAGCGGCGCCGCCTCGTGGCCGAGCATATGCGGCGCCAGGTACAGCACGAACTCGTCGACGAGCCCCGCCTCGATGAAGCCGCCACTGAGTCGCGGGCCGGCCTCAACGAGCACCTCGTTGAGCCCGCGCCGGCCGAGCTCGGCGAGCACCGCCGCGAGGTCACGGGCGCCGCCGTCCGGCATGCGCTGCACCTCGGCACCGACCGCCTCGAGCGCGGCCACCGCCGCATCGTCGGCCGAGTGCGTGAACAGGAGCACCGGGCCCGGCTCCTGAAAGAGGCGCGCCGAGGGCTGCACCACGAGCCGCGGGTCGAGCACGATCCTGAGCGGCACTCGGCCACGGAGTTCCAGCGACGGGTCGCGGACCGTGAGGCGCGGGTTGTCGCGTCGCACCGTCGAAGAACCGGTCAGCACCGCGCTGCTCTCGGCTCGTAGCCGCTGTACGTCGGCGCGCGCCGGCTCGCCGCTCAGCCACTGGCTCCTGCCGTTCGCGAGCGCGGTGCGCCCGTCCAGGCTCGCCGCGAGCTTGACCCGCAGCCACGGCCGGCCGCGACGGTGGCGCGCGAAGAAGCCACGGTTCTGGCGCTCGGCGGCTGCCGCCATCAGGCCGCTCTCGACCTCGACTCCACCGTCGCCCAGGCGCTGCGCGCCGGCGCCCGCAACCCGCGGGTCCGGGTCGCCGATGGCGTAGACGACGCGCGCGAGGCCGGCGCCGTGCAGCGCGTCGGCGCAGGGCGGCGTGCGTCCGTGGTGAGCGCACGGCTCGAGCGTCACGTAGGCCGTCGCGCCCCGCGCCGCGCTACCCGCTGCCGCCAGCGCCTGCGCCTCGGCGTGCGCCTCGCCCGCGCGCGCATGGAAGCCCTCGCCGACGGGCCGGCCGTCGGCGACGACGACGCAGCCGACCCGCGGGTTCGGATCGGTCGAATACAGCCCGCGCGCCGCGAGCTCGAGCGCGCGGCCCATGTAGCGATGATCGTCGGCCGTGAACGCCGTCATGCGCCACGCTTGCCGCCCGGGCGGCCTTTGTCGTCGGCCGCGGCGGACTCGAGTAACGACAGCTGGCCGGCAGCCTCGTCGCGGCGGGGTTTCCTCTTCATGCGCGCGATCTCGTCGTGGAACGCATCGACGTCCTGGAAGCTGCGGTACACCGAGGCGAACCGCACGTAGGCGACCTCGTCGAGGTGGCGCAGCTCCTCCATGACGAACTCGCCGACCAGCCGTGCGGCGACCTCGCGTTCGCCGAGGCTGCGAAGGCGGTGGCCGATGTGCGCAACCGCGTCGTCGACCGCTTCGGGGCCGACCGGGCGCTTCTCGAGCGCCTTCTGCATGCCGGCCCGCAGCTTCGCTTCGGCAAAGGGCTCGCGCGTATGGTCACTCTTGACCACCTGCGGCATCACGAGCTCGGCGGTCTCGAAGGTCGTGAAGCGCTCGCCGCAGGCGAGGCACTCGCGGCGGCGGCGGATCTGCTGGCCCTCGGCCGCGAGCCGCGAATCGGTGACCTTGGTCTCGACGTGGCCGCAGAACGGGCAGTACACGTCGCGCGCCCTGAGCCGCGCTCAGACGGCCCGGCCGTACACCGGGAAGCGCCGGCAGAGGGCCTCGGCCGCGTCGCGCACCCGCGCGACCAGTGCCGGCTCCGCCGTAACGCCGCCCTTGCCGTCGGCGCTGCCCAGGTGCGTGCGGGCGGCCAGGTTGTCGAGCAGGTCGGCGATCAGGCTCGCGAGCTGCTCGACCTCGGGCTCCCGGAAGCCGCGCGTCGTGACGGCCGGCGTGCCGATGCGCAGCCCGCTCGTGACCATCGGCGGGCGCGGATCGTTCGGCACCGCGTTCTTGTTGACGGTGATGTGGGCGGCGCCGAGCGCCGCGTCCGCGTCCTTGCCGGTCACGTTCTGGGCGATCAGATCGAGCAGGAACAGGTGGTTGTCGGTGCCGCCGGAGACGATCCGGTAGCCCCGGCGCTCGAGCGCCGCTGCCATGGCGCGCGCGTTCGCCACGACCTGGCGCTGGTAGACCGCGAAATCTGGCTCGAGCGCTTCCTGGAACGCGACCGCCTTGGCGGCGATCACATGCATCAGCGGGCCGCCCTGCGTACCGGGGAACACCATCGACGACAGCTTCCTGGTGACCTCCTCGGCCGCGTTCGACAGGATGATGCCGCCGCGCGGGCCGCGCAGGGTCTTGTGCGTCGTCGAGGTCACGACGTGCGCGTGCGGCACCGGGTTCGGGTAGACGCCGACCGCGCACAGGCCCGCGACGTGCGCCATGTCGACCACCAGGTACGCGCCGACCGCATCGGCAATGCGCCGGAAGCGCGCCCAGTCGATGACCCGCGAGTAAGCCGAGAACCCCGCGACGATGACCTTCGGGCGATGTTCGCGCGCGAGCCGCTCGACCTGCTCGTAGTCGATCTGGCCCGTCTCGGTGTGCAGGCCGTACTGAAACGCCCTGAAGGCCTTGCCCGACAGGTTCACTTTCGCACCGTGCGTCAGGTGGCCGCCCTGGTCGAGGCTCATGCCGAGCAGGGTGTCGCCGGCGTTCATCAGCGCGAAGTACGTCGCCGCGTTCGCCTGCGAGCCGGAGTGCGGCTGCACGTTCGCATAGCTCGCGCCAAACAGCCGCTTGACGCGGTCGATCGCCAGCTGCTCGGCGACGTCGACGAACTCGCAGCCGCCGTAGTAGCGCTTGCCGGGATAGCCTTCGGCGTACTTGTTGGTCAGCACCGAGCCCTGCGCCTCGAGCACCCGCGGGCTCGCATAGTTCTCGGAGGCGATGAGCTCGATGTGATCCTCCTGGCGCCGCCGCTCGCCGGAGATGGCGGCGGCGAGCTCAGGGTCGAATCCGGCGATCGTCATGCGCGAGTCGAACATGGGGCTGCGGCTTCCGGAGTGGCGGACCCGGTGCGGGTCGTGGGATCGGTGATTTTAGCTAAATCCGCTGCGTCGCAGGGGCGGCTCGGTTCAACCCGGGTGCTCGACCAAGCTCCGCACGACCCGCGTCCAGGCGCGCGCGATGTTGCGGCGATTGTAGCCACCGCCACCGAGCGCGAGCAGGCGGCCGTCGCAGAAGCGGTCGGCGATCACCGCGAGGCGCGCGGCGGCATGCGCGTGCGCCTCCTCGGTGAAGCGCAGGTGCGTGATCGGGTCGCCTTCGAGACTGTCGGCGCCGCACTGGAACACGATGAACTCCGGCCGGCGCGCCTCGAGGTAAGCCTCGACCCGGTCCCAGGCGGGCCAGAAGGCCTCGTCGCCGGCGCCCGGCGGCAGCGGGATGTTGAGCTTGGTGCCCTCGGCCGGCCCGCGACCGGTCTCCTCGGCAGCACCCGTGCCGGGGTAGAGGTAACGGCCGTCCTCGTGGATGTCGGCGAAAGCCAGGTCCGGGTCGTCCTCGAAGCCGTAGAACATGCCGTCACCGTGGTGCGCGTCGATGTCGACGTAGCCGACGCGGCTGAGGCCCCAGCGGCGGCGCAACTGCTCGGCCACCACGCCGCAGTCATTGAAGACGCAGAAGCCGGCGGCGTGGGCCCGCGAGGCATGGTGCAGGCCGCCGATCGGCACGAAACCGCGCTTGGCCCGGCCCGCCATGATCTCCTCGGCGGCGACGAGCGCGGCGCCGACGACGTTGCTCGCCGCCTCGAACACGCCGCGGAAGGCGGGCGTGTCGCCCGCATCGAGGTAGCCCTGGCCGTGCACCGAACGCTCGGCGACCAGCGACACGTAGTCAGCATGATGGAACAGCTCGAGCTCGGCGCGGCTGGCCGCGCGCGGCTCGAGCACGGCCACCGCCTCCTCCAGCCCTTCGGCCCTGAGCTCGCGGATGAACACATCGTGGCGATCCGGCCCGAACGGGTGGCCGTCCCCGAAGCCGTAACGCGCGATCTTCTCGCCCGCCACCAGAACGGTATCGCGACGCCCCCGCATGCTCCGAGGGTAGCATCCCGGCGCAGCCGGGTCAGTGGCGGGACCTGCACGGTCCGCAGACAGCGCTGGCAGCGGGCGCCGCGCTCACCGATAATCGCGGCCCGCGCGGCGCGGACACTCGCAGGCCCCACCTCTCATGGCGCAGTTCATCTACACGATGCATCGGGTATCCCGCGTCGTGCCGCCGAAGCGGACGATCCTGAAGGACATCTCGCTGTCGTTCTTCCCCGGCGCGAAGATCGGCGTGCTCGGCCTGAACGGCTCCGGCAAGAGCTCGCTGCTCCGGATCATGGCCGGCGTCGACACCGACTTCGAGGGCGAGGCGCGTCCGCAGCCCGGGATCAAGATCGGCTTTTTGCAGCAGGAGCCGGCGCTCGACCCCGCACAAACGGTGCGCGCCGCCGTCGAGGAGGGCGTCCGGCCGATCAAGGAGGCGCTCAGCCGGCTGGAAGCCGTCTACGCCGCTTACTCCGAGGAAGGCGCCGACTTCGACAAGCTGGCCGCCACGCAGGCGGAGCTCGAAGCCTTCCTCACGACCGTCGACGGCCACAACCTCGAGCGGACGCTCGAGGTGGCCGCGGACGCGCTGCGGCTGCCCGACTGGGACGCGCTGGTGCAGAGCCTCTCCGGCGGCGAGAAGCGCCGCGTCGCGCTCTGCCGGCTGCTGCTCTCGAAGCCCGACATGCTGCTGCTCGACGAGCCGACCAACCACCTCGACGCCGAGTCGGTCGCCTGGCTCGAGCGCTTCCTGCACGAGTATCCGAGCACCGTGCTCGCGGTCACCCACGACCGCTACTTCCTCGACAACGTCGCCGGCTGGATACTCGAGCTCGACCGCGGCCACGGCATCCCGTGGCAGGGCAACTACTCGTCGTGGCTCGAGCAGAAGGAGAAACGTCTCGAGGTCGAGGAGCGGCAGCAGGAGGGGCTGCGCAAGATGCTCGCGCAGGAGCTCGAGTGGGTGCGCCAGAATCCAAAGGCGCGCCAGGCCAAGAGCAAGGCCCGGCTCGCCCGCTTCGAGGAGCTGCAGTCGCAGGACTTCCAGAAGCGCAACGAGACCAACGAGATCTACATCCCGCCGGGCGAGCGCCTCGGCGACCTGGTGATCGAGGTGCGCGGCCTGAAGAAGGGGTTCGGCGACCGGCTGCTGATCGACGGCCTGTCGTTCAGCCTGCCGCGCGGCGGCATCGTCGGCATCATCGGCCCGAACGGCGCCGGCAAGACGACGCTGTTCCGAATGCTGACCGGCCACGAGCGGCCGGACGGCGGCGATATCCGCATGGGCCCGTCCGTCAAAGTCGCCTACGTCGACCAGTCGCGCCAGACGCTCGACGACGCCAAGACCGTCTGGGCCGAGATCTCGGGTGGCCTCGACACGATCAAGGTCGGCAGCTACGAGACGCCTTCGAGGGCCTACGTGGGCCGCTTCAACTTCAAGGGCTCGCAGCAGCAGCAGCCGATCGGCGCGCTGTCGGGTGGCGAGCGCAACCGCGTGCACCTCGCCAAGGTGCTGAAGGCCGGCGCCAACGTGCTGCTGCTCGACGAGCCGACCAATGATCTCGACGTCGAGACGCTGCGCGCGCTCGAGGAAGGGCTGCTCGCGTTCCCGGGCTGCGCGGTCGTGATCTCGCACGATCGCTGGTTCCTCGACCGGATCGCGACCCACATCCTCGCCTTCGAGGGCGACAGCGAGGTCGTCTGGTTCGAAGGCAACTACCAGGACTACGTCGCCGACCTGCGGCGGCGCAAGGGCGAGGACGCCGACCAGCCGCATCGCATCCGCTACCGGAGGCTGACCGCATGAGCACCGCGACCCGCACCCTGACCGGCCGCGCGCTCGGTCTCGAGGAGGTCGCCGCGCTCGCCCCGCACAGCCACTGGCAGCTCGACGCCGACGCGCTCGCACGCATGCGGGCAAGCCGCGGCTCCGTCGAGCGCGCGATCGCCGAAGGCCAGGTCAGCTACGGCATCACGACCGGCTTCGGCGCCTTCGCCAATCGCCGCATCCCGCCGCAGCAGCTGCTCGACCTGCAGGTCAACCTCGTGCGCAGCCACTCCGTCGGCGTCGGCACGCCGCTCGCGGCAGCGCACGTGCGCCGGATCCTGCTGCTCAAGGCCAACAACCTGGCGGCCGGCTTCTCCGGCATCCGCCCGGCGGTCGTCGAGGCGCTGCTCGGGCTGCTCGCACAGGACGTGCTGCCGCTGGTCCCCGGCCGCGGCTCGGTCGGCGCCTCCGGCGACCTCGCCCCGCTCGCGCACCTGTCGCTCGCCGTCATCGGCGAGGGCTCCGCCCGCCGGGGCGCCGAGCACCTCGAGGGCGCGGCCGTCTGCCGCGCGGCCGGATTCGAGCCGTTCCGGCTCGAAGCCAAGGAGGGCCTGGCGCTTCTGAACGGCACGCAGGTGAGCACCGCGCTCGCAATCGACGGCTGGCGGCGGGCGCGGCTGCTGCTCGAGAGCAGCATCGTGCTCGGCGCGCTGGCGGTCGAGGCGCTCGCCGGCAGCCACGCGCCGTTCGACGAGCGGATCCACGAGGCGCGCGGCCAGCCGGGCCAGCGCCGGGTGGCCGCGGGACTGCGGCGTCTGCTCGGCGCGAGCGAGATCCACTCCAGCCACGCGGCCTGCGACCGGGTCCAGGATCCCTACTCGGTACGCTGCATGCCGCAGGTCGCGGGCGCCGCCTGGGACGCCATCGAGCACGCCGGCCGGGTACTCGCGGCCGAGGTCAACGGCGTCTCCGACAATCCGCTGATCTTCGGCGACGACATCCTGTCGGGCGGCAATTTCCACGCTGCGCCTATCGGCCTGGTCGCCGACTTCCTGGCGATCGCGCTCACCGACGTCGCCTCGATGAGCGAGCGCCGCATCGACGTGCTGGACCGGCGCGTCAACCCGAACCTGAACATGTTCCTGACCAGCGAACCGGGGGTCGAGTCCGGCTTCATGATCGCGCACGTCGCGGCCGCCGCGCTCGCCTCGGAGAACAAGACGCTGGCCCATCCGGCCTCGGCCGACAGCATTCCGACCTCCGCCGGGCAGGAGGATCACGTCAGCATGGCGCCGTGGGCCGGCCACAAGCTGCTCGCCATCTGCGACAACCTGGCGACGATCCTCGGCATCGAGCTGCTGGTCGCGAGCCACGCGATCGACTGCCAGCGGCCGCTGCGGACGACGCCGCCGCTCGAGGCGCTGCACGCGGCGCTGCGCCGCGAGGTGTCCTTCCAGCCGCGCGACCACCGGCTGGACGGCGACATCCGGGCCGCGACGGAGTTCGTGGAATCCGGTCGCGTCGCCGCGCTCCTCGGCTCCACAGCGGCCGACTGAGCCGCGCCGGCAGTGCGGCGCGCGCCCCGGCGGACGCGCTAGAATGAGCCGGCGAGCCCGCACCGCATTTCGCCGCCCGGCGCACCGCCGGCGAAACGCGACCGGCACGGCGCGGATGGAGCACCTATGCCGATCTACATCGACTCGGGCGGCACGCTGCACCACGACCAGATGCAGACGTTCGCGCTCAGCTGCCCGCACTGCGAGGTGCTGTCGCACCTGACGCCGGTGTCGGTGCCGCAGTTCAGCCAGATCGCCGCGCTGCGACCGAGCCACGTCGGCATCGTCTACCGCTGCGACGCCTGCAATGCGCCGGTGTTCCTCAAGTACGCGGCCAAGCTGTACTCGGGAGACCGCGTTGAGCTGTCGGGCAGCTTCCAGGAGCTGGAGCGGCCGCGCGAGAAGTTTGGTTTCACGCACCTGCCGGACGAGGCCGACGTGATGTTCCGCGAAGCCCTCGCCTGTTTCTCGGCTGGCTGCTACAACGCCTTCGCCTCGCTCTGCCGGCGGACCATGCAGGTGGTGTTTGGCGACGTGGGCGACAGCGGCAAGCTCAAGCTCTTCGCGCAGCTGAGCGACGTGCGCGAGATGGCAGAGCTCGACCAGCAGACCTTCAACGTCGTGCGCAAGGTGCTGTTTGGCGGCGATGCGGACCCGCGCTCGGATCTGCCTACGCTCGACACGGCGAGCGCCGGCGTGCTGCTGGAAGTCGTGAAGGACCTGCTGTACCAGTGCTACGTGCGTCGTGGCCGGCTGCAGCAGGCGATGACGATGCGCCGCTATTTCGTCGACGAGGCCGGCAGCAGGGTCCGGTCGCTCGGCACGACCGCGCGCTGACCGTCGGTCCCGGCGTTCGCGGCTCAGACGTCGATCAGCTCGACCTCGCCGGCCGCGACCGGCCGACCGAGGAAGATGCTGCCGACGCGGGCGAAACGCTCGGGAGCGTCGGTGGCGAGAAAGCGGCTGCGGGACACGTCACCCGGCCGCCCGCGGCGCGCGCAGCCGCCGGCCGCGAGCAGGGCGGCCACCGCCTGCGCCGTGGTCGCGGCCGAATCGACCAGCCGGACTCCCGGCGGCACGAGCGCGCCGAGCGCCGCGGCCAGCACCGGGAAGTGGGTGCAGCCGAGCAGCAGGGCGTCCGGCGGCGCCGGGCCCGCGAACAGCGGATCCAGGTAGCGGTGCGCGACCTGCGCGACGACCGGGCCGTCGGTCCAGCCCTCCTCAGCGAGCGCCACGAACACCGAGCAGCCGATGCCGGTGACGCGTGCGTCCGGACGCAGCCGGGCGATCGCGCGCTGATAGGCGCCGGCCCGGATCGTACCCTCGGTGCCGATGACCGCGATGCGGCCGCTGGCGGAGACCGCGACGGCGGCCGCCGCGCCGGGCTCGACGACGCCGATCAGCGGCATGCCCGGGAAGCGCGCCGCGAGCGCATCGAGCGCGGCGCTCGCCGCCGTGTTGCAGGCGACCACCAGCGCCTTGACGCCCCGCTCCACCAGCGCCGATGCACATTGGGTGGCGTAGCGGACGACGCTGGCCGGGCTCTTGGTGCCGTAGGGCAGCCGCGCCGTATCGCCGAGGTAGAGAAATTCCTCGCCCGGCAGCGCCGCCTCGAGCGCCGCGAGCACGGTCAGGCCGCCGACGCCGGAATCGAACACGCCGATGGGACGGTCGCGCTGCAGACCCGGGACAGGCGCAACCACGGCGGCGGGCGCCGTCAGCCGAGCGCAACGCGGGCGTTGCGGAAGATGCGCATCCAGCCGCCGTCCTCGCCCCACTCGGCCGGCCGCCACGAGTTCTGCGCGGTGCGGTAGACGCGCTCCGGATGCGGCATCGTCAGCGTCACGCGGCCGTCGGCGCTGGTCAGGCCGGCGATCGCCGCCGGCGAGCCGTTCGGGTTCGCGGGGTAGCTCGTGGCCACGCGGCCATGATTGTCGACGTAGCGCAGCGCAACGCCGCCCGCGCGCTCGAGGGCCGGCAGGTCCGTCGCCGACTCGAAGCTCGCCCGCCCCTCGCCGTGCGCGACCGCGATGGGCAGGCGCGAGGCCGCCATGCCGGCCAGCAGCGGCGAGTTGCTGTCCTGCACCTCGACCAACGACAGCCGCCCCTCGAACTGCTCGGAACGGTTGCGTTTGAAGCGCGGCCAGTGGGTCGCGCCAGGGATCAGGTCGCGCAGCGCCGCCAGCATCTGGCAGCCGTTGCAGACGCCGAGCGTGAGCGTGCCCGGGCGGCTGAAGAAACGCGCGAACTCGTCGCGCGCGCGGGCGTTGAAGAGGATCGACTTGGCCCAGCCCTCGCCGGCGCCGAGGACGTCGCCGTAGGAAAAGCCCCCGCAGGCGACCAGCACCGGATAAGCGTCGAGTGTGACCCGCCCCGCGATCACGTCGGTCATGTGCACGTCGTCGGCCACGAAGCCGGCCCGGTGGAAGGCGGCCGCCATCTCGATCTGGCTGTTGACGCCCTGCTCGCGCAGGATCGCGACCCGCGGGCGCACGCCGCGTGCGATGAACGGCGCGGCCACGTCCGCGGCCGGGTCGAAGGACAGGCGCGCGTGCAGGCCCGGGTCGTGCAGATCGGCGAGCGCGGCGTACTCCTCGCGCGCGCACAGCGGGTCGTCCCGCAGCTCGCGCATACGGAAGCTGGTCTCCGACCATGCCCGGCGCAGGTCGGCGAGCGCCTCGTCGAGCAGTACGCGACCGGCGGCGCGGACCGTGACCCGTGCGTGCGCGGCCGGTGCCCCGAGCACATGGCTCGAGGCGGCAAGGCCATGGCGCGCCAACAGCGCGAGTACCGCGGCCGTGTCGCCGGTGCGCACCTGCAGCACGGCTCCCGGCTCCTCGGCGTAGAGCGCGGCGACCGGGTCGGCCGCGAACCCCGGCGGCAGCTCGATCTCGAGGCCGCTGCGGCCGGCGAACGCCATCTCGGCGAGCGCGATCAGCAGGCCGCCATCCGAGCGGTCGTGATAGGCGAGCAGCAGTCCGGCAGCCGCGGCCGCTCGCACCGCCGCGAAAAAACCGACCAGCCGCGCCGGTTCGTCGAGGTCGGCCGGCTCGTCGCCGAGCGCGCCGTACACCTGCGCGAGGCAGGAGCCACCGGTGCGGTTGCGGCCGCCGCCGAGGTCCACGAGCAGCAGGCGCGTGGCGCCTGCATCACGCCGCAACTCCGGTGTCAGCGTCCGGCGCGCGTCGCCGACCGGCGCGAACGCCGTTACCACGAGCGATACCGGCGCCCGGACGGACCGCTCGCCCTGGTCGTCGTGCCACCCCGAGCGCATCGACAGCGAGTCCTTGCCGACCGGGATCGCTATACCAAGCGCCGGGCACAGCTCGAGACCGACCGCGCGCACCGTGTCAAACAGCGTCGCGTCCTCGGCGGGATCGCCGGCCGCCGCCATCCAGTTCGCCGACAGCTTGACGTCACCGAGCGCCCGGACGTCGGCGGCCGCGATGTTGGTGATCGCCTCGGCGACCGCGAGGCGGCCGGAGGCCGGGCCGTCGAGCAGCGCGACCGGCGTCCGCTCGCCGATCGCCATAGCCTCGCCGACGTGGGTCGTGTAACCGGCCAGCGTCACCGCGCAGTCGCTGACCGCGACCTGCCAGGGACCGACCAGCGAGTCGCGGCTGATCAGGCCGCCGACCGTGCGGTCGCCAATCGTGATCAGGAAACTCTTGTCGGCGATCGTCGGCAGGCGCAGCAGCCGGTAGCAGGCGTCGCGCACGTCGATTGTCCCGGTCGCGAGCGGCTCGCGCGGGCGGCGCGCGCGGCGCGCCTCGCGGCACAGGCGCGGCGGCTTGCCGAGCAGCAACTCGATCGGCAGCGCCACCGGGCGGGCACCGGTCAGGCGGTCGGTGATGACGAGCTCGCCGTCGTCGGTGATCTCGCCGATGACCGCGGCCGGGCAGCGCTCGCGCGCGCAAAGCTCGAGAAAGAGCGGCAGCCGCGCCGGCTCGATGCACAGCACGTAGCGCTCCTGCGCCTCGTTGCACCACAGCTCGAGCGGCGACAGGCCCGGCTCGTCGGTCGGAATCGCGCGCAACTCGACCACGCCGCCGCGACCGCTGTGGGCGACCGCCTCCGGCACCGCGGTCGAGAGCCCGCCGGCACCGACGTCGTGAATCAGCGCGATCGGGTTGTCGGCGCCGAGCGACCAGCAGCGGTCGATGACCTCCTGCGCCCGGCGCTGCATCTCGGGGTTACCGCGCTGCACGGAGGCAAAGTCGAGGTCCGCCGCACTCGCGCCGCTGCCGAGCGACGAGGCGGCGCCGCCGCCGAGACCGATCAGCATCGCCGGGCCGCCGAGCACGACCAGGCGCGCCCCCGGCGGCACGTCGCCCTTGAGAACGTGCTCGCGGCGCACGTTGCCGAGTCCGCCGGCCACCATGATCGGCTTGTGGTAGCCGCGCGTGACGCCGGGCGGGTCGCCGGCGACGCGCTGCTCGAAGGTGCGGAAGTAGCCGAGGATGCCGGGGCGCCCGAACTCGTTGTTGAATGCAGCGGCGCCGAGCGGGCCGTCGGTCATGATCGCGAGCGCCGAGGCGATCCGCGGCGACTGGGCGGCGGGCGCTTCCCACGGCTGGACGAAGCCCGGGATGCGCAGGTTCGACGTCGTGAATCCGGTCAGGCCTGCCTTCGGCTTGGCGCCGCGGCCGGTCGCACCCTCGTCGCGGAGCTCGCCGCCCGACCCGGTCGATGCGCCGGCGAACGGCGAGATCGCCGTCGGGTGGTTGTGGGTCTCCACTTTGAGGACGATGTCGACCGGCTCGCGCACGAAACGGTATTCATGCGTGCGCGGGTCGGCGAACAGACGCTCGACGACCGCGCCCTCGATGACCGCGCCGTTGTCGCGGTAGGCGGACAGCACGCCCGCCGGACTTCGCGCGTGCGTGTTCCTGATCATCGCGAACAGCGACTGCGGCTGCGGCTCGCCGTCGACGGTCCAGGAGGCGTTGAAGATCTTGTGGCGGCAGTGCTCGGAATTCGCCTGCGCGAACATCATCAGCTCGACGTCGGTGGGATCGCGGCCGAGCGTGCCGTAGGCCGCGACCAGGTAATCGATTTCGTCGTCCGACAGGGCGAGCCCGAGGCGCAGATCGGCGGCGCGGAGCGTCGCACGCGCGCCGCCGCCGAGCGGCACCGTGTTGAGCGGACGCGGCACGCTGTGCTCGAACAGGCGTTCCGCGTCCTCGGGCGCGAAGCCGACGGTCTCCGTCATCCGGTCGTGGAGCGGCGCGGCGAGCTGCACGAGCGCCTCGCGACCGAGCGGCTCGCCGCTGGCCAGCCGGTAGAGCGTGCCACGCTCGATGCGGTGGATTGCATCGAGACCGCAGACGTGCGCGATGTCGGTGGCCTTGCTCGACCAGGGCGAGGTGGTGCCCGCGCGCGGCATCACGACCAGCAACGCACCGGTTGCCGCCGGCTCCGGAGCGACGTCGGACTCGAGCAGACGGCCGAGCCGCTCGGCTTCGGCGGTGGTCAGCGGCCGCTCGAGCGACACGAAGTGGTGGAATTGCGCGGCGAGGGACCGGACGCGCGGATCGATCGAACGGAGGGCGTGCAGCAGCTTGGCGAGTCGGAAGTCTGAAAGGGCGGGCGCCCCGGGCAAGAGCAGCATCGGAGACTCGCGGAGACCGGCGCCGCCGGCTGGAGGGGGGGCGCATTCTAGCGCATCGCGGCCGCCCGCCGGCGGTGGCGGACGGTTACTTCCGGCCGCCCGGCTCCGGGCCGCCCGGCACGATAGCCACCGGAAACGGGGAGACGTTGCCGCCCTCGTAGGCGCTGATCTTGCTCACGCCGCCCTTGCGGACCTCGTCGATCCGCAGTACCGCGTGCAGCGGCAGCCAGGTGCGCCGGACCGTCGCAAACTCGGCCTTGACCTTCTCCTCGGACGGGTCGACGACGACCGAGGAGCGCTCGCCGAACACGAAATCCTCCACCTCGATGAAGCCAAAAAGGTCGCCGTGGGTCACTTTCCGGGCGTAAACCTCCCAGATCTTGCCTTCGCGCAAGAACTGGACCTTGAAAATGTGACTGGCAGCCATTTGCCGGACTCGCCACCGCGCTAGCCTTTTGCCATATTACCCGGGGACAGGGTATGGCGCTGAGACTCCGCATCAACGGCCCGCAGGCCGCCACGCTCGGCGAACACGCGACGCGCGTGTTCGGTGTGCACGGCGGACGCATCGGCCGTGCCGCGACCAATGACTGGGTCCTCCCCGACCCCGAGCGCTTCCTGTCCGGGCACCACGCGACCATCGACCACCGCGCCGGCCAGTGGTACCTGGTCGACACCAGCTCAAACGGTGCGTTCCTGAACGATGCGACCGTGCCGCTCGGCCGCGGCAACGCGCACGTGCTGCAGAACGGCGACCGGGTGCGGATGGGCGAGTACGACTTCATCGTGAGCGTCAGCGCCGACAACGACTTCCCGGCCGACACGGCCGGCATCGCCGCGCTCGACCTGTCGATGGATGCGGACTTCGCGCTCGCGACGCACGGCGACATCGGTGCCGAGCTCGACCTGAAGCGGCTGCTGAGTGACCCGAACCCGCCGGCCGACGACGCACCGCCGCCGTTCCGGGTTGCCGACGCCCACGGGCAGGCGCTGTCGGTCGCCTCGGCGCGTTCCGCTGGGCGCGCCGGCGAGCGCCCGTCCGCGCCTGCGCGCGTCGCGGCCGGCCCGACCGGCCACGGCGGCCCGGTACAGGCGTTCTTCCGCGGTGCCGGACTGGACCCGAGCACGATGTCGCCGGAGCAAGCGACGGCGGCGCTCGTGCTTGCCGGACAGCTGGTGCGCGAGATGGTGCTCGGGCTGATGACGAGCCAGCAGCATCGGGCCGAGCAGAAGGGCCATTTCCAGATCGAGGACACGGCGCGCACGCCGGTCGAGCAGAACCCCTTGCGGGTCGCCGACAGCGTCGAGGACGGGCTCAAGCGCCTGTTCGGGCCGCGTTCGATGCGCTTCCTGCCGCCGCTTGACGCGGTACGCGCGAGCTTCGTCGACCTGCGCCGCCACGAACAGGCAACTCAAATCGCGATGCAGGACGGGATCGCGGAGTTCCTGCGGCGGCTCGCGCCGCAGGACCTCGAAGTGCAGTTCGCCGAGGCGATCGCGCGCAGCGGCCGCCCGCCCGCGAACCCGGGGCAAAGGTACTGGGAGATGTACGGCGAGCTGTACCGTTTGCTCGCGCAGACGGCACCGGAGGGCCTGCCGCATGCATTCGCCGAGGAGTTCGCGAAGGCCTATGAAATCGCGAGCGCCGAACTCAGGCAGCAGGACCGGCGGGTGCGGCCGACGACGATCGTCCGCAAGCCGTAACGGGGCTACGCTGGCGGCACCAGCGGCGTCCATGGACCCATCCGGCCGGCGTCGACCCGCAGCACGCCGTCGACCAGGTGCCGGATCTCCTCCACCCGATGGGTGACGATCAGTACCGTCATGCGACCATGCAGGCCGCGCAATGCCTCGAGGATGACCTGCTGGTGCTCGCGGTCGAGCGCGCTCGTCGCCTCGTCGAGGATCAGCAGCTCCGGCGCCCGTAGCAGCGCGCGGGCGAGCGCGAGCCGCTGCTTTTCGCCGCTCGACAGCCGCACGCCGCGCTCGCCGACGCGGGTCTCGAGCCCGGCCGGCAGGCGCGCGACAAAATCGGCGAGCGCCGCCCGCTCCAGCGCCGCCCGCATCGCGGCGTCGTCCGGAGCGCTCGCACCCCAGGCCAGGTTGTCGCGGATCGTGCCGTCCAGGATGGCCGTGTCCTGCGGCACGTAGGCGATCTGGCGGCGCCAGCCGGTCCGGTGCGCGAGCGCGCGCCCGTCGACCTCGATGCTGCCACTGTCCGGGGCATTGAGTCCGCTCAGCAGGTCGAGAAAGGTGGTCTTGCCGGATCCGGTCGGGCCGACGACCGCGGTCGTGAGCCTGGCCGGGATGCGCACGTCGGCAGCCTCGAAGCGGTGCTCGCCGTCCGGGTGGCGATAGCTCACGTCTCTGAAGCGGATGCCCTCCCGGATCGGTTCGGCGACGCCAGGCTCCGGCTCGACGTCCGCCTCGGCCGCACAGGCCGCGACCCAGCGGCGCCAGTTGTCGTAGGCCGGCAGCATGTACGCAAGCTGCTGCAGCCCGAGGTGCGCCTGCGCGAGCTGCGGCAGCATGCGGGCGAAAATCGCGACCAGCACCAGCAGCGTCGCGGCCGGCAGCCGCAGCCCCGCGATCGCGCCGTACGTCAGCGCGGCGAGCGCGACTGCAGAACCGACGCGGTACGCCAGCTGCGAGCGGCTGCTGACCTTCTGGAACTCGAGCTGTTGGGCGCGGAGCTCGGCGAGCGCCGCGCCGAACTGATGGCGATAGCCGCCCTGCTCGCCGTGGATCTTGATCAGCTTGAGCGCGCCGAGAAACTCCTGGACGTGCGCGTGCAGTCTCTGGTTCGCGAGGCTGAGCAGGGTACCGCTCCGGCTCGCCGCGGCGCGCGACCGGCGCAGGACCCACCAGAGCAGCGCGCCCGTGACGAGCGCGAGCGCCGTCACCGGCAGCGACAGCTGCACGGCCACGGCGAGGTAGACCGGCAGCATCACGGCGGCGGTCGACAGCTGCCGCAGGAAGTAGGTGCCGGTCCCGACGCGCTGCAGGTCGGTCGCCAGAACGCTCAGGAATTCGCTGCTGTGATGGCGGGAGAGATAGTTCCAGCGGCTGCCGGCCAGCGCGCCGAACAAGACCTCGCGCAAATGGTCGACGAAGCGCAGCTGAAACTGCTGCGAACGCACCTCGCGCAGCAGCGTCACGAGCGACTGCAGGCCGATCAGCGCCACGAATACGGCCAGCATCAGCAGCAGCCGCCGGCTCGGTGCGCTCGCCTCGAGCGAGCGCGCAACCACCTGCGGCAGGTGCAGCGCCAGGCCGTTGCCGGCCGCCGGCCCGATCACGCCCGCGAGCGCCAGGAGCGGCAACAGCAGCAGCAGGCCCAGCCCTTCCAGCACGGCGGCGAACAGGCTGAGCGCGAGCGTCTCGAGCGCCGCACGGCGGTCGAAGCGCCAGAACTCGCGCAGAAAGTCCCGCATTGGAGTGGCGTTGCGCATGCCCGCTCGATCGGCCGAAAGTCCGTTACGATAGCCCAACGACGTCATTCGACACAGCGGGAATCGCGCGATGCGGACCACTCTTTCGGTGCTCGGACGCAAGGCCCGCTCCTGGCAGCGCCGGCCGCTGGCCGAGAAGCTGTGGTTCGTGCCCGCCTACGCGCTGCTCGGCCTGTCGCGGCTCGCGCTGCTGACGATACCGTTCCGGTGGATCACGGCGCGGCTCGGCCACAGCCTGCAGACGGCCGCCGTAGTGCCGCTCGCAGGCGCGGCCGAGACCGCGCGCGCGCAGGCGATCGGCCACGCAATCGAGACCGCCGCCCGCCACACGCCGTGGGAGTCCGCGTGCCTCGCCCAGGCGATCACGGCGCGGGTTCTGCTCGGCATCAGCCGCCTGCCGTATGCCGTCTACCTCGGGGTCGACAAGCGCGGCGACGCGGGCATCGCGGCTCACGCCTGGGTGTCGACCGGCCGTGCCGCGGTCACGGGCGGCCACGGCTTCAAGGAATTCACGGTGGTCGGGACCTACTCATCCCTGGACCCGGGCCCGGTGCCGGAAAGCTGAGCCCGCCGCAGCGACGGACCGGCGACCGCCACCTGCAGCGGTGGCCGGCTCAGCCATCGAACCACCGATTGATCAGTCGCACGCGCTCGAGCTCGTGCCGGCTGGCGGCGTCGCCATACAGCAGCCTGCCGATTTTCGGCAGATGCGTGCTGCCCAGCCTCACCATGCGCTTGACGTACAGCCAGTAGATGTCCGGTGCGTCGGCCGGCCGGTTGAAATAGGTCGCGACCGACTCGCGCGTTGGAAAGAGGCGGCGCAACAGGAGCGCCGTGCGCCGGCGCCAGGAACGCTCGTCGAGCGCCCGTACCGCATTGGCGGGCAGGCTGACGGCGTGCAGCTGATCGAGAAACAGCGCCGCGACAAACGCGCGCCGTGTCTCCGCGTCGGGCGGCGCCGGCGGGCGCAGGACGTCGAGGACCTCGGGCGGCGGCGTGACGCCGAGGTACTCGCGGGCGAGGTCGAGCATGAGCCAGAGCCCGCGTTGCCATTGAAGTTCCACGGCGCGGGTCCCGATCGCGTCCCAGTCAAGCGGCCGCGGCGGCTGGCTGACGAGCAGCGCCACGTCGACCAGCGCTCGCGGGCCAACATAGAGAAAGCGGTGGTGCTCGACGGCGTGGAAGCACAGGTACAGCAATTGGTCCTCGAGGCACAGGCCGCGGCACGACCGCCCGCCGAGCGTCGCCGTGTCGGATCTCTGCCAAAAGCTCTCTTCGTCGACCGGCGCCTCCGCCGGCGGACGGGTCAGCGCCCAGTGGACGTCGAAGAATGACTTGTTGACCGGATGCCTGAGCGGGAACTCGTTGGCCGAAGCCGCAAGCTCGCAGACGCTGCTCGCCCCGGCGGGCACGTCGAAGCCGAGCTCTCGGGCGACTTGCGTGACGCGCGTCATGTCGCGCGGCCGGAACAGCAGGTCGATGTCGCCGGTCGCCCGGGCGCGGTGGTCGCGATAGACGGTCTCAGCGAGCCAGAGCCCCTTGACGAGCAAGACCGGAATGTCCGCCGCCTCCAGTGCAGTCAGCATTTCCCGGAGATGGCCCTGCTGCCTGAGATTCCGCAGCAGCGTCCCTCGCACGACCGCGTCCAGGCGGCGAATGCATTCGGCCGGCGCCGCGGCCAGTCGGCGGGCGTCGGCCCTGAGTCGCTCGCAGACCTGGAACGCGAGTCGGCAGCCGATCGCGTCGTCGGTCAGGGCGTCCCACCCGGCGGCGCTGAGCAGGGCGAGCTGGGCAGCACCTGGCAGCGCCGGATCGCGATGCAGGAACTGCAACAGAAGATCGTTGGACCGAGGCAGCATTCTCGTTTCGCGGGCGGTAGGTCATGGGCCACACTCGCGCGTCGACTCATCGCTGGTCGGCAACCGGCCGCCAGGCTGGCTTGCGCGGACGCTGGTCCGGAGTCCCTTAGTCGTAGGTAAGTACCACCCCGGCGAAGCCGGGGGCCTTAGTC
>JANXWS010000042.1 GCA_025351005.1 Pseudomonadota bacterium | reverse complement strand
GGCAATCGCCCGCACCGTGAACCCTCGCCCCAACAGGAACTGGATGTGGACTCGTTCATCTATCCCAAGATGCTGATAGTTCGTACTCATGCCAACACATTAACCTCGTCAATGTGTTGCACTTCAGTTTAGAGCCCACCGGTCTATTCCGGTCACATCGCTGACGATTTATACCGGGGACATCGCTGACACCTGAGCACTGAACGGGTTGGGGGCACATTCGACGCGATCGCATTGGTCGTCGAAGAAGCCCAGGCCGTAGTGCACGAAGCTGATCAGCCAGACGTGATCAGCGACTTCCCTGACGCCGACAGCCGGACCGGCAAAGACCTGGCTGAGGAAGCTCGGCGGCCTTCGCTAGTGCTTCGCGCAGACGGTGACGTCGCCGCTCTTGGTGTCGACACGAACCTTGGCTGTGCCCGCCCCCTCGCGGTACGAGAGCCGCGATCCCGGGCCGTAGCCCTCCTTAACCGGCTTCTTGCCGAAGCAGGTGGAAAGGTCGCCGCTGAACGTCTGCAGATCGAATTCCGCAGACGGCAGCCCGCCGTTGAATTCGACGCCGACGTCGCCGCTGACGGTCTCGACCTCGAGGCGGCCGTCGGCCGCGAGCCCTGCGCTCAGTCTGTAGTCGCCGGATACGGACTTCAGGCGCGCGCGGCTGACCGAGCCAAGCGACAGGTGGCAGTCGCCGCTGACGGTATTGATCATGACGTCGCCGCCTCCGCCGGACACCTTGACGTCGCCGCTGACGGTGCCGATTTCGAGTACGCGGCTCGCCGATCCCGCGGTCAGCTCGACGTCGCCGCTCACGGTGTGCACGCGCACTTCGCGGGCCGCTGCGCTGCGCACGTCGCCACTGACGGTCTGCAGTTCCTGGTCGCCCTCCAGGTCCTTGACGACCAGGTCGGCGCTGACCAGCGAGGTCTTGAGACTGCTCTTCGCCGGCACGTGCACGACGAGATTCGCCTCGCCGCTGTCACCATTGCCAATCCCGAGGTGCACGCCACCCTTGTGTTCAAGGACGACGCGGATAGAGGTGCGTGCACCCGCGGTCGTGATGTCGAGCTTTTCGACGTCGGCGGCCAGCGTACCGGACACGGCGACTTCGGCCTTGTCCCAGCCGAGCACGTCGATCCTGCCGGCGACGTTGACGATCTCGACCTGGCCTTGCGGGTCGGCGGCGCGGTGCTCGTCGACGCTGCGACGCGCGCCCGCCTCGGCCGGCGGCGCCGCCGATGCGACGAGCAGGAGCACCAATGCCTGCAACAGGCGGGTTCCGATGTATTGCGGTCTCATGTGCGGGTCCTCGGTACGGCTGGATCGGTGTTGCGCGTGACGGTGGCGTACAGGTCAAACTCCTGCTGCCAGGTACTCTCGAGCAGCCGGTTCAGCACGGCGCTCTGCGGGTCGGCGGCGAGTGCGCTGCGGATATCCGCGTTCGCCTGGCGGATCGCTGCCAGATCCTCTTCGATGCGGCCACGGGTGGCCGGTGCGAGCAGCTCGAGCCGCTCGCGGTAACTCCGCTCGAGCGCGATGCGAGTGGCGCGGTATTCGTGGCCTTCCGGCATCGCAAAGCTCGCCTGGACCAGGCGGTCAGTGGCGGTGCCGGCCACCGGCGTCGCCGCGAGCGGAGTCACGCTCTGCCGTCCGGCCTGCCAGCCGAGTGCGGCGGCGATCGCGGTGATCGCGACGCCCGCCGCGAGCGCCAGCGGCCGGCGCCAGCGCGCTGTCGCCGGCCGAACGCCGGCTGCCGCGATCGAGGCGGCGATGCCCGGCCACAGATCGCGCGGCGGGGCCACGTCCAGGGGCAGCGCAGCGAGCCGCAAATCGAGCTCGGTGCGATTGGCGGGCGATAATTCGTTCATGATGCCTCCAGGGCGAGGTCGAGTCGGGCGGCCAGCAGCTGGCGCGCCCGGTGCAAGTGCGCCTTGCTGGTACCGACCGCAACGCCGAGATGCCGCGCCGCCTCGTCGTGGCTGAAGCCGTACAGCCCGACCAGCACCAGGACGTGGCGGGCACCCTCTGGCAGTGAGGCGATCGCGGCCTCGACGTCGAGCGCCGGGGTGTCCTCCGCCGCGCGCCTGTCGAGGTCGCCGAGGTCGGTGTCGACGGTGGTCTCGAGCTTCTGGGCGAGGCCGCGGCGCCCCGCCAGCACCGTGTTGACGGCAATCCGGTGCAGCCAGGTCGGAAAGCTGCTGCGGCTCTCAAACGCGGGCAGCGCCCGCCAGGCGTTGACGAACGTGTCCTGGACGCAGTCCTCAGCGGTCTCGCGGTGGCCGGTGAGCCGCAGGCACAGCCCGTGCACGCGCCCCACGTGGCGCCGGTAGAGCGTCTCGAAAGCCCGCCGGTCGCCGCGGACCGCCGCCCGGACGGTCGTGCCCTCATCCGCGTGTTCGCGGGAGGATCCGTCTGAAAAATCGACGACCTGCGCGACTGCCTGCATGCACCCCTCCGTCCGGATCGTACCCGGATTAGAGGGTGCGGACGCCGCAAAGGTTTAGGTCGCGGTCCCGGCAGCGCGCGGCCGCTGGCCGGGCCGGTCGCCTCCCGGCCAGCCGCGGCCGGTGAGCTGCTTGCGGGCCGACCGGCTGCGAGGCACCGGCGCCGGATCGGCCCGACTGCGCGGGTCACGGTCCAGCGCCGGGATTCGCCGGGGCATCGGCCGCGATGTCAGGCCGTCGTCCGCCAGGTCGCTGCCGAGCCTGGTGGGGGGGTCCCGGCTGGCGGGGGGCATCGCCGCCTCCGGCGCCGACAATCACGTGCAACACGTGGCCGCTTGGATCGTCGGACCGATGATGACCATGTCTGTGCGGTGCGCCGTCCGCAAGCGCGTGCTCAGACCTTGGTCGTTACCGTGCGCAGCGGATTCGCGGCGATGTTGGCTTCCATCCACTTGCGAATGCGCACCGCATCCGCCACGCGCGTGTACTTGCCGACCGAGTCGAGCAGCACGATCACGATCGCGCGGCCCTCGAACACGGCCTTCATGACCAGACAGCGCCCGGCAGCGGCGATGTAGCCGGTCTTCTGGACCACAATGTTCCAGGTGGGATTGCGCACAAGCGAATCGGTGTTGCGAAACTCGACCAGCCGGCTGCGCACCGGCACGGCGTAGCTGCTGTCGGTCGAGTACAGCTGGATCGTCGGTACCTGCGCCGCCGCCAGCACCATCTTGGCCAGGTCCTCGGAACTCGCGACGTTGTCGCTCGACAGGCCGGTAGGCTCGACGAAGTGCGAATTGATCATGCCGAGCGAGCGCGCCTTGGCGTTCATCGCCGCGACGCACGCTGCCAGCCCGCCGGTGTAACTGCGGCCGAGCGCGTGCGCGGCGCGGTTTTCCGACGACATCAACGCGAGATGCAGCAGGTCGCCGCGGCTCAGCGTGGTGCCGATCGTGAGGCGCGAGCCCGAATTCCTCGGGCCGTCGCGGTCATCGGCTGTGATCTCGATCTGCTCATCGAGCGGCTGACCGCCTTCGAGCACGACCAGCGCCGTCATCAGTTTGGTGATGGAGGCGATCGGCATCGCGACATCCGACTGACGCGAGAGCAGCACCGAGGAATCGGCCTCGTCGAGGACGTAGACGGAGTTCGAATGCAGGGCCGGCGTTCCCCTGGCGGCGCGATTGCGCGCCAGCGCACCGCCCGGGTACGCCGTCGCGCACGCAAGCAGGATGACTGCCAGCCTCACCGCACCCTGTGCTCGTCTCATCACCTCACCACGGTCGCGCAATTTTCCTAATATCCGTTGTAGCAGAACACGGCGGGCATCTGCCTGTCCGTGACGGAGATTATGGTTTTGCGCGGCCGCCGTCACGCGCCACCTCGGCCGCCGGCGGTGCCCCGGCCAGAACGAGGGCGCAGCCAGCGCCCGTGGTGGTGGTGGCCGCGACTACGGCTGCCGAGAAAGCACGGGACATCCGTGAGCGGGCGCGATCGCGGTCGTCGCCGGCGGGGCGCGGTGCCGGGTCGGCCGTCGTCGCGGTCGCGGACCGCACGTCGTCCCGACCCTAAAGCCTGACCTTTAGTTTTATAATCAGCGTCTTACACCCACGAGCCGTGGTGGCGGAGCGATCGTCGGCGACACCCCGCCGGATCGAAGCCGCGACTCTAGATGCGCGTTCGACGCGTCCGGCACCGCGAGGCGTGAGGACCTCGTCGCGGGCGGGAGGCCGGCTGCCGCAACGGGGACGAGTGGCCGGGGGTTTCGGCGATAATGGCGCGGCTTCTCGCGCCCTGGAGAACGACGAATGGCCAGTCTGCTGCTGTGGCTCCTCCTGTTCGTGCTCTGCTGGCCCCTCGCGTTGCTGGCCCTGCTGCTGTGGCCGATCGTGTGGCTGCTGTCGCTGCCGTTTCGCTTGGTAGGGATCGCGGTCGACGGCGCATTCCAGCTGCTGCGCGCGATCGTCACGCTGCCGGCGCGCCTGCTCGGCGCGCGCTGAACGGCGCCAGGCGGTTCAGGGCCCGCCGGCGGCGCCGCTGATCAGTCGCTCGTAGAAGCGGATCAGGTCAGCATAGTCCGCGATCGAGATCCGCTCGTCGGTGCCGTGGAACCTCGACAGGTCGGCGGTAGTCGCCCGCACCGGCAGGAACCGGTAGATGTCGTGCGTCAGTCCCGTCATGTGACGTGAGTCGGTGGCGCCGATCATCAGGCCGGGCGCGACGACGGCGTCCGGGTAGACCTCCCGGATCGTGCGGCTGAGCAGACGATAACCTTCGGAATCGGTGGGCGCGACCGGCGAGGGCTCGGACGCGCCAGGCTCGACCTCGATCCTGACGGAGTCGTCGCCGATCGTGTCGCGCACGTGCACGAGCAGTCCCGCGACCGTGTCGCCCGGCAGCAACCGGAAGTTGACCCAGGCCTGGGCCTCGCCCGGCAGCACGTTGTCCTTGTTGCCACCCTGCACGATGGTCAGCGCGGTGGTGGTGCGCAGCACCGCGTTCGTGGCCGGCAGCCCGGCCAGGCGCGACTCGATCAGGGGCCCGAACAGCCACCGGTTCGAGAGCAGCACGCGGTTGGGGAGGCGCATCTCGGGCGCGACCGTGTCGAGCATCTGCGCCGCGACGCCGCGAATCCCGCCCCGCATCGGCGTCCGCTCGAGCCGGGTCAGCGCCGTTGCGAGCACGCCGATCGCGGAGCGCGATCCCGGCATCGACGAGTGGCCCGGCACCGCGCTGCTCGTCAGGCGCAGCGTCGCTGCCCCTTTTTCGGCAATTCCGATCAGGGCCGCCGGCCGGTCGAGGCCCGGCAGCGCACCGCTGACAATCACCATGCCCTCGTCGAGGACGAACAGCGGGTGTACGCCACGCTGCTGCAGCAGCGCCGCGATCGCGCTCGCGCCGTCGTCGCCGCCGATCTCCTCGTCGTGACCGAACCCCAGGTAAACGGTGCGGCGCGGCGCGAACCCCTGCGCGCTAAGGCGCTCGACCGCCTCGAGGATCGCCATCAGGCTGCATTTGTCGTCCCAGGTTCCGCGGCCCCAGACGAAGCCGTCGCGAATCTCGCCGGCGAACGGCGCTGCGTGCCATCGAGCCTCGGTGCCGGGCGCGACTGGCACCACGTCCTGGTGAGCCATCAGCACGACCGGTGCCGCCGCCGGGTCTCGACCGGTCCACGTGTACAGCAGGCTGAATTGGTGGACCGTGTCCCTGGCCAGCGCCGCGTGCGCGTGCGGGAATGCCTCGGCCAGGTACGCGTGCAGCTTCAGGAACTCCGCCGCGGTCGTGGCCGGCAGCGGACGCGTCGAGATCGTCGGCAGGCGCACGACCGCCGCGAGCCGCTCGGCCGCGGCCTGCGTATCGACCGGCGCCGGGGCGAGCGGCGCCGCGGCAAGCTGCCGCGACTGCTGGCGGAGGGTGTTGACGCCGACGGCCGCGGCGACCGCCACCACGGCGAACAGCAGGACCTGCAGCGTCCGACGGATCACGGTCGCCGCGGCCGCGCGCCCGTCGGCACGCGACGCCGCGAGCCGGCGTCCGGTGGCGCGTGGAGACCTGCTGCCGCGTCCGGGTTCGATGTCCGCATGGCCGCCGTGCCCTCCGTCGGGGTTGCGAATGCGCCCGCACGCGCGGGCCGCGTTGCGACCGGTGCGAAGCGGCGGGCCTGACCGTCACCCGCCGCTTGGCTCGCGGCGTCCGGCCACGCCGGGCGCCGCAGGACATTCTGCGTGAACCCGGCAGCATTGCCCATCGCGCCCTCCCGCGCAGCAGGCCGGCCGGCCGGCGCCGTCATGGATGGAGCGTCCTACGCGGGCACGGGCGGCGGGTCGTCCACGAGCAGCCGGTAGCCGATGCCGGCCTCGGTGAGCAGGAAGCGGGCCCGCCGCGGGTCCGGCTCTAGTTTCTGGCGCAGCATCTTGACGTACGCGCGCAATCCGCGCGTGTCGCCGAGCCGGTCCGGTCCCCAGACCTCGCGGATCAGCTGTTCCTGGGTGACGATCATGCCGGCGTTGCGCGCGAGGCACTCGAGCACGCGGTACTCGAGGGGCGTCAGGTGCAGCACCGCGTCCGGCCGGTGCGCGGTGCGGGTCGCGAGGTCGACGGTCACGGCGCCGAAGCGCAGCAGCGGCGGGCGATCGCCGGCCCGGACGTGGCGGCGCAGCGCCGCCCGCACGCGTGCGAGCAGCTCGTGCGTGCTGAAGGGCTTCGCGACGTAGTCGTCGGCGCCGGCGTCGAGCGCCGCGATCTTGTCCGATTCCATCGTGCGCGCCGACAGTACCAGCACGGGGACGGGCGAGAACGTGCGTATGTCGCCGACGACCGACTGGCCGTCGCGATCGGGCAGCCCGAGGTCGACGATCACGAGGTCCGGTCGGTGACTGCGCGCCTCGATGATGGCGCGCGCCCCGGACTCGGCCTCGACCACCCGGTAGCGGTGCGCCTCGAGCAGCGTCCGCAGCACGTTGCGGATGCCGGGGTCGTCGTCCACGACGAGCACCAGGTGCATCGCGTCGGTCACAACGGCGACTCCGCGGCTGGCAGCGTGAAGCGGAAGCGGGCGCCCCCACCCGGGCGGGACCCCGCCTGAATCGCGCCGCCGTGGGCGATCACGATCGCGCGGCAGATCGCGAGCCCAAGACCGGCGCCGCCGGTGTTGCCCTGCTCGCGGCCGCGCTGGAACTTGGCGAACAGACGTTCCGGGTCCCCGTCGGGCAGGCCCGGCCCCGCGTCGTCGACCAGCACCTCGAGCCAGTCGCCGTCGACCGCCGCGCGGACCGCGATCGGCGTGCCGTCGGGCGTGTGCCGGGCGGCGTTCTCCAGCAAGTTGACGAACAGTTGCGTCACCAGCGGCGCGTCGACATACACCGCCGGCAGGTCCTGCGGCAGCAGCACCTCGACCGGGTGGCCGGCCAGCTTCGAGTCGAGCCGCGCGAGGGCGGTGCCAAGCAGGTCGTCGATCGTCTGCCAGTCCCGGCGCAGGCGGACCTGGCCGGCCTCGAAGCGCATGAGGTCGAGCACGTTCGAGATCAGCTCGGCCATCTCCTGTGCGCGGCTCTCGATCGACGCCGCGAGCCGGCGGCGGCTGGCGGCGTTGAGTTCAAGATCGGGGTCGTTGAGCGCGCTGCTCGCGCCCGCGATCACGGCAAGCGGAGTGCGCAGGTCGTGGGAAATCGAGGCGAGCAGCGTGTTGCGCAGGCTCTCCGTCTCGGCCGCGACCCGCGCGATCTCGGCCTGCTCGGCGAGCTGCGCGCGCTCGACGGCGAGCGCGATCTGGCCGGCGAAGGTCTCGAGCAGGTGTCGCTGTTCCGGCAGCAGCAGCCGTCGCCGCTGGGTCGGTCGGACGGCAAGCACGCCGAGCGTCGTGCGCGAGCCGTTCATCGGCAGGTACTGCGCAACGGCGGCTGGCAGCGTATCGGTACCGAGGCCGGCAGGGCGCCCGCGCTCGTACACCCACTGGGCCACCGACACGTCTGCGTCGGTCAGGGAACGCGGCAGCGGCGGCCCGCGCGGCTTGACGAGCCGCCCCTCCGCATCCGGCAGCAGCAGCACCGCATGGCTGTCGAAGGTCTCGGCGACATGTTTGACCGCGACGCGTGCCAGGTTGTCGAAGCCGCGCACCGCCGCCAGTTCGCGGCTCATCGCATAGAGCAGCGCGGTCCGACGTTCGCGCGCGCCCGCGACCCTGGTCTGGGCCCTGACGTTCGCCACCAGCGTCGCGATCGTCAGCGCGACCGCGAGCATTACGGCGAATGTCACGAGGTACTGGAGGTCGGAGACGTCGAAGCTCATGCGCGGCGGCACGAAGAAGAAGTCGAAGGCGGCGACGTTCGCGAACGACGTCAGGCTGGCGGGGCCGCGACCGAGCTTGAGCGCTGCGATCGTCGCGCCGAGGAGGTACACCATGACCAGGTTGGTCAGCTCGAGGAGCGGGAACATCAGGGCGGCGACGCCGGTGCAGGTAGCCGAGATCGCGAGCGCCGCTGCGTAGGGCTGCCAGCGAAGCGCGCGCCGCCTGGCTGGCGCGCGATGACCGAGACGTCTAGGCCGTGGGGCCGGCGCACCAGCTCGGTCGCCGTGGAGCGGCGCAGGAGTGCCCGCCAGCCGTGTCTCTTGGCCTCGCCGACCACTATGCGTGTCACGTTGCGCAGCCGCGCGTAGTCAAGGAGAGCCGCGGCCGCGGACGGTCCATCGAGCGTCACCGCCTCGGCACCGAGCGACTCGGCGAGCCGCAGCACGTCGACGCGCCGGTTGCGCTCGGCCTCGCCAAGGCGCAGCAGCGCCGGCGTCTCTACCGAGACCACGATCCACTCCGCGTCCAGCCCGTCGGCGAATCGCTTGCCGAACCGCACCAGCTGCTCGGCCTGATCGTCCGGCGACACCGCGACCAGGAAGCGGTCGCGCGCCAGCCACGGGCGGGAGGAGCGTACGTCGCCCGAGTATTCGCGGGCGGCGGCGTCGACGCGGTCGGCCGTGCGCCTGAGCGCGAGCTCGCGCAGCGCGAGCAGGTTCGGCTTGCGGAAGAACCGCTCGGTCGCGGTGTCGACCTGCTCGCCGGCGTAGACCTTGCCGGCATGCAGGCGTGCGAGCAGGTCGTCGGGCGGCAGGTCGATCAGCTCGACGTCCTCGGCCTGGTCGAAAACCCCGTCCGGCAATGTCTCCTGCTGGCGGATGCCCGTGATGCCGGCCACGACGTCGTTGAGGCTCTCGAGGTGCTGTACGTTGAGCGTGGTCCAGACGCTGATGCCGCTGTCGAGCAGCTCCTCGACGTCCTGCCACCGCTTCGCGTGCCGCGGGCGCGGCTCGCCGTCGACCAGGTTGGAGTGCGCGAGCTCGTCGACCAGCAGCGTCACCGGACGTCGCGCGAGCGCCGCGTCGAGATCGAACTCGCGGCGCGTCAGGCCACGATAGCGCAGCGTCAGAAACGGCAGCTGCTCGAGCCCGTCGAGCAGCTGCTCGGTCTCGGGCCGGCCGTGTGGCTCGACGTAGCCGACGACCAGGTCGGAGCCTGCGGTGCGCGCCGCGTGCGCCGCCTGCAGCATCGCGTAGGTCTTGCCGACGCCCGCCGCCGCGCCGAAGAAGATCCGCAGCCGGCCGCGGCGCGCAGCGGCCTCGTCGCCGGCGACCCTGGCGAGCAGCTGGTCGGGATTGGGGCGTTTGGGCTCGGCCACTGTGTCGTCCCGCGCGGCGCCGGGGCCGCGCCTCGAGCGCAAAGCTCGATTCAAGCACAACCCGGTGCCCCACGCCGCGCGGCAAGCGGCGCTGGAGCCGGGCGCGCTGCTGTGAAAAGATGGTGCCCGCCCCGAGCGTGACGGCCGCAAGGCGCGGCCGCCGCCGTCGGGCGACCGGCAGGCACACGCCGAGGCAGCGCATGCGCAAGAAGATCCTGATCACCGGCGCCAGCACCGGCCTAGGTCGTGGCATGGCGCTCGAATTCGCCGCCGCAGGCCGCGACCTGGCGCTGTGCGCGCGCCGCCTCGAGCTGCTCGAGGCGCTCAAGGCCGATATCGCGACGCGCTTCCCTGCCGTTCGGGTGGCGGTGCGCGCGCTGGACGTCAACGACCACGAGCAGGTATTCGAGGTCTTCCGCGGCCTCGACGCCGAGCTCGGTGGTCTCGACCGGGTGATCGTCAACGCCGGCATCGGCAAGGGCGTGCCGGTCGGGAGCGGCCAGTTCCGCCCGAACCGGGCCACCGCCGAGACCAATTTTGTCGCGGCACTCGTGCAGTGCGAGGCCGCGCTCGAGCTGTTCCGCGCCCGGCAGTCCGGCCACCTGGTGACGATCGCCTCGGTGGCCGCGATCCGCGGCCTGCCGCGATCGCAGACGGTCTACGCAGCGACCAAGGCCGGGCTCGCGGCGCTGACCGAGGGTATCCGTGCCGACCTGTGGCACACGCCGATCCGGGTCAGCGCGATCTATCCAGGCTACATCGAGTCCGACATCAGCGCCGGCGCCCGCAAGCGGCCGTTCCTGGTCGACACGGCGACCGGCTGTCGCGCGCTCGTGCGCGCCATCGAGAGCGAACGGCCGCGCTCCTTCGTCCCGCCGTGGCCATGGACCGCGATCGCGTTCGTCATGCGCCGCTTGCCGCTCGGTCTGCTGGTCCGCTTCCTGTAGCCGTGCGCGACCTCGGCAGCCCCGATCTGGCTACCGATCGCGACGCCGTGCGGGTCGTCAAGGACGAGGTCGTCGCGGTCGAGTTCGCTCTGGACGCCGGGGTCGTCGTGAGCTCGGTCGGCGAGAACCGCTACGCTCGCGGTGACGCGCTCGTCACCGGCTCGGACGGCGACCGCTGGTGCGTGTCGCGGGCGCGTTTCGATGCCCGCTACCGTCCGTTTGCGGGAACCTGTGCCGGGGCGGCGGGTGTCTACCGCAACGTGCCGGTCGTGGTGCTGGCTAAACGGATGGACGAGCCGTTCCGGCTCGCGCGCGTTGTCGGCGGTGACGTGCTCTGCGGGCAGGCCGGCGACTGGGCGGTGCAGTACGCACCCGGCGACTACGGCGTCGTCGATGGCACGCGCTTCGCACGCGTCTACCGGCCGCTCGGCGGACTCGACGGGCCGCGGCGAGGGTGAGGGCCTGACGGCGCGCTCGATCTGCAGGCCCGCGCCCTTCGCCACCTCCTCGCCGAGATTCGCGGTTCAGGAGATCTTGCCGAGAGGCGGGATCAACGTCGGCGGGATGTTGCGCCACTTGATGCGGTAGACGCTGCTTGCGATCCGCACTCGGTTGCTGATGTTGTTCCTGGCGCCGCTGTCCTAACGTCCGCAGCGAGAGACGCTGACGTCCTGTGTGATCCCACGCTGGCGCGGTGGCACGCCGAGCGCAATGGGTGCGGCGATGCGTCAAAGGTCGCTGTTATCTGCATCCACCCCTGCATTCAAGCTATCTGCGATCTCAGATCGTTGACGCCGGCCCACCCGCTCGGGTAGCGTACCGGGTTGGCGCGGCGGCCCGGGCGGGCGTTCGCGCCGCCGCCCGGAATTGCGACCGACAGCGCCGGTTCGGCCCCGGCGACTGCGCCGAAGCCGCCGGCGAGCCGGCCGGCCGCCGAGGTCGATCGCCGGCGCCCCGGCGAGTGCCGTAGCCCTGAGGGAAGCTGCATGACACCAGGTAGGTTGCCGGCGGCAGAACTGGCCGAGCTCAGGAGGCTCGACGTCGCGCACCATCTCCCCGGTCAGACCGACTACCGGCTGCAGGCCGAGCAGGGCGGCAGCCGCATCATCACGCGCGCCTCCGGTTGCACGATCCACGACGCCGAGGGCAATGCGATCCTCGACGGCATGGCGGGCCTGTGGTGCGTCAACGCCGGCTACGGTCGCGAGGAGCTCGCGCGCGCCGCCTACGAGCAGATGGAGGAGCTGCCGTACTACAACACCTTCTTCAGGACCGCGAGCGCGCCGGCGGTCCGGCTGGCGGCCGCGATTGCCGAGCGCCTCGGCCACGACCTGGACCACGTGTTCTTCAATTCATCGGGCTCGGAGGCCAACGACACGGCGCTCCGGCTCGTGCGCCACTACTGGGCCTTGCGCGGCGAGCCGGCGCGGCGCGTGGTCATCGGCCGCTGGAACGGCTACCACGGTTCGACGGTGGCCGGCGCGAGTCTCGGCGGCATGAAGGCGATGCACGGCCAGGGCGGCCTGCCGATCCCGGGCATCGAGCACATCATGCAGCCGTACCTCTTCGGCGACGCGTTCGGCGAGGAACCCGCAGCCTTCGCCGCGCGCGCCGCGCTCGCGCTCGAGGAGCGCATCCTGCAGATCGGCGCCGGCAACGTCGCGGCCTTCATCGGCGAGCCCGTGCAGGGCGCGGGCGGCGTGATCATCCCGCCACCGGGCTATTGGCAGCAGGTCGCGGCGATCTGTCGCAAGTACGGCGTGCTGCTGATCAGCGACGAGGTGATCTGCGGTTTCGGCCGGCTCGGCCAGTGGTTCGGGTTCCAGCACTTCGGCGTGCGCCCTGACATCGTCTCGATGGCCAAGGGCCTGTCGTCGGGCTACCTGCCGATCTCGGCGACGGCGGTCGCGGCGCCGATTGTCGCCGCGCTGCGGGAGGCGGGCGGCGAGTTCGTGCACGGCTACACCTACTCAGGGCATCCGACCTGCGCGGCGGTCGCGCTCAAGAACCTCGAGATCATCGCCCGCGAGCGGCTCGTCGAGCGCACCCGGGAGGACTCCGGTCCCTACCTCGCCCGTGCGCTCGACCGGCTGCGCGAGCACGGCCTGGTCGGCGAGGCCCGCTCGCTCGGTCTGATCGGAGCGATCGAGATCGTCGCCCGGCCCGACAGCAACCAGCGCTTCGGCGGCAAGGAAGGCACAGCCGGGCCGATGGTGCGCGACCTCTGCATCCGCCGCGGGCTGATGGTGCGGGCGATCCGCGACTCGGTGGTGTTCTGCCCGCCGCTCATCATCACGCACGCCGAGATCGACCGGCTGGTCGACACCATCCGCACGGCACTCGACGAGGCGGCGCCGGCGTTGCGCGCGCTGCCGGCCGCCGCCTGACGGCTCCCTGCATGCGCGAGGCGCCGGCAGCGACGACCGCGCTCAAGCGCGCGAGCGTGCACGAGGAGCTGCGCCGCCGCTTCGTGACCGGCAAGGTCATGCCCGGCACCAGCCTCTCTACCCGCGAGCTGGCACTCGAGCTCGGCGTCAGCCAGATGCCGGTGCGCGAGGCGCTCAGCCGCCTCGCGGCCGAGGGCGCCGTCGAGATCCGCTCGAAGCGCCGCATCGTCGTGCCGCCGATGACGCGCGAGCGGTTCCGGGACCTGCTGCGCTGCCGCGAGCTGCTTGAGCCCGAGGCCGCGGCCGCCGCCCTGCCGCACATCGACACGCCGCGGCTGCGGCGCATCCGCGCGGTCGACGATGCGCTCGGCGTCGCCCTCGAGACCGGCGACGTCGAGAGCTACATGGAGTGCAACTTCGAGTTCCACTTCCTGATCTACCGGGCGCAGCCGAGCCGCACGATGACGCAGCTGATCGAGACCCTGTGGCTGCAGTTCGGTCCGTACATGCGAGTCGTGTATGGACGCTTCGGCACGGCCAACCTCGTCGACCAGCACCAGCTGGCGCTGTCGGCCATCCGCGCCCGCAACGCGACGGGACTGAGGCGCGCGCTGCGTGCCGACATCCGCGACGGCATGCTGTTGATCGGCAGGAGCGGCTTCGAGAATGGGCGCTGAGATGGTGTGGCGCAGCCCCGCCGCCCTGGCACCGCGTGACCAGCACGCGCCGTCCTACTACGCCGCGACGCGGCGCGAACGGCTGTCGACCGCGCCGTTCGAGGGTCCGGCCCGGACCGACGTCTGCGTCGTCGGTGGCGGCTATGCAGGGCTCGCCACCGCGCTCGAGCTTGCGCGCCGCGGCGTCGACGTCGTCGTGCTCGAGCAGTCCCGCCTGGGTTGGGGCGCCTCCGGCCGCAACGGCGGCCAGGTGCACGTCGGCCTGCGCCGCGACCAGCACTGGCTCGAGCGGCGCATGGGCGAGGCGGATGCGCGCCGGCTGTGGAGCTTCGCGCTCGGGGCCAGAGTCCACCTCGACTGGCTGATCGAGACCTATGGCATCGAGTGCGATCTCAGGCCAGGCCTCCTGCATGCCGACCACCGCGCGCGCCTCAGCGCGGAGACCCGACGCCACGTCGAGTACATGCAAAGCCGCTACGGCTACGCGGAGCTGCGCTTCGTCGACCGCGACGAGGTGGCGGGCATGGTCGCGACCGACCGCTACTACAGCGGCAGCTTCGACCTGCGCGGCGGGCACCTGCACGCGCTCGACCTGGCGCTCGGCATCGGCCGCGCCGCCGCGAGCCACGGTGCGCGGCTGCACGAGGACACCGAAGTCACGGCCATCAGCGGCGCGCGCGGCAGGTTCCGGATCGCGACCGCGCGCGGCCAGCTCGAGGCCGCGCGGGTCGTGCTCGCCTGCAACGGCTACCTGCGCCGGCTCGCGCCGGCGGTGCTGCGGCGCGTGATGCCGATCAACAACTTCATTGCGGTGACCGAGCCGCTCGGCGCCGGCGGCGCCAGGCGCCTGATCGCGAACGACTGCGCGGTCTCCGACTCGCGCTTCGTCGTCAATTACTTTCGCACCACGCCCGACCACCGGCTGCTGTTCGGCGGCGGGGAGAACTACGGTTACCGGTTTCCCGCCGATATCGCCGCGTTCGTCAGGCCGCACCTGCGCTCGGTCTTCCCGCAGCTCGCCGCTGTGCGCCTCGACTACGCCTGGGGCGGGACGCTCGGCATCACGCCGACGCGGATGCCCTGGGTGCGCGAGTTCGAGCCCGGAATCATCAACGCTAGCGGCTTCTCGGGACTCGGCGTCGTGCTCGCGCCCTTTACGGGCAAGGCGGTCGCCGACGCCTTGTGCGGCGAGCGCGATGCGTTCGAGCTGCTCGGCCGGGTGCCGGTGCCACGCTTCCCCGGCGGGCCGGCGCTGCGGTGGCCGACGCTGGTCGCGGCAATGCTCTTCTACGCGCTCCGGGACCGGCTCTGAGCGCATCGTGACGGACGAGGGCATCATGCATGAACAGGGGACAGCGGGCGCGGCTGCGCCGCGGGAGTGGCGGGCGTTCCGGGACGCAAACCCGGACATAGAGGCGATCGACGCGTTCGTCATCGACGCCTGCGGCAACACTGCCGGCAAGCGGCTCGAGGCGGCGGACGGCGACAAGCTCTACGAGGACGGAGTGCAGTTCTCGGCCTGTGCACTGATCGCCGACTGCCGCGGGCTCGGACACGACGCCGGCGGCTTCGGCAAGTCGGACGGCGATCCGGACGGCACCGCCTGGCCCCTGCCCGGAATGCTCTGCCGCGCGCCGTGGTCCGGCACGCCGACCGCGCAGGTCGTCTGCCGCATGACCGACGTCGCCGCGGGTCGCGAACTGTGGTTCGACCCGCGCGTGATCCTCGCGGACGTCGTCCGGCAGTGCCGCGCCGCCGGCCTGCACCCGGTGGTCGCCTGCGAGCTCGAGTTCTACCTGATCGACCCGCGGCGGGCGCCGGACGGCCGCATCAGGGTCGGTGCGCCGCCGGGGCGGACGCCGCCGCGCCGGGCCGGGAACCTGTCGCTCGAGGCGGTCGCGGACAACGGCCCGTTCCTGACGCGGGTCAACGAGGCGGCCGCAACTGTCGGCCTGCCGGTATGCGGCTGCGTGGCGGAGTACGGCATCGGCCAGTACGAGGTCAACCTCCGACACGTGGCCGACCCGCTGCTCGCCGCCGACCAGGCAGTACTGCTGAAGCGCCTGGTGAAGGGCGTGGCGCGCTCGATGGGCATGGAAGCGACGTTCATGGCGAAGCCGTTCCTCGCCGAGCCGGGCAGCGGACTGCACGTGCACGTCAGCCTGGTCGACGGCGAGGGCCGCAACCGCTTCTGCGCGCCGGGCGGCGACGCACTGCTCGGCCACGCGATCGCGGGCCTGCAGGCGCTCTGCTACGACTCGTTCGCGCTGTTCGCGCCGAACTTCAACGCGCAGCGCCGCTACCTCGGGATGTTCGTGCCGACCAACCGCGACTGGGCCCGCAACAACCGCAGCGTCGCCTTTCGGGTGCCGGCCGCCGACGGCCCCGGGCGGCGCGTCGAGCACCGGGTCGCCGGGGCCGATGCGAGCCCGCACCTCGCGGTCGCCGCGATCCTGGCCGGAGTCCTGCACGGCGTCACGCACGGGCTACTGGCCACCGAGGCAGTCGACGGCCGCGCGAGCGAGGGCGGCGACGCCGAGTTTCCGGGTGACCTGATCGTCGCACTCAACCGGCTCGAGCGCTCGGCCGAGCTCGCGCGCTACATCCCGGCGCGCTTCCTCGAGGTGTTCGCCGCCAGCAAGCGCGGCGAGTACATGAACCTGATCGAGGACATCTTCCCGCGTGAGTTCGACTTCTATGCCTGAGCAGCTGCACGGCGTCACCGGCGCGCGCCTTGCGGCCTTCGCGGCGGAGGAGCGCGCCCGCTACACGCGCGCCCGGCCGCGCTCCGCGGCCTCCGCTGGCGCTCCCGGCGGCGGCTTCTACGCCGGCGTGCCGATGCACTGGATGCTCGACTGGCCGCTGCCATTCGCGCCGGTCATCGCGGCCGGCAGCGGCGCGACGCTGACCGACATCGACGGCATCGAGCTCACCGACTTCTGTCTCGGCGACACCGGGGCGATGTTCGGCCATTCGCCGCCCGCGGTGGTGCGCGCGCTCACGGCGCAGGCCACACGCGGCCTCACCTACATGCTGCCGACGGCCGGGGCAGAGGACGTCGCGCGCTTGCTGCGCGAGCGATTCGGGCTGCCCTACTGGCAAGTCGCGACCACGGCCTCGGATGCGAACCGCTTCGCGCTCAGGCTCACCCGCGCCGTCACCGAGCGACCGAAGATACTGGCCATGAACGGCTCCTACCACGGCGCCGTCGACGAGACCTACGTCGGCCTCGAGGACGGCCGGCCGCAGAACTGCCCCGGACTGATCGGCCAGTTCATCGACCTGACGACCGCCACCGAGGTGGTGGAGTTCAACGACGTCGCGGCACTCGAGCGCGCGCTTGCAGCGGGCGACGTCGCCTGCGTGATCACGGAGCCGGTGCTCACGAACTGCTGCATGGTGCTGCCGCAGGCCGGCTATCACGCTGCACTCAGGCGCCTGACCCGTGCGGCCGGGACGCTGCTGTTGATCGACGAGACGCACACGATCTCGACCGGGCCCGGCGGCTACTGCCGCGCCCACGGCCTCGAGCCCGACCTGCTGGTGCTCGGCAAGCCGGTGGCGGGCGGCGTCCCGGTCAGCGTCTGGGGCTTCAACGCCGCGGTCGCGGCCGGCTGGGATCGGGTCCGGCGCCGCACGCCGGCCGGACACTCCGGACTCGGCACGACGTTATCGGGCAACGCGCTCGCGATGGCGACGCTGCGCGCGACGCTCGCGGAGGTCATGACGCCGGCAGCGTACGCGCACATGCAGACGCAGGCCGCGCGGCTTGCCGACGGACTGTCGGCGGCGATCGCGCGCGGCGCGCTGCCGTGGCACGTGGTGCGCGTCGGGGCGCGCGTCGAGTTCATCTGCGCGCCCGGTCCATTGTGCAACGGCAGCGACGGCCGGCGCGCGCGCGCGCCGGAGCTCGAGCAGGCGATCCACGTCGGACTGCTGAACCGCGGCTGCCTGATCACGCCTTTTCACAACATGATGCTGGTGTGCCCGGCGACGACGGCGGCGCAGGTCGATCAGCTGGTAGGCGCGTTCGGCGACGTGCTCGGGGCGCTTGCCGGCTGACCGGCGGCCGGCACCTTCTCGACCACCGTGCGCAGGGCAGCGAGCCCGCGCTCGTAGTCGGCGCCGATGGCTCCATTCAGGTACAGGCCCATGTAGCGGCCGATCGGGCTGTTGCCGACGTCCATATCCACCGACCACGTGACGTGCGTTGCCGCCCCGTCGGGCGCCAGGGTCAACGCCGACTTGGCGCGAGCCGGCCCGCCGAAATCGAGCTCGACCGCGACCAGCCGGTCGGGATCCGATTCGATGATCCGCTCGCTGCCATGGCCGATCTGCTCGTTGCCGGCCCACGCCAGTTCAGCGCCGACGCCCTCGTCCGGGCCCGAGTACGTCATCTTCGCGTTCGGATCGAGCGCCGCCCACGGCGACCACTCCTGGAAACGGTGGAACGAGTTCAGGTACGGGAACACGGCGGAGGCAGGTCGCGCGACGACCACCGAGCGCTGCACGTGCACGACCCGCGGCAGCAGGTACGCGCCTGCGACCGCCAGCACCAGCACGACCAGCAGACTGCCGAGGATTCGCTTCAGCATGGCACAAGCCTCCTGGAACCCGGAGCGACGAAGATCCGACCCGGCGAGCCGAGCCGCTCAGGCTGCGCGCCGCCCGTCCTTGCGCATCAGCGTCAGGGCGAGCAGCGCCGACGCCACCATCAGGAACAGGCTGACGGCATTGAGCACCGGCGTCGCGCCTTCGCGCATGCGGCCGTACATCATGATTGTGAGCGGCGGATCCGCACCGACCAGCATCAGCGTCGTGTTGAAGTTCTCGAAGGACATCAGGAACGCGATGGCCGCCGAGCCAATCATGGCCGGGCGCAGGTAGGGCAGCGTGATCGTCCGCAGCACCGCGCCGCGCGACGCGCCGAGGTTGTAGGCGGCCTCTTCCAGCGTAGGGTCGAAACGCTTCAGACGGGCGCTGATCGTCAGCGTCGCGATCGCGGCGATGTACGAGAACTGGCCGAGCACGACGAGCGGCAGGCCGGGGCGCAGGAACTCGAGCTCGAGCCCGAACAGGTCGTTGACGAACTCGGCGATGCGGCTCGCGAACGCGAGTATCGAGATGCCGAGGATCACTCCCGGCAGCACCAGCGGTACGAGCATCAGCGCCGACAGCGCGCCCTTGCCCGGGAAGCGGGCACGTTCCATCAGGAACGCATTCGCCGTGCCGACGCCGACCGACAGCGCGGTCACCGCGCAGGCCACCAGGAAGCTGGTCCAGATGCTGGCCAGCAGTTCGTCGTCGCCGAACAGCCCGGTCCGGTCCCTGGAGGCGTTGCCGAGGAACCAGTCGAGCGTGAAGCCGTGCCACGGCGGAGCGGGGTAGGGCGCATCGTTGAACGCGAACACGGCGACGGTCGCAAGCGGCAGGAACAGGAATACGAGAAACGCCACCAGGTACAGCGTCGTCGCCGTGCGCAGCCAGAGCGGGCGGGGCAGCGAGGGGATCACGTGCGCCGCATGACGTCGCCGAAGCGCTGCCCGCTCAGCTTGAGCCCCAGCCAGACCATCGATGTGGAGAGCGCGAGCAGGAGGAAGCCGAAGGCCGCGCCCTGCTCCCAATTGAAGCGGACGATGAATTGCGTGTAGATCTGCTCGGTGAACCACTGCGAGCTCTTGCCGCCGAGCAGTGTCGGCGTCAGGTAGTTGCCGAGCATGAGCATGAACACGACGATGCAGCCGGCGGTGATGCCGGGTGCTGCGTGCGGAATGACGATCTCGCGGAGTATTGACCAGCCGCTGCCGCCCAGGTCGTAGGCGGCCTCGATCAGGGAATTGTCGAGGCTCTCGAGACTGCTGACCAGCGGGACTACCATGAACAGCAGCGACGTGTAGACGAGGCCGACCAGGATGGTGGCGTCGTGATAGAGCAGCTCGACAGGCGCCGCGGTGACCCCGAGGTGCGCGAGCAATGCCGGCAGCACGCCGCTCTCACGCAGCAGGATCATCCAGCCGAGCGTCCGCACCGTCTCGCTGACCCAGAACGGGATCAGGCAGACGACGAACAGCAAGGCGCTCAGCCGTCCGCGCAGCAGCTTGGCGATCGTCCACGCCACGGGGAACGCGATCAGCAGTGTCGCCAGCGTCGCCGCCAGCGACATGACGGCGGTGCGTACGAAGACGTGCCAGTAGAGCGGCTCGGCGAAGAACGTGCGGTATTGCGCCAGGCTCGCGACGTACTCGCGCGGCGCGACGCGCTCGCGGAACGACAGCAGCGCGAGGTCGATCTGCGGCAGCACGATCAGCGCGAACAGCCACAGCAGGGCCGGCGCCAAGAGCAGCCCGAGCAGCAGGCGTCGCTCCCAGGCCGGTCCGGAGGTGGCGTCAGGCATGCGCGACGCCCGCCGGGAAGCACACCGCGCGCGCCGGGTCGAAACTGAAATGGATCGGCTCGCCGACCCGCAGGTCGGCGAACTGGCCGGTCTGTGGCAGCGCAATCCGGAACTCGACGCGGCTCTGACGCTCGCGCAGCAGCACCGCCGAGTTGGCGCCGTCGAACAGCAGGCTCTCGACCTCGCCGCCATGCGCCGGCTGGCCGGCGGGCAGGTCCGCCGCGGCGCGCGCGAGCACCGCAACTTCCGGTCGCACGAACGCCTCGACCGCGGTGCCGGCCGCGATCGCCGTGGCGCTGCGGGCGCGGATCAGCCAGCCCTGCTCGGACGTTATGGACACGATCGCACCGGCTACCCCGGTCGCGCGGCCGACGATCCGGTTGTTGGCGCCGACGAAGCCGGCCACGAACGGCGTTGCCGGCTCGTAGTAGAGCTGCTGCGGCGTGCCCTGCTGCTCGAAGCGCCCGCGGTTCATGACGCCGACGTGGTCGGATAGCACGAGCGCCTCCGACTGGTCGTGGGTGATGTAGACGAAGGTCGTGCCGAAGGCGGCCTGCAGCTGCTTCAGCTCGATCTTCATGTGCTCGCGCAGCTTGAGATCGAGCGCGCCGAGCGGCTCGTCTAGCAGCAGCAGCGTCGGCTCGAGCACGAGGCTGCGGGCGATCGCGACGCGCTGGCGCTGGCCGCCCGACAGCTCGTCGACCTTCTTGCGCGCTGCACCGCCGAGCCCGACGCGCTCGAGCATCGCCTGCGCGCGGCGCAGGCGCTCGGCGCGCGCGACGCCGCGGCGCGCGAGCCCGAACGCAACGTTGTCGCCAACCGACATCATCGGGAACAGCGCGAGCTGCTGGAACACCATGTTCACCGGGCGGCGGTTCGGTCCTACGCCCGCCATGCTGCGTCCGCCGATCAGGATCTCGCCGTCGTCGGGCTGGATGAAACCGGCGATCATCCGCAGCAGCGTGGTCTTGCCGCAGCCGGACGGTCCGAGTATCGAGAAGAAGCTGCCGCGCGCGACGCTGAAGGAGAGCTGGTCGACGGCGACGTGATCCGCGAAGCGCTTGACGGCACCGCGCACGTCCAGATCGTGCGTGGCCGCGTCCTGGCCGGTGCCGGCGGCGCTCAATCGGCCGCCTTGATGCGGTCGAGGATCTTGCCCTCGATCTCCTCGAGGCCGGCCGGGATCGCCGGATACCAGCGAACGTTCCTGAAGCCGTCCGGGAACGACTCCTTGAACTGCGCCTTGAGGCGCGGGTCCGCCAGCTCGTCGGCGCCCTTCGAGGCCGTGAAGTTGCCGATCGACTTGGCGATCTTGGCGGCGATTGCCGGCCGCATGGTGAAGTTGATCCAGGCGTAGGCGCCGGCGTCGTTCTTGCCGCGGGCCGGCAGCGCGAAGGTATCGAGCCAGGCGATCGCACCGGACTTCGGGTTGATGAAGCGAATGTCTGGGTTTTCGCGGTTGAGCGCCCAGCCACCGGAATCCCACATCATGGCGGCGACCAGCTCGCCCGAGCGGACGCCGTTCAGCGCCTGGTCCTTGTTGTCGAAAAAGAAGCGGAAGTTCGGCTTGCAGGCGATCAGCGTCCGACCGACGCTCTCCATCAGCGCGCTGTAGGCCTTGATGTCGCCGTACAGCGCGAACGGATCCTTGCCGGAGGCGAACGCGAACGCCATCAGGACCGGGCGGCGCAGCCGGATCGAGGTCTTGCCCTTGTATTCGGGCCGGCACAGGTCGCCATAGTCGGCGAGCTTGGCGCGCTTGCTGTTGACGACCAGACCCTCGGCGCCCCACACGTACGGCAGGCCGTAGAGCTTGCCGTCGAGCGTCGCGTTCTTGCGGACCGTCGCGAGCAGGTCCGGCATGAACTGGTCGAGCCGCACCTGCGAGAGGTCGAAGGGCTTGTAGATCCGGAACTCCTGCTGCGCGCCGACGATCCGGTCCTGCGACGGCTGCGCGAGGTCGAAGCCCGCGCCGCCGGTGGCGCGCAGCTTCGAGATGATCTCCTCGTTGTTCGAGAGGGTGACCTCGGCCTGGATGCCGGTCTCCTTCTTGAAGTCGGCGATCACCTCGGCGGGCACGTAGTCGGACCAGGTGATGATCCGCAGCCGCTTGGAATCGTCGGCGCGGGCGGCGCCGCCGCCGAGCAGCGCCAATGCCAGCAGCATCGGGAGCACAGCTTGCATCTTTTCCCCCTCCCCGGTCGCGCCGCTAGATTACCGGGAGACGCCCGGGCCGTCACTGGCGGCAGCCCTCCCGGCCGCCAGCGGCGCGGGCACCCCCTGCAGCATCGGCTCGACCGAGCCGAGCCGGCCGAGCCGTGCGCGGCGCGCGGCGACGACGCCGCCGGCGAGGCCGGCGAGCGCAAAGATCTCGGCGATCTGCAGGTTGTCCCAGACGATCGCGACCAGCGACAGGAGCGCGATCGCCGACGCGGCCAGCGGGAATGCGGGGTAGCACGGTGTCACGAACGGCCTCTCGAGCGCCGGCTCGCGCTGGCGCAGCCGGAACAGGCTGGCGAGGCTCACCAGGTACATGACGATCGCACCCAGTGCCGACATCGTGACGATGCTCGCCGTCAGCGGCTGGCCGCCGATCGTGACGAAGGAGTCGGAGTAGATCGCCGCGATGCCGACCGCACCGCCGGCGAGGATCGCGACGTAGGGGGTACGCAGGCGCGGATGGACCGTCGCGAGCACGCCCGGCAGGAAGCCCGCGCGGGCGAGCGCGAAAATCTGGCGCGAGTAACCCATGATGATGCCGTGAAAGGACGCGATCAGGCCGAGCAGGCCGATCCAGACCAGCAGGTGCAGCCAGCCGCTGTTGGCGCCGACCACGATCTTCATGGCCTGCGGCAGCGGGTCGTTGATGTCGGCGATGCGGCGCCAGTCGCCGACGCCGCCGGCGAATATCATCGTGCCGAACGCGAGCACCACCAGCGTCACGATGCCGCCGATGTAGGCGCGCGGGATCGTGCGTTTCGGGTCCTGGGCCTCCTCGGCGGCCATCGCCGCGCCTTCGATCGCGAGGAAGAACCAGATCGCGAACGGGATGGCCGCGAACAGCCCGGGGATCGTCGCGAGCGACGGCGTCTCGTGCCCGGCCCAGCCGTGCGCGGCGAAGTTCGCCCAGGCGAAGCCGCCCGACACGACGCCCATGAACACCAGCAGCTCGACGATCGCGAGCACGGTCACGACGAGCTCGAACGTCGCCGCGATCGTGACGCCGGCGATGTTGAGCGCCATGAAGAGCAGGTAGGCCCCGACCGCGGCGCTGCGCACCGGCAGGCCCGGGAACTGCACGTTCAGGTAGGCGCCGATCGCGAGCGCGATCGCCGGTGGCGCGAACACGAACTCGACCAGCGTCGCGAAGCCTGCCAGGTAGCCGCCGAGGGGGCCGAAGGCCCGGTGGCTGTAGGCGAACGGGCCGCCGGCGTGCGGGATCGCGGTCGTGAGCTCGGTGTAGCTGAAGATGAACGTCGTGTACATCACCGCGATGAACACGGTCGTCACTAGGAAGCCGAGCGTGCCGGCCTGTGCCCAGCCGTAGCTCCAGCCGAAGTACTCGCCGGAGATCACGAGCCCGACGGCGATGCCCCACAGGTGCAGGCCGCCGAGCGTTCGCGCGAGCCCGGGCCCCCGCTCAGCCACGTCGCCCGCGGCGTGGCACGACCTGTTGCCCGATCCAGTTGGCTAGCTCGCGCAGCCGCAGCGACTCGTCGGTCATCGCGGGTCCGAGCCCGTGCTTCCAGACGAGCGGCGGATCGGCCGGCTGCTGCTGCAGCCGCTTCAGTTCAGCGGCGTAGGCCTCGAGTGCCACGAGGTCGGCGAACAGGCCCTCGTCCACCAGCGCAGTCCCGTAGCGCAGCGCCGCGGCGGCGATGTCCGCGTAATCGTACTCGGGGTGGTACTGCACGCCCCAGAACGTGCCGCGGCCGTGGGTGAACACGGCGGCCTGCACGCCCATCTCGTTCTCCGCGAGTACCGTGGCCCCGGCCGGCAGCGTCGCGACCTCGTCGCGGTGGATGGTCGGGGCCTCGAAGACCTCGGGCTTGCCGGCGTACAGCGGGTGGCTGCGGCCGGCCTCGGTGAGCCGGATGCGGCGCGCGAAGCCGAACTCGCGGCCGCGCGGGTTGGCGCACACCGTGCCGCCGGCCGCGGTGACGGCGAGCTGCAGGCCCCAGCAACTGCCGAAGAAGGGTACGCCCGCCGCGAATACCGCCTGCGCGACCTCGACCTGGCGCAGGACGGCGCCGTCCCGGTTGTAGATGTTGAGCGCCGAGCCCGTCACCGTCACGCCGTCGTAGTCCGCGAGCTGCACGCCCGGCGCCAGCGCCGCCGGACCGTCCGCCGGGCGGATCAGGTCGCAGGCGACTTCGGGCAGCAGCCGCCGCAGCACGCGCGCGTAGCCGGTGCCGGAGTCGTAGCCCACGAGCGCCACCTGGCGGGCGCGTATCGCGGCGACGTTGCCGTCGACGACCAGGATGCGGGGCGCCGCCACCGGCTCAGGCTGCGGCCGGGAACTGGCCGGCGACCGCGGCGCGGAACACGCGCTCGAGCTCCGCGGCGCCGACCGGCACCGGGTTGCCGCCGGCCGAGGGGTCGCGCGCGGCCTCCGCGCCGATCACGGCCGCGTTGCCGGCGTCGACGCCGATCTCGGCCAGCGTGTGCGGAATGCCGAGCTCGCGCCTGAGTGCGAGCACCCACGCCAGCAGGCCTTCGAAGCCGGCGGCGGGCAGGTCGAGCACGCGGCTGATCAGCTCGCACCGGACGGCGATGGCGTTGCGGTTGTAGGCCATCACGTACGGCAGCAGCACGGCGTTGGTCAGGCCGTGGTGCGTGTTGAACCACGAACCCACCGGATGCGCGATCGCGTGCACGCCGCCGAGCCCCTTCTGGAACGCGGTCGCACCCATCGACGCCGCCGCCAGCATCTGCGCGCGCGCCTCGAGGTCCGCGCCATTGGCGCAGGCGCGCGGCAGGTGGATCGCGATCAGGCGCATGCCTTCGAGCGCGACGCCGTCGGCGAGTGGGTGGAAGCCGGGCGCGCAGAACGCCTCGAAGCAGTGCACGAACGCGTCCATGCCGGTGGCCGCGGTCACCGGCCGCGGCAAGCCGACCGTGAGCTCCGGGTCCGAGATCACCACGCGCGGCATCATCTGCGGGTGGAAGATGATCTTCTTCTGGTGGGTCGAGGCGTTGAGGATCACACCCGCGCGGCCGACCTCGGAGCCGGTGCCGGCGGTGGTCGGGATGGCCACCACCGGCGCGATACCGGCGGGATCGGCGCGCGTCCACCAGTCGCCGATGTCCTCGAAGTCCCACAACGGGCGCGTCTGGCCCGACATGAACGCGATCACCTTGCCGGTGTCGAGTGCCGCGCCGCCGCCGAGCGCGACCACACCGTCGTGCCGGCCGGCACGGTAGACCGCGAGCCCGTCCTCGACGTGGCTGCTGGTCGGGTTGCCCTGCACCGCGCCGTAGAGCGGCGCGCCGCCGAGCAGGGCGGCTGCGTTGCCGATCATCGCCGAGCGCGCGAGCCCCTGGTCGGTCACCAGCAGCGGCCGTCCGATGGCGGCGCGCCGGCAGGCCGCCGCGAGCTCGGAGATCCTTCCGGGACCGGCCCAGATCGTCGTCGGGTAGTTCCAGTTGCCCGTCAGCACGGCCGTCATGACTGAATCCTGAAATGGAATGACTGGGGACGCGTCAGCTGCTCGAAGCCTACCGCCGACAGCGTGCAACCACGGCCGGAGTGCTTGACGCCGGTCCAGGCGAGCGCCGGGTCGAGGTAATCGCAGCGGTTCAGGAACACGGTGCCGGTGTCCAGCCGGTCGCCGAGCGCCTCCGCCGCCGCGGCGTCACGCGCGAATATCGCAGCGGTCAGGCCGTAGTCGCTGTCATTCATCAGCCGCAGCGCCTCCTCGTCGCCGGTCACGCGCATGATGCCGACCGCCGGACCGAAGGTCTCCTCGCGCATGATCGGCATCGAGTGGTCGACGTCGACGAGCACCTGCGGCGCGAGGTAAGGCGTGCCGGCCCTGGACGCGGCGAAGCGGCCCGCATCGACGAGCTGGCGCGCGCCGCGGCGCAGCGCATCCTCGACCTGGCCGCGGACGAAGTCGGCCGCGGCGGTGCGCACCACGGGGCCGAGCGTCGTCTCAGGATCGAGCGGCGAGCCGAGGCGGTAGCCGCCGGCGAGCTCGACGACGCCGGCCACGAAGTCATCGAAGCGCGGCGCGGCGACATAGATCCGCTTGATGCCGCAGCACGACTGGCCGGCGTTGAAGAAGGCTCCATCGGTGAGCGAGTCGATCGCGTGCGCGAGATTCGCATCGCTCCTGACGTAGGCCGGATCCTTGCCACCGAGCTCGAGGCCCGCCGTCGCAAAGCCCCGGCCGGTCGCCTCGACGACTGCGCGGCCGCCGGCGACCGAGCCCGTGAAGCAGACGTTCGCGACGCGCGCATCGCTGATCAGGCGCGCGGTGTCGACGTGCGAGAGGTGCAGGAACTGGAAGACGCCCGCCGGCAGTCCGGCGCGTGCGAACGCCGCGGCGAGGCGCTCGGCGCACAGCGGCGTCTGGTGCGAATG
>JANXWS010000031.1 GCA_025351005.1 Pseudomonadota bacterium | reverse complement strand
ACGCCAGAGGGCGTGCAGCGACGACGGCGCCTGCGCTGCAGCAGCGATGAATATCCAAGGGGGCGTTATGCCGCGTTTTCTGAGCTTACGGTCGCTCGTCGGTGTGGTTGCCACCGTCCTCCTCGCCGCCTGCGGCGGCGGCGGGCCGAGTGGCCCCGGGCAACCGGTGATCGCGCCCGGGACGCCGCCGTCCGGCCTGACCGGTACCGCCTACGCCGGCTATGCATTCAGCGTGGCGAGCGGCGGTACCGCGCCGTTTCAGTGGAGCACTTCCCCCACTATGCCGCCGGGTCTTGCTCTCGATTCGACCGGACACCTGGCCGGGACGCCGGTGACCGCCGGCACCTACAACGTCACGATCGTCGTCACCGACGCCTCGATTCCGGCCCTGACGGGGACTCTGCCCATCTCTCTGACGATCGCCGACTCGCCGATCGTGGTTGCCACGGCACCGACGCCCCCCGCAGGCGTCGCGACCAATTCCTACGCCGGCTACACGTTTACTGCGAGCGGCGGCTCGCCGCCGTACACGTGGGCCGTCACCCCGGGCTCCGGCGCCTTGCCGGGTGGACTCGCGCTCGCGTCGAACGGCACGCTCTCGGGCACGCCGACCGCCGTCGGTCCTTTCGCCTTCAGCGTCACGGCGACCGACAGCGCGCAGACACCGACCAGCGGCCCGCCGCAGTGGTTCAATATCACGGTCAATCCGCCCGCAGCGCTCGCGATCAACCCGGGGCAAGTGCCGCCTGCGGGCGTCCACGGCACGCCCTATTCCTTCGCTTTTACCGCCACGGGCGGCTACCTGCCACTCAACTGGACGGTTACGGCCGGCGCACTGCCACCAGGCCTCGCTCTGGCGGGCAACGGAACGATCAGCGGCATCCCGACGGCCATGAGCGCGACGCCGTTCGCATTCACGGTCTCCGTCACCGACAGCGCCTCGCCCGCCCAGCCACCCCAGTCGGCCGTCTATTCAATTGCGATCAGCGATCCGCCGCCGCCCACAATCGGCAACTTCCCGCTGCCAACGGCATCGGTCGGGACCGCGTATCAGTCTCAATTTCTCGCGTCTGCCGGCCTTGCTCCGCTTCGCTGGAGCGTGGCGCCGTCCAACGCATTAACGATGTCCGGGCTCGGCGTCGGCGTCGATGGCCTCCTGTCGGGTACTCCCTCGACAGCCGGTCATTTCCCCATCACGGTCGACGTGACGGATGCGCTCACTCGGACTGCGCCGCCGGCGACGTTCACGGTGCGAATCTCCCTGGCACGTCCGGCGCTGACGTTCACGGCGACCGGCAGCCTGAGGATTCCGCGCTCCGGCCACTCGGCGACGTTGCTGAATACCGGCAAGGTGCTGGTGGCGGGCGGTCCGGACAGCTCCGCCGAACTCTACGACCCCGCCACCGGCTTCTTCACGGACACCGGCAGCATGACCCGGACGCGCGCGAACCACACGGCGACGCTGCTCAACGTCGCAGACCACACGCTGCCCAACTACGGCAAGGTCCTGATCGTGGGCTCGCTTGACGCGTCTGCCGAGTTGTACAGCCCGGCGGCCGCAACCTTCACGGCAACCGGCCCCATGACCCAGGCACGCACGGCTCCTGTGGCGACGCTGCTGAACACGGGCAAGGTGCTGGTCGTGGGTGGCAACACCGTCGCCAATGACCTGACCGCCGAGCTCTACGACCCGTCCACCGGGACGTTCACGGCGACCGGGTCCCTGACCACTGCCCGCACGCGCCCGACGGCGACCCTGCTGAATTCCGGCAAGGTGCTCGTTGCCGGGGGGACCGGCGCCAGCGCTGGCCTGACCGCGGAGCTGTACGATCCCGCTAGCGGGGCCTTCACGAAGACGACCGGGAACATGGCGGTCGCACGCGCAGGCCATGTGGCGATGCGCCTGCAGGATGGCACGGTGCTGGTCGTGGGTACGGAGGCCACGGCCGATCTGTACGATCCTGTGGCCGGATCGTTCACGGCGCTCGACGGTACAGTTGCGGTGTTCCCCGCCGACAGCCACACGGCGAGCCTGCGCAACGACGGCAGCGTCATTATCACCGGCTGGCACACCTTTCAGCACCTGTTTAATTTCCGCTTGGATCCACTTCCGCGGCGCTGCGTCGCCACCTCTAAGAGCACGTACGTGACAGGCCAGGCGGGGACGGTCCTATTCGCGCCGGAGAGCGACGGGTTCTCATACGCAGGCAATATGAGTGTCGGCCGGGATGGTGGTCACACGGCGACGGTTTTCCCCGACGGGACGGTACTGATTGTTGGTGGCACGGAGCACTTCGTCGGCTCAACTGGCCCGTGCCGCACTCCAATTCAGAGCGGCGCCACGCTGTCGGAGGCCGAACTGATCAAATGACGTCGGCTAGGTTCGCGCGGCTCCGGCGGTAGCTGCCGGATCCGCACCACGTCGCAGGAGAATTGGCAATGAGCCATCCGAGGACGGGCACGAGAACTGCCTCGTGCATGTTGGGCCGGTGTGGGGCTCGTCCGTGTACGTCAAGCACGGCGATAAGTGGAAATGGACCTTCGGCATAAATTTATCCGCGCCTCCGGCGAGCACCTAGAGCCTCGCATCAAGTAGTTGCGTCGCGTGCGGGGGCTAGACGTACTTTATTCTGCCTTTCGTCAAGTGACCCCATGTTCTGGGTGGCGCTGGCGGCGACGTCGCTTGGCGCAAGCGGGACGCTGACTGCGTGTGGCGGCGGCAGCATCGGCATCGACACGGCCCGACCGGTTGGCTGTGTGAGCGCGTCAGCCAGCGTCGTCTGCACCCAGTCGGGTCAAGTCCAGGGCGCCGTAGAAGAGGACAAGACACGAAACGGAATTTAAAGCACGCTAAGGACCGCCGACCGCTGTCAGGCGGGTCATGACCCCGACCGGACGATCGTCAAGGGCAGCTATACGGAAGTCACAAATCGAGCATTCGCTGCAAAGCCCTTCGCAATTTGCGGCATGATGAGGCGACTGTCGGTTGTTCGCCCGTCACAGCATTTCCGGCGCGGGTGTACCTGCAACCCACGCTTGCAGCGTCGTTTCCGGGATCAACTGCCGCGTCGGATCGATCTTAAGCCACATTGACGTGCTCCCCGATTTAGTCCCGTTCCGGGTTGGAGTCCGCGGTTAAAGTGACCTGAGCCCCTTTTTAGGGCGTTCCAAACGCAGACTCGGCCGACTTTTTCAGTCCGGTCTCCTGGCCTCGTTGGACGTACTCGCTGGGGGTCAGGTGGCCCAGCGAGCTGTGCGGTCGACGCAGGTTGTAGTCGGTCCGCCACGCTTCGATCTTGCTCCTGGCATCGTCGATCGACAAGAACTGGTTGGCGTTGAGACATTCATCGCGCAGCTTGCCGTTGAACGACTCGATATGCCCGTTTTCCGAAGGCTTTCCGGGACGAATGAAGTCGAGCTTCAGACCGCGTCGGTACGCCCACTCGTCGAGCGCTCGCGAGGTGAACTCCGTTCCGTGATCCACCGTGATCGACACCGGCGCGCCGTGCTCGGCGATCACGCGATCGAGCGCCTCAGCGACGCTGCTTCCGGACATGCTGGAGGCCACCTCCAGGATCGGACTCCAGCGACTCCACTGATCGACGACCGTCAAGATCCGAAATGGCCGACTGTCGAAAAGCGCATCGTGGACGAAGTCCATGCTCCAGCGCTCGTGGGCCCGCGTCGCCGCCGGCGGGATGCCGCGGTGGATGCTCGCGTGCTTGCGTCGACGCGTCCGGAGCCGTAATTGCAGGCCTTCCAGGCGATACAGCCGTCGTACGCGCTTGTGGTTCACGGTCCAGCCCTCACGCCGCAGCATCACATGCAGGCGCCGATAGCCGAACCGAGGCCGCACCTGCGACAGCTCCTTCAGCCGCATCGTCAGCGCCGTCTGCGGCGGCCGGCGGCTGCGGTAGTACCACAATGACCTCGAGATCGTCGCCAGCCGACACGCCCGCGAGACGCCCATGCCGTAGGCTTCCTGCACCCACATCACGAGCTTGCGCCGCTGTGCCGGCTTCACACTTTTTTTCGGACGATCTCCGCGAGGATGCTCTTGTCGAGCGTCAGGTCGGCCACGATCCGCTTGAGCTTCGCGTTCTCTTCCCGAAGTTGGCGGAGCTCCCGAATCTCCGTCATGCCGAGGTTCGCATAGCGCTTCTTCCACACGTAGAACGTCGCCTCGCTGATCCCCAGCTGCCGGCAGACATCCGCCGCCGCCGTTCCGGCCTCCGCCTGCCGCAGCGCGTAGGCAATCTGCTCGTCGCTAAACCGCGATCGCTTCATGGTCCTCACTCCCGTCTCGAGGACTTCTAAAGCCAGCTTAGTCCAGTTTTGGGTTGCCCCGAAAATCGGGGCTCAGGTCAGTCGTGTCAACCGCCAGCTGAAACCTCTGCTGACACTGGCTGCCGGCCCCTACTGTGCCGAGTAGCCTCCGTCGATCACCAACGACGTGCCGGTGATGAAACTGGCCTCCTCAGAGGCGAGAAAGGCAATCGCACTCGCCACGTCGTCCGCGCGGCCGAGACGGCCGAGCGGGTAGCGTGCGACGAGACCCCCTGTATGCGCCGCTCGAGCTTCGGCGCCGCCCGCCGCGGTGGGGTTCTCGAGATGCCCGGGGCACACCGCCGTTATCCGAATATTGTCTCGCGCCTGGTCAAGCGCCGCCGCACGCACCATATTGATCAGCGCACCCTTGGTCGAGGCGTACGCGAGCGCTCCGGGGTGTCCGACGCAGCCGGTCACTGACGCGGTCGCCACGATCGCGCCTCCGCCCGCCGCCCGTATCGCGGGAACCGAGTGCTTAATGCACAGGAATACACCGGTCAGATTCACATCGAGTACGCGACGCCAGGCTTCGACAGACGTAGATTCGGCCGTTCCCTTGCCGGCAATGCCTGCGTTGGCCACCATGACGTCTAGTCGCCCCCAGCGTTCGGTAGTCGCTCGCACGAGCTGCGCCACTTCCTCGTCCGACGCTACGTTCGCGCGCTGATAGTGGATCTGTAGGCCCTCATCGCGGGCTGCCTCCGCCCGGAGCTCGCCAAGGTCCGTCAGATCCGCAATCAGGACACGCGCCCCCTCGCTTGCAAGGCGCCGGGCCGTCGCAAGTCCGATTCCTCCGCATCCGCCCGTCACGATCGCGACTCGCCCCACGAAGCGCATAGGTCACCTCGCTCGGAAATCAGCAAGCAGTATGGATTGGAACGACTGGTCGGTCTATATGCCAGTCGCGGGCTGTCCGTGTGCGGAGGTCGAGCGCAGAGCCGCATTCCAGGCGCGGCGCGGCGAAGGCCGCTCCCGCTCTGCCCGGCACGGGCGGACTGCGCTAACGGGCGCACCTGCAATGGATCGCCGTTGACGGACTCCGAGCCTGCGGATGCGACGGGCTTGCGAGAACGATCGCGTCTTGTTGGCTATGCATGGTCGCTCGCATATTTGTCGGGACCGGCCGCCTGCAGGAGAAATTACGATGGAGAGCGCGGCGCTCTGTCGCGCTCGGATTGGCGTGTGCGACAGCAACTCGAGCCGCGCGCCGAGGGTGCTGCCGACCCGGCCAGGCGCCGGCCCTGTGGTACGCTGCGGCCGAAAACCGCCGCTCGGCCGCGGATCGCCGGGCCTGCCGCCGGGTACCGTCGCCTGCGGCCATAGCAGCTGCCGCAATCGCTCGTCGGCGGTGTACAACGGCGCAGGCTCCATGTCGATCAGCAGCCCCTTCTTCGCCACTGCCGAAACCGCCGCTGGCGCGCGTGAGCGTCCCGAGCTCTGGCTCGGCCTCGACACCGGCGGCACTTTCACGGACGCGGTGTTGCTCGACCGCAGCCGGCGGGTGGTCGCGACCGCCAAAGCGCTGACGACGCACTGGGACCTCGCAATCGGCATCGGCGCGGCGATCCGCGCCGTGCTTGCGGCGCTGCCCGCCGGCGCACGCCGCGCGGACGTCGACCTCGTCTCGGTGTCAACCACGCTCGCGACCAACGCGGTCGTCGAGAACCGCTTCAGTGCGGTTTGCACCGTCCTGGTTGGCTTCGACGAAGCGATGCTGGAGCGTTCCGGGCTGACGCACGAGGGCGGAGGGTTCGTGGTGCGCGTGCAAGGTGGCCACGATGCCACCGGCGAGGAGCTCGAGCGGCTCGACGAGGCCACCGTGCGAACCGCGATTGCGGCCCATGACCCCCGCGTCGAGGGCTATGCGGTCGCCGCGCGCTTCTCGGTGCGCAACCCGCGCCACGAGCTGCGCGTTCGCCAGCTGATCCGCGAGCTGTCGCCGAAACCGGTGACCTGCGCCCACGAACTGAGCTCGAAGCTCGACGCGCCGCGGCGCGCGCTGACCGCGGCGCTGAATGCGCGGCTGACGCCGCAGATCAGCCACCTGATCGAGGCGCTCGGCCGCGTGCTGGCCGAGGAGGCGGTGGATGCGCCGCTGATGATCGTCAAGGGCGACGGCTCGCTGATGCGCGCCGACGTCGCGCTCGAGTATCCGGTCGAGACGATCCTGTCGGGCCCGGCCGCGAGCGTGGTCGGCGCGAGCTTCCTGACGGGGCTCGCGGACTTCGTCGTCTCGGACATGGGCGGCACGACCACCGACGTCGCGGTCGTCAGCGGCGGGCGACCGGTCGTGAACGCCGACGGAGCCCTGATCGGCGGCTGGCGGACGATGGTTCAGGCGGTCGACGTCCGCACGGCCGGCCTCGGCGGCGACAGCGAGGTCCACTTCAACCGCGACACCCGGCTCTGCGTCGGGCCGCGCAAGGTCATGCCACTCAGCCTGCTCGCCGAACAGCGCCCGGCGCTGCTCGTCGATCTCGCCGCGCTCGCGGCGCAGGACCGCCTGCCGGGCTATGCCTCCCAATACGCGTTGCGCAACCCGGACCGGGCGCCGCCGGCGCACCTCGGCGCTCTCGAGCGCCGCGTCTGGGACGCGCTCGGCAGCGAGCCGCGACGGGTCGGCGAGGCGGTGCGCAACGGTGCCGGGCTCGGCGCGCTCCGGCGTCTATGCGACGCCGGCCTCGCGACGCACGCGGCATTCACGCCTAGCGATGCGATGCACCTGCTGGGACGCCAGCACGGCTGGAGCGTGGCCGCGGCGGAATACGGGGCGCGCATCCTCGCGACCGAGGAACGCAATGCGAAGGGCCGCCACCGCGCCGAGGAGCCGGCCGCGTTCTGCGAGCGGGTGGTCGAGCACGTCGTTCGCGAGGCCGGCCGCATCGTGCTCGCGACCGCGCTCGCCCACGATCCCGGCCTCGAATCCCGCGGCGGCAAATGGGGGATCCTCGGCGACCGCCTGATCGAGGACCAGATCGCCGGACGGCGCTTCTCAGGCCTGGTGGCGACCCGGCTGGGGCTCGCGACGACGCTGGTGGCGATCGGCGCGCCGGCGGGCGGCTACTACCCGGAGGTCGCGCGCCGGCTCGGCGCGCCGCTCGAGATTCCGGAGCATGCGGCGGTCTGCAACGCGATCGGGGCGGTCGCCGGCGTCGTCTCGCAGACGGTCGACGTGCTGGTCAACCAGCCGACGTTCAAGGTGTTCCGCGTGCACGACCCGGCCGGCAGCCAGGACTATCCGGAACCGCAGCCCGCGCTTGAGCACGCCCGGCGCGTGTCGCGCGAGCTCGCGCTCGCGGCGGCGTTGCGCGCCGGCGCCAGCGATCCACACCTCGAGACGAGCGTGATCGAGAAGCGCGCGGACATGGGAATCGCGGCCGACTACCTCGCCGAGGCGCTGGTGCGTTCGACGGCAACCGGGCGCCCGCTCGCCGGTCACGCACCGGCCGCCCCGCACGGCGGCTGAGCGACCGCACCGCTTCAGACGTTTGCCATGTCACCCAGCACGACGAGCGGGGACGCCGCCACAGGCCGTGATGCCGGACCCGACCCGGACATCGTCGTGCAGGGCGCGGGCATGTCCGGCATCTGCATGGCAGTGATGCTGAAACGCGCCGGCATCGACTCGTTCGTGGTGCTGGAGCAGTCGGCCGGGGTTGGCGGCACGTGGTGGGACAACAGCTATCCGGGGGCGCAGTGCGACGTGCCATCGCACCTGTACGGATTTTCGTTCGCTCCGAATCCCGCCTGGACGCGCGTATTCGCGCCAAGCAGCGAGATACGCGACTACGTCGCCCGCTGTGTCGAGCGCTTCCGCATCGAGCCGCACCTGCGGCTGTCGACGCGCGTCGTCGCAGCAGCCTACGACGAGGCGGCTGCGCGCTGGACCATCACGACCGAGCGAGGCGAGCGATGGCGGCCGCGCTTCTTCGTGCTCAGCTTCGGCCCGCTCAATCACCCGCGCTATCCCGCCGGTCTCGACCAGTTCCGCGGCACCGTCATGCACACCGCGCGCTGGAACCACCAATACGATTTCCGCGGCAAGCGGGTCGCCGTGATCGGCAGCGCCGCGAGCGCGGTGCAGGTCGTGCCGCGGCTCGCCGCCGAGGCTGCAAAGCTGTTGGTCTTCCAGCGCACGCCGTCGTGGATAGTGCCGCGCCCGGACCGTGTCTACACGCGGCTCGAAAGGGCGCTATTCCGGGTGCCGGCCGTGCTGCGCGCCCTGCGCTGGCTGCGCTACTGGGAGTTCGAGCTGCGCTTCGCCGCGTTCAAGGGCCACGGCGCGATGCACTGGTTCCTGACCCGCATGGCGCGCCGCCACCTCGAGGAACAGGTCGCAGATCCATCGCTGCGCGCGAGGCTGCGGCCCGGCTACCCGATCGGCTGCAAGCGCATTCTCCTCGCCAGCGACTTCTACCCGGCTCTTGGCCAGGGCCACGTCGAGCTCGTGACGCACGCGGCCGCCGCCTTTACGGCCGCGGGCGTCGTCAGCAGCGACGGCGCCGTTCGGCCGGTCGACGCGATCGTCTGCGCCACCGGCTTCGAGACGATCGAGCCGCTTGCCGCGCTGCCGATCCGCGGCCGCGGCGGCCTCGAGCTCGCCGATGCCTGGCGCGATGGAGCGGAAGCGTACCGGGGCGTCACGGTGGCGGGCTTTCCCAACCTCTTCATGCTGCTCGGCCCGAACACCGGGACGGGCCACACCTCCGTGCTGGTTCCCATAGAAGCCCAGGCGCGCTACGTCGTCGCCTGCATCCACGAACTTGCTGCGCGCGGCGCGGCGAGCCTCGAGGTACGCGCCGACGTCATGCGCCGGCACAACGACGCGCTGCAGCGGCGACTCGCACGCACGGTCTGGGCGTCCGGGTCGTGCACCAGCTGGTACAAGACCGCCGCCGGTCGCGTCCTCGCGCTGTACCCGGGCTACATCACCCGCTACGTGCTCGAGATGCGCCGGCCGCGACCGGCGGATTTCACGTTCGAGCCCGCCGCCGGCGTGTTGCCGTAGGCTCGAGGCTTGCCCAGGAGCCGAACGCCCCATGCCCGCCACCACGACGCTCGCGGTCCTGGCCGCCACCGGCGCGGTCGCCGCGTTGGTGCTCGAGTACGCCGCACCCGCCGTCGCGGCCCGCGGCTGGCTCACGCTCGAGCGCGCGCGGGCCCGCCTCCGCGTCCGGCGGGCGGCGATTCCCGGCTCCGCCATCCCCTATCTCGACGGTGGGCGTGGCGAACCGCTGGTGCTCGTCCATGGCTTCGGCGGCGACAAGGACAACTTCACCCGCATCGCCCGCTTCCTGACGCCGCATTTCCACGTCGTCGCACCCGACCTGCCGGGTTTCGGCGATGCGGGCCGCGACCCGGACACGGACTACGGGATCGGCGCGCAGGTCGGGCGGCTGCGCGCGTTCCTGGAGGCACTCGGGCTCGGCCGGGCGCATCTCGGCGGCAATTCGATGGGCGGATACATCGCGGCGCAGTATGCGGCGACCTATCCAAACGACGTCCGCAGCCTCTGGCTGCTCGATGCCGCCGGCACGGCCGCCGCGGGCGATACCGAGCTTTTCCGGGAATACGCCGCAACCGGCGAGTTCGTGCTGCTGGTACGCACGGAAGCGGATTTCGCGGCGCTGCTGGGGGCCGCGATGCATTGCGCACCGTGGGCGCCGCCCTCTCTGCTCCGGGTGCTGGCGCGACGGGCCGTGGTCGATTCCGCGCTGCACCGGCGGATCTTCCGCGACATCAGCCTGGGATCGCCGTCGCTCGAGCCGTTGCTGCCCTCGATTGCGGCGCCCTGCCTGATCGTCTGGGGCCGCGAGGACCGGATCCTTAATCCGGCGGCGGCCGCCATCATGCAGGCGTTGATTCCGCGCAGCGCCGTCGTCGTCATGGAAGACACGGGGCACCTGCCGATGATTGAGCGCCCGCGGGCCACCGCGCGCGATTTCCTGCGATTCGTCGCCGCTCGCACCCGCGAGCCGAATCGTCCCTAGTGGTCGAGGTACTCGCCGAGCGCCACGAACCGAAAACCGCGCTCGCGCAGGCCGGCCACGATCTGGGGCAGCGCTTCGGCCGTGTGCCAGCCGCGACCATTGACGTGAAAGATCAGGATGTCGCCGGCGCGCGTGCGCGCGAGCGTCTGCGCGACGAGCCGCGCCGCGTCCACGTTCGGGTCGGGGTCGCCCTCGGCCCAGCGCCAATGCACGACCTGGTAGCCGAGCGCGCGTACGAGCGTCGCCGTGCGCTCGTCCGCAGCGCCGCCCGGGAAGCGGAACAGCGTTGGCCGGCGGCCGGTCAGCTGCCGAAGCATGGACTCGGCCCGCAGCACCTCGCTCCGGACCCGCTCGTCGTCAAGCGTGCGCATGTCGCGAGGGTGCGACCAGGAGTGGTTCCCGATGCCGACGAAGTCGTGACTTGCGAGCGCCCGCACGTCGGCCGCGTTGTCGCGCGCGAAGCGCCCGCCCATGAACACGGTGAAGGGTATCCGCTGCTCGACCAGGAAATCGGTAATGCCGTGGTCGAGCCGCATGCGCTCGACGGCCTGGCACGCGTCGAAGGTCAGCGCCACGACCTTGTCTTGCGTCGGCAGCCGCGTGGTGACCCCCTCGACCGGCGGTTCCGGCGGCGCGGCGGCGCCGAGCGCGAGCGCCGCAGGAGCGAGCGCGAGCCAGGCCACCAGGGGCGCGCGGCCGGCCGCCTTCACCGTTCGCGCCATTCTTGCCGCAGCACCGACATGATGACCCGGTCGGCGCGCGAGCCGTCCGGCAGGCGGTAGGCACCGCGCAGCAAGCCGTCCTCTTGCAGTCCGGCGGCGCGATACACGCGTCGCGCCCGTTCGTTGTGGGTGAAGACGTCGAGCCAGAGTCGCTCGTTGTCGGTGCTCTCGAACACCCAGTCGATGACGGCCGTGAGCAGTGCCCGGCCAAAGCCCTCGCCGGGCCGCACGACTGCGATGCGCCGGAGCTTGGCGCCCTCGTGCGTGTCGTGTAGCGGCTGCAGAAGAGCGAAGCCGCCGGGGGGCTGGCCCGCGTGGGCGGCGAGCAGGTAGCGCGTGTCGTCGCGCTCGAGCGCCGCCTGATGCTGCTCGCGGCTCCACTGCGCTACCAGCCGCTCGTACCCCGGGAGGCGTTCGGCCGCGAGGATGAAATCGACGTCCGCCGCGGTCGCGGTCCGCAGCAACAGCGTGCCGGCGACCGGCCCGGCCGCCATCGCTCAGATCCCCGCCTTGCCGAGCACGTCACCGACCTGGCGCAGCGCGGCTGCAACCGACGGATGGTCGGCCTCGAAGCGCACGGCCAGCAGTTCGAGCCCCCCAGGCGTCGCGGTCGTGGCTATGCCCAGCTTCTCAATGTCGGACAACACCAGGCCCAGCAGGCGGCGGGACTCGTCGTCCAGCGTGGTCGCGCAGCCGAGCTCGCGGTGCAGGTCCGTCAAGAGCGAGTTGAGTTGGTCGGACATCATTTACTCCTCGGGCCGGGCCTCGGCGCCGCCAGCATTCCAGGTTCCTCGCGCGCGCCGTTGCCTGGTGCGCTCTGCCTACAGCGTCGCAAAGCGGCGCGCCGCAGCGTTCCACGGCGGCGCGCTCGCGAGCGCCGGCAGCACGTCGTCCGGACCCTCGACGACCTGCCACATCGCGAGATGACGCGGATCCATGAAACGCTCGCTTACGGCCGCCGCGAACAGCGCGATCAGCGGCGCGTAGTAATTGCGCGTGTTGATGATGACGATCGGCCCGAGGAACACGCCGAGCCGCTTCAGCGTCACCGCCTCGAGCAGCTCCTCGAAGGTGCCGCAGCCGCCGGGCAGCGCCACGACCGCCTCGCTCTGCGACAGCATCAGGTGCTTGCGCTCGCGCATGTCCTCGACGACGTGCAGCTCGGTCAGGCCGTCGTGGGAGACCTCCAGGTCCTTGAGGAAGCGCGGCAGCACGCCGATCACCCGGCCGCCGCGGGCAAGCGCGCCGTCGGCAAGTGCGCCCATGGAGCCGATCCGGCTGCCGCCGTAGACCACGGTCCGGCCGGCAGCGGCCAAGACTTCGCCCAGGCGGCGCGCCGCGGCGTGATACTCGGGCCGGCAGCTGCCGCTCGACGCGCAGTAGACGCTGACGGCTCCTGCCGATCGATCGTTCATCGTGCTCCCCGCCGGGCCCTGGTCCGGGCGACCATTCTAACGAATGGTGCGGCGCGCGCGGCACAGGCGTGCCGCCCGCCCCGGGCACGCTCCAGGCGCCGAGGGGATTTGCGAGGTTGCAACGTCCAAGTCACACTCGCCGCATGAGCATCAGCGTCCTCGACATCTTCAAGATCGGCATCGGGCCGTCGAGCTCCCACACGATGGGCCCGATGAACGCCGCCCGCCGCTTCGTGCTGGACCTGCACGAGCGCGAGCTGCTCGGGCGCACGGCCCAGGTCGGCGTCCAGCTCTACGGTTCACTCGCCCTGACCGGCCGGGGACACTGCACCGACCGGGCGATACTGCTCGGCCTCGAAGGCCACTCGCCCGAGGGCCTCGACCCGGCGATCGTCGAGCCCGCGCTGATGCGCATCCGCGGCAGCAACCGGCTGCGGCTCGGCGGGCAGCGGGAAATCGCCTTCGACGAACCGATGGACGTGCTCTGGCACCGCGACCAGATCCTCCCAGGACATTCGAACGGCATGCGATTCACGGCGCTGGCCGCCGATCGCTCGGTGCTGTGCCGCGAGGAGTACTACTCGACCGGCGGCGGCTTCGTCGCGCGCGCCGACGAGCTCGGCGGCCCGAGCGCCGCGGCCACGCAGATCATCGTGCCGTATCCGTTCGACTCGGCCGAGCAGCTGCTCGGCGCGGCGCGGGAACACGGCCTCGAGCTGCACGAGCTGGTGCTCGCGAATGAGGGAGTGTCGCGTGAGGCTGCGGCCACGCGCAGCGCGCTGCTCAACATCTGGGCCGTGATGCAGGCCTGCATTGAGCGCGGCTTCCACGCGCAGGGGCTGCTGCCCGGCGTGCTCAAGGTCCGGCGCCGCGCCCCGAAACTGTACCGCCAGCTGCTCGAGGCCGGCAGCGCCTCGCCGATGCAGGCGATGGACTGGGTCAACGCGTTCGCGCTCGCGGTCAACGAGGAGAACGCCGCCGGCGGCCGCGTCGTGACCGCTCCGACGAACGGCGCAGCCGGCATCGTGCCGGCGGTGCTGAGCTACTACCGGCGCTTCGAACCGGGAGCGTCGGACGACGGCGCGGTCCGCTTCCTGCTGGTCGCCGGCGCGATCGGCATCCTGTACAAGAAGAACGCCTCGATCTCCGGGGCCGAGATGGGCTGCCAGGGCGAGGTCGGCGTCGCCTGCTCGATGGCGGCCGGCGGCCTGGTGGCGGCGCTGAATGGCACCAACGAGCAGGTCGAGAACGCCGCCGAGATCGGCATGGAGCACAACCTGGGCCTGACCTGCGATCCGATCGCCGGACTGGTGCAGATACCGTGCATCGAGCGCAATGCGATGGGCGCCGTCAAGGCGATCAACGCCGCGCGGCTCGCGATGCGCGGCGACGGCACCCACAAGGTGACGCTCGACCAGGTGATCGCGACGATGCGCCAGACCGGCGAAGACATGTCGTCGATCTACAAGGAGACCTCGCAGGGCGGGCTCGCCGTCAACGTACCGGAGTGCTGAGCCCGCGGCGCCGGGGCGCTGTGCTCAGCCGGTCGCCTGCAGGCCCTGGGCGATGCCGGCGATGCTGGCAACGAGCGCATCTTGCAGGTCGAAGTCCTGCCGCTCGCCGTCCCGCCAGCGCCGCAGCAGGTCGATCTGCATCAGGTGCATCGGATCGACGTACGGGTTCCTGAGTTTCATCGCCCTCTGGATCGCCGGCTCGCCGTCCAGCAGCCGCCGCTCGCCGCGCAGCCGCAGGACCCAGTCGCGGGTGCGCTCGTGCTCGGCGCGCACCGTGGCGAAGTGGCGGCGCCGCGACGGCGCCGCCAGCTCCGCATACCAGGATGCGATGTCCATGTCGGCGACCGCGACCGCGAATTCGACGTCGTCGACCAGCAACCCGAAAAACGGCCAGTGCGCCACCATGCGCTCCAGGACCTCCGGCCCGTACCGCGCGGCGGCAGCGTCGAGCCCAGAGCCGATGCCGAACCAGCCCGGCAGCAGATGCCGGCTCTGGCTCCAGGCGAAGCCCCACGGCACGGCCCGCAGCGCATGGAGACCGCTACGCCCAGGCCGGGCGGCCGGCCGCGAGCCGATCTGCATCCGCTCGATCACGTCGATCGGCGTCGCATCGCGGAAGTACTCGTAGAACTCGTCCGACTCGTAGACCAGGCCGCGGTAGGCTGCATGGCTGCCGGCGGCGATCGCGTCGAACGCGGCCGTGAACGCCGGATCGGCGGCAACGCGCGGGGGACGCCCGGCGAGCGCGAGGGTGGCGGCCCCGACGGCCTGCTCGAAGCTGCGCATTGCGATCGGCCGCAGCGCGTAGCTCTGGTTGATGACCTCGCCCTGCTCGGTGATCCGCAGCACGCCCTGGAAGCTGCCCTCCGGCGCGCTTTTCAGCAACGACTCGATCCGGTTGGCGCCTCGAGTCGTGGCGCCGCTGCGGCCGTGGAACACCGTCAGCGTCACGCCCGCCTCGCGCGCTGCCGTGGCGAGCGCCTGCTGCGCCCGGTGCAGGGCCCATCGGGAAGCCCCGAAGCCGCTCTCCTTGTTGCTGTCGGCGTAGCCGATCATCACTGACTGGCGGTCGCCGCGTGCGCTGACATGTCGCCGGTAGGCGGGCTCGCCGAGCAGCACCCGCAGCGTCGCGCCACACTCGTCGAGCGCGGCGACCGATTCGAACAGCGGCGCCACGTCGAGCGGCACCTCGCCGATGCGCTTGTCGACCATCTCGGCCCAGCGCGCCAGGAGCAGCACGGCCAGCACGTCATCCGGGCCGGTCGCGCCGCTGACCACGTACTCGCCGATGGCGTCACGCCCGTAGCGGTGTCGGCAGTGCATCAGCTGCTCAAATACCGCGAGGGTCCGCCGGCCGACCGCGTCGAAAGGCTGCGACGGACCCTCGTCGCGCTCGAGCGCGACGCGCAAGCGCGCGAGTCGCTCGGTTGCCGGCCGCGCGCGGAACGCGGGATCGCCGAGACCCTGGGCCACGACCGCACGGTGCACGTCCGCGTGCTGGCGCACGTCGAGCGTCGCCAGGTGGAACTCGAAGGTGTCGATGCGACGCAGCAGTCGTTCGACGTAAAACAATCCGGCCCGCCGGCCCTCGTGCGCCTCGAGGCTGTCGGCCATCAGCCGCACGTCGGCGTGGAACTGGCGCCCGTTCTCGTAGTGGTTCGGGCGACCCTCGTAGGTGTTGCGCAGCCGGGCGGCGACCTGGGCGCAAAACTGCCGGTAGGGCATGCGATCGTGGCGCGCCGGGGCGCTCTCCTGCGCGGCCGGCACCAGCGTCGCGTACTCCTCGAGCCGCGACTGCAGCGCCTTGGAGACCGGCACCCGGCCTGCGCTCTGCGACAGACGCTCGCCGAGACGCTGCACCTCGAGGTAGTAGGCGTTGACGATCACCAGCTGCTGGCGCTGCAGCGTCTCGCGAATGGTCTTGGCGTGCACGTCCGGCGCCCCGTCCATGTCGCCGCCGACCCAGGAGCCGAAGCGCAGCACGCGCGGCAGATCGCGGGCCTTCTGTTTCGTGCCGTAGGACTTCTCGATCGCCGCCGCCAGTTCCTCGTAGAAGCCCGGCACGATCCGGTACACGATTTCCGACAGGTAGAACAACACGTGCTCACGCTCGTCTGCGACCGTCAGGCGCTCGCGCGGGTGCTCTTCGGTCTGCCAGCCCGAGGTCAGCTCGGTGCGAATCCGCTCCCAGCTGGTGCGCCGCTCGCCGGAGGTCATCGATGGATCGAGGCGGTCGAGCAGCAGCTCCGCGACGCGCTGCTGCTTGCGCAGGATCGTGCGGCGCGTGGACTCCGTCGGGTGGGCGGTGAACACCGGATAGATGCAGATGCGTGCCAGTAGCTGCTGGAGGTCCGGCAGCGTGCAGCCCTCCTTGGCGAGGCGCCCGAGCGCGTCGTCGAGGCCGCCCGGCTGCGCCTGGGTCGAGTCGTTGAGGTACTCGCGACGGCGCCGGATCCGATGCACCTTTTCCGCGAGATTGACAACCTGGAACCAGGTCGAGAACGCCCGCACGAGGTCGCGCGCTTCGCGCGGCTCGCGGCCGCGCGTGCGCTCGAGCAGCTCCGCCGCGGCGCCCTCGGCGCCCTCGCGCCGCCGTATCGCCGCGACTCGGTCACCCTCGACGAGGTTGAAGCGTTCGGCCCCGCACTGCTCCAGCAGGATCTCACCGACGAGCGCGCCGAGCGCATGGACGTCCTCTCGCAGCGGCGCATCCTTGGCGGGAAACTGAATGTTCTGGCGGTACATCTCGAAACCCGTCGGAGCCGGCGTCGTCCTGCGCTGGGCGATGATATCAGCCGCTACGGGCACGCCTGTGGCGACCTGCAGACGGCTACCCTGCGCTAGGCTGGAGCGGCGAAAAGTCAACGATATCTGGTGCTTCCGGCCATGATCTGCGGCGCTGCGTAGGCCCCGGTCGCGGCCGTCGGCGGTGCATGGCGGGGACGCGGAAACCGTCCTGAGCCGGCAACGAGCGCCGGTGTTTTCGCCGGCTCAACGCGCCCCGGTGGCTGCGGGCACGTGCCCGCGCGCCGACAACGCCGGCCTCAGGACTTCCGGGGCGCGCCTGCCCGCGCGGCGACCACGTCGCGCAGCGCCGCGGCCTGGCGCGCGAGCGCCGTGACCGCGGCGTAGTCGCCGGCGGCAAGTAGTGCCGCCGGCGCAATCGAGGACATGCCGACGCAGAGCACGTTCCGCAGTCGCAGGTACGCCGGGGCCTGCTCAAGGTCGATGCCGCCGGTCGGACAGAAGCGCACGCCCGGAAATGGCGCCGCGAACGCCCGCAGCATCGCGGCGCCGCCGGCCTGCGCGGCCGGGAAGAACTTGAGCGTGTCGATGCCGGCCGCGAGCGCCGCCATCAGCTCGCTCGCGGTCGCGACGCCCGGCAGCATCGCGACCCCTTGAGCGGCCGCGGCCGCGCATAGTGGAGCGGAGAATCCCGGGCTGACGATGAACTGGCTGCCGGCGCGCACCGCGGCGGCGAGTTGTGCCTCGTCGAGGACGGTGCCCGCGCCGACGATCGCGTCCGGCACCTCCGCGCGCATCGCCTCGATCGCGGCGACTGCGACCGGCGAGCGCAGCGTGACCTCGAGTACCGGCAGTCCGCCCGCCAGCAATGCGCGCGCGAGCGGCACCGCCTGCGCGAACTCGGTCACGGTCAGTACCGGTATCACGGGCGCGCGCAACAAAATCGCGCGGATTGACGGCGGGTTCAGCGGCATGCGAGCGCTCCCTGCTCCGCGCTGCCGACGGCGGCACGGAGCGTCGTGAAGAGTTCCCGGCCGTAGCCGGTGCCGGTCGCCGGCGCACGGCCCGCGGCGGGTCGCGCCATGAACTCGCCGGCGGGGACGCGAACGTCCAGAGTCCGCGCTTTCGCGTCGATCCGAATGACGTCGCCGTCTCGGACGCGCTCCAGCAGCCCGCCGGCGGCGCACTCGGGCGTGACGTGGATCGCTGCCGGCACGGGTCCGGAAGCGCCGGACATCCGACCGTCGGTCACGAGCGCGACCCGGAAGCCGCGCCCCATCAACGAGCCGAGCAGCGGCGTAAGCTGGTGCAGCTCCGGCATGCCATTTGCGCGCGGCCCCTGGAATCTTACGACCGCGACGAAATCACGGTCGAGCTCCCCGGCCTTGAACGCGGCGGAAACCTCGTCCTGGCTGTCGAAAACGATCGCCGGCGCCTCCACCAGGTAATCTTCGGGTTTCATGGCCGAGGTCTTCAGCACGGCCCGGCCAAGGTTGCCGCGCAGCACACGGATGCCGCCTTCGGCGCTGAACGGGTCGGCGACCGGGCGCAGCACCGCCCGATCGAGGCTTACGGCCGGCACGTCGCGCCATTCGAGCCGGCCGTCGGCCCAATGCGGGTCCTGCGTGTACGGCGCAAGCCCGTCACCCATGATCGTACGCACGTCGCCGTGCAGCAGGCCTGCGCCCAACAGCTCGCGCAGCACGAACGCCGTGCCTCCCGCGGCACGGAAATGGTTCACGTCGGCGCTGCCGTTCGGGTAGATGCGCGCGATCAGCGGCACGGCCGCGGACAGCTCGTCGAAGTCGTCCCAGTTGACGGCCAGACCCGCGGCAGCCGCGATCGCGACCAGGTGAATCGTATGGTTGGTAGAGCCGCCGGTCGCGAGCAGCGCGACGATGCCGTTGACGATGGCACGCTCGTCGACGATGCGGCCGAGCGGCCGGTAGTCGGTGCCGAGGGCGGTGATCGCGGCGGCGTGCGTGGCGGCGTAGCGGGTCAGCGCGTCGCGCAGCGCCGTGCCCGGCGGCACGAACGCGCTGCCCGGCAGGTGCAGACCCATTGCCTCCATCAGCACCTGGTTGCTGTTGGCGGTGCCGTAGAACGTGCAGGTGCCGGCCGCGTGGTAGCTCTGCGCCTCGGCCTCGAGCAGTGCCTCGCGGTCGACCCTGCCCTCGGCGTATTCGCGGCGAATGCGCGCCTTGTCGGCGTTCGGCAGGCCCGACGCCATCGGCCCGCCCGGCACGAAAACTGCCGGCAGGTGGCCGAAGGACAGGGCTCCGATGAGCAGACCGGGCACGATCTTGTCGCAGACGCCGAGACACAGCACCGCGTCGAACGCGTCGTGCGTGAGCGCCACCGCCGTCGCCATCGCAATCACGTCGCGGCTGAACAGCGACAGCTCCATGCCCGGCTTGCCCTGCGTGATGCCGTCGCACATCGCCGGCACGCCGCCGGCGAATTGCGCGACGGCTCCGGCCTCGCGCGCCGCCTGCTTGATCAGCGCCGGGAAGCGTTCGAGCGGCTGGTGCGCCGACAGCAGGTCGTTGTAGGCAGAGACGATTGCGAGGTTCGGCCAGCGTGCGCCGCGCAGCTCCGATTTGTCGGTGCTGTCCGCGGCAGCGAAGACATGGGCGAGGTTGGCGCACGACAGCCTGCCGCGCGCAACCGCCGCCGAGCGCGCGGATTCGATGCGTTCCAGGTATGCGGAGCGGCTGCCGGCGCTGCGCGCTGCGATGCGGTCGGTCACCTGGCGGACGACCGCCTGCACGGCGACGGCAGGACTCGGCATAAGGCACCCCGGTCGTGGAGTCGGTCGCGCCAGTGTGTGTAATTTGACTACATAAGTCTACATACTAATTAGCTACGGTGCAACAATAGTGATTTATTACATTGCTTTACGGATCATATGACATAAGAGCACGGGATGATTGCGATTCCATAGTTTGTAGTTAAACTACATCCACTGCCATGAGCACGGCTCCCAAAACCCCCTCGCCGGCCGCCGGCCAAAGAGCCGCGCCGCCGTCGTTCGACCTCGTGTTGTTCGGCGGTACCGGCGACCTCGCGATGCGCAAGCTGCTGCCCGCGCTCTACCGGCGCTTCGCTGACGGCCAGGTCGCCGCGGACGCGCGAATCATCGGCGTCGCGCGCGCCACGCTGAGCCGCGAGGGCTACCAGGCCAAGGCCGAGGAGGCCTGCCGGCAGTTCCTTGGCGATGCGTTCCTGGCCGGGACCTGGGCGGGATTCGCGCGGCATCTGTGGTACGTGCGCCTCGATGCGACCACCGCAGCCGACTATCGCGGCCTCGCCGACCAGCTCGCGATGCGTCCGGACGTCGTGCGCATCTTCTTCCTGTCGACGGCGCCCGACTTGTTCGCCGCGATCTGCCACGAGCTCGCGACCGCCGGCATCGTCACGCCGAACTCGCGGATCATGCTCGAGAAGCCGCTCGGCGAGGACAGCGCGTCGGCGAGCCGCATCAACGACACCGTCGGCGCGATGGCCAGCGAGCGGCAGATTTACCGGATCGACCATTATCTCGGCAAGGAGACGGTCCAGAACCTGCTCGCGCTCCGGTTCGGCAACACATTGTTCGAGCCGTTGTGGCGTCGCGGCCATATCCGGCACGTGCAGGTGACGGTCGCCGAGCAGCTGGGCGTCGAATCGCGTGGCGACTTCTACGACCGCACCGGCGCACTGCGCGACATGGTGCAGAACCATTTGTTGCAGCTGGTGTGCATCCTCGCGATGGAGGCGCCGGCGACCAGCGCCGCCGACGCGGTGCGCGACGAGAAGCTCAAGGTGCTGCGGGCGCTGCGACCGATGGGCGCGGCCGAGGCGCTGGTCAAGACCGTGCGCGGGCAGTACCGCGCCGGCATCGTCGGCGCCGGCCGGGTCGAGGGCTATCTCGAGGAGACCGGCGTGCATGCGGCCAGCCGCACCGAGACCTTCGTCGCGATCAAGGCCGAAGTCGATACATGGCGGTGGGCCGGCGTGCCGTTCTACCTGCGCACCGGCAAGCGTCTGCACGAGCACGTGGCCGAGATCGTCATCACCTTCGAGCAGATACCGCACTCGATCTTCGACGGTCCGTTCGGCTCGCAGCCGCCGAATCGCCTCGTGATCCGGCTGCAGCCGGAGGAATTCATCACGCTCAGGATCCTGGCGAAGAGCCCGGGCGAGGCGATGCGCCTGAAGCCGGTCGACCTCGCGCTCGACCTCGGCGAGTCGTTCAAGGCGCGACCGCTCGAGGCCTACGAGCGGCTGCTCGGCGACGCGATCCAAGGAAACCTGACGCTGTTCATGCGCCGCGACGAGGTCGAGGCCGCCTGGAACTGGATCGACCCGATACGCGCCGCGTGGGACGCGGACGACGACCGGCCGCGACCATACGCGGCGGGCAGCTGGGGCCCGGCAGCGGCGAGCGCGCTGATCGCGCGCGACGGCTTCGCATGGCACGACGAGCAGTGAGCACACGCCCTGCGGCGACGCGCGCCGGCGCGGGCGCGGGCGCCGGGCCCGGGAGCGGCATCCTGCGCCGCATAGCGGACGCGCGAGAATCGCTCTCCCCGGCCGAGGGCAAGGTCGGGGCTGTTGTGTTGGCGGCACCCGCCTGGGTCCTGCAAAGCACACTCTCGGCCGTCGCCGCCCGCGCCGCGGTCAGCGATCCGACCGTGATCCGCTTCTGCCGGTCACTGGGTCTCGACGGCTTTCAGGCGTTCCGGCTCCGACTGGCGCAGAGCCTGGCGAGCGGGGCCTCGCTGCTGTATCGCGACGTCGACCCCGACGATTCGGCGGCCGACCTCGCGGTCAAGGTGTTCGAGCGCGGCGCGCGCACGCTGGGCGACGTGTCCAGGCAGCTGGTGCCGGACCGGCTCGAGCGGGCGATCGGGCTGCTTGCCTGCGCGCGCCGTATCGAGTGCTACGGCCTCGGCAGCTCTGGCATCGTCGCCGAAGACGCACGCCACAAGTTCTTCCGGCTTGGCCTGCAGGCGGTCGCTTACGCCGATGCCCATGTGCATGGCATGGCCGCGACGATGCTGGCGCCGGGCGACGTGGTGCTCGCGATCTCAAGCACTGGCCGCACCATCGACCTGATTTCGAGCGTCGAGCTCGCCCGCGAGGCCGGCGCGGCGGTGATCGGCATCGCCCCGCCCGGCTCACCGCTCGCGCCGCGCTGCGACGTGGCGCTCGAGATCTCGGTCGACGAGGACACCGATGTGTACACGCCGATGACGACCCGGCTCGCGCAGCTGACGCTGATCGACGTGCTGTCGATCGGCGTCGCGCTCAGGCTCGGTCCGGGTCTCGCCGCGCGGCTCGAACGCGCCCGCGACAGCCTGCGCGGCAAACGCCTCGGCGATTCGGAATGAGGCAGCGGCGGCCACTCGCCGCAGGTCGGCCCGTGCAGCGCCTGGCGCGATCGTCTACATTGCGGCGACGTCGCCCGCGCCCGGACTTATGCTGAAGGTCGACCGCGCCATGCTTCCAGGCGACGCCCCGCGCGCCCTGCCGCAACGAGCGGCAAGTCGGCCTGTGATCGAGGCGGTTCGCCGGGCCGCCGGGACAGCGCCCGGGTCGGGGCTTCCCGGCATGCCGGCCGACGCGCCGACGGCGCGGCCCGGCCGGTCCGAAGTCTCTTGAGGCGCGCGCCTCGCCGCCCGCCCGCGGGCACGCTGACCGGCGTCGCGCTGACCGCGCTCGGTGCGCTGGGCTTCGCGTCGAAGGGCATCTTTGCCAAGTTCCTGTACGCGGACGGCTGGGGCGTCGAGGCGACCGTCGCGACGCGGTCGTTCCTGGCCCTGCCGATCCTGGCGGCCTGGGCGCTGGCCGCGGTCGGCCCGCGCGCACTCCTCAAGCCATCGCCGCGCGTCATCTTCGGCGCCGCCTTCGCCGGCATTCTGACGTTCTACGTCGGCTCAATGCTTGATTTTCAGGCGTTAACGATGATCGATGCGAGCGTCGAGCGTGTACTGCTGTTCACCTATCCGTCGATGATCGTCGTGCTGTATGCGGCGCTCTACCGCCAGTGGCCCGAGCGCCGCGTGCTCGGCGCGCTCACGCTCACCTACGCGGGCATCCTGATGGTCGTGACGGGCCTGGACCTGCACGTGCTGCACGGCAATCTGGCCGGGGCCGGCCTCGTGCTCGGCTGCGCGCTGATGTCGGCGTGCTATTACCTGGCTAGCGATCGCTGGACACCCTCGATTGGCAGCATCGGCTTCACGTTCTATGCGCTCGGCGCGGCGACGCTGTGCCTCGGTCTGCACGTTGCGGTCACCGGCATGCGCGGTGCCAGGGCCTGGGAGGCGCGCGACCTGTGGTTGCTCGCCGGCCTCGTCCTGATCGCGACCGTGATGCCGATCGTCTCGATGGCCGAGGGCGTACGGCGCCTGGGCGCGCAACGCGCCGCCGTGGTCAGCACGATCGGACCGCCGGCGACGATCGTTCTCGGCGCCTGGCTGATCGGCGAGCGGCTGCACGCGGCACAGTGGCTCGGCGTCGCGCTGATCGTCGCCGGCATCCTGGCGCTCGAGCTGACGGAGCGGGCAGCGGCCGTCGCAGCCGGCGGGACGAGCTGACCTGCCCCCGGACGGGCGTCGAGGGCGGCAGCGACGCGAGGCGGGTCAGGCCGGGAAGAAGTCGATCGGCTTAGTCGTCGTGATCAGCTCGACGTCCTTGTCCTCGAACTTGAACATTTTGATACGGGCGACGAGCTTGCGTTCGAGCTCCTCGCTCTTGAGCTCGCTCGAGAGCACCTTGCAGTCGGTCACCTCGCCGGTCGGCGCGATCGTTAGCTGCACGACGACCTTTCCCTGCAGTTCCGGAGTGTCGCGCAGCGCGCGATTGTAGAGCGCGTAGATTGCGGCCTTGTTGCGGTCGAAGACCATCTCGATCTCTTCCCGGCTGCGCGACGCCTTGCCGCTGGCGCCTGAGCGCCTGGCCTCCGAACCCTTGCGGATGCCGTCGGCGAACGACGGTACGCCCTGCATCGTCGAGTGGCCGTGCAGCGAGCCGGGCCCGCCACCGAATCCGGCACTGAGCGCCGCGGTATTGATGCCGCCGCTGCCGCCGGTAAGGTTGGACGTGATCATCGAACGCTCGGCGCGCGCCGGCCCGTCGACCTTCGGGTTCAGCGGTTTGGCGCTCGCGAGCTCCTCGGGCTTGAGCGCCGCGCGCAGGTCCTCGAGCTCGTCCTTGATCGCCTTCATGGCCTTCTGGGCCTTCTTGCGCGCCTGCTCGGTCTTGTCGACCGGCGGCACGACCTTGGGCGGGATGACCGGCACCGGCTCGGGCTTCTTCGGCTCGACTGGCTTGGGCGGTATCGGCGGCGGCTGCAGCACGAGCTTGACGACCTCCTCCGGCAGCTGCGGCACGAGCGGCCGTTCCGGCATCGGCAACAGCTGGGTGCCGACCACGACCACCAGCCAGACCAGAATGCCGATCGTGAGCAGACGCTTGAAATGACGCTCCTCCGCGTCATTCGGCGTCCACGGCAATTCGAAAATCCGGTAGTTCGAGACAAGCACTGTCATCGGGGGACTCGCTCGGCGTGACTCAGCCAGCATCTGGGCGGCGATAGGCCCGCTCTTTCTCGATCACGGCGAGCGACATCTTGCCAACGTCGGCCGAGGTCGCGGTCATCATGATCTTCTTGAACAGCTCGTACGGCAGGGACTTGTCGGCCATGACCGTCACCTCCCGCGCGCTCGGGTCGTTGGGCTGCAGCAGGGTGCGGCGCGCGGTCTCCGACTTGAGGATGGCGCGCAGCGAATCGACCGCCGGCGTGAGACCGGCCTCGATGTCCGCAACCTGCGCCGTCGGCTGGCCGTTCACGAACACCGTGTCACGAGTGATCATCATGACGGTCGATTCGTGCGGCTTGGACTCCGAGTCCGACAGCGGAATCGAGATGTTCTTCGTGTTGGGCAGGATCTCGTAGTCCGCCGTGTGCACGAGCATGTACACGACCAGGATTACGAGCATGTCGATCATCGGTATCAGCGCCGGCATGTTGTGGCTCGGCTTGCCGGTGCCGCTGCGCTTGCCACTGCCACGCAAGCTCTTCATGAATGTGCATCTCCCAGCGGCGCGTCGCCCAGCGAGATCTGCGGGAACAGCTCGCCGCGCGCCGGCTGGCCGTCGAGCGTGCCCTCGAAGGCACGGACCGCATCCATCGTGGCTATGATCGTCTCGTAGGAAATGTCCGGCTCGAGCAGCACCGTGGCCGTCTTCAGTTCCGGAAAGCGAGCCTTGACCCGGCTCAGGTACGCGGACAGCCCGTCAAAGTCGTAGCCCTGGTCGGTGTTCGGCAGTGGCTGCAACGGGCCTGAGTTCTTGTCCTGCACGACGAGGCCACCCTTGCGCACGACGACCTCCAGCTGCAGGCCTTCCGGCAGTTGCAGGGGCTCCGAGCTCTGCGCCGGCAGGTTCAGCTCGACGATGTGCGTCTTCGAGAAGACGGCAGTGAAGATCAGGAAGAACAGCAGGATCGTGAAAATATCAAGCATCGGTACGATGTTGATATCATTTCGGCCCTTGTAGCGCGCATGGTTGCGCGCCTGGCGGCGGCGGATGGTCGATCCGCTCATGCCCTCGCCTCACGCGCCTCGGGCGCCCGCGCAGCCGCTCCGCCGGCCGCCGGCAGAGTCCGCTCGGTGATCGAGTTGAGGAACTTGACGGTCGCCACCTCGAGGCTGTCGACGATGTTGGTCGTCTTGGTCTCGAGGTACAGGTGCGACAGCAGCAGCGTGATCGCGACCAGCAGCCCGAGCGCCGTATTGTTCATCGCCACCGAGATGCTGGCGGACAGGAGGCTCGCCTTCTCTGCCGGGTTCGCCTGCGCCACCGCGGCGAAGGCGTTGATCAGGCCTAGCACCGTGCCGAACAGGCCCATCAGCATGCCGATGTTGGCGAGGGCCGCGAGGTAGTGCGTCCGGCGCTCAAGGTGCGGGATCACCTCGACCAGGCTCTCCTCCATCGCCTTCTCGATGTCGTCGCGGCGCCGCGCCGACTGGACGCGGCTCAGGCCGTAGCGCATGACCTGCGCGAGCGCGGTATCCGAGTCCGCGACCGCGGTGGAGGCCTGCTTGAAGTTGCCGCTCTCGAACAGCGGCTGGAGGTCGTCCCACAGGTGCTTGTTTCCGGAGCCCACCTTCGACAGGTAGACGAAGCGCTCGACGGCGATCACCAGACCGATCGCCCAGATCAGCGCGATCGGGTACAGGAAGAAGCCTCCCTGCTTGAAGAAGTTGACAATTACTTCGTAGGCATGCATTTCCGATGCTCCATTAGATCCTGCACGTGATGCCGGCTCGGCCGGCCCATTTCACTCGAATTCGATTACAGATTCCGTGGTTCACTTCTCAGGCCCGGCACCCGGCGCACCGCCTGTGACGGGCGTCTCGGACCCGGGGCGATCCGGCACCAACGCGTCGTAGTAGTCGACCTCGCGCCGGAACGCGGCGCGGTCGACGGGCTGCAGCGCCTCGTCGACCAGGCTGCTGAACGGCCGTCGCGCCAGGTCGCCGATATCCGAGCGCTTCCAGGGCACGATCACCATCACCTTCGGCAGTTCGCGGTTGCCAGTGATCTGGGTCCGTTCGAGCTCGAGGCGGTCGAGGGCCTTGGCCTGCTTCCCGGCGCCGGCCGCGGCGCCGGCGCTCGGCTGCTTGCCCTTTTTCGGCGCCGCCGGAGTCGTCGCCGGAACGGCGTTCGGCTCCGCCTGCTGCACCGCGTCGGAGGCCGCCCGAGCGGCCCGTGCGGCCTCAGCGTCCGGCCCCCCGTCGGCGGCGCCGGCGCCGCCGGTCGCGACCGCGGCCAGCAGTGTGCCGGCCAGCCACCAGCAACGCTCCCGGTTTCTCATCGGACCTCCGCCTGTGCGCTCTTCTGGCCGGCGCCCAGCCGCTGTTTCAGTTCCGCGATCCAGGCCGCCATCTGCTTGTCCTCACCGGTGAGCGTCAGCGCCGTCTGATAGTGAACGAGCGCCTCGGCCGGGTTCTGCAGGTACAGGTCGAGCAGCACGCCGAGATTGCGGTGAGTCCGGCCCACGTTCGCATCGAGCTCCAGCGAGCGGCGATAGGCCGCCTCGGCGGCGGCAAACTTGCCGAGCTGGCGGCTGACGACACCGAGCTCGTCGGCGATGATCGGCGAGTCCGGATACCGCCGCGCCGCTTCAGTCAAGGCCGCCTCCGCGTCGTTCCAACGCCCGGCGCGGGCCAGCACTATGCCACGGTTTAGCGGCGGACCCGCGAGCGTGGGCAGCAGCGCCTCGAGCGCCTGCAGTTCGCTTTCGGCTTTCGGCGCCTCGCCATGATCGGCGGCCGCCACCGCTTCCTGGAAACGGACCGACAGCGCGAGCGGCACCACCGGCCCGGGCGGCGCGGCGACGGTTCCCGGCGGCACACCGGTCGGCAGCGGCGGCGCCACGCGCCCGGCGGCCGCATCGATCTGCAGGCCCTCGTGTTCCTCGAGCTTGCCGAAGCGAGCCGGCTTCAGCTTGGCGAGCGCCGCGTAACTCGCGCGCACGCCATCGTCGTAAATCCCGTGCTGGGCGCGCATCGCGTTCACGAGGTGGATCTCGATCGCCTTTTCCTCGAAGGGAAAGGCCTGCTCCTCGAGCAGCAGGTCGTACTGCTCGAGTTCCTCGCCGGCGAGCTTCCTCGGGCGCTCGGACTTGATCAGGTCCTGGGCGAGCTGGCGGTACAGTTCGGCCATGTCGAAGGTCGCCGCAGTCGAGACCTCGGCAATCGCGTAGGAATCGGCGGCCTCGAATGCCTTCAGCGCGTTCTGCAGTGCGCCGCGCTTGGCCTCCAGCGATTTCTTCAGCGGTAGCATCAGGCGCACAGCATTGAATGCATCGCGTGTCGGCAGCGCGAGTTCAAGCGACGCCTTGGCGGCCAGATAGCGGCTTCGGTCGGTGCGTTCCCCCGCGGCGGACTGGTCGGCCTTGATCACGTCCGCGAGCAGCCCGGCACGGCGTGCCGCGTCGCCCCGCGCGGCGGCGAAATCGGCGAGCTTCTGGCGCGCCTCGAGCGCCGGCGCGAATGGCTGCGGAAAACGCCGGACGTAGTTTTCCAGGCTCGCCGTGGTCCGCGGCACGTCACCGGCCTGCTCGTACAGCGCGGCCGCCTGCGCGAGCGCCTCGCGCTGCACCGCCGGGCTCGAGTCGGCGGCGCTTGCCATGCGCTCGAACTCGACCGCCGCCGCGCCGGTCCGGCCGGCCTCGACGTAGGCCGCGGCCAGCTTGCGCGTGACCTCGGACTGCAGCTCGCTCTTCGGGAAGTTGCGCCTGAACCCTTCCAGCACCTCGATCGCCTTCGGCCAGTCCTTCAGCCCGATCAGCAGTGCCGCAGCGTCGTAGTCGGCCGTAGCGCGGATCTTCGAGCCCGGCGCGAGCTCCTGGACTCGCAGGAAGTCCTTGACCGCGCCGGCGTCGTCGCCGGCGGCCTTGCGCCCCTCGCCCTGCTTGTAGACCGACGCAGCGATGCGCTCGTCGATCGCCGGGCGCTGCTTGTCGTCGGGCGCGAGCAGCGTCTGCACCTGCAGGTAGGCGCCTTCGGCCTTGTCGAACTGGCCGAGCTCGAACTGGCCGTTGGCGATGACCGTCCAGGCCTGTCGCTGCTTATCAACGTCGATCGGGGGCCGTCGCGCGAGCAGCATGTCGGCGACATCGATGGCCTTCGCGTACTCCTTGACGTCGTAATATTCGCGCGCCGTGCGCGCCAGCACCGGAGCGCTCTCCGGGTGGTCCTGGAAGGCGGTGGCAAAACGCAGGCCGCTCTCCAGCCCCCGCACATGCCACTCCCCGCGTTCGGCCGCCGGCAGCTCCGCCTCGTGCTTCTCGAAGGCGACTAGCGCCGCGTAGCCGGCGGTCGCAGACTTGTCGTTCGGAGGGTAGCCGTACGCAACCCGCTCGTACTCGAGCGCCGCATCATGGAACTGGTGGCTCTCGAACAGCGCGTCGGCCAGCAGGTAATCGGTGGCGGCCGCCTCCTTGTCGTCGGGGAACGACTGCAGGTACTCGCGGTACCAGTGCGCCGCTTCCTGATACTCCACCGGCTGTTTGGTCGCCTGGGCCCGCGCGTGGTGGTAGGTGGCAAGGTCGTGAATGTTGGTCTTGAGCTCGGCCACTACGAGCGGCGCGTCTGACTTCTGGCGGTGCGCCCAGAACGACGAGCCGAGCCGGTAGCGCTCGACGTACTCGCGCTTGCCGTCCAGCACCAGCGAGGCGAAGCCGCCGCGCCGGTAGGCCTCGATCGCCTGCATCTGCAGCAAGGGGGCGCGCTCGTCGTCGGGATCGTGCGTGGCGAATGCCCGGTAAGCATCGGCCGCGTCGGTCCAGCGCTCCTTGCTTACGTACAGATCACCGAGCGTCCCGTACAGCAGGTGCGCGTACGGCTTCGCGCCGTAGTGCTGCAGGAAGGAGTCGACACCCTTGGCGCCCTCGTCGAAGGAGAACGTGATGGCGCAGACTCGCAGCGTATCCTCGACCAGCTCGCGCTGCGGGCGCGTAAAGGTCTCGATGTCGACCTCGCGGCCGCGCGCGTCCAGCAGTTTGCGGTCGAGAAGCTTGGCGAACGAGTTGAGCGCCGCCTCAGACTCGCCCCGTTTGAACAACGACCAGCCGTGCTTGTAAAGGCTCTGCTCGTAGAATTCCGAGCGCGAGCCGATCGCGATCACGGCCGCGTAGGCGGCCTCGGCGTCGGCCCAGCGCTTGGCGATGAACAGGATTTCGCCGCGGCGGAAATGCGCCTCGTCGAGGTAGTGGCCCAAAGGATAACGAGCGACCAGCCGATCGAGCGTCGCCAGCGCCCGCTCGCCCTGCTGATCTGCTTCGTAGGCGCGCGCGAGCTGGTAGAGGACGGCGTCGTTGCGCGGGTAGTCCGGATAGGCCGCCAACAGCCGCGAATACAGAGTGATTGCGTCGGTGGTGTCGAGCGGCGATCCTTCCGCCAGCTCCTTCTCGATCCGGTCGAGCTCGCCGGCCTCGAGCTTGAGGTCGCCGAGGCGGCGCATCGCGTCGGCGCGCAATGCAGCATCGCCCTGGCCGAGGCTCAGGAACTCCTCATAGTTCCTGCGAGCGCGCTCGGCGCTGCCGGCGACGGGTTCATCCGTGCGCACCTCGACCTTGCGGCCCTCCAGATCCGCAATCGTCGGCGCCCGCTTCTTCTTCGCCGCGTCGTCGGCGCCGGCCCCGACCCCGACCCCGGCCGACAGCAGCGCGCCGCACACGACTGCGAGACACAGTCCGCGTGATCTCATCGGCCACCGTCCGGGGGCACCGGAGCGGCCGGCGCGGGCCTGGCCTTTTCGGCACGCCGTGCATCGCTGTCGGCGGCACGGTCGTAGATCGTCGCCAGAGCATAGCGGGCCTGCAGCAGATAGCTGCCGATCCGGTCCTTCTGGGCGCCGAGCTCGCGGATCGCGATGTCGGCGAGATAGTCCGCCTGCCTGCGCTCGAGCGCTGCAAGCCGCTCGCGGTCCGTCGCGATCCGCGGCCGCAGCGCGGCGATGCGCCCGGCAAACTCATCGTTGCGGTCCGGTGCCGCCTGCCTCGCTTCCTGAACCAGCGACCAGCGCTGCTCGGATTCGCGCAGCGCCTGTGCCGTCTCGCGCAGGCCCTTGTGCGCGGCCCAGGCCCGCGCCTTGAAGTCCTCGCTCATCTGCCAGTACAGCACGCCCTTGAGAAGCCGCAGCTTTTCCCGGGCGTCCTCGACGTCCTCGGCGCCACCGGCGCTCGCGAGCACCGCCTCCATCTGCTGGATCTGCGTCCACATCTCGCGCTCGCGCGGTGTGCCGAGCGCCGCATAGTCGCCACCGCTCTCGGCGCTGATGACCCGCGCCTCGTAGTCGGTACGGCGCCGCTGCATGCCGTCCAGATCGACGCCGTCCAGTTTGGCGAGTACGGCGGGCAGACGCGTGCGGTAGCGTTCGCGCCGCGTCACGAGCATGTCGTCGAATACATCGACGCTTGCCGTCCAGGTATCGAGATTGCGATCCAGGTAGGTCAGCGTCCGGTAGTTCTTCAACCCCTCCTGGAACTCGTTCTGAGCCAGCAGGTGATAGAGGTAACGAGACTCCGGTGCGTCCGGCAGCTTGGCCAGCTGCCAGTACCAGCCGATCTGGCCCGGCTTCTCGTTCTTGACGATCGCCTCGACCAGACCACCGCGCCGGATCGCGGCAATCGACTCGTCGAGACGCGCGGTCTCGGCCGAGAACTCGCGGACCGCCGCCTCGTAGTGCTCGACGGCCTGACCGTTGGCGCCGAGCTTGCCGAACGCATAGGGCACCGCCAGATAACTCTCCTGGACCGCCGAGTCGAGCAGGCTCCGGCCGTGAAGCTCGAGCCACGGGACGAGCGCCGCTTGGTACTGCTCGGCGTCGCTCGAGGCCCAGCCGACGCCGAGCAGCGCCTTCGTCGACTGCGGCCCGTCGAGCCGCACGCGCAGCAGCACCGGCCGCGCATCGAGCGGCCGGTGCGCCTGCAGGAACGCGTAGCCAAGCGCGACGTTGGCCTTGTCGCGCAGCGCGTCGAGCTCCTTGCTGCTGCGCTCGAGCCGGCCGACGGCATCGAGCAGGCGCGCGCCGGAGTCGAGCTGGCCGCTTCGGATCAGCGCGACGCCCAGATTGAACTGGGCATAGGCCTGCCAGATGACCGGCCCGTTCCAGTTGTCAAGCACCTTGATGGCCTCGGCGTCGCGCCCCTGAGCGAGCAGCGCCTGCGCAAGCAGCATGCGGCGCTCCGCCTCCATGTCGGCCGTCAGGCCGCTCTGCCCGGCCGCGGCCAGCACGTCGGACGCCTTGTCGAAGTAACCGCGCTGGTACCAGACCTTGCCGAGGTAGAACCGCGCGCGGTCGCGCACGGCTGCGGGCACGTTCGGGCGACTGAGCACGGTACTGAAGATCTCGCCGGCCTCGCGGTGCTGGCCCACTGAAAGATACAGGCCCCCGAGCAGGAGATCGGCGTCGTCGCCGTGGTGCGGCAGCCGCGCCTGCGCCTGGGCTGCCGTCAGCCGTGTCAGCGCCGCGAAATAGTCGTCCTGGTACATGTAGAAGAGCACGTCGCCGTAGTAGAGGTCGCGGACCTTTACCGGCGGCAGCGCTCCGGGCGTGGGCTGGCGAACCGGCTTCAGCGGCGGTGCGTCCGCGTAGGCAGCGGGCAGAATGCCCAACGCGAGCGCCAGCAGCCACGCCCGGAGGCGCGCTGCGCGGCGGGACGCAGTTGCGCCTCGGCTCACTCCCACTCCTTGACCGTGAATTCCGGCTGCTGTGCGCTCTGGCGATCGGAAATCCGCAGCTCCAGGTATTTGGCTCCGACCCCCTTTTCGAACGCGATGTTGGCGCCGCGTTTGTAGTCCCGCTCATGCGGGCCCTTGCCCGTAAAGAGCGCGACCAGCTCGTGCTTGCCGATCTTGAGGTTGCCGAGATAGAGCCGGTGCACGCCGCCGCGGTTCAGGGCTTCGACTTCGCGGTCGGTATACAGGTAGTTCGCGACCTCCTTGTTGTCGACCTTGAGCTGCACACCATCGATCTCGAAGAACGTACCGACGTCGAGCGACAGGAACACCGCGACTTGCGTGTTCGCCGGGAAGAGCAGCTCCTCCTCCAGCATGAACAGGTCGCGGTTCAGGTCCAGCACCTCCTTCTTGAGGCCCTGAACATCGCCGTCGACGCTCCTGAAGTCGCCGCCCGCGGCCGGTGCCGCAGGCGCGGGCGCCGCGGCGACGGCCGGCGCCGGCGCCGACGCCGACGCCGCCATCGACCCGCCGGCGGCCAGCAGCAGGCTTGCCGCCACGCTGCGCATGAACAGTGCGAAATTCTTGGTGTTAGACATCGGCAAGGCCTTTGTTTTCTTCAGGCGCGCGAACGCGCAGCGGTGATCCGTCCAGACGAGCGCGGCACGCGTGCCGACGGCGACGGCGCATCGACGGCGCGTCGCCGCCGAGCCCGGCGCCGTCGGAGGTCCCCATCGCGATGTCCAGGCTCCTCATGGCTTGCTCCGGGCCGCTACTCGTCGAGCAGCTGCCGCACCTGCAGCAGCAGCTCAGCGTCGCCGGCCGCATCTAATTCACCGTGCGCGTAGCGCACGATTCCGTCGCGATCTATCAGCAGCGTCAGCGGTACTTCGCCGACCGCGAAGCGCTGCCCGAGCACTTTCCGGAAATCAACGCCGTTGCGGAAGCGGGTGCCGACCGCGTGCGTGAAGTCGGCCGCCTTGGCCGGGTCGTCATCGAGACTTACGCCCACCACCACGAGACCGGCCGCCGCATAGGTCGCATCGAGCTTGCCGAGCCGTTCGAGGTAGCTGCGGCACGAGCCGCACCAGCTGGTCCAGAAGCCGAGCACGACGACCTCGCCACGGCGCTCGGACAGCCGGAAATTCCGGCTCGGTCCGGTGATCAAGCGCTGGGAGACCTCGGGGGCGGGCTTGCCGATCAGCGGGTGCGCGGGCGCGCCAGCCGGCGCAGCCACAGCCGCCGAGGTTGCCAGCGCGAGCGCCGCACAGGCCACCCGGCGCGCCAGCGGGGACCTCAGCGCAAATGCATGCTGCACCACGGTCGCCACGAGCTCCTTTGTCGTCAAACTCAAAACCACGGCCCGCGTCGCTCGCCCCTTGCGGGGCCTTGCCGGCGGCGACACGAACGGCAGCCCGTTGGCGCGGGCCGCGGCGCGTCCGGACGCACGCTGAGACGATTCTGCCTACGGCGGATTCTGTAAACCTCGCACGCGCGATTGGCAGTGTCAACGCGCACGGCGAACCTGCAATGATGGGCGCTTCACAGATTCATTTGCAGACAAATTTGGCGCACGGTTCGTCGCCCGCTAGCGACAGTCGCTGCGCGTCCCGGCGCGCCGTGGCGTGACTCGCGTCACGCGCCCGGCACCCGCTCGCCGGCCGCAGCGAGGCGCTCGAGCAGCCCCCGCACCGCGCTCGCCGCCTGTTCCGGCGGCAGCAGGCCCTGCTCGGCGACGATGCGGGCCAGGTCGTCGATCGAGTGTTGGCCGTCGACGAGCGCGAGCAGCACGGCCTGAATGCGGCTCGCGTCGGCCGCCAGCGCCAGCTCTGCGCTGCGCGGTACTGGCCGGGACGAGTCGCCGAGCCACGCCGCGCGCTCGGCCGGAACCGGCTCGCGCGGCGCGCGGCGCAGCTTGTCGGCCGCGAAAGTCGCGACCGTCTCGAGGCGGCCGTGGCGGCTGGCCGGCGAGCACATGTAGGCCAGTTCCTCGTCCTCGAGCGCGCCGGCGTCGAAGCCGGCGGCAGCGACGATCTCGCGCACCTCGTCCGGGCCGTACTGCCGCGCCGGGCTGCGCCACGGGAACGCCAGCGAGCCGAAATTGACCCAGCGACCGCCGGGCGCGAGCAGTCGGTTGACCGCGGCTGCGACCGACTCGAGGTCGACGTCCACGATGTCGATGAGCCATGGGGTCACGACCGCGTCGAAGCTCTGCGGCGCAAACGGCGCGCGCCACGCGTCCGCGAACACCAGCGACAGGCCGGGCCGCGCGGGCGCCGGCGCCGCCAGTTCGCGGCGCACCGCGACGTCGGCCGAGGTTCGCGGCGCGATCGGGAACTCGTACAGTGTGAGCCGGCCGCCGCCAACCAGTTGCTGGGCGGCGAGCAGCAGCAGCGGGTTGATGTCGAGAGCGACTGTCAGCGCCCGGTCGCTCTGCTGGTGCAGGTCGTAGGCCAGCCGGCAGGCGCCGGCACCGAGGACGAGCAGCCGCGCGCCTCGCCCGGCGAGCGCTGTCGACACGAGCCGGTGGGCGCCGGCGTTTTCGACCGCGCCCCAGCACCAGTCGCGGTGGACGTTGACGTAGTAGGAGTGCAGGTCCTGGGTCAGTGGCAGGCGCGTCGCGAATGCCAGTGGCGTCGCGTGCGGGATGGGGAGCGTCGCTAGCGCCAGAGGCTCGAGCAGCGCGCCGACAAGTCTGGCCTGCTCCCGGTAGCCATCCCGCAGCCGCACCAGGCGGGCCCGCGTGCTGTCCCGCAGCAGGCCAGCCAGCTCGTGCTCGGCGCGGTTCGCGGCGGCCGCGAACTCGTCCAGGTACAGCGTCAGCCGGTTGCGCCAGTCGCCGAGCGCGACGGCCGGCTCCGCGAACAGCCACGGCACGCCGCCAAGACGCGGGTAGCGGACGCCGCAGTCGCGACAGTCGAAGGCACCGTCCGTCTCGCTCAGCGGCGCCCGCCGACAACGAGGGCATTGCAGCAAGGGGAGCAGATGCGGAGTCGTCATGGACACAGCATGCCGCAAACGCCGCACCCCGGCAGCCGGAGGTGGTCGAGCGGGGCAACTCAGCCGATCGTGCCGTTGACGATCGGCGCGAATGCCGTCAGTGAGTCGAGGGCGCTGCCGGCGCCGAGTCCCTGGTCCGGAAAGAGCTGCTGGAACAGTGCCTGCTGGCCGTGCAATGCCAGGTAGTTCAGGAGCACCGTCTGGACCAGCAGCAGCACGTTGTTGGCCGGCGGACTCGCCGCCGTGTCGACCGAGCCATCCGACGTGAATGCGCCGATCTGCTGGTGCCGGGCCGCCGGCAGCCCGCCCCCGCCGCCCAGCAGCTGCGGCTGGCCCTTCGGGTTGTAGACCAGGAAGTAGGTGCTGGCAACCGATTCGTTGTCACTGATCCACATGAACTTGCCCCGCCCGTCGACGGTGGAGTCGATCTGGCCATTCGCGGAGACGCCGCCGTCGCTGAACACGTAGACCATCAGCGGCTTCTGCATGCGCGCGGCGTACTCGAGGCAGGCGCCGATGCAGCGCCCGGCGCGCAGGTCGCGCAGCTCGCCGGTGGCCCGGCCCTGGCCGTGGTAGTCATAGCCGCCGAGCGTGATGGTGCCGGCGCCGGCAAAACCGTTGATGACCATCTTCATGACCGCCGCCGTCTTGCGGAACTCGGGATCGCCCTGGTACTCGGCCTGGCTGAAGATGCCGCCGCCGCGCGCCGCACCCTGGTCGACGATCAGCGGATCGAGGTCGGGGTTGAGTGCGGCCGGGTTCGAGAAGGTCTCCGCCAGATAGGCGGATTTCACGTAGTTGCAGTTGGCGGCGGCCTTGATCGCGGCATCGTTCGCGAGCTTGGTGGTCACGTTGGCGAGCTTCTGGCCGGAGATCCGCGACATGGACTCGAGCACCGAGACCGCATCGGCCGAGTTTGCGAACAGCTTGCCGAGGACGCCGGTGTCGACGAGTCCGGTGACGTCGCTCGCCTGCGTCACGACGGTCGGTGTCAGCGTCGGGTCGACCATCGACAGCGGCGCCATCGAGTTGCCGCCGGACGTCGTCGCCTGCGAGCCGATCAGCGTCAGCAGTTCGCCCCGGGCGCCGATCCGCGCGATGCCGTACATCGGATTGTGCGGGTTTGTGTTGGTGTCGTTGTTCGACAATGCGGGGATCACTGCCCCGTTGGTGAATGCCTGGGTCGTCGGCGCCGTGCGCTCGAGGATGCCGCGCACGTGCGCGCTGTCGGAGTGGAACAGCAGTCCCAGGCGGCTCTCGATGAAATTGGCCGGCGTCCGCGCCGGATTCGGCGCGTTCGGCGTCATGTTGCCGGGCAGGCCCATCTTGGCGTAGGCGGCGGTCGACAGGAAGTCCTGCTGGCCGCCGGCCCCGCCGACCAGCACGTTGGATCCGGAGATGTTGCCGCCGCCGGCGAGATCGAAGCAGATGAACGGGATCTTGCCGGCGCCGCCGGTGATTCCGCACGCGACCTTCAGCGCCAGGATGTCCGGATCAAGGGCGCGCGCCAGGCCCGGGTTCAGCAGCAGGCTGAGACCAGCCGGCGCGACCACGGTGGCGGCACCGGTCAGGAAGCCCTGCGCGATGAAGTCGCGTCGGCTCACCGGCCGCCGGTGTGTGTCCCGGTGTCGCAGCGGTTCGTCCGGCGACAGGGCCCGTGGTGGCTTGTTGCGGATGATCATGGGAAATGCCTCTGTAACCCGGTCACTGCAACAGCATCGCCGCGCTGCCCGCGACCGCCGCGCAGGAAGCCTTGACGACGGTCGCGGTGCCGGTGGTATCAGCCGACACGGACGCGCTCAGCTTGGTGATCAGCGCATTCAGTTCGCCGCTGACGGTGTTCGCGGCCGGGCTCGTGCCCACGAACTTGCCGCTCGCACTGTTGGCCGTGAGCATCTGGTCGATCAGTGGCGTAATGACGGCATTGCGGCCATTGGCATCGAAGGCCGTCGCCGGCGGCAGGCCGAAGTTGACGCTCGGAAAGTACGCGGCGCGCAGCGTGCTGTCACTGACAAGTGCGTCGCAGTACTGGATGGAGAGCTGCGCGATCGCGGTCTGGTGCGAGGCGACGAAGCCCTGGACGTTGTCGGTGGCCGGCAACGCCTGCTGCAGGCTCTGGAACAGGGCGCTGACCGCGGCGTTGGTGACCGGCACCGTCGTGATCGCCGACAACGTGGCGTTGACCCGCTCGAAGGTCCGCACGCCGATGTCCGACGGCCGTGGCACGTCGACCGGGATCGGCGCGATCGGTGGCGGATCGGAGTGTGCAAAGGTCTTTGCACCCAGCTGCTCGAACGTCAGGAAGAACTGGTCGTCCGCCGGGCCCTTCTCAAGCGCAATCGTCGTGCCGACGCTCGAAAGCGGGAAGCTCGTGATCGGACTGACCGTCGGATCGAAGCCCTTGACGGAAACCTGCGTGTTCAGCGTCGGGTACGCCTGGCCGACCTTGGCCTCGGCGCCGTTAAGGCCGATGCGCATGCCCTTCAGCGGCAGGTTGCTGACGGTGGTGGCCGGGTCGAGGCTCAGAAACACCGGCTTGTTGAACAGGTACGAATAGGAGTCGTACTGCGACACCTCGAACATCACGTAGGTCTGCGAAAGCGCCGTCAGGCTGCTGACGTTGAACAGGAGGTAGTAGCGCTCCCCCACGCCGGCATTGAAGTTCGCGAGCACGTCGGCAGGCGGCATGGCGCGATTGTAGATCGCCGCCATCTTCAGCACGCCGCTCCACGGACGGTCGCCGGAGACCTCGTTGCCGAGTACCAGTGCGAAGGTGTCGTCCCACTGCGCCAGCGAGCCGCCTTGCTGCGGGTCGGAACCGGAGACCAGCGCGCCGTTGACGTAAATCTTGCGGCCATGCACCGGCTCGTAGGTCAGCACCACGTGCTGCAGAGTCGCCTGCAACACCTGCTGGGCAGACGGCGTCGACAGCTGCGGCTGGCCGTTGGCGTCGGTCGTCGTGCTGCGCAGCAGCGAGTCGTAGTTGTACATCGTCTGCCCGAGCGTGAAGTTGCGCACCGTCGGGCCGCCCGAGTACGAGACGATGTAGGACATCGTCTGCGTGACGTTGGCGGGCGCCACCCACGCCTCGACACTGTACTCGCCGGTCGTCACGATCATGTCGTGCAGCTTCTTGCTGGCGAGCGGCGTGCCGAGCAGCTCGCCGCTGCCGAGCAGCTGCACGCCCCAGCCGCCGACCCAGGCCACGTTGCCCGTCATCTCCAGGTTGAGGGCCGGGTCGACGCCGCTCGTGTCGTAGGCGATCGTGCCGGTGCCGGTCTTGAACTCGTACTTGGCGACCAGCCCGGTCTCGACCCGGGTCCCGCCGTTGTCGACGACGCCGTCGTACATCGATAGGGCATTCGACACGATCCAGTTCGGGTCGATCTGCGTGACCGGCACCTGACCGGCGAAGGCGTCGATTGCCTGCAGCATCTCCGCGGCCGCGGCGTCGCAGTTACCGCTCCAGCAGTTGTGGAACTCGTACTTGAGGCGCACGTAGAAACGCGACAGAGTCGGCGTGTCGAGATTCATTTTCGGCTTGGCTGCCGCGTAAGCGGCGTCGACGTCCGCCTGGGCGAAGTACGGCGACTGCGGCGTTACTGCGTTCGGCGAGTGGCAGCGCGAGCAGTATTGGGTCAGCAGCGGATAGACGGTCGACGCGAAGAGCTGCGAGCTGTCCGGGAATGAGCGTGCCCCGCCGGCGGTCTGCAGCGGCGGCGCGACCAGCTGTATGGTGGCCTGGGACGAGCCGAGCGCGACGCCGGCCCATTTCTTGATCCAGGTCGTCATCGCGTCCGCGCAAGCCTGGTTGCTGGCGAGCCAGCAGTGGTGCCCACCGCCGACCTTGGCCACGACCAGGGAGCTGGCCGGATTCGTGAGGTCGACGATCGTCTGCGCGGCCTGGTAGGCCAGGTTGACGTCGTCGCTGCGCGCGAACATCGGGCTCTGGTTGCCCTGGACGTGACAGCCGCCGCAACGGTCCGTCGGGCTGACGTTGTTCCAGAAGTTGACAACGAAGGCCTGCACGTCGGCGCTCGCCGGCGGCGGTCCCAGGTAGGACTTGGCAGTCGACGATGGGCCCTGCGCCAGCGGGTTCGGCGCGGTCTGGGCGCTGCCGGCGCCGCAGCCGGTCAGCGCCCCGCCGACGAGCGAGATCGCGACGAGCAGGGCGTGGATGCGCACCAGTGGCGACGCGTGGGAGGCACGCAGGGCATCGATCAGTGGAGTACCGTTCATGGTCGACACTCCCTCAATCGCCGCGGCAATAGACAGCGGCCTCGGCGAATGACTTCTTGAGGGAATAGCCCTGCTTGAAGTCGGCCACCATGGTCGCTACCTGCGCGCGGTCCGCGGCGTCGGACGGCGCGCGCAGGCAGACGGCGCGAAACGTCTTCTGCACCTGGCACTGGGCGAACTGGTCGCTGGCGCCGAACTCGGCGCCCAGCGACTTAGCGCCGCTGCCCGCCCCCGCCTTGCTCGGGTCCCACCCCATCAGCGCGTTTGGTCCGCTGCGCCAGCGGTTCTCCCACTGGTCGTCCGGGGTCACGAAGCCTGGCGGGAATGTAGTGTTGTTGTGGAAATACTTGCCGACCACGGTGCTCGGCGTGTACTGCAACGAGCCCGTCGACTCGTCGGTCGCGAACACGTAGTCGTAGTGCGCAAAGGCCTGAACCATCGGGTCCATGCCGGAATGACAGCCGACGCAGTTATTCAGGAAGACGCGGCTGTCGCCGCCGGGGCTGCGGCTGACGTCCTGGCGGATGCGATCGGTCGGACGGGTCTGGTCCATGATCTGCAGCATGTCCGTGCACATGTGATTGATCATCGTGAAGCGGAACATGGCGCGGTTGGTGCCGGCCACGAAGAAGGCCCGCGCCGCCGCCCGGGACGTGAGCACGCCGGCGGTCGCGGCCGCGGGCAGGCCGGTGACCTGCGACTGCGGAAAGCCGACCAGGCCGTCCTTCAGGTTGGCACCCTGCGCCTCCATCTGGGCGTAGTGGTCGTTGCCGGAATTCGAGTAAGCAGGCAGGCCGAGCGCGCTCTTCCCTATATAGATGAGGTCGGCCGACAGCACGGTGTTGAACGGCACCTCGTCGCGGACCATGCCGATGACGGTCGCCGTGTAGTCGTTGAGCGGTGCGAAGGCGGTCTGGTCGCGGTTCGTCCACGGGGTCACGAAGTTCTTGAGCACGACCGAGTAGAACTCGCCGTTGGGATCCTCGATCGCCAGGTAGGCCGCACCGAGGAGATTGCCGCCATCGATGTCGGCCTGCATCGAGTCCAATAGGGCCTGGTTCGGCGGCGTGCCGTTGAGGCGATCATGGATGCGCTTGGCCTGTTCGCGCGATCCCGCGAGCGCCGGATTCGCGGCGGTGGCGATGACGGCGATGACGAGCGCCGCGGTCGCGCGCAGCACGCCGCGCAATCCGACCCTTCCTTGGCTCAGCCTCATCGGCATCCCTCCCTTCGTCGCGACCCGGCAGGCGGCGAGTAGCTCAGACTCGGGCGCGACTATATCGGTGGGGCCGGGTACCAGTAATGTCTCAGGACAACGACAAACATGCAGACGTGAACTGCGTCGCATCCCGGAGGCGAGTCGCGGCGCTGCGACATTACGAAGTAACCGTGCGGCGGGTTACTCTCGCTATTGGACACGGCAGCGGGACCGGGCGCGGCGACGGGGACACCGGCAACATTCGGCGGGCAAATCGGCGTGCGTGAGGGTGTTAACAGAATTCAGCATCGCCCGGACGACATGGTGCGCAGTGGGTTCCCGCGGACGGTGACACAATGACGCAGCACACGCGTGACACGATCCAAGCGAGGCCGCCGATGGACCTTCTGATGGGACGACTGCCCGTACGCGCCGGCCGCATGCTCGCCGTGAGCCTGCTCGCGCTCGCCGTGACCGCCTGTTCGAGCACCTACGGAACGAACGGCAATCCCAATGGCGGCATCAGCCTCGGCTCCGGCGGCTCGTCGAATGACCCGATCTCGCCCGACTTCGCGATCGCCTACGTCAAGCGCACGCTACCGAGCCCTGCCGACCCGAATGCCCAGCTGACGACCGACCTGCGCGTGCAACGCATCTGGAACGGACCGGCCGACGTCTGGGTGCGGGAACGCGCAAGCCCGACCGCCGGCGCCAGGAACATCACCTTCCGCGTGACCCAGGGCCAATGGGATGTGCGCGACCTCGATACGTCCTTCGACGGCACGCGGCTGATCTTTTCGATGCGCCAGAAACCGACGCCGGGCCTGCCCGAGTCGCAACAGCCGACGTGGACGATCTACGAGTACGTCCTCGCGACCGACACATTGCGCGAGCTGATCACCGACCCGATCGCAGCGCACCTCGGCCACGACGTCGGGCCGCACTACCTGCCGGACGGGCGAATCGTGTTCTCCTCGACGCGCCAGCGCGGCGCCAAGGAGATGCTGGTCGCCGAAGGCAAGGGTCAGTTCAGCGCCGTCATCGAGGGGGACGGGGCGCGCACGACGCAGGCGTTCGTACTGCACCTGATGAACGCCGACGGTTCTGGCATCCGGCAGATCTCCTACAACACCGGCCACGACCTCGACCCGTCCGTGCTCAACGACGGGCGGATCGTGTTCACGCGCTGGGACATCAACTCCGGCGCAGGCATGCACCTCTACGCAATGAACCCCGACGGCGGCAACTTCGGCCTCCTGTACGGGCGCAACAGTCACGACACCGGCACGCCCTCGTCGGCCAACGGCGGTCCGCTGATTCAGTTCACCCAGGCCCGCGCGCGTCCGGATGGCAAGCTGGTCGCCGTCACGCTGCCGTTCCAGGGGACGGACTTCGGCGGCGACGTCGTGCTGATTGATGCCGGGAACTGGGTCGAAAACCTGCAGACGGTGCCGACGCGGCCGGCACCGATGCCACTGCCGGCACCGGGCATGGGCCAGAGCCGGCTGGTGGTCAACGATGTGCGCACTTCGCAGGCCGCTGCCGTTCCTGCGGGCACGCTGCAGGCACCGCCGCCCGCCTCGCCGGGTGGCCGCTTCGCGAGCGCCTACCCGTTGTGGGACGGCACCAACCGGCTGCTGGTCGGCTGGACCCAGTGCCGACTCGTGGACCAGGGCCAGATCGTTCCCTGCACGCCAAGCAACCTGGCCAAAGCCGGTGTCGTGCCGGCGCCCACGATCTACAGCATATGGATCTATGACACGAGCAATGACACGTCGCTGCCGATCGTCCCGCCCACCGAGGGCGTGATGTACACGGATGCGGTGGCCTTCATGCCGCGGACGGTCACGCCGCTCACCGATGCGGCCGTCGGCCAGCCGCCCTCGTTCACGCAGACGCTCGCCGCAGAGCAGGTCGGGATTCTGAACATCAAGAGCGTCTACGACTTCGACGGCGTACCGCAAGCGCCCGGCATCATCGGGATCCAGGCCGACCCGACGCTGCGCCAGCTGACCGGAAGCACACCTCGGTTCGTCCGCATCGAGAAGGCCGTCAGCTTGCCCGACACGGAGACGCTGGCCGCCAACTTGCTGCCGGCCTACGCGTTCGGGCCCGCGGGCGACTACATGCGCGAGATCATCGGCTACGCGCCGGTCGAGCCGGACGGTTCGGTGCGCGTCACGGTGCCGTCGAACATTCCTTTCGAGATCAGCGTGCTCGACGCCAACGGCCGGCGCATCAGCGAGGGCGTCTTCCCGCGGCACCGAGCATGGCTGCAGATCCGCACCGGCGAGACCGTCACCTGCAATGGCTGTCACGTGCAGCAAGCCACACCGCCGTCGAACTCGCACGGCCGCGCCGGCCTGTTCCCGCTGCTCAACACGGGCGCCGCGGTGACCGGCCAGGCCTTCGCGCACACGTCGCTGCAGGTGACCGACGCCAGCGGCAACGTCGGCCCTGCGAAACGCGGTCCGAACCAGTATGAGACGATGGCTGAGTACCGGGCACAGGTGCAGGCCAACTGCTTCGACGACCCCAATCCGTGCGCCGGCCTGCCGGCGGTCGACATCCTGTTCCACGATGTCTGGACGATTCCGGCGACGGCCGCTGTACCGGAACCCGACATCAGCTGGAGCTACGCGACGATCGGGACCCCGCCGGTGCGCGCCGACTGCTCGAGCAACTGGATATTCAACTGTCGCATCGTGATCCACTATCCAGCCCACATCGCTACGCTGTGGACCACACCCCGGTCCTCGATCACGGCCGTCAATCCGGCGACCAACACCCCGTACACGGCTTGCACCGACTGTCACAGTCCGGCCGATGCAGCCGGTGTCCGGCGAGTCTCCGCCGGCCAGCTCGACCTGACCAGCGCCCCGGCGACGACGACGCCGTGCGTCCAGCAGCAGTACAATTCGTTCTGTCAGCTGCTGTACCCCCATCCGCAGCTCAACCTTGTTACTATGCAGCCGGTTGTACAGCAGGTTGTCGACCCGGTGACGGGTCAGATAACGCAGGTGATCGTCCAGTGGCCGGCGTCGATGAGCGGTGCGGGTGCGAATGCATCCCCGACCTTCTTCAACAAGTTCGTGCCCGGCACGAGCCCGACGAGCTGCGATCTGGGCGGTGCGCCCGGCTCGTGCCCGCATCCGGGCTGGCTCACCGGTGAAGAGCTCAAGCTGATCTCGGAGTGGCTCGATATCGGCGCTCAGTACTACAACAACCCATTTGCTGTCCCACCACCTCCCTGACCGAATGCACCCAGTCGCGAAGCTCGCGTCGCTGTTCATCCTGGCCACCGCAACCGGACTCGCGCATTCGGCAGACAACAGGCGCCAGTACGACCGCGACGCCGGCCGTTACGTCGAGGTCGCAGTCGCCGATCCGTACCTGGAACTGCGCACCGGGCCGGGTCGCGGCTACCCGGTGTTCAGGGTGATCCCGCGCGGTGAGCGCATCGAGATCCTGTTCCGGCGCACCGGCTGGTTCAAGGTCCGGGACGAGCACGATCGCGCCGGCTGGGCGTCTGAGGACAGCATGCGCGAGACGCTGCTCGCAAGCGGTGCCAAGCTGCCGGTGCCCGACTACGCTCATCGCGACTTCGATGCCTGGCCCTGGGAAGCCGGGGCCGAGTCGGGAAACTTCGGCGGCGGCAACGTCAACAGCGTGTATGCCGCCTACGCCTTCAACGGCAATCTCGGCGCCGAACTCGCTGCGTCGCAGACGCTCGGACACTCGTCGAACGGTGCGTTGCTCATGGCCGGTCTGACGCACTCGCCGTGGCCAGCCTGGCGCGTAGCGCCGTTCCTGCAGCTCGGCACGGGCGTCGTGAGAATTTCCCCCAAGGCCACGATCATCTCCCCGCCCAACCGCACCGAGCAGCTGGCCTACTATGGCGCGGGCGCCAAATGGCACGTATCGCGACGCTTCCTGCTGCGTGCCGACTACCGCAGCTACGTGATATTCACGAAGAGCGCCCAAAACGAGGATCGCAACGAATGGAAAGCAGGCTTCGCGTTCTTCTTCTGAGCGCGGTGGCGCTCGCGCTCGGCGGCTGCTCTATGTGGCCGTTCCACAAGAGGCCGCGCGCCGCCGAACAGCCGGTCGAGGCGAGCGTCGCCGAGGACGGCACGACGCCGGCGGTCGTCGAGCCGCAGGTCGTGCGCCGCAAGGTCAAGACGCCGAAAATCCGCAACTCGAATTTCGAGCTCGGCCCGTACGTCGGCACCTACAGCGCCGAGGACTTCGGCGTGAACCCGGTGGTGGGGGCCCGGCTCACCTATCACATCAGCGAGGACTTCTTCACCGATGCCCTGCTAGGCCAGACGAAGACCAGTCTGACGAGCTACGAGCGGCTCTCGGGCGGCGCGCAGCTGCTGACCGACAGTCAGCGGAAACTCACTTACTACAGCATAGACTTCGGCTATAACCTTTTCCCGGGCGAGGTGTTCGTCGGCCGCCGGCGCGCGTTCAATTCCGCGCTGTACGTGATCGGCGGCGTGGGCTCCACCCACTTCGCCGGCGACAGCCACTTCACGGTGACGCTCGGCACCGGTTACCGGCTGGTGCTGAACGACTGGCTGGCCGCGCACATAGACGTGCGCGACCATGTCTTCGACACGGATCTGCTCGGCACCAACAAGACGTCGCACAACCTGGAGACGGCGCTCGGCGTGACGGTGTTCTTTTGAAGGCAACGAAGGATGGGGCGCGCATGAGCATGAAGGCACTGTGCATCGCCGCGGGTCTCGCAGCCGCTGGCATGACGCCGACGGTGTCGGCGCTGGCCGACCCGCTCGGCCAGCCGGCGCCGGCCTTCGCGCTGCCGCTGCGGGGCGGCAGCGCACCGATGTCGCTCGAGCAGCTGCGCGGTCAGGTCGTCATGGTCAATTTCTGGGCATCCTGGTGCGGTCCGTGCCGCGAGGAATTCCCGCTGCTCGACCAGATCTACCGGAAATACAAGAGCGCCGGTTTCACGCTGCTCGGCGTAAACGTCGAGCCGGACACCAAGGACGCCGAGGGATTCATTGCCGGGACCCCGGTGTCGTTTCCGATCCTCTTCGACGGCGACAGCACCGTGAGCAAGCTGTACCGGGTGGACGGCATGCCAAGCACCGCCCTGATCGACCGTCACGGCGTCCTGCGCTGGGTGCACCGCGGCTTCAAGCCGGGTGACGGGGACGAGTACCTGAGTCAGGTCCGGACGCTGCTGCGGGAGAAATAGCCATGGCTGTATCTCGCTGGCTGGTACTGGCGGTCCTTGTCGCGGCAGGCAGCGGCTGCGGGCGGCTGCAACCGTGGGTGAAGCCCTACGAACGCGAGCATCTCGCGGCGCGCGTCATGCAGTGGGACCGGGACCCGATCTCGACCTCGTTCATCACGGAGGTGCGGGAAAATCGCGAGGGTGCACGCGGCGCGACCGGCGAGACCGGCGGCGGCTGCGGCTGCAACTGAGTGGCCACGAGGGTACGGATGACGCTGCCATGACGCCACGCCTCGCGCTCCGGCATCTCGCGGCCGCCGCCGTGGCTTTCTTGTTCGCGGCTGGGGCCTTCGCCGGGGTGCTGCCGGACGAGCGCGCCGACGTCATGTGGAAGACGTATGAGGGCGGCGGCATCACCGTGCAGGGACCGTCTATCCTGGTGCGCAAGAATTTCGCCGACACCGTGTCCGTGAGCGCCGGCTTCCTGGTGGACCAGGTGACGGGCGCCTCGATCGACATGATCGTGGTGCATGCGAGTCCGCTGCGCGAAGAGCGCAAGAAGAAGACGCTGAGCGTCGACTACCTGTATGGCAAGACCACTTACACGGCCGGCGTCCAGAATAGCGTCGAGAACGACTACGACTCGAGCACCGTCAACGTCGCGATCAAGCAGGACATGTTCGGCGACATGACCAGCGTGACGCTGGGCGCCAGCCGCGGCTGGGACATCGTCACGCGGATCGAAGCAGCCACCCACCGGCGCGACCCGAACTTCCGCGCGCGCGTCGACCGCAAGAGCTGGTCGCTGAGCCTGTCGCAGGTGCTGAGCCGCAACCTTGTCGGCGGATTCGACTACGAGGCGATCACGGAACAGGGCTACCTGCAGAACCCCTACCGCGACTACCGCTTTCTGGCGACCCTGAACCCGGCCAGCTACAACACCGCGGCCGAGATCTATCCCGGCACCCGCACCAGCAACGCGCTCACGAGCCGGCTCAAGTATTACCTGCCGTGGCACGGCGCGGTCACCGGCAAGTACCGCTACTTCCTCGACACCTGGGGCATTCGCGCCCACACCGCAGAGGTCGCCTATAGCCAGCCATTCCTGAAGGAAGCGCTGATCGGGGACGTCAATTACCGGTTGTACCGGCAGAATTCGGCGTCCTTCTACTCCGACCTTTTCCAGGCCCAGAACCAGCAGAACTTCATGGGACGCGACCGGGAACTGGCGTCCCAGACCAGCGATTCCGTCGGCGTGGCGCTCTCGTACGACTTCCTGCGCTCGCGGCACTGGCGCATCAAGAAGGCGGCGGCCTCGCTGCATTTCGACTACATCATGTATCGCTACAACAACTTCCGCGACGCGACGCTGGGGCTGCCGCTGGGCACGCTGCCGGCCGGCACCGAGCCGCTCTACCACTTCAACGCGACCGTGATCCAGGCCCTGCTGTCGGTCTGGTTCTGACGCCCGCCGCGCCGCCGGCCGTCACGGCGGCGGCGCCAGTCCCTTCGTGTACCAGACCTTGCCGTTCCGATCGACGACCACGGCGTCCATCTGCGGATACTGTTCGATCAGGCGGAATCCCTCGATCGGCCCCTTGATGAAGACACCCTTAGACCAGCCTTCGGTGTCGGTGGCGGTCGGCCCGATGATCGTCACGCTGCGCACACCGTTCGGACTGTGACCGGTCCTCGGATCGAGGATGTGGTGGTAGCGGACGCCGCCCTCGTCGAAGTAATGCTCGTAGTCGCCTGACGTCGAGATGCCGACGTCGGCGAGCGGCATGCTGAGAACCACCTTGTTCTTGTCGTCGGGATGGCGGATGCCGATGATCCACGGCTTGCCACGCCGGTCGCCGAGCAGGCGCGTGTCGCCGCCGGCAGTCACGACCGCATGTGAGATGCCGAAGCGCTTCAGGATCTCGACACCGCGGTCACAGGCGTAGCCCTTGGCTATGCCGCCGAGGTCAATGCGCATGCCTTCGCGCGCGAAGCCGACAGCATGGTGGTCCGCATCCAGGATCAGGTTGCGATAGTTGACCCCGGGTAATGCCGCCTCGATCTCGGCTTCGGTCGGCCGCACGCGCCGCGCGTAGTCATAGAGGTAGCCGACGCTCGCGTAGCTGATGTCGAACGCGCCTTCGGTGATCTCGGAGTAGTGGATCGAGGTGCGGATCAGGTCGAACAGCTCGGTCGCGACCGGCACTGGCGCGGTCGCGCCGTGCATGTTGATCTGCGACAGCTCGCTGTCCGGCCGGAAATGGCTCATCAGCCGGTCGATACGCTTCATGTCCGCCATCACTGCATCGAGCGCCTGCTCGCCCTGCACCGGGTCGTCGTGCCATGCCTCGACGTAGATGAGCGTCCCCATGATCGTCTCTTCGCGCCGCACCCAGTCGGCATGCGCCTGACTGACTGCAAACAGCGACACCAACAGGACAGCCAGGCGGACGATCAGCTGCATCGGGACTCCTCAGTGGACGGTCATTATCCGCCGAACGGACTATTGACGCAGCGCGCCTCGCGCTCGGTTATGATCCGCGCGTGGAACCCCGGCGGGATTCCGAGGTCTGTCAGGACCATTGGCGCAGTAACAGGGGATCACTCATGACGGCGCGACCTTGGCTCGTTTCGGTGGCGCTCTTGCTGGCCGCAAATGGCGCCGCGTTGGCCGGCGCGCGCGAAGAGGCGCGCCTGCTGGTCGCTACGCAGGTGCTCGAGGAGACGCAGTCCATGCCGGACGAGGCGATCCCGGACTGGCTGCTGCAGAGGGCCCAGGGTATCGCGATCATGCCGGCGGTCATCAAGGTCGGGCTTGGCGTCGGCGGGCGCGGTGGCGCCGGCGTGCTGACGGTGCGCGACAGCCAGGGCCGGTGGAGCAATCCGGTCTTCATTCGGCTGTTCGGCGGCAGCTTCGGCTGGCAGGCCGGCCTGCAGGCGAGCGACATCGTGCTCGTGTTTACGACCCGGCGCAGCGTCGAAGGCGTGACCGGCGGCAAACTGACCCTTGGCGCCGATGCGTCGGTTGCGGTCGGCCCGGTCGGGCGGCAGGTGTCGGGTGCGACCGATATCGGCGGCGCCGAGGTGTACTCCTACTCGCGCTCCAAGGGGCTGTTCGCCGGCATCGCCATCGACGGCACCGTGATCGCCATGAACAACGCGGCGAATGCCTCCTACTACCAGCGGCCGGGCGCGCTCGCATCAGACATCATGGCAAGCGGTGCGCCGGCCCCGCCCGCGAGTGCGCAGCGCCTGCTGGATGCCCTCCGGCGCCTGCCGCACGGTGGCGATGGGACCTCGGTTGCGGCTCCTGCCGGGCCGTCGGCCGCGGTCGCCGCGCCAACAGGCACGGCGCCGCCCGACAGTCGCGGCCTCGAGTCGGGCGGCGCGACCCCGTATCCTCTGAACGACGGCAAACAGCACTAGCAGCGCGCCACTCGCGCCCGCGCGGCCGCCGCGGCGAGGTTCGCGGGCCCGGAAACGCCGGGCAACGGCTGGCGGCTAATGGCTGCCGCTCGAGGTGGTCATGGCCATGATGCGCCGGTTCGCCATCTGCTTGATCGCCGCGCTCGGCGGCCACGCCGCCGTTGCCGCGTCGTCACCGCGCTATCTCGCTGTCATCCACGGTACCGTCGTGCACCCGGTGCGCCCGGCCGGCGACGCGATCGAGCCCGATGCGACGATAATCCTCGACGGTGATCGAATCATGAGCATCGGGGCGGCGTCCGCCGTCCGGGTGCCCGCCGGCGCGCGGCTGCTCGATGCCAGCGGCAAGTGGATCATTCCCGGCCTCATCGATGGCCACGTCCACTTCTTTCAGTCGGGCAACATCTACACGCGTCCCGACACCATGGACCTCACGGCCGTCGTGCCCTATGCGCAGGAGGTCGCCCGCAACAAGGCGCGCCTGCCGGCCACCTTCAAGGTGTGGATCGCGAGCGGAGTCACGTCAGTCGTCGACGTCGGCGGGCCGTTCTGGAACTTCGACGTCCGGACCGCGGCCGCCAATGCGGCGGTCGCGCCGCATGTCGCAGTGGCCGGACCGCTGATCTCGATGGTCGGCGACCCCAAGCTCGAGCTTGACGACCCGCCGATCGTCAGGACCGATTCGGTCGATGAGGCACTGGCGCTGGTCGCGCGCTTGCTGCCGCGCAAGCCCGACTACGTCAAGGTCTGGTTCATTCATCGGCCGGGCACCGACCTCGCCGCCCAGGAGGCGATCGTCGCGGCGGTCGGATCCGCTGCCCACAAGGCGGGCGTGCCGCTCGCGGTCCACGCCACCGAGCTCGAGACCGCGAAGGCCGCACTTCGGGCGGGCGCCGATTACCTGGTGCATTCGGTCGAGGACGAGCCGGTCGACGGGGACTTCATTGCGCTGATGAAGCGGAACCGGGCGCTTTATTGCCCGACGCTCTGGGTGCACTCCGGCTATGGCTATGCCTTCGCCGGATTGTGGCGGCCGACGGCCGCCGAAGCGCGCCTCGCCGACCCGCAGATCTTAGCGATGATGGCCGGGATCGCGCATCTGCCCCGGGACTTGCTGCCACCGCGGCTGACGAAGCTGCTCGACGAAGCGCATGCGCCGCCGTCGCCCACCATGATGCTGCGGAACCTCAAGACCGTCCACGATGCAGGCATTCCGGTTGTGATGGGAACCGACGCCGGCAACATCGGGACGCTGCACGGGCCGTCGGTCTTTCGCGAGATGGCCCTGATGCAGGAGGCCGGGCTGACGCCGTTGCAGGTGCTGCGTGCAGCCACAGTCACCGGTGCGCGCGCCGCGCGCCGCGACGCCACGTCCGGGCGCATCGTGCCGGGACAGACGGCGGATCTTGTGCTACTGAGCGCCGATCCGACGGTCGACATCAACAATGCCAGCCAGATCTATCGCGTCATTAGGGCTGGGCACGTCTACGATCCGGACGAACTGATCGCCTCGATCCGGTGACGCAGCGCAGTCCGGCCACCCGGCCGACTGCACTGGGCCTGCCTGCACTGGTCAATCGCGGGAACGCACGTCCGCCCGGACGAAGCCATCGGCGCTCCAGTCCTCGCTGCCGACGCCGTGGTGCACGATGAACAGTCCACCGGCGTCGTACTTCGCCTTGGTGGCGCGCAACCTCGGGTAGTTCGTTCCCCAGAAGGCCTGGCGCCACGAGTCATTGAAGTAGTTGCTTTCCGAGACGTAGGAACCCGCCTGCGGCGCGATCCGGCGCAGCTCGGCGGTCGCCTTGTCTACGGCGACAGAGTTCTGGTGGGCCCGGGTTGGGTCAGCAGCGCCGGGAAGCCCCGGGTATTGCGGGGCGGCGCCGGTCGCGATGATGCACAGGGCGAATGCGTCGAGGACGTCGGGGTTGGTCGCCGTCCGGCGGGCGGCCGCGACCGCGTCAGCCGGCGCACCGGCAAGTCCCTTGTTGAAATGGAGTCCGACCGGCATGTAGCGACTCGCCGCGACCAGCGCCGCGGTGAGACGCGCGCGCTGGTGGCCGCGCAGCAGGGCGGCGGGCAGCCACACGGAGTCGTAGCCGTGGATAAATGCGCCCACCTGCTCCTGGTCCCCGGCCCACCACGCATGCGCCCCAGGCGCTCCCGGCCGGTCGTCGGCGATCATCGCCTTCGAGCCCCTCTTCTGCCGGCCCTCGGCGTCCCACCATCCCCTGGCCGGGATGCTGCCGATGTCGGGACCCTCGTCGAATGCATAGTCGCCCGGCGAGGCGCCGACCCAGTCCAGGAACGGCTTCCAGATGTCGGCTTGCTGCGCCGCATCCAGGCTCTCGCTCACCAGCGAGAGCTGCAACGTGTTGTCCGGCCGGACGGAAACGCTTTCGCCCCAGTGGGGGTTGAACAGGCTGTCGGCGTAGAAGGCGACGAACCGACCTATCAGTCGCCCGAACGCCGAATCGGAATTCGCCTTGATCCTGCCGCTAACCGCGCCGAACGTGGCCGGCAACTCGTGGGTTCGCAGCGTGAGCTTCGTGAGGACACCGAGGCTGCCGCCGCCGCCGCCCTTGACGGCCCAGAACAAGTCCGCGTTGTTGCGGGCGTTGATGGTGCGGACGACACCGTCCGCGGTGACGATCTCGGCCTGCAGCAAGGACGCGGCCGCCATGCCGAAACGCTTGGAGAACGACCCGAAGCCGCCGCTCTGGATGAGGCCTGCGACGCCGACGGTCGCGCAGCCGCCGCCCTGAACGTAGCGGCCACCCTTGGTCGTGACGGCGTCGTAGGCGTCGATCCACATCGCGCCACTCTCAATCGTGACCGCTGGCGTCGGCGCCTGCACAGCCTCGCAGCCATCGGCGACGAAGCCATCGTGCAGCCTGATCTCGTGCATGGCGCGGGTCCAGACGAGCAGGGAGTCGGCAACGTTGGACGTGCCCTGGTAGCTGTGCCCGCCGCCCTTGACGACGAGGCGCACGTTCTTCTGCCGAGCGAACGTGACGGCCGCCGCGACATCGGCCGGACTGCGCGCGGCGACCGCGTAGGCGCTTGGCGCCGGTGTCCAGGCGTCCAACCAGCCGGATACCTGCGTGCCGGATACATGGTCGCCGATAAAGTAGGGATTGCGCAGGTTTCTCACGACGTCGGTGCAGGCCGCAGCGCCCCGGTCGGAGGCGCAGTCGCCCGCGAGAGGCGCCGGCCTGAGCAGCCGTCCGCCCACGGCCTGATTGAGTTGCTCCCAGCGAGCGGCGCTCGGCCACGACGGATCACCGGGTCGGACACGCCGGTCGCCGAGCGGCGCAAACGCGGCTGCGGACCCGAACGCGCGGTGCCACGGCACGAGCGGCAGTGCAGCGACACCTTGCAGCACCTTCCTACGGTTCATCACGCCTCCCGCCGGCCGCCACATCGGTCGGCAGCGGCCGTGCGGACAGCGTATTTCGACCGGTGTGGATCGATCAAGGCCGACGGTCGGTTCCTGCAGGAGCCCCGCCGCGAGCGTCCGTGCGGGACGGTGCGCCAGCCACAGGACACCGACGCAGCCGGCACGGTCGTCATTCCGGTGCTCGCCGCGAGGGAGTTGTCAGAAATGACAGCCGACGGCATGATTCGGTGCCTGCCAATTGAGACGGGATCCCGGTGAGCGACAAAGAGGGGAATCGCTTCTGTGGCGCGGCCGAGTTCTCGGCATGCGGCGAGCCCGCAGCGATGGGGTCCTGTCACTGCGAGTCGTGCTGCCACTGGTCCGCCGTTCCCTCAAGCGCGTCACGCCGCGGAATTTGGACGCCCTGAAGGTTACCAAGGGCGAGAGCAATGTTGCTACCTGTAGCAGGACGCCAAGCCGCTTCCGCGAGTCGTGCAAGACCTGCGGCGGTCACCTTTTCACGGATCATCCGCCGATGAAGCTGCTCGGGGTATAGGCGCCGATGCTCCAGACCTTGACTTCGGGTCCGCACTCTACGTCTCCCACGGCGAGCAAGGGCGGAGTATCAAGGACCGCTTGCCGAGCATGACGCAGTCCTCCGAGGAAACGGGCGGTTCAGGAAGCAACTCTAACGAGCAAGGACAATCGCGGTCGCCCGCGGGTCCGGCGGACGTACTAACGAAACCCGGCCCCACCTCGAATCGTCGGGAGCTGAATTCGGTAAGCCCCGCGCTTCGCCTTCCCCGTGGCAACAGATCTCCGGGAAGACGCCCCGTGCCTGATCGTCCCGGGACGTCAGGCGCCGAACACCCGGATGCCAGCCCCCGCCGCGAGGCCAGGCGAACGTCGGCGGGACGAAACGCGCCCAAGCAAAGCGTCCTTCATGGAGCCCAACGAACGTGTTGAACAACTTTCGCATGCTCACGGGTCCGCAGCGGCGGGCATTCTTCGCCTCGCTGGCGGGCTGGTCGCTCGATGCATTCGACTTCTTCATTTTTGTCTTCTGCCTCCGATCGATCAGTGCCGAGTTCCATACCAGCGTGAAGTCGGTGGCCGAAGGCATCTTCCTCACGCTCGCGTTCCGTCCGGTCGGCGCGCTGGCCTTCGGCTGGCTGGCCGAGAAGTACGGTCGACGGCCGATACTCATGATCAACATCATCAGTTTCTCGGCGGTGGAGTTCGCCAGTGCGTTCGCGCCCAACCTCGGGACGCTGCTGGTGCTGCGGGCGCTGTTCGGCTTTGCGATGGGCGGCGAGTGGGGCGTTGGCGCGGCACTGGCACTCGAGACGCTGCCCGCGAAGGGACGCGGCTTCTTCTCGGGCCTGCTGCAGGAAGGCTACGTGATCGGCTACCTGCTGGCATCGGTCGTGTTCGCCTATGCATTCGTCCACGTCGGCTGGCGCGGCATGTTCATCATCGGCGCGGCGCCGGCATTGCTCGTTCTCTACATCCGCGTCGGCGTTCAGGAATCGCCCGCGTGGCTCGCTGGTGCCGCGCCGCACCATGCGTCCGCCGCCGCCATCTGGAGCGCGCTCAAGAGTTATTTTCCGACGTTCGGCTACCTGGTGCTGCTGATGGCCTGCTTCAACGCTTTTTCACACGGCTCGCAGGATCTGTATCCGACTTTCCTGCAAGCCCAGCACGGGTTCTCTCCCGAGGCGACAGGCCACATCGCGATTGTCATGAACCTCGGCGCGCTGGCGGGTGGAGTCTCGTTCGGCGCGTTGTCGGAGCGCATAGGACGCAAGCGCGCGATCATGATGGCGGCTGTGCTGGCGCTGCCGATGATCCCGCTGTGGGCATACTCGGAGACGGCGGTCATGCTTGCGGTCGGTGGCTTCCTGATGCAATTCATGGTGCAAGGCGCCTGGGGAATCGTGCCGGCCCATCTCAACGAGTTGTCGCCGCCGTCGGTGCGCGCAATCCTGCCTGGATTTGCCTACCAGCTCGGGAATCTCGCGATGGCGAAGATGGGGCCGTTTCAGGCCGGGATCGCGGAATCGCACGGTGGCGATTACGCGTACATCCTGTCGTGGACATTGGCCGTCGTTGGACTCGCCCTGGTCGTCGTCACGGCGTTCGGGCCGGAGGCGCAGTCGGCCGAGCTCAGCGTGTCGTCGGGGCGGGCTCCGTAAGGGACGGCGGTTCGCTGTTCGCGCGTCCGTGTTATTCCGGGCAGCGACGTCACGTCGCTCCGGCGGCGCGCGAGAGACAGGTGCGACCTGGAAATCACCGGCGCACCGCACTCGAACTTCGTCCGTGCGGTCGGAATCGCATGCGAATGGAACCGCGTACCCCACACGTTGACGCCGGAGCGGCCATATCGGATTGAGGCGGATGCGATCCCTCCGTCCGGAAGAATCCCGGTCATGACACTCCGGGCTTTCGCCTTGTTCCCGTCACAGGCAACCGTGTCCTTCGTGGGTCGGGTGTTCCCGGGACCTCATATTGCCGGGGGATGCCCGGGACCACGCGCTGGTCGAGCGGGGGGTCTCGATTGCCAGCACCGCGATCATCGCGAAGTCACTCTTAACCCGCAGGGCTAATTCGTCCCCCGGGACCGACAACGGGCGGCTGGATCGCGCCGCGATCGAGGTGAACCGGCCGGACGCCCGCGCGCGGATGGACCCTGCTCGGTCGCGCCGTCGAGGCCACGGCCCACCTGGTCGGCAACCGGTACGCGTATGCGGACATCAACCCGGTGCCCATGCTCGCGTACCGGCGCCAGCGCCGCCAAAGCAAGGCAGCGTTGAGTGAAACCGGTGGGCCTGGCGCCAACGTCGACGGCCGCAGCCAATGCGCCGGCGTCTGGACGTCGGGCCGTAGCCGCTTTTTTCTCGATGACGCCCGGCTAAGCGGAGGCGAACGCCGCAACGCCTTCGCCGGCGCCGCGACGGCCCGGCTCGCGACCGACACAGGGTACCGGAGGTTCGTCGCGACCGCCGATCAGCCTGCAGGCGTGAAATGCAAGAGCGATCGCGTGGATGACCGCCGACGCGACCTTGGGCGCCGGACCGTCGACGGTCGGCCGCCTTCCAGCGAAGCGTGCGATGACGTCTGCACCTGACACCGATCCGCGTGCATCCGCCGGCGAAGGCGCTGCTACGACGCGGTACGGCAAGCGCCCCGGTGAAGCGCCCGTCAGGGACGGCGCCGATCGCGCAGGCGGGACGCGAATGCGCCCCGCCTGCCCGGACTCGACATGGATCGCCCCGCTAAAGCGGGCCCGCGCAACCGAACTGTTGAGACACATTGGCGGTCGGCAGTACGGTTTTGTCCGGATAGCTGTAGGCCCCGCCGATCGCCGTCGACGGCGTCACTCCGGCAAACCACTGCAGCAGCGGGACGTTCTGCGGGTGATAGGTACGTTCGTCGCGCCTGATCGGATACTCGGCGTTTGGCAAGCCCTCGATCACGTCGCCGTTTTCGAGGATGTCATTGCATTGGCCATTCGGCGAAAGCCAAAACGGCGTCGTGTTGTTGACGAAGGGGTCGTTGAACGTCTCCGTCAGTTCGTGACTGAGCGGCGTGACGTCACCAAAATTCGGGTCACTGAATATCCCCGGTGTGACCCAGCTCGAGTAATTCATGACGTAACGCTTCTCGAGCCAGCCGTTGGCGGCGCTGCCCGGTTCCACATCGTAGGAGTGGAAGCCGATGATGCAGCAGCCTCCAGTCGGGTAAGGCGGGCTGTAGAGAAACGTGTTCGGAAACAGGAACGTGGAGATGTCGCGTGTCGTGATGTCGCCCGCGTTCTCGGCCGCACCGATCGGCGTCGTGGTATCAGTTGCCGTCGCCGGGAAGAGCGCGTTCACAAACACGTTGACGTCGACGAGCACGAATGCGCAGCAGTCACCGTCCGCATCCAGTGCGAAACGGTAGGTGCCACGGGTGAGCGTCATCGTGCGCGATTTGCGCACTACCGGTGCCAGCATCGTGTGCCAGGTGGCCGGCGCGGCGTTGTAGAACTCGGCGCGCTGCACCGCGTCGGTGAACTGCGTCTTCGTGGCGCTTGAGTCGAAGGTTGTCGGCCTGAAAATCGGCGAATCCAGCACCGGTTCGACGAATTGCCGGGCACGGTAGAAGAGCCGGTGGCCGTTGACGTAGCGCGGCGTGCCGTCATAGTTGCGAAGGTCGATATTGACCGGGACAACCGGTGCGGAGATCGTCGTCGCCGGTGCCGCGCCGTACGGGGAGCTACCGACCATCGTGTAGGTCCAGGCGAAAGCGAGGCCGCCGAACGCAGGAACGCCGGGCTCATAGAAGTAGCCGCTCCAGTTCGCCACGGAGTCGACGCCGAGCGCCGAGCCAGTCGTCCGCGTACCCAACACGCCGCCGTCGGCCGCAAGCTTCAGATGCATCGTCGCCGGTTTCATCGCCAGCGCGGCGCTCGTTGCGAGCTGATCGGACTCCATGATTACCGTTTGGCCGTTGGCCGCTGACAGCGGCAGTTGCAGGAGCAGCAGGGCACAAAATGCAGCGAGCGGTCGGACAGACATATCGCCTCCTTAAGGATTGGGCTACGTGGAATCCCTGGATACGGCCAGGCACGAGGTCGGGCATTCGGCGTCTATGGACACGCGGTCGCGCTGACGTCGAGCGAACGACGGGCGTACGTCCCGCGAACGAGACCAGAAATGGAATCCCCCACCAAGCGTTCGAGTTATCTGCGACTAAGCATCGGGTCCGTTGCTTTCGACAGCTGGTTGATCGACATACCCAGCGGTTCAAATCGCGGACGGACCGTTGGCCGGGAGCTTACACCAGTTCCGATGAACTCGGCATGACGCTGGCAGCCGCCGGCGAGTTATGTCATATGATCGAAACAAGGATGAGGAGTCATCGGCTGGCCGCTCGATCTGGCGGCGTGCCCGGTCCCACCGACCGCAGGATGGGTCGCCCGCCGAACCGGCCACAGCATGAGCGGTCGCGCGCCGGCCCGCGTAAGCCATCGCGACGGCGGAGTTCCGTCGGCGCCGCCGGCGGCACGAGCGACGCGGCAATGCGGCCTCCGGCTGGTGAAGGCGGTCGCGCCCGTAGACTGGGCCCGTTCTTCTGGACATTCGCGACGCCGCTGCCGCGGCGGGCTCGCCATGCGGTCGCTGCCCGAGACGCTTCGTGGTCGATGATGTCCCGGAGTCGATCATCATGGCGAGTGCTCGCGCCGCTCGTACAGGACGTCGAAGATGAGACACATTGTTGAAGCGACCGCTGCGGCACTGGCATGCGTGGCGCTCGCGGCATCCGGGGCAAACGCTGCGCCAACGCTGATCGAGAACGTACGCGGCTACACGCTTTCCGGGGCGACACTGAAGCGCTTCGATGGTCTCGTATTCGATGACGGCCGAGTGATCGAGGCGGGTGACGTGAGCCGGCTGCGCCGGTCCCACCCGCGACTGCAGGTCATCGACGGCGGTGGACGGACGTTACTGCCGGGCTTCATGGATGCGCACGGTCATGTCCTGGAACTGGGGCGCGAATCGGCCTGGATTCACCTCGCGGACACCGACACGCTCAGGCAGGCACAGGAGAGGATCCGGACCTATGCACGTGCAAACGGGGCCGCGACCTGGCTGCTGGGCTGGGGCTGGAATCAGGCGAAATGGCATCTCGGGCGGTTTCCGACCGCGCGTGACCTCGATACTGCAGAGTCGAAGCGGCCGGTCGCGCTGACACGCGTCGACGGCCATGCCGTTTGGCTGAATTCTCCTGCGCTCCGTGCAGCCTCGATCGATCGGAACACGGCCGACCCCCCCGGGGGTCGAATTGAGAGAGACGGCGCGGGCAATCCCACCGGCGTTCTGGTCGACCAGGCGAGCGCGCTCGTCGAGAGTGTCATTCCCGAGCCGACCGCTGCCGAGCGGGACACGGCGGTCAGAGCAGCACTGCTGCAGCTGACCGCCGTCGGGCTGACGAGCGTGGGCGATGCGGGCGTGAGCGCGGGTGACATCGCCCTCTACCGCCAGCTCGCCGACCGGCACGAACTGCCGGTGCGCATTTACGCGATGATCACGGACACAGGCGACGATTTCCGGTCGCTTGGCGCGGCGCGACCGCTGCTCGGCTACGCGCAGGACCATCTGACGGTGCGCGCCGTGAAGCTCTATGCCGATGGCGCGCTCGGCAGTCGGGGCGCGGCTCTGCTCGCGCCGTATTCGGACCAGCCCGACCAGCAGGGGCTGTTGTTTCTTTCGAGCGCCGCTCTGCAGCGGAAGGTGGAAACAGCGCTCGCCGCGGGCTACCAGGTGAACGTGCATGCGATCGGCGATGCCGCGAACCGCCAGGTCCTCGACGCGTTCGAGGCGGCCTACCAGGTCGTTGGTGGCCGCGAACTGCGCAATCGCATCGAGCATGCGCAGGTATTATCGCTCGCCGATATTCCCCGTTTCAAGACACTCGACCTCATTGCGTCCATGCAGCCGACCCATGCGACGAGCGACATGAACATGGCAGAGGCGCGCCTGGGGACCGACAGGCTGCACGGAGCGTATGCCTGGCATGCGCTCCTGTCGCACGGCACGCGAATCGCTGGCGGTTCCGATTTCCCGGTCGAGTCGCCCAACCCGTTCTTCGGACTGCACGCTGCCGTCGCCCGCACCGACCACCAGGGTCGGCCCCACGGCGGCTGGTACCCTGCACAGGCCATGAGCCGCCTGGAGGCCTTTCGCTCGTTCACGCTGGATGCGGCATACGCCCAACATCAGGAAGCGATCCTGGGCTCGCTCGAGCCCGGAAAGTGGGCGGATTTCATCCTCGTCGACCGCGATTTCTTCACCGTCCCCGCGCAGGACATCTGGAAGCTCCAGGTCCTGCAGACGTGGGTGGCCGGCGAGCGCGTCCACTGAGCTGGCCGAGCACCGCCTCTTCGACGACCGGTGGCTCCATGGCGATTGGTCCTGGCGACACAGAGTCGCGGCATGTCGAAGCTGGTTTCTAGCGCTCCTATTGAAAGGCTCGTCTCCGCCAAGCCGCACCCGCCGGCCCCTCGGTGCCCGCCGGAATTCCTCGCCCTACGCCGCGGCATCCAGTCCGTCGGTGGCTCGCCCGGATCCGCCCCGGACCCGAATGCTGCCCGAAGGCGCGTCTCTTGACATGCAGTCCTGCAACTGCATATTATTTACGCAGGTGCCGGACTGCATGAACGAACCGGATCTTCTGTTCAAGTCGTTAGCCGACCCCAGCCGCCGCAAGTTGCTGGACCTGCTCTACGCCACCGACGGGCGGACGCTGAGTGAGCTATGCGAGCACCTCGACATGACCCGCCAATCGGTCACGCAGCATCTGCACGTGCTCGAGGCCGCGAACTTGGTGACCACGCGCTGGCGCGGTCGCGAGAAGCTGCACTTCATCAACACGGTGCCCTTGCAGGACATCTACGAGCGCTGGATCCGCAAGTTCGAGAAGCCGCGCCTCAAGGCGCTGCACCGTCTCAAACGACGCCTGGAGAGCGAAGACAAATGAACAAGTCGACTTTCGTCTACGTCACCTTCATCCGCACGACACCGGAGCGTCTGTGGTCCGCGCTGACCACCCCGGAATTCATGCGGCAATACTTGGTTCGGCATGCATTGCGAGAGCGACTGGAAGCCCGGCTCTCCCTGGAAACTTTTGTTTTCCGATGGCCGGGTCGCCGACTCGGGGGAAATCGTCGAGGCCGAGCGGCCGCGGCGCCTTGTGGTGAGGGGCGCAACGAGTGTAAAGACGAGTTGAAAGCTGAAGGCGATTCACTTTGCACGTTCGAAATCGAAGCTGTCCCCGACGTCAGCCCTCCGGCGGTGAAGCTGAGCATCGCCCACACCATGGAACGGCCGGAGTCAAAGTTCATTCAGGCCGTGTCCGGCGGCTGGCCACGCATTCTCTCCAATCTCAAGTCTCTACTCGAGAGCGGGGAGATCGCCTTGCAGTCGAACAAGGGCGCGGCTTAGGGTCGTATTTCAAGTTCGAGCCGCGATCGCACGCAGCCGGTGGGCGCCGCCCGAAAAGCCGGCCCGACTGGACTGGACCGTGAACCGGTAGTATTCACGCTGTTCACGTCAGGAGTGCGGCGCTTGGCCTGCAGGATTTGCTGGGTGAGCGGACGGGTTCAGGGTGTCTACTACCGAGGCAGCGCGCAGGCGCGGGCGCGTGAGCTCGGGATAACGGGCTACGCCCGAAACCTCGCCGACGGGCGGGTCGAGGTGCTTGCATGCGGCGACGCCTCCAGGATCAACACATTCGTGGAGTGGTTACGGGTCGGACCCACGACCGCCCACGTCACCGCCGTGGAGGTAGCCGAGCGCGAGCCCGCTGATTATCCGTCCAGCTTCCTGACGGGCTAGCGCCGATTCACAACAACGCAGTGCTTCGACGACGAGGGTGATGGGCAGGACGACCATGAACATGAGGTCGGGTTGATCGAAGCGGCTGAAAATGCGTCGAAGGCCCTTGAACGGCCAGAACGGCCGCTCGTTCTCTTTGCGGCACCGGTACCAGGCCATTTTGGCCTTCCCCGGGTCGACTGGTTCCGGATGCGGCAGAACGACCAGAATGAAGCCGAGATCGAAATCGGTCGCTCAGCGATCAATCGACGTCGACGTGGATCCACCGGTAGGCGTGCCTGCATTCCAGAGTCGGCGAATGCTGTTTCCATCGCGCCATTTGCTAGCGCCTGTCAACGGCGAGCCAGGAAGTGCCGCGGTAGGAATCCGCAACAACCCAGGCGCCGGCCGTCAGCGCCGCGGAGATGACGGTCTCACTCCATTGGAAAGCGTTTGGGCCTGCCGCCACGATGGGTAACCACACCAGTAGCGTGAACAAGCCGATCTGCAACGCCGACAGCGCGGCTGCCAGCCGGGCACATACACCGATGAGTACCGCCACTCCGGCCGCGATGTAGGCACAGCCGGTGAAATACGCCCAGGTCACATGCGATGGCAGCCAGTCGGGCACTAGCGCCGCGGTCTGATTGACATAGGCGAAATGGGCCAGGCCAAAGGGGATCAAGGCCAGGCCGTAGAGAACCCTGGCGATGCGCAGACCATTGTCACCGGTAACGAAACCGAGGCGCCGCCGATCCCAGTCAGTGGCGAACCAGACGTACAGTATCCAGGCGCCCGCCACCACGACCGCCGTCTCGCCGCAGCCTGACCAGGAATCTTGCGCAGTTGACCTGCCGGCTTTCCTCGGACCATCCGGACTTTGGAAGACGGCTCACGTGAGCCGCTCTGATAATTCGGACCACTATCAGGGTTAATTTCCGGCCTGTTGCACCACCTCAGTCGTCTCAATCGCCCTGCATTTCAAGGC